>NZ_JAUSTB010000001.1:0-669850 GCF_030812615.1 Pseudarthrobacter niigatensis | reverse complement strand
GAACCAAGCATGACTGCGACGCCTTCCGAAAAAACGCCCCTGGACTTCGACGATGACCCCCGTGCCGGGCAGGTGTGCATAGAACCAAGCATGACCGCGACGCCTTCCGAAAAAACGCCCCTGGACTTCGACGATGACCCCCGTGCCGGGCAGGTGTGCATAGAACCAAGCATGACTGCAACGCCTTCCGAAAAAACGCCCCTGGACTTCGACGACGAATGGGCCTCAGCCTCCTCAGATCCGCAGACTGCAGCGCCGTCAATGTCGCGTGTCAGTCCCCAGACAATGAAGACCATCAAGTTCGTCAACCCGACGGTCGCCTCGGGTGACAGCGAGTCGATGGCGAGTGCCGGCGTGGACGACGACCTGGCCAAGAACGGTGACGGGCCTGGTCTGATGCATGCGATGACTTCCGTCATGCCCCCGGCTCCGGCCTCCAAGGCGCACGACCTTGCCGGAACATTCCGGGTGTCTGCGAACGGGCACGAGGTTGAAGAATGCGTCCCCATCAAAAACGCCCCCGGCGGCACCGTCAGCGGCTACCGCTGGGACAAGCGCGTTGACCTGGGCGGCCGCATCCTGTCGTCCGAAGTGCGCAGGCAGCCCACGGATGAGGAGTTACTCGACGGTATCCTCGACCCGAAGGTCCGAGTTGATGCGAAGGACACCTTGGTGAAGGTTCAGGTGTCATGGTCTTGGAACGGGCAGGACCGCGGCGCCGTCGTAACTGGCCCGCAGAACATCCTGGCCTTCCCGCCATCCGACTGGGTCCGCCAGGGCGCCACCGTTCCGCGTGAGTTGCTGCTGCACCCTTCCTGGCCACCCCGTCGGGCTAAGGGGCATGCGTGGTTGGCAGCGGTGAAGGACAACCGGAAGCAGGAACGCGCGTCCACTACTCGCTGGACACGCATGGGATGGGTCCCTCAAGAGGACGGGTATCCCGTCTTTGCTCTCAGCGACCAGATCGTCGAAGACGTGACGTGCGGTTCGACAGTTAAGGCAGGCATGGATAGTGGCCGCCTGCCCGTGGCTGGCCAGTACGGGGTCGGGGTGGAGAAGCTGGACTGCTCCTGGGACGATATTGATTACAAGGAACAGGTGCGAAAGGACTTCCGCGCCGTCGTGGATGCCTACATCACTTCCGGAACCTGGACGGATCAGTCTGCGGCCGTGATTGTTCTGGCCGGCGGACTCCGCCCAACGGTGCCGCTGCGCCCCAAGTCCACCCTGTTCTTCTGGGGTCCCAAAGGTACTGGAAAGTCCTACTCGGCGCAGGCCTGCATGTACTTCTGGGCACGCCGGAAGTCCTCCTGGCAGGACGGTAGCCTGCCCGGCTCAGCCAAGGACACCGAGGCGTACATAGAACACGCCATCGCCCACACACCCATCTGGGTAATTGACGACATGGCACCGTCCGCAATGAAAGACCAAGCTCTGGGGGAGGACCAGAAGATCTCCAACATCACGCGCGCGATCTTCAACAACGCAACCAAGGGCCGCATGAACGCCAACATGACCTCCCGGAAGGTCAACAGGCCGATCGCCCAGCTCATCATCACAGCCGAGAACGAGCTGACCACGTCGTCTGTGAAGGAACGCGTGATCCCGGTCTTTATTGGCAAGGGCAAGCTGCACCCGGACCGAGACAAAACAGACCGCATTGTCAACATGGCCAAACATGAGGGAACTCAAGCGCGGTTCACGGGCCACGTCATCCACTACATCCGGCACGCAGCCAAGAACCACAACGGCGGATGGGCCGGCTACGTGCAGCACCTAAACGAGGCCTACATGAATTTGAAGCGCTCCGTAAGCGACGCCTCGACTGATCCGCAGCAATCCAAGACATCCTTGGACCGTGCGTCCATTTTGGCCGCCGACATCCTGCTACCCCTGGCGATCTTGAAGGAGATGGCTGCCGATCTGGGGATGGAGGACGGGTTCGTGGAGCAGTTCAACTTGGACGGACTCTGCGATGGCGTCATTCGTCTCGTCATCGACGCTCATGCCGAAAACCAGGAATCCGCCCCTGGAGCATCTCTGGTTCGAACGTTACGGTCGCTGTTGTCTACGGGCATGGCGCATGTTGTTTCCAAGGACGACCCGACACAGCCTCCAATCGCTGGTGATGCCTCGGACTCGATAAACAACAGGCTCGGCTGGAAAACCGACGGTGGGGACGGCTCTTTGCGGCCTGCAGGTCCGACCATTGGAAAGGTGGCGGACGTAAAGGGTCATCAGGTGATTCTTTTTGATCCCGTCTCGGCCTTTACGACCGCACAGGCAGCTTTCCCTGCGCTCATCCCTTACGGTCAGAGCAGCAGTTCGGGATGGACCTCCGTCTGGGACGAGAACCTTGCATCGCAGCGGGTAAAAAGGTCGACGACATCCTCTGGTTCCCTCGGGATCACCGGCCGGCAAGGAAGTCGCAGCAGCCGTATCACGGGCGTTCCTATCGACGTTCTCACCATCATTGAATAATGAGCCAAAGAATCAGAGGCGTGAGCTGGATGACAGTTCATGACAGGGTGCTGGTTGTGCCGCGGTTGCCCTTCCGAGCCTTCGGGGCGTCCCCGAGGTCGCCCGTACCTCATCCGTTCCGCGCAAGACAGCATCTTCGTTGGCACGTTCTTTTGGCTCCCGCAGCCTTCCGCTTCCAGATCCACGTTTGGACGCTGAGTCGAAATCCTAGATTGTGGGTGAATCAGTTGCCGCTGAGGTCAAGCGGCTCCACGACGAGCCCCCGCTCGCCTCGGCTTAAGAGGACTGCGTTGGTCCGGCGGTTGTATTCATTGGCCAGAACCTCCACAGTTGTAACACTGCCGTCCGGGTGTACGAGCTCGTGAGTCAGTCGTTGGTGCCAGTGCCCGCAGAACACGTAGCCAGGCCGGAGTTGGTCCACGACGTCCTGAAGAAGCTGGCGTGTGACATTTGCCCGCTCAACTACGGCTGGCGCCAGCATGAAGTCTCCGACGATCGGCACGGCCAACGGGACGTCATGCGTCACGAGGACATCAACGGGGCCGCCGTCAAGAAGTCGCTGCGCGTCTTCCCGTGTCGGTTCCTCCGTGTCCCACCAGGACATCCCCAAGGTGCGGTGGCGTGCATCTATACTGAAGGCTCCGCCAAGGGCCCCTACTGTAAGGCCCTCCACGACTGCACGGCCACCGCGGGGAAACACGCGAATGTTCGGCCGCCAAGTAGTTAGACCATCCGACTCCGTCTTGAGCTTGAGCAGGGTTGTCCAGTTGTCATGATTGCCGCCCGAAAAGTACAGGGTCTGCCCGTGCTCCTCCAAAATGTGGTTCACGCGGTTAGCGTGCTTTGGCCGGTTCCGCCCTGGCCAGTCGAAGGCGTCATCCCCGACATGGATCAACGAGCGGACACCGGCCCGTGCGGCCGAGCGCAGGACAGTCCTCATCCAGCCGGTGTCCCCGTGAGTATCTCCGATGAAGACCCACCTAGGTTCATTCATGGCCCTCAAATCCCCTTCGAATCATCTACGCCCGGCTCCACGCTGAGACTCACACGGCTCACAAGCAGTCACAACGTTCCTAGTCACGGCGACGCCTAGGAGGAGCACGCTCGTTCGGCGTCGACCGCGGAAACCGGTCCAGGCCACAGTAGCGTCCGTCCCATACTTTTCGCTGAGGCAGGATTTGATGGGGCGAAATTCACCACATTCACCCAGGAGTACAAGTTCACCCGTTCGTCAGCGATGTGGCCTTGCAGTGATCGGTGACAGCCACTTGGTGCAATGCTCTACATCCAGCACTAGTGCTTTACGAGTGTGGCCAGTTCGACGAGTCAACAGGAATGCTTCCTTGCAGCTTGTCGTGCTCAAGAAGGCAGGTCCAACGATGCCGTCATGAGTCACAACCAGCGCTAAATCCGCTTGTACAGGAACGCCTACTCGCGCCCGGCCGGTCCCAAGAGGGCGTAATCTTCCCGCCCGGCGATGAGCTCGAAGCTAATGTCCGCCATCTGTTCATATTGGTGGCGTTATCGCTACCAATATGACGTTCTTCGACCGCTGAAGTCTCGTGGCGGACGAAGGTTTCAACCCTTTGCGCGTGCGAGCTGCTCAACCCATTTCGGGGTAACTTTGCCAAGCCTACGGTCGGTGACAAGTCTCAGCTCAGCCGCCGCGATCCAAATTGCTAGGTCTTCCGGATTGGCTGTGGTCAGGTCAAAGGGAGCGAGAGCGTCCTGTTCCTCCGGCGTCGGCGACTCATTGGGGCCAGCCGGGATGTTTACAGAAGCTCTGTAACGGGACATACCTCCATTGTCCCCTTCAAGTCGCTCAAGCCGCTAGGTGTCGATCAGCCTGCGCCCCTGACCTGATACCTTCAACTGCAGCCCATAACGGGCCATGGAATTTGGGAGAGCACGGCATGGCCCACCAGAGGGCCAGTGCACGTTTTCGGGCCGAGCGGAGTGTGCAGAAGAGGGCAGCAGGCGCGGTCGGTGTGATGGGCTTGCTGCTACCGGGTGGCCCTATGTCACCCCTTTTGCGGCCGATTTCCACCTTCGGGTGGCCCCTACCTCTTCGTAGGCCGGGCCCGCCCAGGAGTGGCCGGCCGTCTTCGGTAGGCGAGGGACAGGGCGGCGTCGAGGGCGAGGACTCCGAGCCAGAGGTATTCGGCGGCCGCGGGGCTGAAGAAAGCTACCGGGATGGAGGCGAGGAAGACCAGGGGGACGGCCAGGCTTCTCGCGCGCATGTAGGAGAAGAGACGGGCATCGATGTCACTGCCGAAGAGCTTCCGGTGCCACGCGTATTGCCATAAGGCGGTGTAGCTGAGCCCCATACCGCTGATGATGACCGCGTACACAACGACTCCCGCGGGTTGGTCTCCGTAGCGCGCGAGGACTCCTGATCCGAAGCCGGTGAGCGCGATAAATAGCAGGGCGACTAGGTTGATGCGCTGAAGGTTCGCATCGTACGCCCGGAGAAGCCTGAACAGGCGGTGGTGGGTCAGCCAGTAGGCGCCGGTCACGGCGAAGGAGAGCACGTAAGCGAAGTACTGGGCGCCTTGTTCGAGTAGGGCGTGCGGGAGTTCCTCCGGCGGTACTTCCGGGACTCTGATCTCGACCGCGAGCAGGGTCATCGCGATGGCGAAGATGGCGTCGCTAAAGAACGAGGTGCGTTCTGTGTCCGTGCCGGAGCTGACCAGGGACTTGAATTTGTCGTAGGTGGAGAGGGCCGCCATGCTTCGTCCCGCCTTGGGCTCAGGGGCGCGCCGGCGTGGTCCGCCTCGCGCCGACCGCGTCCCCGACAGTTGTCCCTGCAGGAAGTTGTCGGAGCAGGATGATGCCGTAGATGAGGAGCACGGTGTCCGAGCCGATCATGATGCCCCAGCGCAGGCCGCCGGTGACGTTGCCGATGGCGAGGGAAATGTCCGTTACAGCGTGCAGGATCATCAGGGGCCATAGGGCGATGGTCCGCATCCGCAGGGCTGCGTAGCCTACGCCGAAGGTGAAGGCACCCACGACCTGGGCCGCTGTCACCGCGACGTCCGCGCCGTAGGCGATGTTGGCTAAGTGGGACAGACCAAACAGGGCCGAGACGGTGATGGCGGCTGCCATGGGGCTCCACGGGCCGAGTGCTGACAGGGCTAGGCCCCGGAACCACAGCTCCTCAAACACCCCTGTTGCAGCTTCTCCGATCAGAATGGCGGTGAGGACGGTCGTTTCGACCGACTGCACACCGGCGAAAAACGGGAGTACGGCCAGGACTGCCGGGAGGATCAGCAACCGGCCGGACCGGACTGTCCACGTGAAGGGGAATCGCGTGAAGGCGGCAACAGCAACCGCCATGGCGGCGAGCACCAGGACACCGCCCAGCCGGCGGTACAGGCTGTCCCACCCGGTGACGGTGTCCAGGACGAATGCGGCGCCGAGGTTCACGACCGCGGCCAGCAGAACGAGAACCAGCACGCGTTGGAAAGGACTCAGCCCTGCACGAAGGTGGCCGGTGCTTATTGAAGAAGTGTCTCCCACCACGGGTACTCCTGATGTAGGGCTGGCTGGCACAGCGGTCGGCGAAACTAGCCCTCAAGCTACCCAGTGCCAGGAGGGCCCGACAGGGTCCAAAGGCCCCTTGGAAGCCTCTGGACGTAGTGCCGGCCGGTCAGTCGTTGTGGTGCCCGGCTTGGCGGCGCTCGAGGAGCCTTAGCGCACCGTAGCTCCCGGCGAGGACGGACATGGATCCCAACCAGCCTGCGGCCAGTATGGCAAGGGCCCTGCTGTCGCTGGCTTCGAAAGGTGCCAGTGATTGGCCGGCCACGACGACCTTCCCGGCTGTGTGTTTGGCGACTACGGCCATGCGCAGTCCGGGTTCGGGCTGCCAGGTCACGGTATCTGTGCCTTGGGCACGTGCTGTCTCCAGTACTCCGTCGGGGATGACGGGGACGGAACCATGCAGGGTCACGCTGGTGGATAGCGGGGTGTTGTTCTGCCCGTATTCGATGAGGAAGAGCCCGCTGTCCGGTGTCAGCTCCAGCCGGGGCGCCGTCATGATGTCCGAACCCGTTTGCTGAACTTGCGCGGAGGCGGCCGCGGCCGGTGCAATGTTGGCCTCGTGGCGACCGATCTGCTGGAGCGTGACATAGACGCTTCCGAAGACGATCGTGGTGACAAACGCTGCGGCCAGGCTCCAGATAGTTCTTCGCATGTAGGTATCTTCCGCGCAGGATCTCACGGGGTCTATGCCGGGCAAGTGGTTGGGACGGCGGCGTTTGGAGGGCATCCGGTCGTCCGGATGCTGTGGCCGCCGCCGTGTCCCCACTTGTAAGATCCCGCCCCCAACGTCGGGATCTTGTTCTCCACGCTAGGAGCTGTCCCGCAACGGCAGCCCTCGTTCGCCGCAAGGTTTGCTCAAGACGGTAGTCGCGTAACCCCTCTACGCAGGCCTGACGGGGACGGACCCACCTGCCACAGATAGGCTTGAACCATGACGTTGGGGGACGCGGCAGAGCCGCTTGTGCACATCAAAAACTTCCGGATGGATTTCGGGGACACCACGGTCATCCGTGACCTGTCCTTCGATGTCCACGCCGGGGAGACGTTCGGGTTCCTGGGCAGCAACGGGTCGGGAAAGACCACGACGCTGCGGGCGCTGCTGGGCATCTACCAGCCCACCGCCGGGACGCTGCATATCGGCGGGAAGGTCTTCCAGCCGCGGGACGGCGCACGGCTCGGATACCTTCCCGAGGAGCGGGGCCTGTACAAGAAGGAACCGGTCCTGGACGTGATGGTCTACTTCGGCCGGCTCAAGGGCCTGTCCAAGGCCGCGGCCCGCACCTGGTCAGAGCAGTACCTGGAGCGGGTCGGCATCCCGGAGAAGGCGAAGATCCGGCTAGACAAGCTCTCCGGCGGGCAGCAGCAGAAAGTTCAGCTGGGGGTGACGATCATGAACAACCCGGAGCTGCTGATCCTGGATGAGCCCACGAAGGGCTTTGACCCGGTGAACCGGCGGCTGCTGATGGACATCATCGAAGAGCACAAGCGGGCCGGGGCGACCGTCATCATGGTCACCCACCAGATGGAAGAGGTCGAACGGCTCTGTGACCGGGTGATCCTGCTCAAGGACGGCACTTCCCGCGCCTACGGCACCGTTAAGGAAGTCCAAGAGGAGTTCGGCGGCACCGTCTACCGCGTTGCCTACGACGGCGTGCTGCCCGCCTCCGACCTGTACGAGATCATCCCCGTTGGCGACGGACGGGCAGAGCTGGCACCCGGGCAGGGTGCATCGGAGGAAAAGGTCCTGCGAGAGCTCGTACAAGCCGGAGTGGCCTTGCGGTCCTTCACCCCGGCGAGGGTTTCCCTGGATGAAATCTTCATCAAGGTGTACGGCGAACAGCATGAACTGGCGGAGGCAAAGTAATGGCATTGGCACGGCACAACCTCGGCACCGTCGTCGCCTTCGAGTTCGTGAGGACCATCAAAAAGCGTGGCTTCGCGATCGCGACCCTGGCGATCCCGGTCCTCCTGATCGTCGTCTTCGCCCTCGTCTACGCCTCCAACGCCAGCTCGCATGCCAGCGCGGACGCACAGAAGAACGCCCAGTTCTCTTTCACCTACAGCGACGCCTCCGGGATCATCATGGCCCCGGGTGCCAAGGTCGCCGGCGGGACGTACACCGACAACCCCGAGGCGGCGATCGCCGCGGTCAAGGACGGCACCTCCGAGGCGTACTTCGCCTACCCGGCAGACCCGACCAAGGAGTCGGTGAAGGTCTACGGGGCCGACAAGGGGATGTTCGAGAACGGCAAGTACGAGGCGGTCGCGAAGCAGCTGCTGGCCGCGTCGGCCCAGTACCAGGTCGGCTCGCCCCAGCTGACCGCTGCCCTGACCGGGAGCGTGAAATTCGACTCCGAAACCTTCAAGGACGGCAAGGTCGCCGCCGGCATCGGGGGAGTGATCCCGCCCATGCTGTTCCTCGTGGTCTTCTACATCTCGATGATCCTGCTTTCGAACCAGATGCTGAACTCCACGCTGGAGGAGAAGGAGAACAGGGTCACCGAGATGATCCTGACGACCCTGAACCCGACGACGCTGATCACGGGCAAGATCATTTCCCTGTTCGCCGTCGGGCTCGTCCAAATCCTGGTGTTCCTGGCCCCGGTCGGGCTGGCGTATCTGTTCTTCCGCGACTCCCTGGCCCTTCCGGACATGAACCTCTCGTCCCTGGTCTTCGAACCCGGACCCATGGTCACCGGCGCCCTGCTGCTCCTGGGCGGGTTCACCGTCTTCACCGGGGTCCTGGTGGCCATCGGGGCGATCATGCCGACCGCCAAGGAAGCCGGCACCATCTTCGGGCCGCTGATGGCCATGATGTTCATCCCCTTCTACACATTCAGTCTCGTCATCTCCAACCCCGGCGCACTGATCGTGCAGGTCTTCACGTACTTCCCGCTCACCGCGCCGGTCACCGCGCTGCTCCGGAACGCCTTCGGCACCCTCAACCCGGTCGAAGCCACCATCGTCATCGTCGAGCTCCTGGTCGTCGGGGCCCTCATCATCCGCCTCGCCGTCCACCTGTTCCGATACGGGTCCATCGAATACGGCCGCAAACTCTCCATCGCCGGCGCCTTCCGCCGCAGCGACCTGGCCGCCAAATGACAGGGCCGCTTCCAGAAGTGCGCTGGCCGGCGGACCAGCCCCAGCACCCGCTCGACTACTGGCTCTCCCCGGAACTGGCACAGGTCAGCGCGCCGGAGGCCCCGTCCCGCCTGCGGGTGCTTGCCGACGCCCAAGGGACAGTGGCAGCGGGCTGGAGCGGCGCCATCGGGGTAGGCGCGTTCCTTGTCCTGGCAGGCGCCTACATCACGGTCCTGGCGGGCAGCCCAGTGTGGGTGATTGTCCTGAGCCTGGCAGGAGCCGCCTTGTCCACGCTGGGCATGATCTCGTGGAAGCAGGTGCGGCGGACACTGCCAGGCAGCAGCCGGTTGGTGACCCGTGGACCCGGTTCCGCCCGTGGCGGCATCCTCATGGTCACCGTCCTGGACGCGATCGTCGCGGCCATCTTCATCATCGGCTCGCCCTCAGCCGCGACCAACGGAAGCGCCGGTACCTTGCTGGGGGCCTACCTGCTCTTCACGGCCCTCCTGACCGTCTGCATCCTGATCCCCTCAGTGGTGTTGGGCCGGGCCAGGCAGTCGTTCCGGCAGCGGATCCAGACCGACGCCGGTCTTCGGGCAGCAGTCGAACAAGACCTGGCCACGTGGCGGGACCCGTACGGCAACGCCGGCTACGGCCCGCTGTGAAAGCACCGGCAGTGACTCCGTTTGCAGCTGGCCGCCGCTGGACGGCGACCATCGCCTGGATCCTGCTCGTCCTCGCATCGTTGGTGCTGATCGGCTACGGGATATGGCACGCCGGCTGGCACATCTGGCTGCCCCGTTCGGACGAACAGGAACAGGTCTGGATCGGCAGCCGCTACATCTTGGCCGGTTCCGCGCTGTCCATCGCTGCCGCCATCTGGTCGGGCGCGCGGGAGAACCGCCCATGGGTGACCATCTGCGTCGGACTGCCGGGGGTGCTCGTGGGCTGGGCGATGATGGATGACCCCTACGACCTGAAGCGGCATCTGGCCGCTGTCGTGTCGTTCCCGCTGGCCCTTGCCGGGGTGGCAGAAGTCATCAGGGTCCGCAGGCGCCGGCAGCGGGAATAGCGTTTGGTTCAGTCCCCGCCGGTTGCCGTACACATGAGATCCGAAACCCCATTCCTGATAGAAAGACCCCTGTGAAGCAAAGTATTTTCGCCCGCGTCGCCCAGCTCGCCAAGGCCAACCTGAACGCCCTCCTGGACTCCGCCGAAGACCCGCAGAAGATGCTGGACCAGATGGTCCGGGATTACTCGGAGAACATCCGTGAAGCCGAGGCCGCCGTTGCCACCACCATCGGCAACCTCCGGATGGCTGAGGATGACCACCGGCGCGAGGTGGAGGACGCCAACTCCTGGGGGAACAAGGCCATTGCCGCGTCGAAGAAGGCCGACGAGTTCCGCGCCGCCGGGAACCCTGACGCCGACAAGTTCGACGCCCTGGCCAGGCTCGCCCTGCAGCGGCAGATGGCTGCCGAAGCCACCGGCAAGGCACTGGAGCCGTCCCTGGCCACCCAAAACGAGGTCGTCGACAAGCTCAAGGGTGGCCTGGACCAGATGCGCGGCAAGCTAGGGGAGCTGACCGCCAAACGCAACCAGCTGGTCAACAGGGCCCGCGTCGCCGCCACCCAGTCCCAGGTGAACGACGCGCTCAAGGCCCTCGACGCTGGGGACCCGACATCGGCCATCGGCCGGTACGAGGAAAACATCCGCCGGAAGGAAGCTACCGTCCGCGGCCAGCAGGAGCTCGCCGCCTCATCCCTGGACGCCCAGTTTGCCTCCCTGGAAGACCTCGGAGAGCAGACCGAAGTGGAAGCACGTCTCGCGGCGCTCAAGTCCATGGACCGGAAGGCCATCGACTACTAGGATCGACCATTCTCGCCGTCTCGTATCCCTAGGGTTTCGAGGCGCAGAGGTTACGAGACACTTGCGTCAGATCTGAAGACGAGCCGGTGTACGTAGGGGGATCGGCTTACGTGCAGCTCTCCTGCTGTCGCGCGGGCATCAGAGCAGGTCAACGTCGCGGCGCAAATGCGGAATCTCGAAACCTACCCCCTTCTGGGACCGGCACTCGCTTCAGGACGTGTCCACGTCACCGGCTGTTCTAGAGCATGTCGGGGTTGCTGCACTGGTATTCGTTGGACAACTGTGGCGGCCCCGCCTACGTGTTCTGGAGTTTGTTCGACCGCCTGATCGTGCGCCGAACCGTCATGGACACAACCGGAAACCAGCGAACCTCCAAAAACGCTCCCTGACGGCCTACGACCACTGAACCGGATAGGACTTAACCATCCAGAGGAAATGCAGGTCGATGCAGAGGATATGCAGATTGATGCAGCCGAGCAAAGGGCGATAAGGGCGGTATTGATGTCTTTGCGGCGTGGGTGGCGGTGGGACGTTCGAGGGCGTTACGAACCTGCTCGGTCGGGCAAGGAAAGCCGTTGAGGTCATCTATTAGGGACGCCTCGAATGGGATCGCCTGCTGGAGTACGCCACGGACCATCTGGATGCTCGACAGGGCACCTTGGAGCATGGAGAAGTCGCTCGACTCGTCAACCAGAGAGAGGTTCGCCAGATTGAATTGGTAAACGCAGGTGAGAGCGTAAAGGTAATTATCGACCAGCCGATATTCCAAGGTGGTCTCGGGATGCTTTATCCACTGCCGCTGGTAGTCGAGGAGTTCCTCCTCGGCGCGAGCCCAACTATGGAACGCCGTGGCGCAGATGTGGAAGGGCAACAGATCGTTCGGCTCGACCTGCCGCGAGTCCAGGAGGCTAAGCGAACTATCGTTCGTGATCCGGTACCTATCAAGTTCCGAAGGGATTGCCGGATTAGCTATTTCAGGGGGCGCATCCGCGACGGCACTTCGCAAGCGTGAGTTGAAGTCTGTGCCCCAGGGGATCACTATTGTTCGCCAAGATCGGTCCTGGAAAAGAAAGCTCGACGTGGTCATGGCGTTAGCTTACGGGGTCGGCTCCATTCCGGGCGGCTGCGTTCGAGTCCGCCCCAGATGCTTTAATGCAGGTGACTCAGAGTGGCGGCCCGCACGACGGATTTGTCGCGCTCGACGTCGGTCTCTATCACCGAGACGATCCAGTTCCCGTCTCCTGCGACAGGATTGCGGTACCAAACCTCATAAGCCCGACGCCAAGGCCCCGGAGAGCTTCGGATGATGGGACGAGCGACCCCAAATGGTCCACCGACCGACGCCGATGTCCGTCCGGAAGCCGGTCGTTGAGCGTTCACTCGGGCACGGATTCCTGCCTTACTCCGTTGTCTGCCCCCGGATAGGTACGTTTACCCCGCACGATGAAATGCCCGATGAAGGTGCCCTAACCGCTCCGCCGCAGACCTGTCTCGAAACCCTTGAGTAACGAGACGTCTCAGAGAGTGACTACTCTCCTCACCTGCGCAGCCACAGATTTTCGGTTGAGTCCCGGACCCGCGATTCCAAGTGCAGTTCTCGTAACTATGCCTCGTAACCTTTTGCAGGAATCGGGGTGTTCATCGATAGTTACGAGACAGGCAATGGCATGTGAGGGATCTCCTCGGTACGCCAAGGACAACGCCGCCCTCCGTGCCCTCGACGCCGGCGACCCGACGGCAGCCATCGACCGGTATGCGGAGAACATCGGCCGGAAGGAAGCCACCCGTCCGCGGCGAGCAGGAATTCGCCGCCTCATTCCTGGACCCCCCGTTTGCCTCCCTCGAAGACCTGGGAGAACAGACCCAAGGGGAAGCCCGGCTCGCCGCGCTGAAGTCCATGGACCGCAAGGCCATCGACTACTAGGCAAAGGTCGGCTTCGGGAAGATCCTAGGGCTCGGCGTCGATGGTGCGGCTACGGGCCGTGATGAACTCTTCACTGCGTCGCAGGTACGCCAGGTATTCGACACAGGTCTTGGGAACTGCTGGGGTGCTGAAGTCGTCGAACGGGTGGAAGTAGCGGATCGTCTTTCCGTCCTCCTCGACGAGGTCTTGGAGCAGGAAGAAGTTTACGTACCCGGTGAAGTCCCCGAACAGGGCAAAGAAGTCCGCGTACCTGTGCAGGACATCGCCGAGGGGGTTCGGAAATTCGTCGAGATAGTGGCGACGGATGCATTCCAAGGTCAAGTCGAAGCGATCAGCGATCCTGGGATGGAAACCACGTGCACGGTTGATGGTCATCTTCCCGCCGATGCTGTTGCCAGGGAACACGAGGATGCTCCCGGTGGTGTAGCCGCGGTAAGCGGGCAGGTCATCTGCTGGGATTTCACGCCTTACCCGGGCCGCCTTGTGCCGCATTCTGGTCGTGATGGCATCGCTGGAGAGGAAGAAGACACCCGACCCTGACCTGTGTACAAGGTGTGCACCCGGCTCAGGTACCAAAGTGAAGCATCCGCCCGTGGGTAGCTCCTTGTTCCACAGCAGCTGGTGGTGCAGTCGCAGCGTTTGGCTGTACCTATCCGGATCTTTCCCGGGAGGCGTATCCGAGAAGTAGTCAAAGGACGTATCGACGCCGGTGGTCATACGTACCTCCCTTGATGGTTGGCAGCAAGTGCCGCGAGGTCCCCGATCCGCCGCTGCACTTCGTGTTCCCGGCCCTTGCGCGCCGGAAGCTGAGGCACTGGCCGCGGCCGTGCCAGCGACCCCCGGGGCGGCCTAGGAAGTGCCTGTACGGTGCGCGCTGTATTAGCGCCCTGGATGCCACTCGTGCTCATACGTCCCCCTGACGTAGTTGGGGCTGGTGCCTCTGGAATGACTCTAGAAAGGCCCGGGAACCGGACGGAAGCGGTTCCGAGAATCCTCGCAACTTCTTGTGCCGATCGTGATCGGCATCTGATGAAGCCAGTGCGGTGCCGAGCCCCTGGCGTCACACGCACATACGATGGCCGGATGACTGATGAACCCGAAAAGCCCCTTCGCTTCATGACGCCCACCCAAGTCGCCGATGAGCTGAACGTGAAGCCGAACCAGGTGCATGCCCTGATCAAGGCAGGGGAGTTGCGGGCCTTTCAGGTGGGTGGCCGCGCCATGTGGCGCATCGGCCGGCAGGACGTCGAGGACTACATCGCCGAAGCATACCGGCGCACCGCCGAACGGATCGCCGCAGGTGAGCTCCAGGATGCGAGTTCGGAGGACGAAGGAGCTTAGGATGCGTAGCGGAGGCCCACGACCGCGCCCAAATTTTAGCCATGAGAAAACGGTGGCGGCAGTTGTCTCCGGGCCTGCGTTCGGTAGCGGTTTGCGCCATTACGCTTGCCACCCACTCGGGCATGAATATGCGGTGACTTAATTCTGGGCGCGGTACTTGCATTCGCAGCGTGGGAGGCGCCCTGACCGCAAGGAAGCCGCAACGCGGGGCGAGCGGCCGCAGAGGACTTCACCTCTGGCAGCAAGCCCGCTTCATGCCTTGGCGGTGCTGGTCTCGTAGGTTCGTCTTGCGAGCCTCGTCACCCATGTATGCGGATGTTTGGGCCTGCCTTCCACCGAGGACCGCTACTGTGGCTGTTTTGCCTTTATGCGTGTCTCCATCAGGGAGGCAAGCTTCTTGACTGCTGCCTCGGCGTCTTTCTCAGGTGTTCCACTAATCACGACTGTCATGGTTATATCCGCGACGTTGAGGAAGGCCGCCGTTGCGCCGTAGCCAGTGGAAGTGGTGGTGCTTGTGCCCCAGCCCTTTGTAACGTCTAGGTTGAATCGGGTGTTGAACTCACACTCCCGGCTGATGCTGTCGTAGGCGTCCATGTACTTAGCGGCGTCGGCTGACGAAGGAAACTGGTTGAGGACTATGGTCATCTTCGAATCGCCCTCGGAGCCTTGCACTTTTATGGACCGGTTCTTGGAAGCGGCCGCAGCTCTGGATTGGTCAGTTCCCAGGAATGCGTTCCGGCAGCTTTCGGGGAGGTCCCTGGGAATGTTTCGTTCGTCCGTCACCGGCGAGACCGCGCTGTTCGGTATGACTTCGGGTTTACGAAGGGACATGCCTTTTGTGAAGGCAGAGGCAACTTCGCTCTTAGTGGGGAACAGGCCGCCCAGCTGCTCGTCGCTGAGACCCGCAAAGTTCTTGTCGGTGCTGCAACCAGACAGTGCTATCGCGCCCGCAAGAAGAAGTGCTGCCAAACCTGTAGCCCTCATTGTGCCCCCAAAGCGTTGTGCTGTGACGCGATCATATCGGCAGGGGTGTGCGCAGTCCCGAAAGATTTGCTCAAGCCCAGCACATGTAAATCGGGCATCAGGTGACGGGAAGCATTTTGAGCCTGACACGCTTGCGATTGTCCGCCGCATTGTCGCAGCCAGGGAGCACGATGAAGGAATGACGGCTCCAACGGTGGAGGCTGCGATCCATGAGTTGATGGATCTCGCCTGGAATCTTGTCCATGACCTGCTTCAGGAGCGGGGCCTGCTCGGGGACGGGTTGTTCGTCGAGGAGTTCACCGGGATCCATTCCTGGGTGGAAGGCATCACCCGCTACACCGTGCTCCACTCCCGGGAGGTCGCAGTCCTGTTCGTGGACACTCGGCCAGTGGATGCCATCGCCTTCCATCACGATTTGCTGGGCGCTGACGACCCGGCCCGCTTCTTCACCCGCCGGAGTAAAGCCGTAAGGGCTAGTGGTGGTCAGGGGGCGTAGGCCTTGAATCAGGGCCGGTGAGGACAGCTGCCGGCTTGAATCCCTTGAAGGTCAGGTAGAGCCCCAGTGACAGTTCCCAGAGGAAGATCGGTAGGGTAGCAACCGCCGACAGGACGGAAAGCTGGTCGTTGATGCCGAACATGGTTGTTATTGCCGAGATGAGCAGTAGCGGGGCGCCGATGAGGCCCATCACAGGGATGATGCGCGGTACGAGCCGGGAGCGGAACAGCAGGTAGCCCAGCAGCAGAGCATTGATGGCCGGGACCATTCCGGGTCCTATGAGGAACGTCCAGTCCCGCACGTCCACGAGTGCCCGGGCGGCGGCGGTCAGTGAGCTGTGGTCTGTTCCGGAAGTTCCTGTCTGCCTCAGGGTCACGACTGCCAGGAGGCTGACGACGCCGATTGCGATAACGGCGGCTTCGAACATACGCGAGGTGACGAAGCCCAGCGCGAGGCTCTCATTCTGCCGCCTAACCACCGGGAACAGGGCCACTGCGGTGCCCACGCAGGCTGCGGCGTTGACCAGGTCGAGCAGGCAGCCCCAGACCACGCTGGTGTCATTGCCTGTGCTGGTGACGTAGTTCGGATCGCTCAGCACCGGTCCCAGAAGGAAGACGGCAGGAATGGAGCTGGCAAAGGTAGCGAGGTAGAACAGTCCCGCCGTGAGCGCGGTTTTTCTTGCTGAATCCAACGGTCCCCCATCTGAGGTATTCAGTCATTCAAGCGAATGGCCACAGCCTAGCCGCCCGCAGTTGAGCGCAGACAGGGGCCTGTGGACGGTTGGCCTACTTGGCCGGTCCAGGCAACGGTTCCAGGATGACCTCCGCGACCAGCTCCGGCAGGTTGAAGAGGGCAAAGTGATCAGTGTCGATGTCCCGGACATCGGCGACCGCTTCCCGCGCCCAGGCTCTTTGATCTGCCCCCGTCAGGTTGTCCCGGGCACCGAGAAGCACTGTCGTGGGGATCTCGGTCCAGGCCTCGGCCGGGACCGGATCGGTGCGGGTCTTCTTCGTGGCGTACCGGCGGGGATGCTCCTTCAGACTCTCGCGGACTTCGTCGGGAAGCCGTCGGCCGGCGTCGTCCTCGTCGAGCCACCAGTCGCCGTCCAGGACGAACCGGCCGTGCTCGTCACGGAGCATATGCTCCATCGTGTCCACATAGCTGGCATCGCGTTCATCCGGCTGGGCCTTCAGCGGTGGCGAGGAAACATACACGAGCCGGGCGACGTTCGGCACGCTATGGGCGGCTAGACCTACGACGTCGGTGCCATAGGACCAGCCAACCACCACTGTCGGCGCCGGGCTTGCCGCGATTGCTTCGCGCACTTCGACTGCGTCAGCCAGCAGCCCCGCGTCCGGGAGACGGTGCGAAGGCAGGTCCGGTACCTCCACGTGGACATCCGGGTGCCTGCGTTCGAGCTCCCGCCTGACCCAGGTCCAGTCTTCCGGAACGCCCCACAGGCCGTGGACCAGAACGACGCCCTGCGGCAATGATTCTCCGTTCATGGGAAAAGACTGGTCCCCGCCACAGTTCCTTTCAAGAGCCAAGGGACCCTGATTTGGGGGACGAGGTTGCGGGTGAAACGCCCGAACGTTTCGGATGCTTACTTGCTCGGCGATGAGTGCGGATCTGCCATATTGGTGCCAACACAATTGACATCGAGAGGGACGACGATGGGCGCATGGGGTTACCTGCCGTTTGAGAACGACGACGCGCTGGACTGGCTGGAGGAACTCGAAGCCGGCGGGGCGGACGTCATCCGCCAAGCCCTGGCGAAGGCCGGGGACCGGTACGTGGAGGCGCCGGACGGGGCCATTGCCCTCGCCGCCGCCGAGGTGACCGCGGCCAGCCAAGGAAACCCGCTGGGCGACCTGCCGGAGAACGTCACCGACTGGGTAACCGCACACCGGCTTGAGATCACCGCCGAGGACGTGGAGATGGCCGTGGAAGCGGTCGACCGGGTGGCCGGGGAGAAGTCAGAGCTGGCCCAGCTGTGGGACGACGCCGACGAACCCGAATGGCGCGAATCCCTCGATGACCTTACGGAGCGGCTGCGGGCGGGGCTGCGGTAGCTGGCTTCACTAAAGCTGGGGCCAGCGCGCGCCCTCTCCCCTGGAATGTGGGAAGCCACGAAGGCGTTCTTGATAGTGACCGCTGGGAAGGTTGGAGGTGCCCCGTGACAAAGATTCACGTCATCATGGGAACAACCAGGACCGGCCGCTTCGGCGAACGGGTTGCACCATGGGTGATGCAGCGGCTTGCCGAGCATGGCCTCGACGTGGAACTGCTGGACCTTCGTGATTACCCACTGCCCTTCTTCGACCAGAAGCCACCCTCAGTCACCGGGCGCAATTACCCGACGGAGGACATGGCCCGCCTGGGTCGGAAGCTGGATGAGGCCGACGGGTTCGTCGTCCTGACCGGGGAGTACAACCACGGCTACCCTGCCGTGCTGAAGAACGCCATTGATCACACCTTCCTCGAGTGGCAGCGCAAACCGGTTGCTTTCGTGGGCTGGGGCGGCGTCGGCGGCGCCCGGGTGATCGAACAGCTGAGAATGGTGGCTGTGGAGCTGGACATGGCACCAATCCGTCAGGCTGTGCACATCCTGCCCGACGTCATTCGTCCGGCGTTCCGGTCCAATGACCCGGCTGACTTCAGCGTGTTCGAGCCCCTCGAAGGCCGTCTCACAGCCCTGGCTGAAGGGCTGGCCTGGTGGGCCACGACGCTCGCCGCCGGCCGCACCGCCGCGGACTGAAACGACCTACTTCGGCAATGATTCTCCGCCCATGGGCACAAGACTGATCCGGGCCGCGGATTGGTCCAAGACCCCAAACGGACTGGATTTTCAGAGCGGTCGAGCCGCTATGGCGGTCGGTCCGGTGGCGTGCTTATAGTTCTCTCTTGCCCATTTAAGGAGAGGACGATCATGGCCGCCGAGGACTTCTTTGTGCACCGCCACCGGGACACTTTCATTCAGGAGGACCACTTGGATATATGGCGGCCAGTCCCGCGCGGGGGAGTCGAGGCTTCAATCCAGATTGAGCAGGCTGACGGGGTCACGGCACGTGTGGAATACCGGGCCGAACACGCGCCTGCCATTGCCCGGGCCATCCTGGAGGCAGTGGGCCTTGACCCGCGGACGGTCTTCGCGGGCGATCTGCCGGAGCTGACGACACCCAACGCCGACCGGTCCTAACGGCGGCTGTTCGCACCCCGCCGCGGCCGCCCTTGCCGCCAGCCGGCGACGGTCTCGTTCAGCTGCTTCTCCCTGACCGGGGTGAGTTTCCCGGCCCGGAGGGTGATGCGCTGGGTGTGCAGCCAGACGCCCAGGGTGCGTTCTTCCTGGTCGTCGGTCTTGTTATGCCGCGGGAGCTCGTTCCCGGCAGCCAGATAGGCGGCCAGTTCGCCAAGGCGCTGCTTCCAGCGAGCCTCGTCGGCATCCCGCTTGGTGGCCTGGTCCCGCCAGCCGGGAATTGTGTCCAGGGCGTGGGCGCAGATGGGGGAGAGGTCCCCGTCCGCGGCCTCTTTCCGGCGCCTCTGCAGCCACGTGGCCAATGCCCGTTCCCGGTCGGTGCCGTCCCTGGCCGGCAGACGGCCCTCGGTTGCATAGAGTGCCAGGATGTCGTCCAGGTTCCGTTGGCCGGGGGCCGTCAAGCGCTGGCGCGGGGAGAGGGCGGCCTGGTGGGCCGTCCGGATGCCGGGATCCTGCCGGGCGGCGACCGCCAGATGGTAGCGGACGGTCGTCTCTGCGGCACCGACGACCGCGGCGATCTTCGGCCCCGGAATGCCGCTGCGGTACATCAATACCCACTCCGCGTCCGGGGCGCTGCGCCTCGCCTGGCTCATCAGCTGGTTCGCGAAGTCATTCCGGCGAGCCGCCTCGGGGGCGCTCGGCCCGTTTCAGCTCGGCGATCCGCAGCCGGAGGAACACGATGGCCAGGACCAGGGCGTACGCCGCCAAGCCAGCCACGACGACGGTGAAGATGGCGTACAGGATACCCAGGATGCCAACGGCAGGACTGAGACTAAACATTGCTACCCCCAAGTAGTCGTTGGACCCTAGGGTACGCGAGCTGGGCCCAACGTCGATGCCCCGGTTGCAGCGAAGATGGGCATCAGGGAAAAGGCGGGGGACGAAGGGCCCTGCACCTTCGGTCGCTGACCTGTCAGCCTGCTGGTATGACGTACTTCCTTGAGTACCTGACCCTGCACAGTGTCGGCCGGGCAAGCATCCACTCCCTGACCTTCCATGATGCCCTGTCCAAAGCGAAGCAGTCCCTGCAAGGACTGGAGTGCCTCAGGGCGGTGCTGCGGTACACCCAGGGTGAAGGCCCGGCATTTGGGGAGGGCGTCGTGACGGCTGCCTTCACAGCATCGGGCGGGTGGACGACCCCCGGGCCCTGGGATGGGGACCTCCGCCGGCCGTGAGGTGGGCACGGACCCGGGAGCGATCCGCCGGTTTTCCCGTCCGCTACGCGTCGAAGTGCGTCCGGACCTCCGGGTCATGGGAGATGGATGCGACCACTGAGGCGGCGACATCGCGGAGTTTAACGTTCCGGGTACTCGAGGCGATCTTCAGGATCTTCATGGCCGTGTCCTGGTTGCACCGGTTCTGGGCCATGATGGCGCCGGTGGCGAGGTCAATGGTGGTCCGTGACTCCAGGGCGGCCATGAGATGGTCCTTTGCTTCGGCGAGCTGGCTGATCCGCACGGCCAGGCGGAGGGCCTTCGAGGCGTGGTACGAGTACGTTTCGACCAGGGCGATGTCACCGGTGGTGAAGCCATGGGAACGTGTCGAGTACAGGTTCAGCCCCGCCTTCGCCTCTCCCTCCAGGATGAGCGGAACGGAGAGGGTGGACCCTACATGCGCTTCCTGCGCCGCGGCGGTGAACCGGGGCCACCTGTCCTCTCTGTTCACATCCGGCAGGTGGACCACTGCCTGCTGGCCGATGGCCGAGAGGCAGGGGCCGTCGCCGGCGACGTACTGGCTCTCGTCCAGGCGGATGGCGTGGTCGTCGCTCCGTGCCACGGTCACGGGTTTCTTCTGTTGGATGAGCGTGATGCTGCAGAACGCCGTGGCCGGGTCGGTTAGCGTGACCGCGGAGAAATGGGCGAGCTCATCGAGCATCTCCTGCACGTCCTGGGTTCTAAGCACCAGGTCCTGCAAATGGTCGACGAGGAGCTCCGGGGACGGTGGAGAGTTCTCGTCGGCCATGCCTGGGCCTCTTCCATGTCGGGCCCTGGCAGTGAGGCCCTCCTGGACACCAACGGGACGGCTGCGCAGCGCGGGCGGCTGTCCCTTGAGTATGCGCCGCCGTTGCCGCCGTGACCAGTAGGTTTCCCCGATGGTCCCCGGTGCCCCGTCAACGGCTCGTTGACACCGCTGCGGGGGTGGAGTAGCACAGCCAGTGACGGCCCTAATAGGGGCCGCCGTGGACAAAGGTGCACGCGCCACCCCGACCGGCGCGCTCTCGGGTCGGGCACAAGCCCCGGAACAGGGAACGCGGCACCTTCGAAAGGAGATGCATCATGGCTGTCGCACTCGTTGTGCACCGCGTCGCCGACTACGACGCCTGGCGCAAGGTCTATGACTCCGTCGCCGACATGCAGAAGGAAGGCGGGGTAACCCAGGAATCGGTACACCGGATGGTTGATGACCCCAACAACATCCTCGTCATCCACCATTTCAACGATGTCGAGACCGCCAAGGCGTTCTTCGGCAGAGAAGACCTCAGGGATGCCTTGCAGCGCAGCGGCGTCCAGGGCGAACCGCGCGTGGAACTGTTCGAATAGCCCCACCAGGTACGGCGCCTCGACACGCGCGGACAAATGCCCCTATTGGAAGGCCGGTGACCCTGGGGGCAACGTCACCTCACACGGGAAAGGGTGCGCCCCGTTCGCTGAGCGCACCCTTTTCGTTTCCCCTCACAACCGGATCCCCATCCGATGTGTCCATCATAAGCATGCTGATAGTTAGGTTGGCAAGCCATTGCTTATTCGTAGCGGAACCGCCATGAATGTGTAATCCGCTGCGCCTGACCCGCGTCTTCCTGAGCTAGACAATGACCCCGTCGTTGAGCTGCAGCCGCCGGGAGCGGCGGGGGAGGCCCCGCCGGCGGGTCAGAGGGCGCCCTGCACGTGACACGCCTGCGTTAGAAGACGTTCGGGAAGAATTGCCCCCAAGTCAGGGTTACATCGTGGGCGGCACAAAGGTCGCGCCAGTGGCTGTCCTGGGTCTTTCGCTCCAGGACGAGGTAGCGCTTAGGGCGGAAGCCTCGAAGCGCCATCCGGTGGCCGTAGTCCAGAACTTGACCGAGCCCATGCCGGACTTGAAAAGCTTCGTTCTCCGCGGTGTTGCTCTTCACTTCCGCGATACCGACGGTGCCATCCTCGAAGCGCCAGGCCAAATCGAAGTTGCAACTCTTGTCGAATGGAGACAGTGGCGTGAGGCCGCGCTCCAACAGGAGGTCAGCCAGCTTGTCCTGCGTGTGTGAGTGAGCTTTGAGGCCCCGTTCCATGATGTCCGGGTCACGGTACACGTCGCCGTCGCTTTTTAGGGGTTCCGAGAAAGTCCCTGACCTGTAAGGGGCGCCCACTGCGCCGCCTTCCGTTGCGTTCGCACGCGCTCGGGCTTTGGGCACGTGTGGCTCCAGTGCCGGTGCTGGGTAGTGCGAGCGAAGACCATGAAAGCCCGCTTCGTCAATGAGCTGAATGGGATGACCTGCTGCCTGCATGCGAGCCACCTGCTCTTCCCGTTCGCCGAAGTCCCCGTACTTCCACGCCGAGCTCTGGCCGCGGACCAAAACGTCCGTGGTGGACTGGTTGACCCAGCCCGACACGTTCCGTGCTCCGAGGTCACGGGCTATCTTCGCCAAGTCGGCTTTTATGTAGTCCTTGAACTTCCCGGTGAAGACAACTTCCTTGCCCCGCAGGTCGTACACCCATTCGTTCGTCATGAAGTGATCAAAGCGGTAGAGACTTGCGGAGGCAAGCAGCGAAGCCGTGCGGCGCACATGTTACGTCAGCTTCGAAGCCGTGACTGCTGTCAGTTAGTCGGGATCCTCGCAGAATTGTGCCCTGATCCTGGCATTGCGAGCACTGATGAAGTCGTTGCTCTTGGCCAGGTACTTAAGGTACTGGACCTCGTCTTGCGGGACCGCCGAGGTTCTGAAGTCTTTGAAGTCGTGGAAGTAGTCGATATTCCCGTCGGTCTTCAGAAGGTCCTGCAGCAGGAAAAAGTCGACGTAACCGTTGAAGTCGCAGAATAGGGTGAAGAATTGGTCGTATCTGCCTAGGACCTTTTCGAGGGGACTCCACTCCTGGCGGCCCTCGTAGTAGCGCTTGATGCACTCCAAGGTCAGGTCGAAACGGTCAGCGATCTTGCCGCTGAATCCTCGCGCTCCGTTGATGGTCATCTTCCCGTCAACCTTGTTACCCGGGAAAACGATAGAGCTTCCGACCGTGTATCCGGGCCACTCCGGCAGGTCCTCCGGCGGAATCTTCTCGATGATGTGCCGCGCCCGCTTCTTTAGCCTGGTGGTGATGGCGTCGCTGGCCATGAAGAAGACACCGTTCGAGGACCTGTGCACAAGGTATGCGTTTCCTTCTGGTGCCAGATCGAAACGCCCGTTTCCGCAGGGCAGATCCTTGCTCCACAGCTTCTGGTGGTAGTCCTTCAAGGTCTGGCTGTACTTGTCCGGGTCTTTCCCTCGCGAATCAGAGTTGACGTCAAAGTTCGTGTCAACGCACATCGCCTTCTTATGTTCCATCCGGTGTCCCCCTGCTCGTCTGGCTCTGCCGTTACGACGTGGCAGCCAACGTCCATGGCCGCCGAGTCGTTACAAGTACGTCTCGACGTGATCCTCGTCGTAGTCCTCGTCCCCGTTCATCATCATGATGGCTCGGCCGACGTTGATGTCTGAGTCAAATTTTGAGATGGAGCAGTCTCCGCAGACCTCGCCTTCCATCTCCTCGTCGTAGTCGATGTCTCCGTCGTACTCGTCACTCACCGCTGCGCGCGCTTCATCGACGTCGAATTCTGATCCACAGTGGGTGCATGTTGGCATGGCTGTACTTTACCGATAAACCGCCCTCTTTCAGCCATCTTGCCGGGAAGATTCAGAACCAGCGGTTCCGTCTGTCCGAACGCCCCGCGTGCAAGGCCGCAGACACAGGAGAGAACGACATCAACATGATTCTCTCGCTTTGCCGGGCCACTCGGGGTCAGTGTCGTTCCGACGGAGTCGGTTCCGGTTGGTGGCGCAGGCCTGGGTGTTGGGATGCTCTATGCCGAGAGCTTGCTCCAGGATCGCGAGGGCTTGGTCATAGTGTTTAGCTGCTGATGAATAGCGGTTGAGGTCCGCTTCCAAAGAGGCAAGATTGTTCAGCAGCGATCCAACCTCTGGATGGTCCTGACCGAGGACGCGCCGCTTAATGCTGAGTGCTCGTTTATAGTTCGACTCCGCCTCGCCTTGTCTCCCTGTCTGCAGCTGGATGCCGGCGAGGTTGTTCAGCTGTACGGCTATCTCGTAGTGGTTCGGGCCGTACAGATCGGTCCAGACTCGGAGTGCTTCGCTAATACAGGTTTCGGCGTCGACCAGTCTGCCTTGGCCGGCGAGCACAGCCCCGAGCACCGACAAGTCGGCTGCGATCCCTGCGATATTGGAGGGGGCGTTTCTGTGGCGAATCTCCAATGCTCTGCGAATGTGCGGTTCGGCTTCGTCGTAGTTGCCTTGAACATGTGCGAGCCCAGCCAGGTTGTGGAGGATGGCCGCGACTTCAGTGTCGTCGGCTCCCAAGGCGTCCGTTGTCCGTCGGAGTGCAAGGGCATAATAGCTGCACGCGTCCTGGTATCGGCCAGTGTCCTTGCAGAGGATGCCTGCCGCGTTGAGGGCAGCTGCTTTGCGGAGTGGTTCCAATTCGTCCCAGTTATCCAAGCCGAAAACTTTGTCGAAGGCCTGTCGTGCGTCAGCATGTTGCCCGGCAAGGCGCAGGCTGTCGCCATTACGGGTAAGCGTCTCAGCCAGCCACAAGTCACGGGTTGCGGATGCCGGGTGGCTTTCAAGCATGGCCACGGCTGAACCCAGAAGTTGAGCGGCCGTGGCGTGGTCAGCGACCCGTGATGCGACGTTGGCCCTTGTCAGCAGAGCGTCGACTTGGATGACGGCATCTTTCAGGTCGACATTTCGTCTGGTCATGACGGCATCGACCCGTTGGGCGAACCGGTTCGCTGCTTCGACGTCACCGTGCTTCCATGACTGAAGGGCCAGACGGCTGAGGCGTCTGGCCCTGATCCTTGCTGTCAGTCCGGACATCAGTGGCCCGCGAGGTTCTCTGTGTGGTTGAACATGAGCCCGGCAAAGCTGGGAGCGGCGGACGCTGCGGCGATGCCAAGTGCTGCCGCTGCTGCCCAGAATAGACGCCTGATAGTCTTCATGATCGGCTCCTTTTGTTGGCCCTGGTGACGCCATTCGGCTGAGCCGGTGACGCTACCGTCCGGCGAAGAGTTCGGTGTGGTTCAGCCGTGTACCGGCAATTGCAGGTGCAGCCGAAACCGCGGCTGCAGCGGCGACGCCGAGTGTTGCTGCTGCTGTCCAGAACAGGCGCTTGATGGTCTTCATGATGATTCCTTTTCTTATTCTGTTTCGTATTCTGTGGTTGGTTTGGTTTGTATTCCGGTGTTCACTGCCGGCCTTGAAAAGTTTCTGTGTGATTGATTGCGACGCCGGCGAAGCTGGGGCCGGCGGTTGCTGCGGCGAGTCCGAGTGTGGCGGCCACGACCCAGACGAGGGGGGTGATGGTCTTCATGGCCAGCGCTCCTTGAAGTAGGGCCCGACGGGGCGTCACGTGCGCTGGAAAGGCTCGGTGTGGTTGATCATCGTTCCTGCCATTGCGGGGCCGGCGGCCGCTGCGGCGATTCCGAGCGTGGCGGCTGCTACCCAGACGAGGCGCTTGATGGTCTTCATGATCAGCACTCCTTGAGGTAATGCGAATTAGCGGGTATGTAAAAACTCTGTGTGATTGAACATGACGCCGGCGAAACTGGGACCGGCAGAGGTTGCGGCAATGCCGAGTGCGGCGGCCACGGCCCAGGTGAGGCGCTTGATGGTCTTCATGATCGGTTCTCCCTTGTATTCCATTGCTTTCTTCGTGTTTAAAGAATGGCGCTGTGGCCTTAACCGGCTCTTAACCGGCCACTTGGTCCTCGTGGGGGCGGTTGTCTTTGAACTCACATCAGGAGCATGGATCACCCTTCTGTCCAGGTATAGACGTTGTCGCCCGGGCGGGAGCATGATGTGGCTGAAGGACTAGCTCGCGGTATGAAGGGCCGTGGCGGCACGTTTGTCAGGGCAGTTGGGGACCGGGCCAGACATTCTTGGGAGTACCCAGTGAACGCTCTGCGGATCGGCGTGCTTGGCCCATTGGAACTCACCGTCGACGGGGGCCCTGCACCGATTAAGGCGAGGCAACAGCGTGTGGTCCTGGGCTGCTTGGCTCTGCGGGCCAACACGGTCGTGACTTCGGACTTTTTGGTCGATGCCCTGTGGGCAGACCGTCCGCCCAGCAAACCCATCCCTCAACTGCAGGTATACATCGCCCATCTGAGACGCCTGATGGGCCCGGGAAAGGCGGCAGAGGCTGACGTCAGCCCACTGAGGACTCGGCCCGGAGGCTACGAATTGTCCGTAGCCAGCAACGAGCTGGACCTTCTCGAGTTCTTCGAGGAGGTTGAAGCCGGGGAACGAGCTGCAGAATCCGGGGACCTGAGCGGCGGCTCCGAGCACATGAGAATGGCTGTCGGTCTGTTCCGTGGACCCGTCTTGCCCGACCTGGATGGCGTCGATGCCGTGAGGGCTGACCTGGACAGGTTGGACGAAGGCCGTCTCAACGCTCAGCAGAACTACTTTGATCTTGAGCTTGCACTGGGACGCCATGACGTCATCGTCGCTGACCTGCAGACTGCTGTAACACGGGAACCATACCGCGAACGACTCTGGCAGTCCTATGTCCTGTGCCTCTACCGGTGCGGTCGCCAAGCAGATGCGCTGGCCGCGTGTCGAAGGGCGCGACGGATCCTTCTGAACGACCTCGGCATTGCACCCGGCCCCAGTTTGGAGGCGCTGGAACAGCATGTTTTGAGGCAGGATCCATCCCTGTTACCGCCCACAATGGCTGGCCAACAACATCAGGACCGATTCGACAACCTGCCTGCGGCCCCGACACCACTCGTCGGACGGCAGGACGAACTGAAATCACTGACAGGCTTACTTGATGGGGGAACGGCGCGTCTCGTAACGATTACCGGCACGGGCGGAACCGGGAAGACCCGGCTTGCCCTCGCCGCCGCCGAGGCTCTGAAATCAAGAATTCCGGACGGGGTCTGCTGGGTGGACCTGGCCCCGCTGACTGAACCAGGTCAAGTACCGGCAGCCCTCGCGTCGGAGCTTGGCATCGCCACCCTCGACGGCGAAGACCCCTTGAAGGCAGTTTCATACTTTCTGCGTCAGCGGCGCATCCTGCTGATCCTCGACAACTTCGAACACCTGGATGCGGCATGGGGCGTCCCCCAACACATTCTGACAGCCTCACGGCATCTGAAACTCTTGGTGACCAGCCGACGCCCGCTGGAGCTGCGGGCGGAGCACGAATTCCAGCTCAACCCGCTGGCGCTGCCCAAACTTGACGCGCCGCAGGCTGTCAAGGAGTTGCGGGAGGTGCCGTCCGTAAAATTCTTCCTTGACCGCGGAAGAGCCGTCAGGCGGGACTACGTCCTCGACGAGCACAACGCAGCTGTAGTGCCGCTGCTTTGCCGCAAACTGGACGGGCTTCCCCTAGCCCTGGAACTTGCAGCCGCCCGCTTGAGGAGCCGCACTGAAGACCAGTTGCTCGGTGAACTAGAGGCAAGCATCGTGGGGCTTCCACCCGCCTTGCGTGATCTTCCGGAGAGACAGCAAACGCTGGCCGCGGCGATCAGCTGGAGCTACCAGCTGCTTGATGATCACAAAGCTCAAATTTTTGAACGTCTTGGCGTCTTCGCTGCGGATCCGACGGTGGAAGCCGTGGCCGCCGTCATGGATCCGGCCGACGGCACCGTCCAAGGCTTGGAAGGCTTAGCCCGGCACAGCCTCCTGCGCCTGCGGGAAGTTGCATCAGGGACAAGCCGCGTCTCCTTACTGCAGACCATTCGGGAATACGCCCGCGACCGGCTCGCAATGAACGGGGAGGCCCCGGTTCGGCGTCTGCACGCTGAGTATTACCTCAGACTGGTGGAGGAGACGGCGCCGCTGCTGTGGGGGCCTGAACAGGTAGAGGCTCTCCGACGGTTGCAGGATGACGCACTGGAACTGCGGGCGGCGTTGTCGTGGGCCGCGGGCCCCGGGGGCTCGATCCCAATAGCACTGAGGTTTGTAGGGCATCTCTGGCACTACTGGGAGCTGACCGAAGACGTTGCCAACCCCTGCCGGATCGCCTGCGACGTCGTCGACAAAGCGTCCGGCACACCGGACGAACTGCTTGGTCCGGCGCTCAGCGGAGCGGCCACAATGTGCTGGCTCACGGGCCAAAATGCTCAGGCCACTGAATATCACCGGCGCTCACTCGACGCGTTCCGTCGCAGTGGAAATGACTCCGGGGTGGCCTGGGAGACTCTGTGTCTGGCCGTGCAGTCCGCGGAGAGGGATGACAGCGAGACTGCTTTCACCATGACAGACGAGGTGCTGACATCGCCCAACGCTTCGGCACGTTCGAAAGTCGCCGCCCTAATTGTCCAGGAGGTTCTCAGCTACTACCTGGGCGATCATGCCAAAGCATTGCCACTCAGTAGGGACTGCGTGGATCTCGCCAGGGAGCTCGGCGACAGATGGTTGCGAATGATCACGCTGGTGAACCACTCCGACTGCTTGGTGAAGGCAGGCGACGTGAATACCGCTGAGAGCGTGCTTTTCGAAGCGATTGCTCTAGCCTCCGAGCTCGGGGCTCAGGGAATCCTCCCGGGATACCTTGAATCACTAGCTGGGGTGTACGTGCAGCAAGGAAGATTTGAACCAGCCATTCGGATCCTGGCCGCCACCGAGACGCACCGGATCGATAGGGGACACCCGCTCAACGCCGATGAGCATAAACGCATTGAGCAATACAAATCTCAAGCCCGGGCCGGGGCGGGTCCAGTTCGCTTCGGATTGGCATGGAGTGAAGGTCAGTCGCTCAGCATCAGCCAAGCACTTCAACAGGTGCTCGACTCGAATGCAGGTCCGGTCGATAGATCTCCCGTTGATGACGGTTCGCGCATTGGGCCGACAATCGAAACCCAGACCGCGGCGCCCTGGGTTTAGCCTGTCATAGCCGCAAGCCGGCAAAGCCGCCCTGCACTGTCTCACGAACTCTAGTTAAGAGGGAACTGCTCCTCTGCCCCGAAATCCCGCGGTTTCTTTGTCGCAGCTGTCTCGTACAGTCTGTCTCATCGGGTCGTCTCGAAACTTCTTAAGGACTCGCAAGACAAGACAGAGCGGGGGGCAGGCATGAAACTTGGGTACGCGCGCATCAGCACCGGAGACCAGAACGCGGCCATGCAGGTCGAGGCGCTGATCGCCGCCGGCGTGGCCGAGGACAAGATCTTCGTCGACGAGATGTCGGGCGCGAAGTCGGCACGGGAGCGACCACAAATGGCGAAGCTGCTCGAGTACGCCCGGGACGGGGACGAGATATATTGCTGCCGTATCGACCGCCTGGGCAGGTCCCTGGTCGATGTCGTCAACACGGTCAACGACATCATCTCCCGGGGGATCCGGCTGAACTCCATCATGGACGGAGTCGATCCCTCGACACCCCACGGCCGGCTCCAGCTGGGCCTGTTCGCCACCCTGGCCGAGTACGAGCGCGAGCTCATCAACGAGAGGGTCCGCGCCGGGGTCATGGCGGCGAAGGCCCGCGGCGTCCAGTTCGGCAAGCCGGCGCCCAAAGCGGAAACCGTGGAGACCAAGGTCCGGCTGTGCCGGCAGCTCATGGCGGAAGGAAAGTCCTCCGTCGAGGCGGCCGAGGCCGTGAACTGGTCCAAGGCAACGATGTACCGGTACCTGAAGCAGTTTGGTGCTGAAGGCCCAGTGGCCGGCCCGGTCAAGGCCCGCCGCGGCGCATCCAAGTACGCCGGCCAGCGGCACGAGCCGGCACCCCGCAGCTGAGCGAAGCCTGTCCCGATAATCGGTCGTTCTCCACATACATGATGAGTCGGCGTGGGCGGTGGTGTCTTTTACTTTGCCTGGATGACCGCGACCTCATAGCCATTGGTGAGGAATAGAGTTAGGCCATGGCAACTCAGCGGAAGCCAGGTGATCAGACGGCGAATATGGCGCTGGCCGGTGTGCAAGGGCTTGTCAAAGATCTGGGCAGCAACGCCGTGGCTGCCCTTCTCCGGATCAGTGGGGACAAGCTCCCCCGCTGGTTGACCGGACAGGAGACACCGAACGCGGAGCACCTGACGAAGCTGTCGGATCTGCACTCTTCGATTGGCCCCTTGCACGCGGCGTTCACCCGCCCAGGCTGTGCTCTGGCGGGGCGGACATAACGCCCACCTGGATGCCCGGCCTATTGACGTCTTCCGGCTCGAAGGTGCGGTACCGGTGATCAAGGCGCTCCGCGCTCAGCAGCAGGGTGCTTTCGCGTAGGGCTGACGCGCCCGTTCGCGCTCAACGTTCTCGTTGAACGAATGCGCCTTCCTCGGCGGCAACACACCGATGCCGGTGAAAGCGGAGCCTCATCGGCGCACCTGGCCGTCAGCCTCTCCGGATCAAGTGATTCGCGACGTCCGTACTCTCTTCCCCGCCATGGAGACATCACTGGCAGGCAGGAAACATCGGTAGAAGCTGTGGTGCAGTCAAGCACGGGGAGCTCGTCCGGGGAAGACGCTGGATTCTTTCCGCGGGCGCTGGGTCTTCGCCGTCGAGGATCGACTTGATACGCAGCCTTCCGATCTGGCGACGCCTACAAGGTGCGCGCCGTCGGCCGGATGGGCTTCGGCGATGGCCAGCAGGTCACCATCGTCGCCCGCTAACCCCCCGAATACCGTTGCGGCGGGGCTGGACTACTTCCCCTCGGGAATCCCGTCGCAGGTATCGTACGGGTCGCCAACCGGTCCTTCCGCTACGTCGCCTGAGCTCGTTGACTCATCAACGATGGCCCTCAGCCGCTCCTTGGCCTCGGCGGCGGCGGCTCCACTTCCTTTGAGCCTGGCCAAGCCACGTTTGCTGGCATCCAGGGCGGGCTTCGCACCCGCACCAATCAGGACTCCTACCCCCACCAGTGCGGGGGCGGCCTTCTTCACTGCATCGAATTCGATGTGCTTGATCAATTGCTCCACCCCGCCGGCGGCCTTTGCCGCGGTGGTGATCTGCTGGTATAGGCCTAAGTTACTCATCGTTCCCCCTTCCCGGATGTGATCCGGGATCTCTCATCAATGATGTTCAGTGTAGGCGGCCAGCGGTGAACCGACCGCTCGATTACCGTATAGGCCCCGTCGATGGAAACCCGCCCGTCGTCGCCGGGCTCATCATCATGACCATGGTCCGGAACCTGAACGCCGGCGGACCCCGGCAACCCCGGTCTCCGCCTCGTCACGGACGGCCAGCTAGGGGGGGCACAACGGGGCTCATTCGGTGCGCACCGGAAGGGATGACCTGGCCGGCCCCTGGGCCTGCAGTGCCGTGTTGGGGAGGCGCTGAACCACCCGGATCTCTACACCGACCCTGAGTCTATCCGTACTCGGTCGAAGTCGTACTGGAGTTCGCGGAGGAGGGCTCGGACGTTTTCCGCCGTTCCACCCCGACGTGGTCCAACCGGGGATGCGTGCCCGGGAAACTGCCTGGCGTCGACCGGCACTTCGGACCGAAATGGGGTCAGATCACGGCCTCGGCGGGTCGGGGGCGTCCCCGACAGAGATGTCTCCAGGCTCGGATATACTTTCGAACGCAGGCGGAGGGAGAGCCACAAACGTGCCGGAGAGCATCGCAGCAATCAAGAGACGGGCCACAATGGCGGCTGCCCAGACACTGAACACCTACTGGGCGGACACGAACGGGGAGATTCCGTTGCCAGTCGACGCAACCATCATCGCCGAGAAGCTCGGCGCCGAGGTTTACGCGGCCGACCTGTCACAGGAGGGCGACGACCTCTCCGGGTTCATCTACATTCCGCCCACCGGCGCACCGCAGATCACGATCAACTCTGCCGAGCACATCCACCGCCGCCGGTTCACCTGCGCCCATGAAATCGGGCACATGCTCGACGTGCGGGGCCAAGAGTTGGGGGAGGGCGGGTTTGTTGACCGGCGGGACACTCTCTCCTCCGCTGGCACGGACCCGCGCGAGGTATTCGCCAACACCTTCGCCGCGACATTGCTCATGCCCAGCGATGAGGTCGAATGGTTGAGCGAGGAGCTTGACCTGTACGGCCTGGCCAGACGGTTCAGGGTTTCGACGGACGCGATGCAGAACCGCCTGGACACATTGGGGCTGAGGCCGGTTGTCTAACCAGTCCAATATCGTTGCCGTGCCCGATACAGAGGCGTCTAAATCAGCGCCCGCGGATACCTCTGGAGCAGACCTCGCGAAGCGGCTGAACAGCACAGTCAAAAAGAAACAGGTCGACAACGATTCCGAAGGCGGGAACGCCGACGACCTGGGAGACCTCAACGGCGTTGTCCCCGGCGCGTCAGCTATCAGGGGCATACGACACATCACGCCGTTCCTGTTCTTCTTGCAGGCATACGCCGAGGTCATGTATCCGGACATCAAGAACCCGGCGCGGAGGATAATGAAGCTGCGCGAGCGCCACCGGTTCACGATCCGCGTCTGCGGGAGTTTGGACCTCCTCCTACAGCTGGCGCTGGTCCTGGTCGTCATATCGGGTCCGGCTCTCATAATTTACAACGGCGTTAAGACCACTCTCGGACTCTAACCAACCACGGTTCCGGCCTTTGCGCCTCCGTTAACCGGAGAATTGGGACGTGCCAGTAAACTTAAAGGCGTCACACGTCCGCTAGGCGAGTCCGCCCGGGGTGTCCGTGGCACATGTCGGCCCTAATGGGCCTGTGCTCTCCTCTCTGCTGCGGGCACCCAAGCTCCTTCTTGCGTCCCGGCCGCCTGAGCGTCTGCAGCGCCCCTGTGGTCTGCCTCTGTCGTGCCGGCCTTCCAGGGAGAGTGCCGGGCCGATAGAGTGGATTGCCGTCGTCTTGGACCTACAACCTGCTGTGATCGTGGAGCGGGAGCCTTTGCCCGGGGGTGCCGTCCTTACCGAAGCCGCCGTTCTCGGGTAGGAGTCAGCGATCACTCCTGACGCGCGCAACGTCGTTTTGGAGCTCGTTGATACCGACGGGCTGGAACGGCTCGATGTCCAGGGCCGAGAATTCATCGCCGAGGAACTGATCGTCGAGGTCATCCCGCAGGCCGAAAACGAGTTCACCTGCTGGCCCTGGTTGCTGGTCCGGTGCCGGTCCCCGATCGCCCTGCAGAAAGACGGCCACGCGTACTGCACTGACCGTGAAGGCTGAGTAGCGGTCTGACGCCGGCAATGCGCGGACCGGTCGACGCGCGTCAGTCTGGGCCGCATGGAGGCCGAACTCAGCCTTCCGTCCCTGGAACGGGTCAGGGCCAGCTCGGAGATCTCGTCGCCGATCCGGCCGTAATGCGCCATCTGTTGGGCGCGGTCCAATTACGAGACAGGAGACTTGCCGGGTCTCTAGGTAGTTCTTCTACAAGCTCGGCTCGGCAAGCCTTGGCCTCTGGGACGTGGGGGCTGGGCCTGGACATCGACCCGGTGCGATCGAACATGGCCCATCATGGGCACTTCCGCGTTCCCCGGCTCCGCGGCGCTCCTGCCGCTAACGTCGAGGCCAACCGTCCGATCGGCCATATCGGGACCCGCCCAAATGCGCTCAACGGCCACCCCTCATTTCTGCAGCTCCTCATACACGAGTTCGCTCAGCATCTTGAGGAGCGCCGTCATTTTCGTCTTGTCGCCCAGGGCCTGAAGGCTCAGGTTGTAGTGGCTGTCCATGGAGTTCGACACCGCGTCGGTGACGGCCTTTTCCAGGTGTGGGCTGCTGCCAAAGTGGCTCCGGGAATTGTTCTGCGCCTGTTTCTGGAGCGTCTCGTTCTTTACCAGTTCGCGCCGTACACCTTCGACAAAGTGCGCCACCGCGTCGAGTTCCTCGCCCTCGAAGGGCAGGTTGGCCTGCTGGATGACCTCTTCCCAGGTCACCAAGACGGGATCTTTAGTCTGGCCGGTTCCCGAATGCGTCAAGGGCTTCAACGGCTCGCCTTCGCTGGAGAGCTGCAGCTGGGCCTGGCCCTTGTCCTTCAGAGCGTACTTCGCCAGCACCACGCCGGAGAGATCCAGAGACACCTTCGCGTCGTTCACACGGAGAACCGGCAGGAGGTGCTTGTAGTAGATCGAGCGCTTCTCCAGGTCCGTGTCGGCGAAGTCAACGATCTGGGAGAGGAAGTCGTAGGCGCGGACGAACGAGCCGAGGTCCTTCCGGAACAGGTCCAGCTCGCCCTGGGCGGCCTTGTCACCCTCGGCCACAGCGGCGTTGTACCGGGTGTTGAAGCGCGACTTCGCCGGCGCCACCCAGCCGGAGAGCGCGTTGTTGCCGGCCTCCAGTACATAGGACTTCACCAGCCCGTCCACCTCGGAATCAAGGTAGATCTGCGCGGCGTCGAGCTTGGCCTGAAGGTCGTGCACGACGTTCGGGTCGGAGACGTCTTCCAGTGCGGCCTCGCGGAAGTACGGCTGGAAGGAGGCGAGGATCTCGTCCGGGTTGTTTACGAAGTCCAGGACGAAGGTCTGGTCCTTGCCGACTGCGGTGCGGTTCAGCCGGGACAGGGTCTGCACGGCGGAGACACCGGAAAGCTTCTTGTCCACGTACATGGCAACAAGCAGCGGCTGGTCGAAGCCGGTCTGGAACTTGTTGGCCACCAGCATGATTTTGTATTCCTCGGTGGAGAACGCCTCGGGGAGCGTGCGCCCCTTGAGCCCGGGGTTCATGCTGAGCTCGGTAAAGGCGTCGGGTCCGGATTCGTCGTCGTTCACTTCGCCGGAGAAGGCGACCATGGTGCCCAGCCCGGAGTAGCCGGCGTGGTGGATGTACTTGTCGATCGCGAGCTTGTACCGGACGGCTTCCTTGCGGGAGCCGGTGACCACCATGGCTTTGGCCTTGCCGTCCAGGCGCCAGGCGACGTTGGCGCGGAAGTGCTCCACGATCACCTGGACCTTCTGGCTGATGTTGTACGGGTGCAGCTTCACCCAGTTCATCAGCGACTTTAGCGCCTCGGACTTCTCCACCTGGGCGTCGTCCGAGTCGTAGTCTCGGCCCTCGTGGGTGAGCCGGTAGGCCACCTTGTAGCTGGTGTAGTTCTGCAGCACGTCCAGGATGAAGCGCTCCTCGATGGCCTGCTGCATGGAGTACAGGTGGAACGGCTGTGGCAGCCCGTCCGGGCCCTTGCGGCCGAACAGCTCCAGGGTCTTGGCCTTCGGCGTGGCGGTGAAGGCGAAGTAGCTGATGTTCTTGGCATCCGCCCGCTCGGCCATCTCGGCCGCCAGGTAGCTTTCGACGTCGAACTCGCCGCCGTCGTTCACGTCCGCCAGCTCTTCCGCGGAGAGGACCTTCTTCAGCTTGTTCGCGGTGGAACCGGTCTGGGAGGAGTGCGCCTCGTCCGCGATGATGGCGAAGTTCCTGCCCTTCAGGGCCTGGGACTCGGCGATGGCCTTCAGCGCGAACGGGAAGGTCTGGATGGTGACGATGATGATCGGCGTCCGTGCCACCAGCGCGGCGGTGAGTTCGGCGGACTTGGAGCCCGCGTTGCCTCGGATGGGGACGACGACGCCGGACTTGTGTTCGATTTGGTAGATCGCGTCCTGCAGTTGGGCGTCCAGGACGGTCCGGTCGGTGACGACGATGACTGAGTCGAAGATCTTCTCGTTGTCGGCGCCGTGCAGGGAGCTGAGTTGGTGAGCGGTCCAGGCGATGGAGTTGGTCTTGCCGGACCCGGCGGAGTGCTGGACCAGGTAGCGGTGGCCGGGACCTTCGGTCCGGGCGGTCTCGATGAGGTGGTTGACCACGTCCCACTGGTGGTAGCGGGGGAACAGCAGGGACTTGCGGACTTCCCGCTCGCCGGTGACGGGGTTGGTCTTGTCGCTGATTTGCAGGTGCAGGAATTTGCCGATGATGTTCAGCCAGGAGTCGCGCTGCAGGACTTGTTCCCAGAGGTAGCTGGTGGCAGATCCTTTGGGGTTGACCGGGTTGCCGGCGTGCCCGTCATTGCCAAGGTTGAAGGGCAGGAAGTAGGTGTCCTTGCCCTTGAGTTCGGTGGTCATCTGGATTTCGTCGTTGCTGACAGCGAAGTGCACCAGTGCGCGGCGCCCGAAGGACAGCAGCGGCTCGTCCTTGTTTTTGCTGTTGCGGGGGTGCCGGTCCTTACGGTACTGCTCGACGGCGTCATTGATGTTCTGGGTGAAGTCCGTCTTGAGCTCGATGGTCGCGACCGGAAGCCCGTTGACGAACAGGACCAGGTCGATGCTCTTCATGGTGTCGAACGTGGAGTAGTGGACCTGCCGGATCACCCGGAGGCGGACCTTGCCGTAGCGCTCCAGCGTTTCCGGGTTTAGGCCCATGGCCGGCTTGAACTGGCACATCTCAAACTTCGCCGCGACCTCCTTGAATCCCGTGCGCAGCACCGAGAGCATGCCGGCTTCCTTAGCCGCCGGCTTGTCCAAAACCTTGCACAGCCGGTCCAAAAGCAGCCGCTTCGCGACCTCATCCTCCGCCGGAGAATCCGTTGGCTTCAGGACCTTCGCCAACTGCTCCGGCTGCGTGTCCGCCAGCCACGCGAAGACATCCTCCGGGACCAGAGCGCGGTTGGCGTCGTACAGCTCACCGGCCTTGCGGTGCGGCTCGTAGATCCATCCCTCGGCGGCGAGAGCCTGGCAGATCTCGTCCTCGAACGTCACTTCATTGTGCTGCGCCATACGGTTCCCCCTAGAAACTGTCGAAAAAGTCCTGGTCCAGCTTTTTCACGACCACCGTGCGGTCAACCTGGACACCGACGCCGTACTCGAACATGAGCGACGCCAGCCGCTGCCCGTCGATAAGAATCAACGTGTAATGGGCGGTGTCGCGGGCGACAGCTCGCGCCCCGATGGTGAACGTCGAGGTGGTGATGAAGATGCCCTTGGTGGCGCGGAACTGGCCCAATGCTCCGCTGAACGCCTGCACCTCGGGAGCGCCCACATTGTTGCCCTCGGAATAGCGCTTGGCCTGAAGGTAGACCCGGTCGAACCCGAGCGCATCCTGCCAGACAATTCCGTCGATGCCCTTGTCGCCGGAACGCTGAGTGGGCTTCAGGTTGTCTTCACGATCTGTTCCGTAGCCAAGCGCCCTCACGACAAAGGGAATGAGGCGTTCGAAAGCGTCGGGAGAGAGTTCGAGCAGATTGCGGTAGATCTCGTCGATGACCACCCGGTTGAGCTGGTCCGCGGACTGCTCGAGGGCCTCGGAGGGATCTGCGTCGACCACCACTTCGGAGGCCGCGGTAGCCGGTTCTACGCCGGGCAGAACCGTCTTCTTGGGAGCCTTCGACGCGTTCTGGTACGCGAGGTAGGAGTCATACTCCATCAACGTCTGGTAGGTGATTTCGGCAGCGGAGGACGCCCTGCGGAGGCCCTCGTCGCTGATCTTGTATTGCCCACGCGCCTCGCGGACAAGCAGTCCAGCCTTCATGGAATCGAAAACTGCCCAGTTAATCCGGTTGGACCAACGCGCCTCGCCCGACGACATCACCTCCGCCATGTCCTCTTCGCTCAGCCGGGTGCGCTCAGCCACAGCCGTCCTGATTTCAGCATTCCGACGAATCTGGCCGTCCGACATGGTGCGCAGAACGGGGTCGACGAATTCATGCCACTGAGGCAACGTCATACCTAAGCAACTCCTTCACGAACATCGATCTTGCCGGTTACGGCAGCGGAAATGAGGGCCGAGCGGCGTTCCTTCAGAGTGGAAATAACCGCATTTGCCTTATCCATGAGGTCATCGATAAGCCGGGTCTTTCGTCCGAGATGATCGACAATCCGGTGTTGTTCAACCATCGGTGGAACACCAAACCTGAAGTTCTTGACCGTCGTAGAGTTCGTTGATGCCAGATTGGTCGACTGTTTACCAGTGAGGTAGAAGTAGGCTCGCGCGGGATCAGCGTCCAGAGCCAGAACCAAGAACTTATTGAGTAATTGATTGCCAGTTCGCACGGCGAAGATGTGGTTCTGGTGCACGCATGGAGCTATCGGAGCTTCCCAAATGCAGCCGCGGGCCAACTTGTCTCGGTCCCCGCCTTCTGTCATAAGCACGTCACCAGCCCGCAGCATGGACGTCGTTGCCACATCTTTGGGCAAGTCGATTTCCTTGACTTCATTAAGGTCGACGTATCCGATTTGAACGTTTGCCACTCGCAGATACGGATACGTCTCAGTCTCAAGTTCAGAGAAATCCTTCCCGAGTGTAACGCCGGTCTGCATTCGAATCAGATTCTTCAGCGGTTGAACTGTCCAGTGCTCCGGAACGGGGCCCTGCCAGGGAACACCGGAGGGTTTGGTTGGGGCGGCAGGGTCGAGGCCTTTGGTGACCGCGTGGGTGATGATGGCCTGGCGCTTCTCGGCGAGCAGTTCGATGAGCCGCTCCTGCTTGGTGACCAACTCATCGATCTGGGCAGTCTCACGGTCGAGGTAAGCGACGATACTGTCCTGCTCCTCAAGCGGAGGTCTCGGAACAGGCAACTCTTTAGCGTCCGCCCAGCGGAAGTCTGTAGACCTCTCCCGAACACCTTTTGCGAGCGAGGTGATGTAACCGGTCAATGCGATGTGTCGGAGAGCACGAGCGTAAAAGTAGGAGTTAAACCCAGACTTTGGAGTGCAAACTGAATAAACCGGAGTTGATTGGCCGAACGAATCGGAAACGCCGATAGCGCCAGCAAACGCGTCCATGGCATGTATGACGAGGTCGCCGGGATGAATTGTCTGATAACCGATCTGTTTGTCACCCTCGGTGTACCCGTCGATTCGGCGGTTCGAGCGCAGCGTCACCTGCCCGTCTCTGAAGGCCGTCACGATGCCAGCTGACTTGACCGCGGGCCTTTTGTGCAGATCGAAGCCGTTCTTTAGCTTGATCGTGTCCCAGTGCGTAGGAATATCGCCCAACCAATCGATGCCGGACGTCTTATAGTCCGAATACTGTCCGACGGGCGTCACTTCTCGACCTCGGCCAGCAGTGCGGTGATCTCGGAGATGAGCCTATTCAGATCGGAATCGATTTGGTCCAGCGACCTGGGGGCGACGTACTTGTAGAAGTGCCGGCTGAAAGGGATCTCATAGCCGATCTTGGTCTTAGACTCATCGATCCAGGCGTCCGGGACGTGGGGAAGGACTTCGCGTTCGAAGTAGGCCTGAATGTCTTCGCCGAGCGGCACGTTTTCGGTGTCGCGCAGTTCCGTGTCCGCCTCGGGAGTGCCCTTTGGGCCTCTACAGACGTCGGCGGTTTCATCGCGCTCCGATAGCCCAGCGAGGACAGCTTTCAGCACCGGGGCGCCGAGCTTGAGGCCGGCCCCGGACAAGGCCGGCTTGAGGACCTTGAGGAAAGCCTCACGGTTCTTCCAGAACTTCATCTCGTCTTCGCCGAGCCGGGTGAGCGTCTTCTCAAGAAGCTGCCGATCGTCATCGGACAGTTTCTCGACCGGTTTCTGCGCCAGAACGGCGTCGGTCCTCTCCGGCGTGCAGGCAAAGTTGAGCTTAAGCGGTCGCTCCACGGTGATGGTGGAGTAGCCGAAGTCCTGGTTGTTGAAGACTTTGGAGGTCTCGCCGTCGTCCTCGAAGGCTCCGTACATCTGGACAATGCTCGCGATGTCTTTGGGGCCGAGTTCCTTCCGCTTGGAGCCAAGGCTCTTGCGCATCTTCTGGAAGAAGTCCGCGCCGTTGATGAGCTGGATCTTTCCGGCGCGTTCCGGGTGCTTCTGCTTCTTGCTGTTGGAGAGGATCCAGATGTAGGTGGCGATGCCGGTGTTGTAGAACATGTCCGTGGGCAGCGCGATGATGGCCTCCACGAAGTCGTTCTCGATCAGATACTTGCGGATCTCGGACTCGCCGGAGCCGGCGCCGCCGGTGAAAAGCGGCGAGCCGTTTAGGACGATGCCGATGCGGGAGCCGCCGTCGTGCGCCGGGCGCATCTTGCGGATCAGGTGCAGCAGGAACAGCAGCGAGCCGTCGCTGACGCGGGGCAGGCCCGGGCCGAAGCGGCCTTCAAAACCGTACTGCTCGTGCTCTTTCTGGATCTGCGGCTGGATCTTCTTCCACTCGACCCCGAAGGGCGGGTTGGAGAGCATGAAGTCGAACTGCTGGCCGATGTTCTGGTCGTTGGCGAGCGTGTCGCCGACGGAGATCTTTGAGATGTCCTGGCCCTTGATCAGCAGGTCCGATTTGCAGATTGCGTAAGATTCGTCGTTGATTTCCTGGCCGAACGCGACCAGGGAGGCGCTGGGGTTCAGTGAGTGGAGGTGTTCCTGGGCGACGGTGAGCATGCCGCCCGTCCCGGCGGTGGGGTCGTAGATGGACCGGACGATGCCCTCTTTGGTGAGGACGTCGTCGTCATAGTTCAGCAGGAGCTGGACCATGAGCTGGATGACTTCGCGCGGGGTGAAGTGCTCGCCGGCGGTTTCGTTGGAGGCTTCGGCGAAGCGGCGGATGAGTTCCTCGAACATGAGGCCCATCTCGATGTTGCTGATGGTCTCCGGGTGGAGGTCGATCGCGGCGAAGTCCCTGGTGACGTGGTAGAGCAGGTCTGAGCTGTCCAGCTTCTCGAGTGTCTTGTAGAACTCGAAGCGCTCGAAGATGTCCCGGGTGTTCTCCGAGAAGCCCTGGACGTAGTCGAAGATGTTCGCCTTGATGTTGGTGGGGTCATCCAGGAGCTTCGCGAAGTTGAACTTGGACGTGTTGAAGAAGCTGCGGCCCGAGGCCTTCTGCAGGAAGGTGTCCAGCGGGATGTTCAGATCCTTCTTGGCTTCCTGCTCGGCGAGGACGGCTTCCTTGGTGGAGTCCAGGACGCAGTCCAGGCGGCGGAGGATGGTGAACGGGAGGATCACTGAGCCGTACTGTGCCGGTTTGTAGGTGCCCCGCAGAATATTCGCGATGCTCCACACCAGGTTAGCGTTGTTGTTTCCGGCCACGTCTTGATCCTCATATCTCCGACTCCGTCGGCTGTGCACGGTGTCGGTTCACCCGTCACTCAATCCCTATGCATCATATGTGGGCGATAGCATCGAGCGGAGCACGCTGATCGGGCGCAACACGAGTCTTTCCGTCATCACGTTCGTCGGGCACTACCCGTCGATTCAATCAAGGATGGCTGCGAAGAGGGCGCGGGTGATGGGTAAGCGCTGCGCAGGTCCGTTGTGGCAATTCAGTGTCGACAACCCCGCCGCGCTTCATCTGGCAAACGCCAGCCCACGATGTCCAGAACCCGTAGTGGGCTTACGTCCGGGCCCGGCGCCAGAGCGGCCATGGCTTTCCAGTGCTATATACCGTCCTTGAGGTCATGCTTGACTTCGGGGAGCCATGCAAGCAGTCGTGGCAGGATTCTGGGGCTTGAGGTCAACTCGCGAGTCGCGGGCGGCGTGCCGGTCTGCCATTGCACTAGCGGGCCAACACCGAATGCAGATTGCCAGGAACGGGCATTCCGGATACCCGCGCCAGTTCATCAATCTGCTTTCCGAGGCGGCGGCGCATTATTCTGAGGAAGTCCCTAGCCTCTTCCTCGTCGATGGCGAGGCCATTCTTTTGCAACTTGAGATCGCCCAGAGTCTTACGAAGAAGCGACTGGATCTCGGTCGCAGGTTGATGAACGGGATCTCCTTGTAGGGAGTTCCTCAAAATACCGTTGAGAAGGCTTCTGAATTCACCTAGGGACTGGACCACCTGCGACCAGTCCTCGTCGTGAGGAGGATCGAAGAAGACCCTCCTATTGTTCATATCGGTCAGAAGTGCCCGGGCGTCAGCCGCTGCCTGTGATTGGCGTCGGACAAGGCTGAACAGGTCATAACTGCCCGTAAGAGCTTCTTGGACCAGCGCATAGTGAGTGTCCCTCCAAGACAGTATCTCTAGCGCACTAAATCCTGATGCTCCACTGTGGGCCCCTCTCTTGTCGATCATGTCGTGGCAGGCCGCGCAAAGGAAAATCGCATTGTCTGGGTTTGCGCGGCTAGACGGATCCTCGTGGCACTGGTGGCGTTCGCTTCCGTGGCGGTTCCCATAGATATGGGCCACTTGTCCGAGTTTCAGCGGGCCGGCCGCGTTCTGATCCAGCGGCGCCCGTAGAAGTCGGTTGCATTGTGGATTGTTGCAGAAATAAGCCGAACGTGCGGCCACGTCAGCTTTTACATCGTCAGTGAACCGTCCGTTTTGCTTTCCGTCATCGCTGGTCGCCTTGCATTTAGTCGCCACGGCGAAATCGTATCGCCCATTTCCTTTGCTGAGCAGATGCAGGGTAGTCATAGGACGGTGTGGCCCTGCGTGAGCCTGCGGTGGTGGTTGGCGCCATAGATGTGATTACAACGCCATTCAGCCCGCTTGCTGTGCCCCGTTGTGTCGCAATTGGGATTGCCCAGCCAACGCATATCTGCGAAGGCGTCCGTTCTGTACACGTCATGGTTGCATCACCCATGAAGTGGTCGCCAATAGCTGTACCTGGTTCGTGCTTCAGCCAGTTGGTGGATACTGCAATTCATCTCGGTCTGTGTAACGGCGCTGAGAGAATCGTCCTGTCTGCTTGGTCCTTGGATGCGTCAATGACCGTCCCGGCAGCCCCGTCAGCGGACGCTGACCATTTGGCAGATTCTGTATTGCGGCGTTTGTTTTGGACTGGTGATCAGGGGCTTCACGCATTTAGTGGCAACGTAGACGGCAGAGTCGCGGGTCGAGCATCGTATTAATCGCTCCACCGAATAGGGTGGCACGTGCCGGCGAGCTTGCGACTCCGAATCTCATCCTCGCTGGCGCCGGGAACAAGTCGACCACCTCTGAAGTTTCAGGGCAATCCTCAACAAATCGACCCGACCTTTGTTCAGCTGGCTTCCTCCGACGTTCCTGGCGATTCGCAGGAGTGGAACGGCGATTCCGACAGGTGGGCGCCCTCAGCATCTGGGTATCTCCGGTCGGTAACAGGACATTGGAACCCGGTGGATAGCTCTTGAAGATGCTTTTCAATCTGGTCCACCTGGGCAGAAAAGGTCCCTGTGAGCGGGCTGATCAGACCCGCGTCGCACAGCAGCATGATCTGTCGGCGGACGGTCGACTGCGACAGTCCCAGGGCTATAGAGGCGTCGCCGCAAGACGCTGGGCCATGCGCTACCAGGAAGCGAAGGAGTCGGCTTCGCGTCCGGTTCATCAAGATGTCCTCTGCCATGGAGACCCCACGAATGACTGAGCTTGGACTGTAGACGGGTCTACAGGAGAACGATACGCTCATCTGGAAGGGGATGGAAGCGTCCCGGAAGCGTTATTGCAGGCGGCGTTCGGCAGCGGAATACTGGGCACCAGGGTTGGCATGAACCACTGCACCAGGAGGGAGGCGGGTCTTGTATTCTGACCAAGAGGCATTCAGTGCTGGCTTGTCTCCACAGGCGGAGTTGGCGCGACGCCTGAACCTTCTGCTTGATGTTGTGGTCGCCGAGCGAGGTCAGCCCGTCACGTTCCGTGAGGTTCAGCAGAAGCTGCAGAGCAGGGGAATCAAGCTTTCCAGAGCCCGCTGGTTCTACATGAAGGACGGCACAGGGAGACTCGTCAGTGACCCGGCATTGCTTGGAGCTCTGTGTGAAATCTTCAATGTGGACTCTGGGTATCTGCAGGGTGGCGAGGCCGCAAACCTGCCCGAGCGCATTGATTCACAGCTTGAGTTTGTGAAGTCCCTTCGCGCAGCCCGGGTGAAGACCTTTGCGGCCAGGACTCTTGGTGATGTGTCCCCGGAGACGCTTCGTGCCATCACAGAGTATTTGAACAGGGACATCAACCGGCGGCCGGAAGGTGAGCAAGCAGCGGCGGGTTCGTCGTCGGATGCGGGTGAAGCAGTGGAGTAGGTCGAATAGGCGCTACCGCCGTCGCAATGTTGCCACTACTTCTCGAGCAAATAGCTTAGGTGCGCGTCCAGCAGTTCCTTGATTCGGACTGCGTTGGCCGAGTACCGGGGCGACCGTCCGTGCCGGCGCCCAGGTTCGACGTCGACAATCACCACGCCCGCTTCCTCCAAAGCCGCGAGGTGCTTTGCCACGCTGGGTTCGCCGGCACTGACTGCGGCGACAATGTCGCCGCGCGTAGCCGGTCCCTTAGCCGTTAGGAATCGGAGAATTTCATTCCGCGACCGGTTACCGAATGTAGCGACGGCAGCCTCAACGTCGGCCGACCAGGCGGCGTCGTGTGGCTGAGTAATCCGCGGCATAGCCACATTCTTCCCGAAGGATGCTGAAAAAGTAAGAACGGCACCCTTGACGATACTACAAGTATCTTCGACAATAATTTTTGTAGCTTCTACTGATCGTTGCTGGATCTGCGCATCCACGTCCGCGAGTGGCCTCTTCCGCGACTCTGCTAACTACTCGATCTGAACAAAGTGGTGAAGTCGTGAAAATCGACGCTCAGCCAATTCAAAACGGCTCGGAACCATCCAAGACCATCTCTGTTGATGTCTCGTTGCTGAAGCCTCCTGCGGCAGGGCAATGCAACGTCCCGATCGACCAAATCATGAGCGCGGTGAACAGCGTGAAGGGTTACGTCGTCTCACGCCTGGCACGGATTGGACGCACGTGCGATGTGGACGACCTCATGCAGGACATTCGGGTCGCGGTATGGGACGGGGTGACGAAGGGGCGCTACCGGGAGTTGCCGGGAATTCCGTTCGAAGCTTGGGTCCAAGGCGTCTGCAACAAAATCTGCGCGGCACATGTGCGGCGCGAACTCAGTCATCAGACTTTGCCGCTGCTCATGGATTTCACGACGGCGGAAGTCTCGCCTGAAGTTTTTGCTGTCGTCGGCGCAGGGTTGGGTTTGGACAGCGTTGAGAGGTATGTCGACCACGCATGGGCGCAGGCCATGCTCAGCTTGGTGCAGAGAAACGTCAAGGAGGACACGTGGCAACTCGCTGTCTCAAGCCTGGTTGGGCCACGGCACTATGGACCCCCATCGCCAAGGGACAGGCGACGCTGGCATGCCGTTACTGTCGTGCGGCAGACAGCTATGACGATCAGTGCTGCACTGAACTGCCACCCCGAGCCGGGGCTAAGCATGGAAGGTCTTTGCCGGTGCGCCGCCGATTGCCTTCCCACGGCTGTTCTGAGAAGAGTCGCGGAGACCATAGTCCGTCCAGGGTTGCGCGGCCTGCCTAGGTCCGTGCAGATGGCTGCGCTAGCGACCGAGCTTGGTGTCACTGAGCGGTACGTCGCCGTAAACATCGGTTTCGCGCGGCAGTTGTACCGGACGGCTTGGCGGGTGCTCCAGCACGAAGCCAACAGGCAGCCAGGGTAAGTCATGGTCGGCTGGGGGACGGCAAGCAGGGGGCTGCGCGCACTCCATGCGGTGGGCCGTCAGCGCTCGATCGTTGCCGGACTGTTTGTTGTCTTGATGATAAGCGGGTTCGTTTTCCTGTTCTGGCCGATTGATAGGCCGGGCGCGGCATCGGTCCCAAGCCCGGCACCAAGCTCGCCCTTAGCGCCGGTACCTTCCGGGACACCCCCGGCAATCGCTGTGCCTACTGCTGTTCCTGGCGAAACCGATATGGCCGCACTGAGCTCACCTGTTGATCTTTCGCCAACGCGCGACTTCCGTGCACTCGCTGTAGAGGCAGCAAGGGGAATCTACACGTGGGACAGCCGCTCGTCGTCATACTCGGATGTGTATGCACGGGTGCGTTCGTGGTGGGAGTTGCTTCCCGATGGATCCAACCCCTTGTCGGTATTGGTCAAAGAGTTCGAGGCCACTGGTGTGACTCCCACTTCCTTTGCGAGTCTTGGACAGCAGTCGGCGCGCCGGAGCGCCAAAGCCCAATCTGTTCGCTGCGATCTCGAGCTATCCAAAGTTCAAGAATTCCCTCCGCCGTGGGCTGGCCTTCACGTGTGCACTGTGATCGTGCAAGTGCTCGATGAGACGAGCAGGGACCGAAACACTTATTCCGCACCTATAACGGTGATGCTGAACTGCCCGCCTGCGGCTACAGCTCCGGCTGACCGCTGCGCCATGGTTGCCTTCTATGCGACCGCGGACCGGATCGTCTACTGATGGTCGGTCCTATGGCCGTGGCCGGTCTGGCTAGAAGGCGGGCACTGCTGAAAGGTGTCGCTGCCGCTGTGACTGTCCTTGTGCTTCTCGGCCTGATGGCGTTCGTCGCGGGTGTGGCTCTACTTGCCAGTCTGAGCGGAGAGCCAGTTGTCGCTTGTGCTCCGGCTGATGCTGCATCCATCAGCACGGGTACGGAGACTGGCGATGGCCTGGAGGTCCGCGATGGTAGCCAGGTGCTATACGAGCTGAACTCGCGACAGGAAAGCGTGGCTCGCGCGTACATTGGGGTCGGAAAACAGCTTGGTGTACCCCGTTCGGGACAGATCATTGCCATCATGATGGCGATGCAGGAGTCGAGTTTGCGCGTACTCGCAAATCCCAGGGTTCCGGCTTCCATGGGTTTTCCAAATGATGGCGTTGGGAGCGACCATGACTCGATAGGCTCGGCTCAACAACGTTCCACGGCAGGGTGGGGGAGCGTTGAGCAGCTTATGGACGTTTTCTACAACGCCCGCGCCTTCTACGGCGGCCCTTTGGGTCCCAACCGAGGAAGTCCACGAGGGCTGCTCGACGTACCGGGGTGGCAGGCGATGGACAAAGACTTGGCTGCTCAGGCAGTCCAGGTATCTGCTTTTCCCGAGCTTTACGCGCGTTGGGAGCGTGCAGCGACAGCAGTCGTTGCTGCGTTGGAACCGGACACGTCGCCAGCTCCTTGCTCATCTTCGCCGCCCAAAGTGGGGCCTGCGGCCTCTTGGAAAAACCTGAGTCAACTCCGCCAGGACATTCTGCGGTTCACGCAGGAAGGTCTAGGTGGACGATATGTGTGGGGCGGCACTGCATTCAAAGCCTGGGACTGTTCCGGCTACGTGCAATGGATTTATCGGCAGGCTGGAATCGAACTGCCGCGGGTGGAGCAGTGGCGTGTTGGGGTTCGGACCGACGACCCGCAGCCGGGGGACCTGGTGGTTCAGAATCCCCAAGGACCGGATAACTGGGGGCACGTTGGCATCTACGCGGGCAACGGCATGATGTGGAGCGCCTTGAACCCCGCCGTGGGTACGTTACTGCATCCAATTAGCTGGAATTCCGGCACCGTCTACTTTGATCTGCTTCCGCGCTGAGGGCTCTGTCGCGCGCTGTGGGCATCTCGGCCATGGCGCGTCAGCGCATAAGCGACGTCCTGTTGGGAGACCCACCTCCCCGCGGTGAGTGGGGTCAATGCAAGTCTGGTCGTCGTCGTGTCCGATAGGCGTGTTCGATGTTCAGGTCATGTCGTTCCATGCTTCACCTCCCATGAACGTGTGAGCTCATCTGCTCACTCCATGGAATACGACGGACGGAGCACCCATGTTACTGGCAGCGGTGGACCCAGGAATCACGCCGAACGCGAGTTTCCCCTTCCTTGAATCGCTCAAACAAATTGGCGGCGGCATCCTGGTCGGCGCTTTCATCATCATCGCCATCGTGGCGATCATCGGCGCAGCCCTGCTGCTGGCCGGCAAGCTGAGCCAATCGTCGCGCCTGGCTTCCAGCGGAGGCGTGATCCTCCTCTGGACAGGGCCCGTGGCTGCCATCCTTGGCGGCATCAACGGCTACATCCTCTGGTCGCAGACCGCATTCCCTCTCGGGTTCTAGGTCATGCCCGTTGAGTGCGATCTCAATGGATGGTGGCCGCCCGGATGCGGCTTGGTGTCACAGGCAAACGACAACGCCCTTGGCGCGGTCACGTCACTGTTCGCAAACATTCTGCAGAACATGGCGTCGTGGCTGTGGGCCTTCATCACGGGTGCCTTCACTGTGTCGAACGTCGACGACTCCCAGTGGCTGTCCATCGAGGGACTCACGAGCTGGTGGGTGGTTGTAATGCTGACTCCACTCGCCGTCGTAATGATTATGCAGCTGCTCTCGGGGCTTATCAGCCAGCAACCCAGACGCATTGGAAGGGCGATGATAGGCGGGGCCGTCGCCATCCCACTGGTGGGCGCCGCCGTTTACCTTGTCCGTAAGTTGACGCGGGCAACGGACCTGGCATCCGCCGCCCTGCTCCAATCGATTGGTTCCGACCCCTATCTCGTCTTCATGCGGCTCTTCGGCTTTGAACGAGCGCCTCAGGGAAGTGGCCGGGAATGGAATCTGGTCTCGTTGGCTCCGGGAAACACCGGCGGCCCTGCAGGCGCGGCGGTGGTAACCATGATGGCCTTAGTAGTCGTCTGGATACTCGCCTTCATCCTGATGTGCTCGATGATCTTCCGCTCGTTTGCTGTCGTTGTCCTCGCCGCCGTCGCGCCAGTGGCCCTCATGCTGCTGCCCTGGGACAAGACAAAATCCTGGGCTCGTCGCTGGTGTGAGGTCGTCATCGCGTTGGTTGTGGCCAAGCCCTTGGCTGCAACAGTCTTGGCCGTCGCCGTAAAGCTCTTTGCCGATTCCAAGTCCTTCGCGGGCTTGGCAGCCGGAACCGTAGGCATGGCCCTCGCATGTGGGGCACCCATGATGGCCCTGCGCCTCGTGAGCTTCGCTGGAGGGGAACTGGCTGCAGCCGCGCAAACGGCTGGCGGCGGCCACGTTCTGTCGCGAAGCACCAGTGTTGCGGCCCGGCAGATCAGTCGGCAGGCAGGCGGCCGACTGACTCTCGCGAACATGGTGAGTCGTTCCGCCATGACACGGCCCATCAGTTCGAGCCGTAACGTCTTCCCGACACAGGTGTCAGCTCCTCCTGTGCCCGCCGGGTTGACCTCACCGGGCCCCGATGGAGGACAGAGAGCCTTGAAGACAGGATCGTCAACCGGATCACCGGGTGCACCGCAGTCCGCGGAACCCACACGGTTCGTGCGTGAGAGTCCGAGAAGCCAAGGCGGCGCTGCTCCAGCGCCAGCCCGGCAGAGCACACCTACAGAACCGGGACCGCGAGGGCGGCCTCCCGCTAACACCCCCGGACCGTCGAGCCCGCAACCTCCGAAACCCCAGCCACCAAGAATTGATCCATCGAAGGGAGGCACCCCGCATGTCTGAAGACGGGCGCGCGCTGGAAGCCGTCAAATTCCCAAGGTACGAACGCCGCGGCTTTTTCCTTGGGCTCAAGTGGTACCAATTGCTCATCGTGGCCGGGGGAGCTAGCGTCGCTATCGTTGCATCAGCGAGCAATGGTCCAGTCGGATTACTCACCACTGGGCCTATGTGGCTCGCGCTGGTACTGCTCGGAATACTGCAGTACTCCCGCGTCCCATATCCAGTCTGGGCACAACAGATCGCGACGTTCTTCTACCGCGCAGCTGCGGGCGAGACGAGGTTCCTCGCGAAGCCCGAAGCTCCACGCCTCGCCGGCCGACTTGCCCTCCCGGGTGGGTTGGGCAATCTGGAGATTCGAGCAACCGCCCGTGGGGAATGCTTCCTGGTCGATGGCCACGGCAAGGAAGCAATCGCGGTGCTGAGGTGCAGTACGCGTTCGTTCGCTCTCCTGGATGCAGACGATAAAGCGTGGGCAGTCCAGGCTTGGTCACGCGTTCAGGCCGGCATGGCCCAACGGCAAAGCGTTGCCCGCATCGCCATCCAGGACTACACCGTGCCTTACCCGTCATCGTCCCTCTGGGACTTCTACAGGGAGAATGCCCTGCCGGCGCGAGACCGCAAGGAAGATGCTGCTTGGGGACGCCGCGCGTATGAGGACTTACTGGGCGCCGCGGGCTCAGCTATGAGCCATGAGCTGGTTGTCTCGGTTGTCCTGGCCACGAGCAAGGCGCGACGGCGGATCAGGGAGTCGGGCGGGGGCGTCACCGGCCTTGAACACGTCCTGCGGCTCGAAGTCGAGGCGATACGAACGTCGCTGGGTACCCACAACGTCAAAGTCGATGAATGGCTCGGCGAGCCGGGGCTGCTTGCCATCATCCGCGGTGCCTTCGATCCTGCCCTTCTGCCCGTCGGCAAAGCGACGGCCGCGACAGCTTCGGCGTCGAATGCAGCAGCAGCAGCAGAGTCTACCGATGATCTAACGAGACACGGCCCGATGGGCGTGGAGGAGCACTGGACGTACTTGCGGACGGATTCCGGCTTTCATCAGACCTTCTGGATCGCTGAATGGCCGCGGCAAAAAGTCTTTCCGGGCTTCCTTCACCCTCTGATTTACGTCGGCGAATTCCGCCACACCTTTACCGAGGTCATTCGGGCGGTACCTACCGCTGAAGCTCTGCGCGACATCCGTTCAGCCCAGGAAGCTCACGAGACCCGCCGCCGCATCAACGCCCGCTTCGACAGGCCACTCACCCGTGAGCAAGGGGCCGAGGAAGAAGAGGTGACACAGCGGGAGGAAGAGATTGTCGCCGGCCACGGTGACGTCCGGCCGGCCGCGTACATGACCGTCACGGCTACTTCACTGGAGGACTTGGCGCGGCACCGCCAGGAGCTTGAGTCCGCCGCCGCCGGAGCATTCGTGGAACTGCGCCTTCTGTACGGGCAGCAATGGGCGGCCTTTGTTGCCAGCGGCTTGCCCTTGGGAAGAGGACTGCGATGAACAAGACGAAGGGTAGCTTCGAGTACCATCCGTCGGGTGTAAGTCGGGGGGATCAGAAAGCACGACGGCAGTCCGCACCTTGGGCGTCCAGGTTGGCGAGTTCTTCGTTGGAGCATGAGCAGCCGGAACCTCAGAAGTTTCGCTTCACGGGCGACTGGGGGAGCAAAGAGCCGAATTCGCTCCGTGGCCCACACCGGTTGCGTCCCGCGCCCCACCGCGCCTCAACCATGACCTTCGCCGCCGCTTACCCATTTCTTACCGAATCGGGGCTGGGGCACGAAGGCACCTACATCGGAACCGATGTCTTCGGGTCAGGAGCCTTCTCCTACGATCCCTGGATCCTTTACGACAAAGGGATCATCAGCGGCCCATCCATCGTCGTTATCGGAACCGTCGGCACAGGCAAATCGATGTGCGGCAAGTCGCTCGTCGCGCGGTCCATCACGTTGGGCAGGAAAGCCGCCGTCGCCTCCGATCCCAAGGGTGAGTGGGTTGCCGTCGCCAAAGCTGTAGGCGGAAAGGTCATTTCCGTCGGACCAGGCCGTCCCGCACGAGTAAATCCCTTGGACGCCGGGCCGCGGTCCAGCGCCCTTACCGAGGCACAGTGGCAGGCTGTCGTTCGCCAGCGCCGCCGGTACCTCCTGGTCGCCTTGGTATCCCTCATGCGTCAAGGAATGCCGCTCCGACCCGTCGAGCACACGGCCTTGGATATCGCCCTCATGGAAACCATGGCGGAAAACACCAACCCCACGCTGCCCATGGTGCTTGACCATCTACTGCGACCGTCGAAGGAGATGGTGGCCCTCGTCGGCGCGGAGGGCGGAACCGCCGTCAGCCATTCCCTCCGACGCACGGTGTCCGGTGATCTCGAGGGCATGTTCGATGCTCCGTCCACCGTAGCCTTCGACGCGGACGCGCCAATGATGGTGATGGATACCTCCGCCCTCATCGGAGCGTCAGAGCAGGCCCTTTCGCTAGCCGCCGCTTGCGGCGCCACCTGGCTCGAGGCGGCAATCACCAATCCCGACGGCGGCAAGCGCCTTGTCGTGTACGACGAAGGTTGGCGGATGCTCGCCGATCCCTACATGTTGGCGAAGATGAGCGAGCAGTGGCGTCTCGCCAGAACATACGGCATTGCCAACCTGCTGATCATGCATAAGGTCGCTGACCTCAATGAGATCGGTGACAGCACCAGCGGACATCGGCAGAAAGCCCTGGGCCTCCTCACCGAAGCAGATACCAGGATCATTTACCGCCAGAAGCACGATGCCATGCGACTTACAAAGGAAGCCTTGGGCCTCACCGAAGCTGAGTGCGAGCACGTAGAGAACCTTCCGAAGGGCGTCGGTCTCTGGAAAGTCGGGAACCGCTCCTTCATCGTGGCCAACCGGGTGACAACCGACGAGTTGGCCGTTTTCGGGACAGACGAAAGGATGCTGTGAGACGGCCAGCGAGTTCACGGGCTGCCAGCGACAATCCGCTCGTCACCGCTGCCCTCGTTGGAGCGGCAGCTTACGTATGTCTCTGCGCGCTGGTGCAGGCCGCGGCGCAGCTCGCGACCTCTTGGCACTGCGGCGCCTTGCCGCCGTCGCCCTTCAACCCGGGTGCCGTCGCCGGACTTTTGGCCAACAGGATGGACTGGATAGTCATCCGCCGTGGGGACTGCGCAGTCGGCATAGACAGCGTTTGGTGGATCCTGGCTCCGGCCCTGCTGCTGGTCGGAGTGCTCGCCGTGGCTGCACTTATTGCATGGAGGCGGTGGAAGCAATCGGGGGCATGGCTCCGGCAGGACATCCTGAATCGGGACGGAGTTGCCCGTCGCGCCGAAATCGTCCACGACTTTGGGGCGACGGCGGTGCAGAAGCGAGGGAAGTTCACGCGCCCGGGACTGGTGAAGCCTTCGGTCCAGGACCTTTCTTGGACCCTGGGCCGTTCCCGCGGCGTCACGGTCCACGTCTCCACTGAAGAATCGATGGTGATCCAAGGTGCTCCCCGGTCCGGCAAGGGTCTGTATGTAGTTATCAATGCAATCCTCGACGCACCGGGCGCCGTCGTGACGACGTCCACCCGGGCAGACAACATTGTAGTGACCATGAAGGCAAGGGCTTCTCACAATCGACCGGTGACGGTTTTCGATCCGCAGGGCATGTCGGGTTTGCCGTCGTCCCTCCGCTGGTCACCGGTTCGCGGATGCGAGGACCCGGACGTTGCCACCCGGCGAGCGCTGGTCATCACCGCGGACACGGAGATGAAGGGCGAAAACGCTGCGTGGCAGAAGCGTTCGCTGATCGTCCTCCAATGCCTGCTCCATGCTGCTGCACTGTCCGGTGAGGGAGTGGCTGCATTCCGACGCTGGTCCTCCAGTCCCGTGCTGGCCCGGGAAGCGCTGGAGGTGCTGGGCAGGCCTGGCGCGGCGCTTGGCTGGCAGTCAGACCTGATGGGAATCCTGGAAGACGACCCACGGAATACCTCGAACTCCTGGATCGGTGTCTCGGCAGCGGTTGCACCGCTGTCTTCACCGAAGGTTTTGGCGGCACTGAACCCGCAGGACGAGTCCGAGGAGTTTGACCCGAAGGCCTTCATTCGGGAACGGGGCACGCTCTATTTGATCGGCACGCGCGCGGGCGCCGCTGCCGCCGGCCCATACCTGTCCGCCCTGATCGACGACATCGACAGCGCGGCACGCGAAATGGCCTTCGTTTCGCCAGGCGGCAGGCTTGAGCCGCCGCTGTCCCTCATACTCGATGAGATCGCGAACCTGGCACCGTGGCCCGGGCTGCCCGTGGCGCTCGCCGACGGCGGCGGCATCGGTATCTCCACCCTCGTGGTCCTGCAATCCCTCTCCCAAGCCCGTTCGGGCTGGTCCATCGATGAGGCGTCAACAATTTGGGACTCCGCGATCATCAAGGTGATTTTCGGAGGTGGATCTGACGAACACGATCTCCGATCCCTCGCCGGTCTGCTCGGCGAGCGCAGCCTGACGCTCACCACGCGTTCCTGGTCGTCACAGGGCCGGCAGGACGGTGAACAGCTTCGCGACCGTCCGGTGATCGCCTTGGACGAGATTCGACGGCTCCCTGCTGGCACCGCACTCATGCTGGGTCGGCGCACGCGGCCCATTTTGTTGGATCTCCTGGAATGGCATAAGCGCAAGGACGCGGGGGAACTACGCCGCCTGAAAGCTGAGATGGAGCGCCTGTTGGCCGACGGGCACAAGCAGCGCCAACAGAAGACCGAAGGGACTCCTGATGCATAGCCGTGACAACGTCGATGAGTTTGATGTTCCCTCCTCTGGTTCCTTTGGGGACGACGAGATTACTGCACAACTTTTCAGGTCGGCATTTGCCGGACAGGCTGGGCCCAAGTCCGTGACCCGCCGCTGGCGGGAGATGACGACCGAGCAATCACAGGAGGCATGGCGATCGCTCTCTGCCTGGGTGCGATGGCTCGTGGCCACCTACCAACTGACGACGTCGGTCGTCCCGGACTGCTGGTGGCGTCACCCTGAGATCGTGGCCGAGTTGTACGCGCTGCACCGCGCGGAGCTGGCCTCCTACACGACGGACGACCCCGGCTTCGGGCCGCTCGCCTTTCACGAAAGGCTCCCACACGCCGTCGAACGTCTGAGGACGCACACCAGGGCGGCCGGATGCGTCGGACTGCAGGCACACAAGGAGCCAGCACCGCGCATGCTTGCGAACGACGATCCGGCCTTCCTCGACTGGTGCAAGGCGGCCCATCAACTGGTTCCCGAATTCTGAGTCATGTCGCTCGGATGATCCGGTGACCATGAACCGGTGTCTGCGCAGCTTAGCTGCGGTCCAAGAAGCAGAAGGGTGGCTGTCGTGGCCGCTGCACCCGAAGTTCCGTCAAGCCCAACCGCTGGCCTGAACTCTGCGTTGGGGACTCGGCGAATGGCGCCGGAGGAGCGCGTTGCTGCATTGATGGACGGACTCCACTCGATTCTTGAAAAGGCTGTCGAGTCGCCGTCGCATTGGCAGGTTCTCCTTGACGCTTCCGCCAGCCTGTGGCGCTACTCCGGCGGGAACGTTGCCCTGCTGATGATGCAGATGGCACAGCGCGGTACCGACGAGCCCAAGCTCGTGGCGGGCTACAAGGAATGGGAGCGGCACGGGCGGACTGTTCTTCGCGGTGAACATGCTTTGTGGGTAATTGCCCCAAGGACGGCCCGCGTACAACAGGTGCTCTTGCCTGACGGCACTCGTCACCGCCTCCCCGTTGGCGACAAGGCTCCCAAGGGTGCCGTTGACGAGGGGAAGAAGACGCTCATCACTGGCTGGCGGGGCCAGGCGGTCTTCGACGTCTCCCAAACTGAGGGCACCCCGCTGCTGGTTCCTCGATCAGCTGGACGCACTTCAGTCGAAGTGCCCCGGCTGTGGGAGTCGCTGGCTGGAGTAGCCCGCGCACATGGCTTCTCGGTGCAAGTCACAGACGCGCAGTTTGGGCTTACAAGTGGCTTCACGGACTTTGCCCAGCGCCGGGTGCAGGTGGGTGGCTGGCTGAACTCGGAGGAACGAGCAGCGGTGCTTGCGCACGAGCTCGGGCACGTTCTGCTGCACGGACCAGACGACAAGGTGGGCAAGCTGTATGGGAGCAGCGTGGACCACCGCGGGTTGGCCGAAGTCGAGGCCGAGTCAGTGGCCTACACGGTGCTCAAGGCCCATGGGATTGATCGAGGTCCTCAATCAGCAAGCTATCTGTCCGGTTGGGCTGATGCAGTTATCGAAGCGGAGCAGTCAGCAGTCGGGGCTACTTCTGGAAAGCCGTCGGCCTCACGCGCGGATATTGCCAAGTCAGTGCTCGGCCGGGTGACGGCCGCAAGCAAGGAAATTCTCGAAGCGACCAATCCGCCCGGACTGGGTGGGAAGATTCCGGCTGCAGAAGCCTCCCTGCGAGTTGAAGGCCAGGAAACCTATGCGGGCGTGAAACCGGCAGAGGGACCGTCGCATGGTCTGGCGATATCTGGCCCGTAAGGCCAGCCGTTGAAGCGTGGGATGGGAAAGTCCCGTCCGCGAAGGAAGGACGCACGATATGAGCACCAAAATACCGATCAACATCGCCGGTAACCTCGTGGCAGATCCGGATCTGACCTACGGTGAGTCGGGGGTAGCCCACGCCAAGCTCCGCGTTGCGGTGAACCAGCGCGTCCAGGGTCCAGACGGATCCTGGCATGACGGGGAACCTGTTTTTCACAACGTCTCCGCGTTCCGGGCGCTCGCTGAAAATGCCTCCAATTCTCTGAAGAAGGGCGACCCCGTCACCGTTTCGGGTGAGCTGGAATTCCGCTCCTTCGAAAAGGATGGGGAGCGGCGTGAAGCTCGTCGGATCGTAGCCGAGACGATAGGCCCGGACCTTCGTTTCGGTACCACTGCATACCAGCGTTCTGCGCGTGCCGCTGGGCCGGGGGCTTCAGTAGAGGCAGGCCTGCAGGGGGCGCCCGAACCTGCGTACAACATCGCTACCAAGGGGCCGGTGTCGGTATCCCCTTTCGGCGAGCCGGCGCAGAATGAGGTTAGTCTCTGACCCTGCGCCGTTGGGCGGGGCTATTGAGCCTGCCCGCTAGCGAGACATGGCAATGGCCTGGTCCTTCCGCGGAGGACCTGGCCATTGTCTTGCTGTCCCCCTGATGGACCGCGGTGCGTGCTATAGCCTCGAACTGCCCTTCCACTCGTCCGGTTCCACCCGCTTGATGCTCGAAGAGTGAGCCCATCCCATGTGGTACTTGCCGGATGAATCCAGCCACTCGATGAGACCGTACTTGTGAGTCCACCCAACGGCCTTGCCATAGATACCGCCGACATACACTAACGGGCGGCCGTACTTCGGGAAGTCCCGAATAGGCGCCGGATCATCGATCGGACGGCTCGATTCAGCGTCCATCCGGGCCATCATGCGCTCAAGGTCTTCAGGCGAGCCGGATTTGATCACGCAAATAACTATAGAACATATGTTCGAATACGGGTTTTGGGACCAAGTCAGCGGCAGGAGCTTCAGGTATTCCGCGCCCTCACAACGGATGGCGTTACAGGAGCCGCCCGGCGCCCTTCGGCAGGAGCCCAGGCCAAACAATCGACCGCCTGAATGAAGTACGTGTCCGGCCATGGCGCGCCCGGCATAACCTGGGCTGGGTCGGGGGAGATGAGCAGGACCGATCCGGGCCAGATCGGTTCCGGAAGCGACTCCAGCCAGGCCCGCTGAGTGTGATTGAAGCGATTCCATCTGATCGTGACCCAGGAGCCGGTGGGCTGCACTGCGTCAACGCTAACCAGCGTCACCTCCGCTGTTGTGCCGCCAAGCGCTTTGGCATTGCTGAAGGAACTCCACTGTTCCGTCGCCTGATCCACCCAGGCGCGACGTTGTGTAATTCGTCGCCGCCATTGCCATCCGGTAAGCAGTGCAGCCACGATCAGAGTGGCCCCGCCCACTAACTTTTCAAAGAAGGGGGCGCCGGCGGAGGGCAGGAGAACCAGAGAAAGGACAGTCGCGGATAGAACAGCCACGCTGGCCAGTACCAACCCGGCTGTCGCAACTCTCGGTTTCACCGCTGGGTTCACGACCAATGTTTCGCCTCTTACACCAGCTTAGATCTGCCAGCCGGAACTCGTAAGGACGACGTGCTGGAATCGATGCGTTTCTGATGGAGTCACCCCTTGGTGAGGGCCAGCCTGGCAGTTTCCGGCGCTACTAATTGCGTTCTGAATTTTTTCCCGCTCGTGCAGCTGTTCCCACTCGTAGTCCGCCGGGGCAGCTCCCAACGGCAGATGAGAATCGTAGATTCCCCATCTGTCCCTAAACAGGGCAACTTGACGAACTAGCCGGCCGAAGGATTCTGTCCCACCGACGGCTGCAGTGAGCTCATCCTTCCACGGAACATCCTGCATCAGGGCAGCCCGTGTGACAGTTTCGGTCCTTCGCCGGATCCGTTCGCGGAGCTGGGCGATCATGTCTGCCAACTCGGGTCCCAGAGCAGAGAACGACTCGTGCAAAGGGTCGATCGCCGCCGTCGGTGTTCCTCTCGTGTAGCGACGAAGTCGCGCGCTGAGGAGGGCTAACGGGTCATGAGCTGAATGGCTGTCCTGCAGGGTTTGCTCCATGACGTGCTCAGCGCCGTGACGGCCGATCGCAGTGGCCTTTCGCCAGGCGGCAACTGCAGCGCCCCACGACGGTGACGCGCTTAGTTCCTGCACTGCGAGCGGGGCACGCTTTCCCAGACAGCGTCTGAGGTCCTCACCGGCAGCAATCTGCGCGAGGTAATCGTACTCGGCATACAGCCGTTCAAGGTTGTCCGCCTTCCTGCTCTCTGCTTCGCGGACCTCGTGGGCAGTCCGCTCGGCACCCTCTGCGGCCAATATCTCACCGAGAATGCTGCGCCACGACAGCTGCAGCGAGGGGTCGACGGCTTGGTGTTCTGAGTCGTCGCCCTCGCTGACATATGCGACGTTCCCGGACCGGCCGCGCGTCATGCTCACGTAGAGCAGCTCGCGGGTCAACCGTCCTTGGGTGACCACTGTGTGCCCGGTATCAACCGTAAGGCCTTGGGACCGGTGGGCGGTAGTCGCGTAGCCGAGCTCAACGGACGTCTCAAGATAGGTCCGGGGGAGTACGACGCTCGCCCCAGTCTCCCTCCGCACCGCGAGAATTGAGCCGTCGTGCCTGTTGACCGCTCTGACGTCGAACAGTGTCCCGTTTCGGACAAATTCGTCTTCGCTGTCGATGAGCTGGCGATTGTTGCCGCGGGCGATGATGGTGTCACCGGAACCGGCCTGCAAGCCGTCGGCGAGTTGAGCTGCCAGCTCTGCATCCACAACTCCCTGGGCCACCAGGTCTGCTCGAGCCCGCTCGTTGAGCATGCTGACCGTCTCGTTGTCTGCGGCAATCAGGATGGACGACTTACCCGACTGCATATCGGTCTGCCACGCAAGGTACGCCTGGTCCAGCATGCTTAGGTAGGAGCCGTGCCGGATCCGCCGATGCTGCTCGTAGTCCTCGATCGCTGAGTAGTCTCCCGCCCGCAGCTTGAGGGACGATGAGCGCTCCCACTCCTCATGGAACCTCCAGATAGTCCTGAGGCGCGTCGCTAATCCCTGGCGGTCCAGCCAGCCGAGGACGCCGCCAGCGTCGATTGCGTCCAACTGGCCTGGGTCTCCCACCAGGAGGATTTTGGCCCCAGCTTCCGTTGCTTGTTGCACGAGGGCAGCAAGCTGAAAGGTGGACACCATGGACGCTTCGTCAATGATGACGAGTTGATTCGGGTGGAAGCACCAGCGCTGTTGGGTTGCGGCCAGCTGAGCAGCTTCCTGGGCGAACGCAATGCTCCGGCGGTCGTTGCAATTGGATGCCCCCAGGAGTTCCTGAATGTGGAAGAAACGTTCACCCCTCGTAGCTGCACTCTGACCCATTGACTCGTGCAGCCACTTGGCGACGTTCTCGGTGGTTATGCGTAGTTCGTGGCTCAGCACCGCTGCGCTCGCCGCAGCTGGAGCGAGCCCAATGACGCTCCCAGCTCCGTGCTCGGCTTCCCAAACAGCCTTCACGGCGCCCAGCGTCGTGGTCTTCCCCGTTCCGGCCGGGCCGACGATGGCATCCAGCCGGTTTCGGCTGAGGGCGACGTCGGCAACGGCCGCACGCTGATCGGTATGCAGCCTCGGCACCTGCTGTCGCCGGCCGCTGTCCAGCGAATCCATGACGACTGATGGGCGGACAGCCGGTCCGCCGTTGTCCTTCCTTGCTGTCATGATGGCGTCTTCGCAAGCGAGTGTTGAAGCGTCGGTGTAGAGGCGTGACCCATGGAAGTCGAAAACGCTCCGCTGGTTGAGCTGCAGGTCCGGGCCACCGTTCGGTGGAAGGGAGTAGCGGTACTCGTTCAGGGGCACTGACTGTTCTTCGGCAGCGGTGGCGACTGCATCTATCAGAGCGGCCCGGTCTGATGAGGTGCTGCAGCGGATTTGGGTGCAGACTCTCTCCGCTTCTGCAAGTAGGTTCCAACGGTTCCAGGTTGAGCGTTTTTCGGCAACCCGTTCCCTGGCGATGGTCGCGACAGCGGAGGTCCAGTCGGGAGTGAAGTCCAGGAAGGTAAAAGGGGCGACGCGGGAGCGGTTGATGGTGTGGGCGAGGACGTCAGAGGGCTGAAAACCTTTGGCAATTGCTCGAGCCTGCCATTGTTCAGAGAGCTGGTGCAGTGCTGTGGGACTCTCGGGCTTCGGGGCGCGAGTAGAAAGGGTTGCCTGCTGGCGGAGTTTGATGGTGGTCGTAGCCGATGGAGTCTGGCCGTGATCCTTGGTCCACGCTGCCACAAGACGATCAGTTTCCAAGTCGATGAGGCGGGAGCGATTGGAGAATTCGCTGAGGAGTTCTTCATCGATCCCCGTGAGCTGTTGGCTGGGGTTGTGCGTTTTGGTGAGGGAAGCGCGGATCTCGGGGTCGCACCCAAGGTCCCGTTGGAGGGCGTCGAACAGCAGGCCGTTGTAGTGTTCGCTCGCCGCGACCACTGCTTTATAGAGAGCACGGGAGTCGAGGGTGACCCAGGCTCCGTCGGTGGCGCGCTGTGTGCGGTTGGCGATAACCAGATGGGTGTGGAGCTGCGGATCTCCGGTGCGTGATTCCCAGTGATCGAAGGCTGCGGCAACAGCCCCGCGCGTACCGATGTGGGCGACGCCGTTACGGCCGGCCCTTGTGTGGATGACGTTCTTTTCCAGCCACGCAAGGGTTGCCTCCACCGCATCATGATGGGTTCGCAGGATCTGCTGCTGCTTGCTGTGCGGGCTCAGCGCCCAGAGTACGGACACCGACTTCGGCACGCTGAACGTCAGGTCGAAGCCAACCACCGCATGCCGTTGAGCTGATTGGCCGGCCTTGTTCTCGACAGCGGCAGGTCGGGCATGCGGCCTGCCCAGGGGAGTGCCGGTCTGCGGATGCAACGCCAAATCAAAAACCGCTTTTGCGTCGATTTCCGTGACGACGTCACCAAGCGTTTTGCTGATGCCGTTTAGTCCGCCGCCAATCCAATGACCCTGGGGTGTGCCCGCCTTCATGTAATACGTGGTTGAGTTCGAGGGAGAAACGGAAACGTCATCCGTCATGGTCGTCTTGAACAGGTAGCGCAGACCCGACTGGGCAGACAGACGCGCGATAGACATGGTCACAGTCGAGGTGCCCCTGCCTGCTGTCTGCCTGGATCCCATCCCCGCCGTCGAAGGATGTCCAAGGTTCGGACGTCAAGAGCCACTCCCTTGGCGCGGGAGATTGAGACAAGCAAAGCAGCGGTGTGGGCAAGGTCTTGGACATTAGTCCGCTGAGCTCGTTTGAGGCGTGCGACCTCCGACTGGAGGAGGTTGATGCTCAGTCGCTGTTCCGAACTTTCGGCTTCGAGCCTGTCGATCTCTGCGGCTTGGGAGCGGAGCTTGGACTGGATGTTTTGGCGTTGGCGCTCGCAGGAGACCCTCTCGGATTCCAGATGACGCTTCGCAGCCTGCAGTTGGGCTTTGAGGTGGGGCGCGCTCAAAGTTGTTGCCGGCACCGTGGAAGGTCGAACGGCGTTTCGGTGGCGACGGCTCCGGTGCCTGTTTGCGCAACGTTTAGAGCAGAATCGTTGGCTCCTCCTCGACGCTTCGAAAGCGGTACGGCACTCTTCGCAATTCTTATGGTTCACGTTGATTCATCAGTGAGGCTCAGCGGGGCGACATGACTGACCGTGACGGGCATCTAACGCTGGCGCCTTGGATGCCAGAGGTGTGAGGGCTGGATTCTAGCGAGGAAGGTGGGGAGTGGAGCGGCTCTCGAGTAAGAGCTCGGCGCGTTCGACTACCGACAAGTGGTGTTCGTTGAGGCGCTCGCGGGCTAGGGGACTCGCCAATTCACAGTCTAGGATTTCGACTAAATGCCGGTGAAGCTGGGTTTCCGCGTGGCGGGAGAAGAACACGAGCAAAGCGGGGCGGTGGTCCTGCAGGACCAGCTCACGCTGGCAACTTGTAACGTCACTCCAAATTGGCTTGATCTGCATGAGAAGTAGCCTTGCCCGCAGCGCGAAGATGCCCTGCCGGAGGCGTCCCGCTATGCGGGGGAGAAGCAGTCCAAGACTGACCAGGAGCACAGCAGCCGTCTCTCCGATCCAGTAGAAGCCCGTCAGTGCGGCAGCTGTTTGACTGTCGGCGCCCTCAGCTGCAATCACAGCGCCATAGATCAGCCGGTCCAGCAGGACAAGCGCGAAGAGGACGCATCCCGCTGCGATGAGGGAAAAAGCCGACCGGAAGGCCGGTGCGTGCATGTGCGGGACGTTGCTGCGGCAGACCCGGGCTATGTCGAGGCAGACCCACATGATGAAAGCAGAGCCTGTCCAGAGGAAGACTGCCATCCCGGGCTGGTCAGCGTAGGTCAGCGGCAAGTTGGGATCGGTGCCATCGACGCGGCTGGCGAGAAACCCGGCCGTCACTGTGGTGCACACGGCGGCAGCAGCGAATCTGCCCAAGACGAGCTGCCGCCGTTGTACTTCTGTATCTGTAACCGCTGCCAGCAGAATCGCCGTGCGAAACTGCCAGAACCCCAGGAGCAAGGACAAGAGGGTAACCAGCCCGACGCGGTTGTGTCCGCCAAGTAATGGATCGACGGTGTAGTAAACCGCTGGGACATAAAGGGTACAGGCGATCGCAGCGAGGATAGTGGCGCGGAAGACGCTTCCACGGTGAGCATCGAGCGCTGTTGGAAGTCTGAGAACGGTCAGGACCCAGAGTGCGGCGGTAGGGACCGCTTCCATCAGCCGAATACTTGTCGAAATGCCAAGGGCTCGGGCATGGCATCGACGTCGCTGTTGATGATCCGAGTAGCGAGTTGGTCGGCCAAGACTTCAGCCATGAGCTCTGCGCCGTCTGTGTAGCTGCTGCGTCCGAGCACGCGGAGTACGTCCTGGCTTAGGTCAGGCAGGAAGGTCGCGGCAAGGTCTGCGCTAGTTTCTTCGAGGTCATGACAGAGAATCATGTGGCTGAACTCGTGAAGGACGATTTGCTGCCGGTGCCAGGCCGACTTCACGGGGGCATGCAACACGATGTCCCGGTCCGCGCAGATTAGCCACACGCCGCAGAGTTCCGATCCGGATAGGCCAGGCAGTTCATCGACAATGATGGGGCGGCTTCTTTGCCGTTCCAGTTTGTCCTGAATGAGCTGGAGCGTTGGCGCCTTGGGCAACCCAAAGCCTTTCTCGGCCTTGCGGGCTACTTTTCGAGCTTCACGATAGTTCATGGCTTTGGAAGGTTGACGGGTCAGGGACCTTGACGGGGCCGATTTGATCGAGCGAGTAGCCGCCCGGGTACAAAGACGAGCCGGCCTTTCCTGGCGTGAAATGAGGCTTTCGCTGCAACGGCAGCCGGCGGTGGAGGGCGTTGCGGACTGCCAGAATAATTCCCAGGGTGGCTCGGGAGCCTCGGCCGCTGCGGGGGAGCCCGAGGGCGCCAACGAGCCGGTCATCAGCAAGCATTACACTGATCATTCTTGCAGCGAAGGGTCGTAGAGGAAGCGGCAGACGGCTCTGAAAGACCTGAACTGTCGCGTCCATCAGCTTTTGGCCTTCAATCGATGCAGAGACATGGGTTGCCTCGTATTGGTCGAAGAAACGCTCCGCTTCGGCATAGGTCTCCGGCATACCCTTTACGTTCATCCGGGATCCCAACTCTGCGAAAAAACGGGCTGCAGCGGTTAGCTCTGCTCCTGTGGGCGGGCGCCACGCATGCTGCTGGGCCCAGCGAACCGGGACGACCAGCAGGGTCAGAAGGACGTAGAGGTAATCGTCCGCGCTGCCGGGGACGTTGCGGTGAGCGCGATTGAGCAGGGCGACCATGTGCTCTCCCCGGTCGCTATCGAGGCCGCTTGCGATGAGCTCGTAAATGACGATTGCAGTGTCGTAAGAGCGCTTCATGGGACGCTCCTGGATTTCGCCGTTCCGGTAGAGAGTGGCCGCGATGCTTGGGATAGCGAAGTTGCGGTAGTACGCGAGGAAGAAGCCAAGCTCCATGTCTGCCGCCAGATCGTAGAGGACCATGGTGCGGAAGGTCGTTTCCCAGTCGTTCGAGGAAGGGCTCTCCTGGCGCCGGAGGCTATCAGCGAGGGTGGGATGAATCTTCATCGTGGCCCCCGTTCATAATGCTTGCTACTGCACACTCGAACTGTGGGCTACGAAGGCTCCCCAGCTCGGCTAACTTGCTTACATCCTAGAACTGTTGTCCTCAGCTGGCTAGGTGAATGTAGACGGGTCTACGCAGGTTTCTCGGCGCGGTTGTTGGCCAGTTCCCGCTGCAAGCCCTTTTCCCCCTGCCGCATCATCAGGGCATGTGCTGCTACGAAGGCCGGAGCGGCAACCGGTGTCAGTACGTGCATCCAGCGTTGGGTAGGCCGTACGCGCCACTCTATGTCCATACGCGTTGCATCGTCTTGCTCTTGGGGGACCAGCGTGACCCGCCCTGTGCCCTGCAAGTGCCCCCCGGCGTCGAACTCTATTTCATGAGGCGCGGCGACTTTCGTGGGGTGGATTGTGATGGTGAGCGTGTAACCCAGGAACGCCTTGAAGTTGAGGTGGGCTGTGGTGGCCTTCAGGATTTCCTCCTGACCCTCGCTCGGCGCTTCGGTTCGCTCAAGCGGCGCAGCGAAGGTGCAGTGCGGCCACCACTGGGGCCAACTCATATCGGTGTCTGCGATCACGGCCCACACCTTTTCGGGCGAGGCGGGGAGCTGCCATGTAGAGCTGAGGTCGAAGAGGCGCGGCTGCATATGAATATCTTGGCACCAACTCCAGCACGCACTGCTCCACCGGCTTCGCGAGGCAAGCAAGGAAGGCATTTTCGACGTCTCCGGCCTCGTCGAGCATAACTCTGTGCTTCGGGCTGGTTGTCAGGTAGGACTCTAAGACTCAACAGTTGGCATGTGCAGGAACAGCCTTTCGAACCCTATTCTGACGCGCTTTTCGCCGCTGCCTGACGTCAGGTTGGGGTGTACTTTCCTCAACACGTAAGGAGGCCTTTTTCGGTTGAAGCCGCACTGAACTGCAGACCGGAGTCCCTCCGAAGATGCCTCTAGCAGTTCTTAGATCACATTGGGTTCCGGCGCAAAGGTTTGGTGTACTGACACCCGAAGGGCCGCGCCTATGATGCCAGCATTGTTCCTAAGTCGAGCGGGGACGATCGGGGCATTCAGTCTCAAGTTGGGAAGGTACTCATCGGCGCAGGCCGAGATCCCCCCGCCCACGATGAACAGGTCGGGGGAGAAAATGAACTCGATATGGGAGAAGTAGCGTTGAAGAACGACACTGTATTCTTCCCAGCTCAGTTCGTTTCTCTCACGGGCCACGGCTGAGGCTTTGGTTTCAGCGTCAGAGCCATCGAGCTCAAGATGCCCCAGTTCGGAGTTGGGCACGAGTTTTCCGTCGAATACCAAGGCGGACCCGATTCCTGTTCCGAGCGTGATTACTAGAACGATTCCACTAACGCCTTTCCCGGCTCCGTAGGTCACCTCGGCTAATACAGCAGCGTCGGCATCGTTGATGACTTCGACCGTCCGTTGAAGACGGTTAGCGAAAAGGGTTTGAATATCGCAGCCAACCCATGAAGGGTCCAAGTTTGCCGCTGACCGGGAAACTCCGTCCTGGATGACTCCAGGATATGTAACCCCTATCGCCGCCGCCCTGCGTCCTTCCATCTGCCTTTCCAACTGCTGGACGACTTTTGAGACTGCATCAGCAACAGCATTTGGTGTCGCCGGAAGTGGCGTTTGGACGCGTACGATATCTCCTTCAAGGCGACCGGCTGTGAGGTCGGCAATGCCGCCCTTAATCCCGGTGCCTCCGATGTCGATGCCAATTGTGAACGGTGCGGTCACGTGTTCAGTCCTTGCTGCTGAAGGCGGCGTCGAAGGACGTTTGGGAGGCGGGGAAGTCGTATTTCTTGAGGGCTGCGAGGGCTTCGGGGGCGCCGTGGAGGCGGTCCATGCCGGCGTCTTCCCATTCGATGCTGATGGGGCCGTTGTAGCCGATGGCGGCCAGGGCGCGGAAGGAGGCTTCCCAGGGGACGTCGCCGCGGCCTGCGGAGACGAAGTCCCAGCCGCGGCGGGGGTCGCCCCAGGGCAGGTGGGAGCCCAGGACGGTGTTGCGTCCGGTTTGGCGGATCTTGGTGTCTTTGCAGTCGACGTGGTAGATCCGGTCTTTGAAGTCCCATATGAAGGAGACGGGGTCCATGCCTTGCCACATCATGTGGGAGGGGTCCCAGTTCAGGCCGAACGCTTCGCGGTGGCCGATGGCGTCGAGGGTGCGGTGGGTGGTCCAGTAGTCGTAGGCGATCTCGCTGGGGTGGACTTCGTGGGCGAACCGGATGCCGTGTTCGTCGAAGACGTCCAGGATGGGGTTCCAGCGGTCGGCGAAGTCCTGGTAGCCGGCGTCGATGGTTTTTTCGGGGACGGGCGGGAACATGGCGACGTATTGCCAGATGGAGGAGCCGGTGAACCCGACGACGGTGTCCACGCCGAGGGCTTTGGCGAGCCGGGCGGTGTGCTTCATTTCTTCGGCGGCGCGTTGGCGGACGCCTTCGGGGTCGCCGTCGCCCCAGACTTTGGCGCGGACGATGGCTTCGTGGCGGAAGTCGATGGGGTCATCGCAGACGGCTTGGCCGGTGAGGTGGTTGGAGATGGCCCAGACTTTGAGGTTGTACTTGTCCAGGATGGCGAGTTTGGAGTCGATGTAGCCGGGTTCGTCCCAGCGCCAGGCGTCGAGGTGGTCGCCGGAGACGGCGATTTCGAGGCCGTCGTAGCCCCAGCCGGAGGCCAGGCGTGCGACTTCCTCGAAGGGCAGGTCGGCCCACTGGCCGGTGAACAGGGTAAACGGGCGGGGCATGGTCAGGCTCCTTCTGCGACGAGTGACTTGGCGTGCACGGGGGTGAGAACACTCCTGTTGCTGGCGGATTCCTCGACTGACGCCAGGACACGCTGAACCTGCAGGCCTTCCTCGAACGACGGCGAGGGCTGCGTTCCGTCCTTGATGGCCAGCAGGAAGTCGCGGACCTGGTGGGTGAAGGTGTGTTCCCAGCCGATGATGTGGCCCTGCGGCCACCAGGCGGCGAGGTAGGGGTGCTCGGGTTCGTTGACCAGGATCCGGCGGAAGCCCTGTTCGCGGGACGGGAGGGTGGCGTCCAGGAAGCCGAGCTCATTGAGGTTTTCCAAGTCGAAGGTCAGGGAACCTTTGGTGCCATAGATCTCGATCTGCATAGAATTCTTCTGTCCAGTGGCCACCCGAGAGGCTTCGACAGAAGCACCCATATCGCCGGTGAGCCATAGCGTGGCCCATGCAGCGTCATCGACAGTGACGTTTTCCATACCTTGATCGCCCGGCCGCTGTGTGACAAACGTCTTCAACGTACCTGATGCTTCCATGACGGCCTGGCCGGTCAGGAACTGGATTTGGTCGATGGCGTGGGATGCGATGTCGCCCAAGGCGCCGGAGCCGGCGGTTTCCTTGCGCAGCCGCCAGGTCATGGGTGCCTGGGCGTCGGAGAGCCAGTCCTGGAGGTAGGCGGCGCGGACGTGCCGGACCGTGCCGAGCCGGCCTTCGCTGATGAGTTCCCTGGCGAGGGCCAGGGCAGGGACGCGGCGGTAGTTGAAACCGATCATGGACTGCACGCCCCTGGCGCGGGCCTTGGCGGCGGCGGCGGTCATGAGTTCGGCCTCGGCCAGCGTGTTCGCGAGCGGCTTTTCGACCAGGACGTGCTTGCCGGCCTCCAGGGCGGCGATGGCAATCTCGGCGTGCATCCAGCCGGGTGCGCAGATGTCGATGATATGGATGTCGTCGCGGTTGATGACTGACCGCCAGTCGGTGGCGGACTCGGCCCAGCCATACCTGGCGGCTGCTTCGGCCACCGCGGTGGCGTCCCGGCCCACCAGGACCTTCTGCTCGAAGGCCGGGACGTCGAAGAAGCTGGCCACGTTCCGCCACGCGTTGGAATGGGCTTTGCCCATGAAGGCGTAGCCGATGGCGGCAACCCCCAACGGGCGGCCGGACCGTCGGGAGGGCGTGGATTCGGATGGGTGTGCGGGTGTGCTCATGATGCGTTCCTGCTGCCTGTCAGAGGGTGGCGGTTTCCGGGGCCCAGTCCTCCGGGATGGGGGAGGATGCCGGGGCTGAGCTGTCGACGTCGACGAACGTGCCGGCGTCGATGGACTCGCTGATGGAAACCATGGTGTCCAGCACGTGGTAGGCCAGGTTGCCGGTGGCACGGTGCGGGACGCCGGCGCGGAGGGACCGGGCCATGTCCAGCACGCCCATGCCGCGGCCGTTGGCCGGACCCGTGGCCGGGATGGTGGTCCAGTCCTCGTCGCCGGCGCGCCAGAGTTTGATGTCGCCGGTGAAGTAGTTCGGGTCCGGCAGGGAGAGCGTGGCCTCGGTCCCGGTGATCTCCACGAATCCCATCCGGGTGCGGGGGGACTCGAAGGAGAAGACGCTGTGCGAGGAAGCGCCCGACTCGAACTGGGCCATGGCTGAGACGTGGGTGGGTACCTCGACGGTGAATTCCTCGCCGGCCTTGGGGCCGGAGCCGATGACGCGCACGTCCTTGGCCTTGGAGCCGACGGCGGCCACCTTGCGGATGGAGCCGAAGGCCTGGACCAGGGTGGTCAGGTAGTACGGGCCCATGTCGAACAGCGGTCCGGCGCCGTGCTGGAAGAGGAACGCGGGATTGGGGTGCCAGGATTCCGGGCCAGGGGTCTGGAACGTGGTCATAGCCGTCAGCGGGGTGCCGATGTCGCCGCGCTGGATCAGCCGCAGGGCGGTCTGGATGCCGGCTCCGAGGAAGGTGTCGGGGGCGCAGCCGAGGCGGATGCCGGCCGAGTCTGCGGTCTTGAGCAGGCCCAGGCCGGATTCACGGTCCAGGCTGAACGGCTTCTCGGTCCAGACGTGCTTGCCGGCGTTGACGGCGGCGGTGGCCACCTCCACATGGGCTGCGGGAATAGTGAGGTTGACGATGATTTCGACGTCGGGATGGTTCAGGGCCTTGTCCACCCCGCCCCACTCGGCGATGCCGTATTCCTTGGCGCGGGCCTCGGCGGCCTCTTCGAAGAGGTCGGCAATGACGTGGACTTTCAGGTCCGGGAATGCGGTGAGGTTATCCAGGTACTGCTTGCTGATGACCCCGGCGCCGATGACGCCGACGCCGACCGGTCCTTTGCGTGTAGAGGGTGCTGCGGGGGTGCTCACGCGGTGGCTCCTTCTGTGGTGCTGTTGGCTGCGTTGTTGAGGAAGGCCAGGCTCTGGGCGATGCCCTCGAAGATGTCGCCGGAGTAGTCGTCGAACTCCACCACGCCCACCTCCAGGGACTTTGCCGCGGCAATGACATCCAGGACCGGTACCTTGCCCTGGCCTGCCGGCTGCTGTTCCTTGTTGTCCCTTGTCAGCGGGCCGTCCTTGATGTGGATGAACTTCACCCGGTCACCGAGCCTGCCCAGCAGCTCCACGGGGTCCTGGCCACCGACGGCTGCCCAGTAGGTGTCCACTTCAAGGACCAGTTCCGGGTCCAGCAGGCTTTCAAAATACTCCAGCGCGGTGCGGCCATCAATGCTGGACTCCAGCTCCCAGGCGTGGTTGTGGTAGCCAACACGGATGCCGTACTCCGCGCCCTTCCTGGCGGCGGCGTTGAGCTTTGCGGCAGTGGCCTGGATGTCCTCGGCGTTCTGCCAGTGCTCCGCCGGCAGGTAGGGGTCGATGACAGTGGTGATGCCCAGTTCCTTCGCCGCAGCGAAGATTTCGTCCTGGTCCTGGCTCAGCAGCGGCGCGTGCCCGGACGGGGCGGTCAGGCCGTTCTCCTTCAAGGCGGCGCCGAGTTCCTTGGCCGTGGCAACGAAGTTGTACGGCTCAACCTGGGTGAAACCGATATCAGCAACCTTCCTAATAGTTCCGGCGAGGTCCTCGGACATGGCGGTGCGGAGCGTGTAGAGCTGCAGTGAATAGGACATGGGTTTTCCTTGTTCTTGGGTAGGGCGGAGCCAGGGGTAATGGTGGCGCGCGAAAGTGCTGGCGCGCTGGTAGCTGGCCTGCCTGGGGTTGCTTGGCGCTCTAAAGCGCGACGGTACGGAATCCGCAGTTGCCGCTGGATGATTCCGGGGTGTTGGACGTGCGTGCTGCCACGCGGTATCGGTTGCAGTAGGAATCGTGACAGAGGTAGGAACCGCCACGCATGACGCGTCCGGCGCCGATAGTGGGACCTCGCGGGTTATCGGTTGGTGAGTTGCGGTAGTACTTGGGCAGGAACCAGTCAGAGCACCACTCCCAAACGTTGCCCGCTACTTCGTAGAGGCCGTAACCGTTGGGTGGGAAAGCCTTCACCGGCGCCGTTCCCAGATAGCCATCGTCGGTTGTGTTCTTCTGGGGGAAGCTGCCTTGCCAGATGTTGCAGCGGTGTTCACCGTTAGGTGTTAGCTCGTTGCCCCAGGCATACCGCATACCTTCCAAGCCGCCGCGGGCAGCGTACTCCCACTCCGCCTCGGTGGGCAATCGACGCCCAGCCCAATGACAGTAGGCAAGGGCATCGGTGTGCGATACGTGGACAACAGGATGATCCGGGATGGCCTCCCAGTGTGAGTCAGGTCCTGTGGGATGCGCCCAGTCGGCCCCACGGATATTCAGCCACCACGGTGCTCCTGCCGCGGCTCCGAGGATGTCATCTTTTGTGGAGGTAGAGAGCAAGTGGAAGACAGCAGATGAGCCAAAAGCCTCGGCTTCGGTACGGTAGCCGGAGTCTGCCATGAAGGCAGCAAACATCTTGTTGGTGACCGTTGTGGCGTCGATGGCGAATGAATCGACGTGGACCTGGTGGGTGGGTGACTCACCATCGCGGGGATATCCTTCGCCAAAGGTATCTCCCATGGTGTACGTTCCGCCGGGCAGCGAAATGTCCTCGTGGGTCAGTTTGGGTGATCCGGTGGACGGGGTATGCGTCTGAGCCGCCTCTGGCGTTCCACTTGAGTCGCGTTTCGGCGCGCAACAGCTCTTGCCATGGCCTGCACTGGAGTCACTCAACGTCAGGGGGATCATTGCTTCCTCGTCAGGTCCCGTTGCCGGATCATGGCCTCCAAGCGCACTTCCGTCGCTTCGAGCCATGCCATCAGGCTGTTGACCATATAGAGGCCCCTCTCGCTCTGCAGCCTGACGAGTTCCTCCCGCCAGTACCGGTCGTCTTCATCCTCGTCAGGGGCGAAGTCTTCCTCTGCCAGAGCGATGACAATAAGGTGGTTTTGGCGGTGCTCGCGCCGGAAGCTCAGTTCGGCCCGGACGAGTTCCAGAGCCTTTTCCGGGCTCTGTGATCCCGCGAATTTAAGCCGTACCTGGAAATCAGGGTCCAGTGGCCGCATGGGGGGTTCATACGGGGAGTCAATCCATTCCTGCAGTTTCCGGCGGCCTTCGTTGGTTATTTCGTACAGCTTGGCGTCCGGTCCGGAATCCCGAGGGTCGGGGACCGGAGTGGCCCATCCCCGGTCCACGATTTTGCCGAGTTGGCGGTAAATCTGGGAGGTCTGTGCGCTGTAACCAACGTAAGGACCGTGGAGGTCAAGCCATTTGCGGACGTCGTATCCGGTGCGGGCGCTGGTACTCAGCAGACTTAGAAGAATCACCTCGAGTCGGCCCAGTGATGCCCCGGTCTCGGCGCGGGAACGCTTCAACGCCGGTACTTTTTCGACAGGTACGGTCACCATTTGTCCTACTCCTCCGCCATGACTGTTGCAGCAAACCGCTTCCGCATTGCCGTCCGATCTTCCTCGCTTATGGGCACCTGCGCGTGCCAGGAGACGTGTGTCGCCGAGTTGCCGGGGTTCAAACGTTCCTCAAGGTGCTTGGCGAGGTGACCCCGACCGGTGTTACGAAGATGCTGCATGTAGTCCTTGGGCTGATTGTAGAGGGTAGGCCCTACCTGAAGCGCTCCCTGCATCGGGTCCGGAAGCGCTCCCGGCGTTCCCGCATAGAATCCGAGCCACTCCATGAGGTTGGACCGCATCTGGGCAGCGAGAACATGCTCAGCATCGATCAGGTTTTTCGTGAGGTAGGGGTCCTCGGTGACGTTGAACAGGGACTCGAGTTCGGCCCGGAAACAGCCTGGGTGGTAGGTGCGGATGTACAGGTGGTCTCGGGTGCGCACTGCCCGCTGGTAGGTGTGGGCCCCGTGTCCCCAGACGAGGTAGGGACGCGACTCGATGGCTTCTCCGCGTACGGCCGGGGCGTAGGAGGCGCCTTGCCACTTTTCCGGCTGCTGGAGTCCCAACAGGTCCAGCAGCGTCGGGGCGTAGTCAATGTTGTATAGCAGTGCGTCGTTGTGGCGGCCAGCTACGCCTGGTTGGTCTGTGATGCCCGGCCAGTGGATGATCATGGGGAGGCGATGCACAGGTTCGGAGGCGAGGCCATGTTCGGCGTAGAGGCCAAGCTCGCCAAAGGATTCGCCGTGATCCGAGGAGACGATGATCGCGACGTCGTCGGCCAGTCCCATCTCCTCGATGGACCGGCGAAGCCTGCCGAACTCTGAATCCCAGAAATGGATGGCCCCGTCGTAGCCATTGATCAGGTGTTCGAAGTCGGCCCGGGTGCGGATCTCGTCCGGCATGTTCTGGGGGACACGGGATTTCTTCGGGCCCCCGGAGTAGTGGAGATCAAGGGCGCTGCGTGCGCCGTATACCTCGGCGTGGCCATCAATGGCCTCCTGGTCAGGCCAGGCGGGCGCGGGGCCGGAAGCCGCGGCCTTCTGTGTCCACGACTCGTCCTGCAGGTAGTCTGTGTGCGGGTCCCAGTAGGTGACGTGGAGGTACCAGTCTTCAACGTCCCGGTGCTTCCCGATCCACTCCAGGGCGGCATCAGTGATCATGTCTGCCGGTTCGTCGCCCATGTCGGGGGTAACCTGGACGTTTTCCCTGAAGTTGCCCATGAAGTAATACGCCCGGTGCCGTTCAGCGAACGATGAGACCGCCGCGCACGTGTAGCCGGCCATGTTCAGCGCCTGGCCCAGAAGCGGCCGCTGAGGATGCGGCGCATGGCCTGCATCAAGGCGGAACCGTGCATCGTCGCCGAAGTGCCCGATGACACCATTGGTGATCCCATGCTGGCCGCTGGTCAGCGCTGTCCGGGAGGGCAGGCACGGGGAGTCTGAGCAGTAATACCGGTCAAAGACCACGCTGCTCTTAGCCATCTCGTCCAGGTTGGGCGTGATGTTCCTGGCATAGCCATAGGCGCCGGTGTGGTCGGGGCGGAGCGAGTCCACGTCCACATAGATGATCTTCATCGATCCATTCCAATCTGCTGGTTGCCGCTGAAGTCTGCGTGCGGTCGCCGCCGGTCGCGCTACGGTCCGCTGATGTCATCATTTATAGCACTAGTGGAAATCATTGAATAGGTATTTGTGCGGATTTGGTCGGTCGAAACTATTTCACAAGTTAACTAGCGGGTGCCTTGTGTTCTGGTTCACACTGTGCCATTCTCGAGTAACTGCTCAATGCTGAGCGGAAGGTACTGCGGCGAGAAACAGCTGGGTGCCTCCACAGCTGAAAGGACGTAATGATGCGTTTTAAGAAGGCCGCCGTTGCAGCCACAATCGCCGCCGGTCTGGCGCTGGCCGGATGCGGTGGCAGCAGCGGGACCAGCGGCGCGGCGAAATCATCCCCCAGCCTTGTTGTTGGCAACATCATTCCCCCGGCAACGTTCGAAGCGCGGAACATCAACTGGGGCAACCAGTCGGTGTACTTCCAGGCGGTGTACGACAGCCTCCTCAAGCCCTCGCCCAACGGCAAGGACGTCGAAGCCAACCTCGCTACGGAATGGAACTACAACGCAGATAAGACAGTCCTTACGATGAAACTGCGTGATGACGTCACCTTCACCGACGGCACTGCGTTCACCGCCGATGTCGCAGCTAAGAATCTTCTTCGCTTCCGGGACGGAACGTCGCCCCAGAAGAGCAAGATCGTGGATCTGGCAGACGCCACTGCCAAGGACAAAAGCACTCTGGAAATCAAGCTCAAGCAGGCGAATCCGGCGTTCCTGATCTACCTCGCCCAAGCTGCCGGCATGCAGGAAAGCCCCGCGGCTTTTGACAAGTCAGATGTGCAGACCAACCCGGTCGGTTCCGGACCCTACATTCTTAATACCGGTTCCAGTGTTGTCGGGACGTCGTACAAGTTCGACAAGAACCCCAAGTACTGGAACCCGGACGCGGTCAAGTACGACAGTCTGACCATCAACGTCTACAACGACTCGACCTCATTGCTCAACGCCCTGCGCGGCAAACAACTGGATGCCTCTGCAATCAACGATGTCAGCATCATTCCCCAGGTAAAGGCCGCCGGCTTCACCGACAACGGCAGCAATTTGAATTTCGCCGGCCTGATGCTGTTTGACCGTGCCGGGCAAAGCAATCCGGCGCTGGGCAAGGTCGAAGTGCGGCAAGCCATTAACTATGCCGTCGACCGGGACGCCTTCCTCAAGGCCGTGGGCCTGGGCTTCGGCGAAGTGACCGGCCAGGTCTTCCGTGAAGACTCACCGGCTTACGACAAGTCCTTGAACGACACCTACAAGTTCGATCCTGCCAAGGCCAAGGACTTGCTCGCCAAGGCGGGCTACCCCAACGGCTTTGACCTGACCATCCCCACCTCCCCGGGATTCCCAAAGCAGATGTGGCCGCTGCTGCAGCAGCAGCTGGGCGACGTGGGGATTAAGGTTTCCTACACCGACGTCGGACAGAACATCATCGCCGACCTTCAGGCCAAGAAATACGGGGTGTCATACTTCACGCTGCAGCGCGACGCGAACGAATGGCAGCTCATCAGCAACCTTCTGGCCCCCACAGCAACCTGGAACACCTTCAAATACCAGGATTCCACGGTGGATGCGTTGGTATCCAAAATCCGCACCGCGGAGGGCGCTGACCGTGACTCCGCTCTGAAGGAACTGAACAAGTACGTCGTTGACCAGGCTTGGTTCGCCCCGTGGTACACACCCACGAACTTCTTCGTCACCAATGCAAAGACGAAGGTCGAACTGAACCAGGGCAACGCCTGGCCCAACCTCTGGAACATCACGCCCAAGGCATAGGACCACTGCCGGGGGCCGACTCAAGCCCCCGGCAGCCCTACCCACTGAAAGATCACCATCATGATTTCATTCATCGTGAAAAGGCTGCTCACCGGCATCGTCATGCTCGCCGCCATTACTACCGTCGGGTTCACGCTGCTGTATCTGGGCGGCGGTGACATTGCCAGGAAGATTCTCGGCGAGTCCGCGGACGCCCAAACTGTCGCCCAGAAGGCACAGGAACTCGGCCTTGACCGTCCCGTCCTGGTCCAATACGGCGACTGGGTAGTCCACGCCCTTTCCGGAGACTTCGGCTCTTCATGGTTCAGCGGCCAGACGGTGTCGGCCGCCATCATCTCCCGGCTGTCCGTCACCCTGTCCCTTGTCATCGGCACCGTACTTGTCGTCGCTATCGTCTCCGTAGTCCTTGGCGTCCTCGCAGCGACCAGACGGGGATGGGTCGACAAGCTTGCCCAGCTGCTCGCCGTCCTCGGCCACGCCATCCCTGGATTCCTCTTCGCCGTCGGCCTCGTTCTGTTCTTTGCGCTGACCCTGGGCTGGTTCGACCCCACAGGGTACGTCCCCTTTACAGAATCACCCACAGGATGGCTCAAGACCGTGACCCTGCCGGTGATTGCCCTGGCGCTGGGTGGCATCGCCAACGTCACTCAACAGATCCGAGGCGCCGTCATCGACGCCCTTCGCAACGACTACGTCCGCACCCTCCGCAGCCGCGGAATACCCGAGCGGACGGTCATCCTCAAGCACGTCCTGCGCAACGCCGCAGGCCCGGCCCTGGCAGTCCTGGCCGTCATCTTCGTTGGGCTCCTCGGCGGAGCAGTCATCGTGGAGCAGGTCTTTGCGATCCCCGGCCTGGGACAAGTAGCCGTCCAAGCCACAACCCAGGGTGATATCCCACTCGTCATGGGCTTGCTTGTCTCAACGGGTGTCATCGTCATCGTCTTCAACCTCCTGGTCGACCTGGCCCAGGGCTGGCTCAACCCGAAAGTGCGTCTGTCATGACAACTCCTGCACATACCACTGACCCCGAGATCGTCGTCGCACCCCGCGATGGCACCAGGGTTTCCCTGTTCCGCCGGGTACTGCGCAACCCCCTCGCCGTCGCATCGATGGCCTTCCTGACCATTGCCGTGATCACCGCGGTATTTGCCCAGTTCCTGGCCCCGCACGATCCCAACAACGCTGTCATCCAGAACGTCCTCGCCCCTCCTGGCGCGGACAATCCGCTCGGCGCCGACGGCGCAGGCCGGGATGTGCTGTCCCGGTTGATTTTCGGCGCCCAGTTCAGCCTCGCCGGTGCCCTGGTCGCACTGCTGACCGCAATGGTCATCGGCGTCACCGGCGGGCTGCTGGCCGGCTACTTTGGCAAGTGGATCGACACCCTCTGGACCTGGGTGATCTCGCTGATGATGGCCCTGCCGACCATCATCGTCCTATTGGCAGCACGCGCCGTCGTTGGACCCTCGCTGTGGCTGTCGATGCTGATCTTCGGCGTCATGCTCTCCCCGGCGTTCTTCCGGCTGGTCTACGCCTCGGTCACCGCGGTCCGGAACGAACTTTACGTCGACGCCGCCCGCGTCTCAGGACTCAGCGACGCCCGCATCATCGCCATCCACATCCTCTCGGTCGTCCGCGCTCCGATCGTGATCCAGTCCGCCATCGTCGGTGGTATCGCCCTGGCCGTCCAGTCGGGGCTGGAATTCCTTGGCCTGGGCGACATCAATGTCCCCACCTGGGGTTCGATGCTCAGCGACGGCTTCACCAACCTCTACACCTCCCCGATGCTGATCCTCTGGCCCGCCCTGGCCATCGGCCTTACCCTTATCTCCCTGACCCTGCTCGCCAACAGCCTGCGCGACGAGCTCGAACGCGCGAACGCACCCCGCAAACAGGGCCGCAAGAAGAAAGCCACAGCCGCCGTGACCGATGTCAAGGCGGTGGAGGACATCATCCGGCACCCGGAACCGGCGGCTCCAGAAGGAGAAATCGTCCTCGAAATCTCCAACCTCTCCGTGGGTTACCCTGCTCCCGATGGCGGCATCAAAAAGGTCGTCCATGACGTTTCCCTGACAGTCCGCAGGGGAGAGGTACACGGCCTCGTTGGCGAATCAGGTTCAGGCAAGACGCAGACCGCATGGTCAGTCCTCCGGCTTCTGCCCGAAGGCGGCAAGATCGTGGGCGGCTCCATCCATTTCCAGGGCAAAGACCTCACCAAGGCGCCCGCACGGGATATGGAAAAGATGCGCGGGCGGAACATCGCCTACATCCCCCAGGAACCCATGTCCAACCTGGACCCGTCATTCACCATCGGCAGCCAACTCGTTGAGCCCATGCGCATCCAGCTTGGAATCACAGCCAAAGAAGCCAAGGAGCGTGCGCTGAGACTGCTTGCACGAGTGGGCATCCCGAACCCTGAACGCACCTTTGCCGCCTACCCCCACCAAGTCTCCGGCGGCATGGCCCAGCGCGTTCTGATCGCCGGGGCCATCTCCTGCAACCCGGACCTCCTGATTGCCGACGAACCCACCACCGCCCTGGACGTCACCGTCCAGGCCGAAGTTCTGGACCTGCTCCGCGATCTCCAGTCCGAGTTCCAGATGGCAGTCGTGCTGGTAACGCACAACTTTGGGGTCGTCGCCGACCTTTGTGACCGCGTATCCGTCATGCGCCTCGGACGGATCGTCGAAACCGGCCCCACCGAGCCCATCTTCGAATCCCCGCGCCACCCCTACACCCAGGAACTCCTCGGCGCCATCCTCAGCGACGCCGAACCGCGCGGCCCCCTCGTTACCACCGGAAGCACCGCCGTCCCAACCCCGAATGGAGCAGTCCGATGACTGAAGCACTGCTGGACATCCAGAACGTCACCGTCGAATACCCCGGCCACGGCTTCCGCGGCAAACCCTTCCGGGCACTGCACAGCGTCTCCGTCGATGTCCAAAAAGGCGAGTGCGTAGGTCTGGTTGGCGAATCCGGATCGGGCAAGACCACGCTCGGCAGGGCCGTCCTTGGCCTGGCTCCCGTCACCGAAGGCAAAGTGTTGTTCCGCGGAGAGGACATCTCCCACGCCAACCGCGCCGACCGCCGCCGGCTAGCCAGCGACATCCAGGTCGTTTTCCAGGACCCCTACACGTCCCTGAACCCCTCCCTGACGGTGGAACAGATCCTGTCCGAACCGCTTGATGTCCGCAAGGTCCCCCGGGCTGAATCGTCCAAGCGCATCAAGGACCTCTTCGACATGGTGCGCCTGCCGGCCGACGCCGGAAACCGCCTCCCGCGGGAGTTCTCCGGCGGCCAGCGCCAGCGCATCGCCATCGCCCGTGCGCTGGCGCTCAAACCAGCGCTGATCGTCTGCGACGAGCCAGTATCCGCCCTTGACCTCTCGACCCAGGCACGTGTCCTGGAACTGTTCAAGGACATCCAGGAACAAACCCAGGTCGCCTACCTCTTCGTTTCCCACGACCTCGAGGTCGTCCGGCACATCAGCCACCGCGTGGCGGTGATGTACCGGGGCGAAATTGTCGAATTCGGCGACGGGGACCAGGTCACCAGCCAGCCCCAGCACCCCTACACGCAACGCCTGTTCTTCGCCGCGCCGGTAGCAAACCCAAAGGCGCAGGCACTCCGCCGGGAAGAACGCCGCCAGCTGCTTGCTACCCAGAACGCATAAGAGAACGAATCACGTGAGCGGAACAGTCGTCGGTTTCTGACACGGACAACGCAGAGAACGTCACCAGGCTCGGTGCGAATTCCCTCGGAGGTGCCCCAGCCGTCACGTACGACGCCATCAGGGGCAGGGCCGCTGACACGCTGATCACAGAAGCCGCCCACCTGGACACCACGTTCATCATCGTGAGGAACCGCAGGATGCAAGGCATCGGGAGGGTCATAGGCAGCACTGCCCGCAGCGTCGCCCACAACGCCCCCGCGACGTTTACATTGCCAACATCTACGGCGCGGACTGACAGCACAAAACCTTGGAACGAAGCAAAGGCAACACAAGTGACAAACATCCTTCTGATCACGGCCGACGACATGGACGGCAACACTCCCGGCGCTTTCGGAGGTCCGGATGACGCAACCCCCAACCTCGACCGGCTGGCCGGGGAAGGTATGGTGTTTGGCCGCGCCCACGTCCCGGCAGCGGTCTGCCAGCCAAGCCGCTCCGCCCTCATGACGGGGCTCTGGCCGCACCGCAACGGCGCTGAAGGCTTCGAACCCATCAATGACGGCATCGGCGTGATCAACGACCAGCTGAAGCAGGCCGGATACAGGGTGGGAATTCTCGGCAAGGTCGGACACATCCAGCCCGTGGAGCGATTCGGCTGGGACATGGCGGCCGATATGCGCCAGCTGGGCCTCGGGCGGAACCCCGAAGCCTACGGCACCCGCACCGAGGAGTTCATCGCCAATGCCTGCCGGGACGGCCACCCCTGGTTCCTGATGGCCAACGCCCACGACCCCCACCGACCGTTCCACGGCAGCGCCGCGGAGCGCGAATTCTGGACGGACGAGGAACGCAGCGAATACCCCGAACCGTCCAAGGTATTTGCTACCGGCGAAGTGGACGTTCCTGGCTTCCTTCCAGACATCCCCGGCGTGCGTGAAGAATACGCCGAATACCTGAGCTCGGCACGGCGGTGCGATGACGTGGTCGGAGCCGTGCTCGACGCACTCCAGCGAACCGGGCAAGCGGACGATACCCTCGTTATTTTCTTGTCCGACAACGGCATGGCCTTCCCGTTTGCCAAAGCCAACTGCTACCTCCGCAGCACCCTGACCCCGCTCATTGTCCGTTGGCCTGGGGTGACCAGACCGGGAACCAGCAACGACGACGCCTTCGTCAACATGCTGGACCTCTTTCCCACCTTTTGTGACGTCGCCGACGTCCGGGTACCCGACGGAATCGACGGCATCTCTCTCATCCCGCTCCTCAAAGGCGGGAGGGAACAGGGCCGCGACCGGGTGTTCACCGTCTTCCACGAAACGTCAGCCAAACAGCGTTTTGAGATGCGCTGCGTCCAGGACTCCCAGTACGGGTACATCTGGAACGGATGGGCGGACGGCAGCACGCAGTACCGCGCTGAGAACATGTGGGGGCTGTCGTGGCCGGCGATGCTTGAGGCAGCCGAAAACGACCAGGCCATCCGCCAGCGCGCCGACTTTTACCTCACCCGGGCCCGGGAAGAACTGTATGACCTCTCAGCCGACCCGAACTGCCTCACCAACCTCGCCGGCGACCCGGACCTTAAACCGGTGCTCACCCGGACGAGGAACAGTCTCGCGCACTGGATGGCCACCACCGGCGATCCAATGGCCCCGGAATTCCACTCGGGAGTCGGCCTGCCAGTTGCACACACTGCAGCGGGCGCCTCATGAGCAGCCCCAATGTGGTGTGGATTTCCACACATGACATCAACCCGGACCTTGGCTGCTACTCCGGGGAATGGCCGGGTGCCGACTACGCGCACACACCGAACCTGGACCGTCTGGCGGCAGAGGGCGCCCGGTTCGACCGGGCGTTCGCCGCTGCACCGGTCTGCGCGCCTGCGCGGTCAGCGATCATGACAGGCTGTTTCCCCAATGCCATCGGCACGATGCACATGCGTACCAAGGCCGTCCCACCGTCTGAAGTGAAGCTGTTGCCCCAATATTTCCGGGAAGCGGGCTACTACTGCACCAACAACTACTTCACTGACTTCCAGGTGGACGTCCCCCCCACCGTTTTTGATGACTGCAGCCCAACGGCGCACTGGCGCAACAGGCCGGATAAGGAAACGCCCTTCTTCGCAGCCTTCCACGGAATGACCACCCACGAGTCCCAGATCTACCTTGATGAGGAATCCTTCCAGCTGGCAACCTCTCATGTCGAGTCACAGGAGCGGCACGACCTGTCGGCCGCGCCGCTCCCGCCCTACTACCCGGACACGGAAGTCTTCCGGCGGGCATGGGCACGTTACGCGGATCTCATCACCGAGATGGACCACTGGGTCGGCGGCCTCCTTGACCAGCTGGAGGAAGACGGGCTCGTCGCGAACACCATCGTGGTCTTCTGGAGCGACCATGGCAGGGGAATGCCCCGGGCTAAGCGCTGGGCAACCGAAGCCGGTTTGCGGGTACCCCTGATCATCCGTTGGCCAGGTGTCATGTACCCTGGCTCAGTCCGGACTGACCTCGTTCACACCATGGATCTGGCTCCCACCATGCTCGAAGCCGGCGGGCTGGGCGTTCCTGCCCATATGCACGGCATGTCACTCCTGGGGCGGGACGGCACCTTCAATGACCGTCCCAATATGTACGTCTACGCCGGTCGGGACCGGATGGACGAATCGGAAGATACCTCCCGGACCGTTCGTGACGAACGGTACCGCTACGTCCGGAACTTCCATCCGGACCGCTCACCTATGCCGCACATCGACTACCCCGATCACACCGCGACCTGGGCAGAGCTCCGGCGATTGAGAGGGGAGGAAGCCAGGCAGCTGGCAAGCGGCGAGGCGCCCACTATCTTGAGTGACCTTCAACGGAGCCTCGTGGCGGCGTCCAAGCCTCATGAGGAACTCTACGACCTGGACCAGGACCCCCATGAGACCTGCAACCTCATCGGGGAGCCGAGGTACATGAAAGCCTTGGCCCGGTTAAGGGAAGTACTCAACACGTGGCAAAACGACATTGGAGACCTGGGAATGACGCCCGAACGCCAGCTGATGGAAGCCTGGCGGCCCGGCGGCGAGGCTCCAGTCACTGCAGCGCCGGCGTTGTCGATGACTGAGGAGGGCGTGGTGGCCGTCTGTTCGACGCCGGGTGCCTCCATCGGATGGACCCCGTTGCCGCGGCATGCCAAAGAACCCCGGAACCTCATGGACCGGGTGACCGGGAGCCCCGAGGAAGACGGCCGGACGTGGAATCTTTACACCGGCCCCGTCCCGACCAAGGAGGCCGGCGTCCTGCGGTTCAAGGCGTGGCGGCTTGGCTATTCCGCGAGTGACGAAAGCCTGCTGGCGACACCAGGACATGAGCCCGTCAAAGACGTACAGGGACACAGACTCCAGGACGAGTCGCCGGTCCCTACCGTGAACAACAACCTGCAGTGAAAGAAGGAACGATGTACACCCTTACCGTCGACCAGCGGATTGACGCGCTGGTTCAGGAGCTCACGCTTGAGGAGAAAGTTCAGCTGCTGACAGGCCGTGATTTTTGGACGACGTGGCCGATGGAAAAGATCGGGCTGCGGCCCATTCTGGTGTCGGATGGTCCTAGCGGTGTCCGCGGCGAGGTGTGGGATGAGCGCCAATCATCCATGAACTTCCCGTCCGCGACGGCAATCAGCTCGTCCTGGGATCCTGCCATTGCCGACAGGCTGGGTGCCGCTTCCGCCGTCGAGGCCCGCCGGAAGGGTGTGGACGTCGTCCTGGGTCCCACCATCAACCTTCACCGCTCACCCCTGGGCGGCCGGCACTTCGAGGCCTTCAGCGAAGACCCTGTGCTGACGGCCGAACTCGCCGCCGCCTACGTCGCCGGCACCCAGCGCAACGGGGTGGGAGCAACCCCTAAGCACTATGTCGCCAACGATTCCGAAACCGACCGGTTTACCGTTGATGTGAAAGTCGACGAGCGTCCCCTGCGCGAGCTGTATCTCCTCGCATTCGAAAAGGCCATTGTCGACTCCAAGGCATGGCTCGTCATGAGCGCCTACAACGCCATCAACGGCACCACCGCAACCGAAAACCAGCTCCTGGAAACACCGTTGAACAGTGAGTGGGGATTCGACGGTGTCGTCATCAGCGACTGGACGGCCGTACGCAGCATCAACAGCGCCAACGCCTCCCAGGACCTCGCGATGCCCGGCCCGGACGGGGCCTGGGGCGACGAGTTGGTCTCCGCCGTCCAATCAGGACAAGTCCAGGAAGCCGCGATTGACCGGAAAGTGTTCCGTATCCTGCAGCTCGCCGCGCGGGTCGGCGCCCTCGAAGGGTTCGAACCGGTGGCCGCAGAGCCCGTAGACCGGGAAGATCCCATAGCCTTTGCCCGGGAAGCTTCCGCGGCCGGCACCGTGATGGTGAAAAATGACGGCGTGCTGCCGCTGCATCCTGCGTCCGTCGCCAAGGTCGCGGTCATCGGGCACAACGCCCGCTTCGCCCGCACCCAGGGCGGCGGGTCGGCCACTGTCCTTCCGGAAAAGGTCGTCACCCCATTGGACGGGATCCGGGAGGTTTTCGGAACGGACAAGGTCAGCTACAGTGTGGGCGCCGTCGTTCAGGAAGGCATCGCCGAACTGCCCTTGGAAAGAATGACCAACCCTGTTACCGGTGCCCCGGGTGCGCGCGTGACATTCGTGGATGACGGCGGTGCGGAGCTGTTCGCCGAGGACCGGCGTTCCACCGCTCTGGTCTGGTTCGGCGGAGACGCCCCGATCCAGGCCTCCGCCTTGGTCCAGATCCACACGATCTACGCCCCGGAAGAAAGCGGCACACTCAATATCGGGTACGCGACAGTAGGCCACGGAAGGGTCTTCATCGACGGAGCCCTTCAGTACGAGGGAACCACTGAAGCTGAAGGAACAGATCTCGCGGCCGCCTTCCTCGCACCGCCATCGATCTCCACCCCCGTCCAGGTAACTGCCGGTGTACCAGTTGAAGTGAAGGTGGAGCTCGACACCGCCGACCGCACCGGTGCCCTTGCCAACGCCCTCGGCATCACCGTCGGAATCGAACCAGACACATCCAATCCCGAGGCCCTCATTGCCGAGGCCGTGGAAGCCGCCCGCTCAGCCGACATCGCCGTCGTCGTCGTCGGCACCAACTCCCGGGTCGAATCCGAAGGCTACGACCGCTTCTCGCTGGAGCTGCCAGGGCTACAGGACCGCCTCGTTCAGGCCGTCGCAGCCGCAAATCCCCGGACAGTGGTCATCGTCAATTCCGGCTCCCCGGTCCTACTGCCATGGCGCGACAAGGTCGCCGCGACCCTGATTGGCTACTTCGGCGGACAGGAATTCGGCCACGCCCTGACGGATGTCCTCACGGGCGTTAGCGAACCCGGCGGAAGGCTTCCCACCACCTGGCCTGCCACCCAGGACGACGTGCCCGTTATCAACGTGAGCCCGGATGCAGATGGCACCCTGACCTACGACGAAGGCATCCACGTCGGTTACCGTGCCTGGCTCAAGACCGGCAAGACCCCCGCCTATGAATTCGGGTACGGCCTCGGGTACACCAGCTGGAACCTGGCCGCAGCGGACGCCCCTGAACAGGCCGCACCAGGGACCGGCCTGCCTCTGACAGTCGCCCTGACCAACACAGGGAACCGGGCCGGCAAAAATGTAGTCCAGATCTACGCCGAAAAGCACGACTCAGCCGTTGACCGCCCCATCCGATGGCTCGTTGCCTCCGCCCCCGTGTGGGCCGAATCCGGAGAAACGGTTGAGGCAACCATTAATGTCCCGACCCGCCTGCTGGCGTACTGGGATAACGGATGGACCTACGAACCGGGCGAGTACATCCTGCGAATCGGCACTTCCGTCACCAACCTTCCGATCACCAAGCGCCTCCGGCTCACCTGAACCCGGGGAGAATGGCAGTGAGCCACGTCATGGAGAGATACCAATCGATGCAACCCTCGGGCATGCACGCCAGCGGTGGGGGAGAGCGGCTGACCGGCATGCTGGAGGTCAACGTCTCCGAAGCCGCAGAACTGGACCGGGCGCTGGAAGAAGCCATTGCGGTAATCACCAAAGCCGCGACGCAGCACCATATGGGAATCATGGTCACCCGAACCGGCGTGGGCAGATACATCGTCAGGGCCCACCCCGCCGTCCCCTATGGCCTTGTCCGGCAACAACACGGATAAGCAAAAGTCCCGCGACTGCACCAGCACCCCACCACGTATGAAAGGAAGAGAGATGTCGAAGACGAACATCATCTTCATCATGTCCGACGACCACGCCGCACACGCCATCTCGGCATACGGCAGCCGGGTCAACCAAACCCCGCACCTGGACCGCATCGCCCAAGACGGCATGCGCATGGACGCCGTGTACTGCACGAACTCCATCTGCAGCCCCTCTCGTGCGTCCATCCTCACCGGAACCTACAGCCACATCAACGGCGTATCGTCAATCTGGACAGAAATGGACTACCGGGTGCCCACGTTCGTGGACGTACTCCATCACAAGGGCTACAAGACGGCGCTTTTTGGAAAGTGGCATCTGGGCGAACACGGCAAAGCTTTGCCCCGGGGATTCGATGCGTGGAAGATCTTTCCAGGGCAGGGTGACTATGTAGACCCGGAAATGATCGATGAGAACGGAAGCACGACAGTTCCCGGGTACGCCACAGACATCGTCACCGATCTTTCCATCGACTGGCTGGACGGGCTGACCGGTGAGGAACCGTTCTGCATGCTCGTGCACCACAAAGCGCCACACCGCCCATGGATTCCCGACGAGAAGCACAAGCACCTCTACGCCGATGGGCAGATCCCGGAGCCTGAAACGTTCTTCGACGACTACGCCACGCGCAGCCAAGCTGTACGGAACGTCCACATGACCATCGCCGACGACATGGGGGCCGAGGACATCAAGACCGAGGTCCCCGAGGAACTGCGCGGACCCGAAAACCGGGAAGCACGCATGCGGTGGAAATACCAAATCTACATGCGTGACTATCTTCAGTGCATCCAGTCCATCGACGACAACGTCGGCCGACTCCTGAACCACCTCGACGAGCGAGGACTGACCGAAAACACCCTCGTCGTCTACACCTCCGACCAGGGGTTCTTCCTCGGCGACCACGGCTGGTTCGACAAGCGGCTGATGTTCGACCAGTCCCTCCAGATGCCGATGCTGATGAAATGGCCTGCCGAAATCACTGCCGGCAGCCGCTGCGAGGCAATTATCACCAATGTTGACTTCGCGGCTACTTTCCTGGACATTGCGGGAATCAACGCCGGCGACGCGCTCCCAACATCACAGGGCCGCAGCTTCCGGCCCCTTCTGCGGGGCGAGGACATCGACGATTGGCCCGATGCGGCCTATTACCGGTACTGGGAACACGACGATCCCATTCACGCCGCCCCCGGCCACTACGGCATCCGCACCGCGGACTACAAGCTCATCCATTACTACAACGCCGGACTGGCCGTGCCAGGCTCCTCAGATCGTATATACGACGCAGAATGGGAACTATACGATCTCCGAAACGATCCCACCGAAGTCCGAAATGTAGCCGACGACCCCAGCTACACCCGTATCCGGTCCGAGCTCGAACAGAAACTCGCCGAATACCAGCAGCACTACCAGGATGAACCGTATAAAGGACCCGGAACGCCTCACCCGCAGTGGGGCCCTCATGACGAAGGAACACTCGAACGCGTCGAAAAGTACGTGGAAGCGCTTCGGGCATCCAGCTGAAGATCCATTGGAACCAGGCCGGTCAGTCCCGAGGGGACTGACCGGCACCCGTCGTAGTCATATGGGTCCCACGGAACCCGAGCCTAGGAACATCCAGAACCATGTCCACCACACCCCCAGAAGAATTTAGAATCCCACCCTTTGCCGTGTTTGCCGCCCTCCAGTGGGGTGTGAGGCTCTTTTCGTGCAGCCGACGTGAGCGGGCACGGAGGTTCCTTGCACTGCTCCTCCCTTCCGAACGGGGACCCGGATGGCCACAAGAAATTTCGCTTCGCCATCCCAAAGCCACAAGCAGCTCGAGGAAGGATACAAGGGCACATGAACCACACCCCTGCCGCTCCCGAAGGGCACAGAGCATTCTCTGACAGGCTTCTTCGAGGAGGCGATGAACCCGACCCCAGATTCAGCCTGGCAAACGAGCGGACCTTCCTGGCCTGGATTCGCACCTCACTAGCGTTACTCGCTGGCGGTATTGCGGTAGAGGCGTTCATGGCCGACCTGTTCGGACCAGAACTGCGGAAGAGCTTGGCTATCCTCTTACTAGGCTTAGCGCTGCTCCTTAGCGGCGGCTCATTCTTTCGCTGGGTCAACATCGAGCGAGCCATGCGGCAGAAGGCACCGTTACCGATGCCGTGGATCGCCCCGCTCCTGGCAATCGGCGGCGCCGTGGCCGCCGGCATGATGGTCGGCTTCGTGATACTGAGGCAAGACTAGCAATGCGACAAAAACGGCAGCTTCCGGTTCACAGCGACGTCGGACTCCAGCCAGAGAGGACAGACCTAGCGTGGCGTCGGACCACGATGTCACTCATTGCGGCTGCGGCAGTCTTTCTGCGCTGGATACCCCACCACGGTTGGTTCGTTGGCACCCTCGTGCTGTCAGCCATTGCGACGGCCTTTGCCATAAGCCTGACCCACACACGGCGTTTCCGGCGGGCCGTACACGGGATCAACCATGACAGCATGCGATCAGACGCGTTGTCCCCCGCAGCTATCGCTGCCGCCGTCGCCGTCCTGGCCACCTTAGGGATCTACACCGTTCTTTTTCTACCCCTTGAGCACTAATTCCAAGTTGAAGAGTTCTTGGGCGCCAAAAGCCGGGTAGCACGGGGCGAAGTCTTGCGTTGGTGTCAGAGTGGCCCGGAATTCAGATTCACTGACAGTGGCTCACGCTGATATCAGATCCCACCCTAACAGTCCTAGTCAGGAAACCTGTGTTCGAGAGACAAGAAGTCGCCCTAATAACCAAAGAATCTGGCCTGGTGAAACTTGCTTGCGCTACGGCCGGGCGATGGCACCTTCGCGGACTCCTCTAACCGTGAGAGAACAAGATCGAAGTCCTCTGACAGGCCGTACTTGCCCTGCTCAGGCAGCCGGACGTCAGGTTGGGGTGTATTTCAAGGAGCCAATGAGGTCAGTTTGCCTTCATCTAGGTGGACTTCATCGGCGGCGATATTTGCGTTCTGGCCGTCCGGCTCTGCCGTACTCCAGTCGCACGTTCGCGCGCCCGGCATCGACGAAGTATTCGAGGTAGCGCCTGACGCTGACACGGGATATCCCGAGAGCGTCTGCGCAGTCTGAAGCGGACATCTCGCTACCGGACCCGAGTAGCTCGGCTACGAGTGCGGCCGTCTCAGCACTGAGCCCCTTGGGCAGTCTGTGGACAACGTCCGAGAGTGGCGCTGCGGAGTACCCGAAGATTTTGTTGATGTCCTCTTGCCCGGCAGCGGCGGTTTGGTTAAGTGTTTCTGCCTGGTTGCGGAAGCGTTGGAGCTGTGCGGTCAAGTCTTCATATTCGAAGGGCTTGATGATGTAGTGGACAGCTCCTCCTTCCAGCGCATGTCGGACGCTGTTCGCTTCTGTCGCTGCGGTGATGACGATAACGCCCACGGGGATGCGCGAGGCACGCCATTCCCGAAGGAGGTCCAGACCGTTGGCATCTGGCAAGTGAACGTCCAGAAGAATCAGGTCAGGGTTTAGTTTTCTCACTGCTTCTCTTGCGGATTTACCATTATGCGCCGTTCCTACTACCTGGAAACCCGGCGTCTGGTTGACAAACCGGGAGTGGATGCCGGCCACTCTGAAGTCGTCTTCGACGACGAGGACATTGATCATGGGAGGACCGCCGAATGGGGGAGGGTTGCTTCAAAGACGGCCCCGGCCTCGTTACGTACTGTGACTGCTCCTTTTCGTTTGGCGCAGACGAGACGGACCAGAGCGAGCCCGACTCCGCGGCCGGCAGCGGGTGCTGGTTTGGTGCTGAAGCCGCGGGTGAAGATCCGTTGTTCGAGGTCCTCTGGTACTCCGGGTCCAGGGTCGCTGACTCTAATGGTGATCATGGAATCCCTGTCGCTGATGTGTACAAATACGGTGGCGTCTTCCAGCCCGGCGATGGCGTCGACGGCGTTGTCGATGAAGTTTCCCAGCACAGTGATGGCGTCGGCGGCCAGTGATGGTTCGAGGGGGTCGAGATGCGATTCGTTGTCGAGCCGTAGTTCAATGCCTGATTCTTCGGCGAGGCTTATTTTTGCCACCAGCAGCGCGGCAACTGAGGAGTCCCTGATGTGGCGCGCTATTTCCCCGTTAATTTCGGCGCGGCGCCTGGTCAGTGCCCGGATGAACGTTTTCACCTCCGTGAAGTCTCCCAGCTGGAGCATGCCTGACACGGTGTGCAACTGGTTGTAGAACTCGTGCGTTTGGGCCCGGAGCGTTTCGGTGATGCTCTGGTTGGCCGCCAGTTGGCTTTGCAGTTCGGCCAACTCTGTTCGGTCACGCAGAGTCGTGACCGTTCCGATTGGCCTGCCCCGGCTGCCGACAGTCCTGCGGTTCAAGACCAGCAGCCTCGACCCGCTCACGGCCATTGTTTCCTCTGCATTCGTCGTTCCCAGCAGTAATTCCCTGATGTTGTCCTCAAGTGGCAGCTCCTGGGCACGTTTGCCAACCGAATCGCCCTGCAACCCCAACAACTCGGTGGCTGGCTGGTTCAAAAGGGTGACCCTTCCATCAGGCCCGACACCAATGACCCCTTCCCGAATGCTGTAGAGCAATGCCTCACGGTTGTCGGCGAGTTCGGCGATCTCCTCCGGTTCCAAGCCTCTGGTGCGCCGCCGGATAAGCCGGGACAGCAGCCACGAGCCGGCAACGCCAAGCGCCGCACCCATGCCAAGGAAGAACATCAGGTCTGGCACCGCAGCTGCCAGTGCACTTCCGAAGGCGGGGTAGTCTTCCGCTACCAGGGCCAACCCGGTAACCGTACCGTCAGCTTTCAATACCGGGACACGCGCCGCAATGGTCTGCCGGCCGCCGAAGGTGAGGTCGCCGGTCCATGAGCGCCCCAGCGCGGCCCGTGATGCCGCTACATCCACCGCATCCCCGACAGTTTCCGGCTCGGAGGAGGCAAGAACAACGCCCTTTGGATCTGTCACTGCGACGATCGAGGCCCCGGAAAGGGCACGCGCCTTGTCCACGTCTGGGGCGAGGATGACCGATGCCTGCGCTGCGGAGATGTCGTCACGGACGACCGGGGTGGAGGCCAGGTTTTCGGCGATGGCAAGCATCCTTTGGCCGTGGACGTCGACGAAGTCGGCCCGCGATTGGGCCACCGAAACCATCGTTACGGCCAGCAGGACGATGGTGATCACCCCAAGCTGCAGCAGCAGGAACTGCCGTGACAGGCTTAGGCGGCGTCCCGGCCTGAACGTGACCACAAAGACCACAACCTTCATTGATTCGCTAACAGTGACAGGCCCTCGTGGCATGAGTCACGCTTTGATAGTAGCCACGTCACACAGAGGACGGCGCACACACCACAAGGAGGTGAGGACCATGATGACACTGCACAAAGCTGTCCGTGTCATTGCCCTCACCATCCTCCTGACGCTCAGTGCGTGTGGAACCTCAGCTCCGGCAGCGACACTGGTAAACCCGACGCGGATGATGGTCCCTAACACCCCGGGTGGGGGTTATGACATCACCGCCCGGGTCGCGGCCCGTGTCATGGAGGATGCAGGGATTTCCGGGCACATGGAAATCTTCAACGTTCCGGGTGAGGGTGGCAGTGTTGCCCTGGCCCGTTTGATGAATGAAACCGGAAACCGCGGCCTGGTGATGATGATGGGCCTCGGGGTGGTTGGCTCAAGCTACGCCAACGGTTCCAGGATCAAAGTCTCCGATGCCACCCCCGTGGCCAAACTCCTCGAGGAACCCGAGGGGATCCTCGTTCGGGGAGACTCTCCCTACCGAACAGTGGGGGACCTCGTTGCTGCATGGAAGGCCTCCCCACATTCGGTCACGGTGGGGGGAGGGTCGGCCATCGGTGGTCCCGACCACCTGTTTCCGATGGAACTCGCACGTGCGGCGGGCATCAGGCTCACCGACGTGGCCTATCAGCCCTATTCCGGAGGGGGCGAGCTGCTGCCGGCCCTGCTGGGCAGCAAGATTGCTTTTGGAACTTCCGGCATCGCCGAGTACGAGGAACAAATTGCCTCCGGGCAGCTGCGGGTCCTTGCTGTATCAGGCCAGGACCGGCAGCCTGGCATCAGCGCACCGACTCTGCGCGAATCCGGAATCGACTTGGCCTTCACAAACTGGCGTGGACTCATGGCCCCGCCAGGGCTCTCCGATTCAGACCGGAAAAGGCTCACCGAAGCGCTCACCCGACTGCACGAATCGCAGGCCTGGAAGCAAGCCCTCGCGGACAACGGCTGGGAAGACTCCTTCACCACAGGGGCCGACTTCGACGCTTTCCTCAAACAACAGGAAAGCACAGTCGCCAGCACCCTCACCGAGCTCAATCTTCACTAACCACTGAAGCACGGACGCCATCATCGAGCGGTTCACCGCTCAGGAAACGCACCACAACCACGACAGGAAAAACCCCATGCCCGAAAACACCTCAACCCAGCACGCGGACAGCGACATCGTTGTTGAACTCCGCGCCGTGGACAAGCACTTCGGCCCTCTTCATGCCCTTCGAAACATCAACCTGCGGGTCAACCGGGGTGAAGTCGTCGTCGTCCTTGGCCCCTCCGGCTCCGGCAAATCGACCATGTGCCGCACCATCAACCGCCTCGAAACCATCGACAGCGGCGAGATCCTCGTCGACGGAGCACCCCAGCCCGCCGAAGGCAAGGAGCTGTTCAAGTTCCGTACCGAGGTGGGTATGGTCTTCCAGTCGTTCAACCTGTTCGCCAACCGCACCATCCTGGACAACGTCACGCTCGCACCACGAAAGATCCTCGGGCAAAGCAAGACCGACGCCGAACGCAGGGCCCGCGAACTGCTGGACATGGTGGGCATCGGCTCCAAAGCCGGCTCCTACCCCGCACAGCTCTCCGGCGGCCAGTCACAGCGCGCAGCCATCGCCAGAGCCCTGGCGATGGAACCAAAGGTCATCCTGTTCGACGAGCCAACGTCAGCACTGGACCCCGAATCCACCCAAGACGTGCTGACCACCATGCGCCAGCTGGCCGAACGCGGCACCACAATGGTCGTCGTCACCCACGAAATGTCCTTCGCCAGGTCCTGCGCGGACCGGATCATCTTCATGGCAGACGGGGCAATCATCGAGTCAGCTGACCCGGAAACGTTCTTTTCCGCCCCAAGCAGCGAACGCGCCCGCAGTTTCCTCTCCTCCGTTCACTAACCCACCCACATCAGACGACGGCATAGACGCCCGCGCCCAATCCAAAAGGACAATCATGAAAAAGCTCCGAATCCTCGCCCCCATCGCCATCGCAGCCACCCTCGCCCTGGGCGCCACCGGCTGCGGGAATTCAACAGCTCCCGCCGCCAGCAGCCCGGTCGAGAGCTTCCCGGCCGGCACCACAATGGCCAAAATCCAACAACGCGGGAAAATCATTGTGGGTGTGAAATTCGACCAGCCCATGTTCGGCGTCAAGAACCCTGTCACGGGCGACATGGAAGGCCTCGACATCGAACTGGCAAAGCTCCTCGCCAAGGATCTCACCGGCAGCGAAGACAACGTCGAATATGTCGAAGCCGTGACAGCCAACCGCGAAGCGTTCCTTCAACAGGGCAAGGTGGACGCGATCCTTGCCTCCTACGCCGTTACCGACGAGCGGAAAAAGGCCGTTGCCTTCGAAGGCCCGTACCTTGAAAGCGGCGTCTCCACCATGGTCCGCAACGACGACTCGTCCATCTCAAACAAGGACGACCTCAATGGCAAGCCGGTCTGCACCACCACCGGCGCGCGGGCAGCGCAACTCCTGCCCACCCTGGCGCCCCAAGCAAAGCTCACCCTGTTCGGCACCTACAGCGAATGCGCCCAGGCCCTGAAGCAGAAGCGCGTTGACGCCGTCGTCACCAACGAATCACTCCTCCTGGGCCTGATGGACCAGAACAAGGGTGACTTCAAACTCGTCGGCGACTACATGGCAAGCGAGGAATACGCCATCGGTTCGGCCAAGGACGACACCGCGTGGCACGACTACCTTGACGGCTTCCTGAAGAAGATCGAAGACAACGGTGAGTGGAAGAAGGCCTACGACAACACCATCGGAACCGTCAAGCCTTCCGATGTCACCCCGCCCCACGTCACTCTCTAAGGACCGCTCATGTCGTTTATCTCCGGCTATGTCGCTGACTTCACCAGTGGGGTCTTGATCACCCTGGAACTTACGGTGCTGGGTTGGGCCGGGGCGCTGGTTCTGGGAACCCTCCTGACCGCCATGCGGGTCAGTCCCATCCGCACCCTTAACGCCGCAGCAGCGACGTATGTAACAATCTTCCGGAACATTCCGTTGCCGGTGCAGATGGTCCTGTTCGTTTTCGGCCTGCCGCTGCTGGGCATTCAATACCCTTTGTTCGCTTCAGCGGCCATCGTCCTGGTCATCTACACCGCACCCTTCGTCAGTGAAACCCTCCGGTCAGGCCTGAACACGGTTTCCACCGGTGAACTCGAAGCCCTGCGTGCGCTCGGGTTCGGTCCGCGCCCGGCCATGCAGCACGTCATCCTGCCCCAGGCGTTCGGGACCGTCATCCAGCCACTGGGCAATGTGCTGATCACCATGATCAAAAACACCTCTGTCGCCGCGCTGGTTGGCGTCGCGGACCTCACGTTCGCCACCAATAAAGCAGCTGTGGACGAAGCCCAGCCGTTCCTGATCTTCGGCGGAGCCGCCATCAGCTACCTGCTGATCGGCCTCATCGTCGGCCGGCTCGTGGGCGTTCTTGACCGAAAGGCGGCGTTCAGCCGATGAGTACAAAACCACTCTTTGATACACCAGGACCACGGGCGCGGCGACGCCACACTGTGATTGAAATCGCCTGCATCGCCCTGATCGCGTTCGGCCTGTACGAGGCCTACGAGATGCTCGATGTCCACGGCGAATTCAGCCAGGCAGCGTGGAAGCCCTTCACCCAACCAGGCCTGTGGGTCCTCCTCGGACAGGGCCTGCTGAACAACCTCCAGGCAGCAGCCGTCGGCATGGTCCTCTCCATGCTCTTTGGCACCTTGCTCGCCTTCGGGTTGCTCTCGCGCAGCGCGCCGATAAGGATCGCCTGCAGAATATTCACCGACGTGTTCGCCAGCGTTCCCTTGCTGCTGCTCCTGTACTTCACCTCGCTGGTCCTGCCGACCTATGGCCTGAAGCTCCCGGACTTCTGGTTCCTCGTCATCGCCCTCACCCTGTTCAGCAGTGCAGTCATTGGAGACCTCCTACGGTCAGGTATCCGGGCCATTCCCCATGGTCAGACCGAAGCGGCCGAAGCCCTTGGTTTCTCCGGGTTCCGGACAATGCAGTTGGTGCTGCTGCCCCAAGCACTGCGCTCCATGAGCCCGGCCCTCGTCAGCCAGATGGTGATTCTTTTCAAAGGCACAGCACTGGCCTACGTGCTCGGCGGATACATCGAGCTTCTGCGAAGCGCCACCGTCATCGGCACCTACTACAGCCGCTCACTGCTGCAGGCCCAAATCGTGGCAGCCGTCGGCTTCATGCTGGTCAACATCGCACTCGGACTGCTCGCCACCTGGTTAGCCCGCCGTCAACGCCGGCAGAATATCGCAGAACCCCGCCCAGACAACCTGGAAGTGTCAGCGGAACTAAGCTCCAGATAGCAGCAAAAAGCAACAAAGTAGGGGACCATCCCGCCCGGGGCGGTCCCCTACTCGCTAAGCCAACACCCGGACAGGACCGCCAGTGGCATCCCCTTGTCCATAACATGCATCAGCCAGAGAGAGCGGACTGTGACCACGCACCAGAATCCCGTCCCCAACATCACCCAACGACTGGCGCCGGTCCCCAACTGGACAAAACTACGTCACGGTGAGGAAGTAACCATCCGTCAGAACGGCGAATTTGTCGCCTCAGGCCACGTCGACATGATGGCCATTGATGGAAGTATTCTTTGGCTCATCAAAAACGACGGCCACGGCCGTGCCCTGTTCCTGCACCGCGACGGTGTCCAAATATTCAAACGCCCCATCCCAGCTACTTCTACTCCCATTCCCTAAAAGCCGATAATGGAGATTCTGTAAGGCTGGGGGAGTGGGTGGGCTTTGGAGTGTGCTGGCAGAAGTTGCCGCGGCAACCGGGGCCGACCGGCTATCAGCGTTGCCACGTGCTGGCTCGCAGCTGCGCCAACCGTGAGGGGGAAGCCAGCGCTAAACGCGTTCGCGACCACCTTCGCGGGCAGGTTCGAAAGAACCACTCACTAATGAAAACCGGTCAGACCCCACACACCGTTCATCGGACAGTCCCGGCATACAGTGTCTGCTCTGGAGGCGTTCATTTCGACGCGACGGACCCTCCCCGTCGAAAATGACAGGGAGGGTTCGTGGGGCGCTGCGAGATGCTCCACCCGGTGCCCATGGAATGCTCTAGTCGAGAGTTCGCAATTAGCACCGGGACTTTTTCTGCTGCCGCCGTCCCCGGAGCAAGACTGCCTGAGGCCGGTCACAGCCCAAGATTGAGGAACCGCCAGCCACAGCACAAATGTCAAAGGGTTGCCGTGGCGGCTACTTCGGAGTAAGCCCCCGGTTCTAGGACACAGTAAGCCCGCCGTCCACTGTCAGCAGGTGTCCGTTGATGAAAGATGCATCGTTGGACGCTAGGAAGGAAACCGCGCTGGCGAGGTCGTCCGGGGCCCCCAGCCTACCGAGGGGCGTCTTCGCCCGGCGAAGTTCGTAGCCTTCCTCATCCACAAGGGCGCGGGCTCCTTCTGTCGGCACGGCGCCTGGGACGACTGCGTTGACTCGAATTCCCTGTCGTCCCAGTTCGCTGGACATCTGCCAGGTCAGGCTGGAGACGGCGCCCTTCACTGCGGCGTAGATGCCGGCGTCGCGGGTGGCCCGGACGGCGGCTGGTGAGGAGACGTTCACGATGCAACCGGATCCGCGTGCTGCCATGAGGGGAGCAGCGGCCTGGATCATCCAGATGACGCCTTTCAGTCCGACGCCGAGCATCCTATCGATGTCTTCCTCGGTCATTTCGACCAGAGGCCCGTAACGGATCCACATGGCGTTGTTGACCACGACATCGAGCCGCCCAAGCCGTTCAGCAACTTCTTGAGCCCAGTCCTGGACTTCGGCCTTATCCGCTACGTCGAGACAGACGCTTTCAGCGGAGCCGCCTGCCTCTTTGATCTCTGCCGCGACGTTCCCGGCAGTGGCTCGGTCTACGTCGGCCACTATGACGTGAAACCCGTCTTTTCCGAGGCGATGGGCGATGGCGGCGCCGATGCCGCGTCCCGCCCCGGTGACAACGGCAACCTGTAGTTGAGACAGATTTTCCATGCTTCTCCTTTACAGTGAGGCGTAAACGGCGTCGATGAGACGCCTTGCCCGAGGTCCGTTTGTTCCCACTTCGTGCATTTTGTTGATGGCGTAGCCGAAGGACACCTGCTCCACCGGGTCGGCGAATCCAATGGAGCCGCCAATGCCGTGGTGGCCGAACGCTGCATCATGAGGGCCCATATAGACAGCGTCAGGCGAGTTGAGCAGCAGGCCGAGTCCCTGGCGGTAGTTCCGTTCCTGGACGATCTCGATCATGTTGTGCTGCATTTCGGCAAAGCGGCGGACAGTGTCTGGCTTCATGATCCTCACGCCGTCGATGGTTCCCCCGTTGGCCATGGCAGCGTAGATGCGGGCAACAGCCCGGCCATTTCCGTGCCCGCTGGCACTGGCAATCTCGGCGGTTCGCCATTCGGCAGAGTTGACCATCTTTCGCCAGGGCCAGTCCGGGTTTTGCGCCAGTGCCAGCACCCGGAGGGAATCCGGCGCCTCGGCGTCGCGGGCAGCGATCAACCGCGAGCGGTCATTCGGTAGGAGGTCGCTGGTTCGGGAGAACTCCGTCTCGGGCAGCCCCATCCAGTAGTCGGCCCCGAGCGGGTCTGTAATTTCGCTTCGAATGAACTCACCGATTGGTGTCCCGGTTACTCGGCGTACGAGTTCGCCGAGAATGTAGCCCTGTGTTTGAACGTGGTAAGCCGCAACCGTGCCGGGTTCCCAGAGGGGGCGGGCACGTTCCAACGCTTTGACCATCGCTTCACGATCAAAGGTCGCACCTGGCCAGAGGGGTTCATCGACCAGGGCGGGGAGACCTGCCCTATGATCCAGCACCCAGCGCAAGAGGATAATTTCCTTACCGTTCTGGCCGAATTCCGGCCAATAATTGGCTACGGGTTTGTCAAGGTCGAGCTGGCCGCGGTCGACCAGAACGGCGATCGCAATGGCTGAGATGCCCTTGGCCACGGACATCATGCAGACAAGAGTGTCCTGGGTCCAGGGCTTCATGCGAGCGTCGTCGGTCCAACCACCCCACAGATCGACGACCGTATTGCCGGCCACAGTTACATGCAGTGATGACCCGAGCTCGTCGCCTTGCCGGTAGTTCTCGAGGTACGCGTCCACCACCTTGCCGAACCTGTCGTCCACCCAACCCTGGACGGGTGGATTGTCGGCCTGCTTCTCAATTTTCATTTAGGTCTCCAGTTTAATACGTCAATGTATAGGGCGTATTTGCCCCGGCTAAGGATTACCCTGCTTGCTACCTAGCGGAGGATACGGGGGAGTGGCTGCTGATCTCCGGTCATCCATTCAAGTCGTCTTTTTACTGAATCCAGCGCCAATTGTCGGTGTGTGAGGACATAGAAGCTCTGGTCGCGGATAGCGGAGACGACGCTTTCGGCAACCGTGGATGGGTCCAGACCGTCCCGCTCGGTAGCCGACCGAATGCCGTCTACTACCTCTTTACGCAGCGGGTGCTCCGTACCCGGCAGACCTTCGGGACGGTTGCGTTCAGAGTCAGTCATCCGGGTTTTCACACCACCAGGAAGGATGATCGAGACCCCAATCTGCGGGTCGCTCTCGGCCAGCTCCACTGCAAGGTTTTCAGTAAACCCCAGGACGGCGAACTTTGATGCGATGTACGGCGCCATCGTCCTCATGCCCGAGTTGACGGCCGCAAGGGACGCTGTGTTCACGATGTGCCCTTCACCGGCAGCGCGCAAGGCAGGGAGGAATGCCCTGCACCCGTTCACCACTCCAAAAAAATTCACGTCCATCACCCAGTGCCAGGCGCCATCGGGAATGTCTTCGAAAGGGCCTCCAGCGTCAACACCTGCATTGTTGCAGAGGACGTGGACCGCCCCGAACGTTCGCAGGGTGAGGTTAGCCAGGTTTTCAAGGTCCTCAGGGTCCCGAACATCTACGCGGCGGCCGACAGCGTCAACTCCACGTGCCTGAAGTTCCGTGACCGCCTGCTGCAGAGGTTCGTTTTCAACATCGGCGAGGACAACGCGCATTCCCTCATCGGCGAACCGTTCCACCATTGCGCGCCCGATTCCGCTCGCGGCCCCGGTAACAACCGCTACCCGCCCGGAAAGATCCTTCATAGCTCTCCATTCTCAACCGAGACGCTCCGGGCGCCTGGGTGGATATTTTGCAGCTCTGCCTGTACCTACCGCCGAACCGAGCTCCAGCTGCAGACGGTACGGTGGGTCCTGCTTAGGGGCTCAGGAAGCTCTTACCTCAAGCCCGAGGTCCTGCTCCATCGGCCGGATAATTGCTGTGTGATCTGCGCCAGCTTCCAGACGTGAATTAAGGTCTTTCCATCTGGCGGCCACTGCCTCACTGATCGGGGCTTCCATCTCAAGCGCATGTTCCAGGTCCACAGCGATACGGACATCCTTCTCAAGCAGAGAAGCAGAAAAACCGGAATTGAATGTGCCGGGCAGAACATAGTTGGGCAGCTTCAATTCGCTCGATCCACTGCGCCCGCTCGATGTGTTCACCACGTCGAGGAACACGGAGGGCTGGACACCAAATTTCCGCGCGGCCAGGACTGCTTCGTTGGTTGCCAGCAGGTGCGTGGCGGAGAGCAGGTTGTTCAGGGCTTTTACGGCATGTCCGGCCCCGACCTCTCCAACGTGGATGATGCGGCTTCCAAGCAGCGGGAGGAATGCGTGTGCCCGTTCAACGTCGGCTGCTGCGCCTCCCACCATCAAGGTAAGATCGCCGGTCTTCGCACGGGCAACGCCTCCAGAGACAGGAGCATCCACAACTGCAACGCCGAAGCCAGCGCATCGCTTTGCAAGGGACACTGTGCGGTCTGGAATTGAGGAGCTCATATCAATAATGAGCGAGACCAGGCGTCCGGGTTCATCGCACAAGGTTTTGACGACGCTGTCCACAATGTCGCTGGAAGGCAACATAAGGATGACGGTTTCGCAGGTCGCAGCAATTTCTGCTGTTCCGGTAGCGACGGTCAGGCCGTCGGATGCGGCTGCCTGACGAACGGATTCCGAAGCGTCGAAAACAACAACGTTCATACCGGCGTTGGCCAGAAGCGTGACCATCGGCCGGCCCATGTTTCCCAGACCGATGAATCCGACCGCAGCGTCACTCATGCGTATCAATGCCCATCTCAGTGAGAACGCGCTGTGCGGTGCGTGTGGCTTCAAGCGCGGCAGGGACACCGCAGTAGATGGTGGTCTGCAGGAGGGCTTCGCGGATCTCCTCCGGCGTCAGGCCGTTGTTGATCGCACCCTTTACATGAAGTGCGAGCTCCTCCATTTTGCCCAGAGCGGTAATCATTCCCAGGTTGATGAAGCTGCGCTCACGCAGGGAGATGGTATCGCGGTTCCAGAGATAGCCCCAGCAGTACTCGGTCACGAGTTCCTGGAGGGGTTTAGAGAAGGCTGTGGCGTTCCCCAATGACCTGTTGACATGTTCGTCGCCGAGCACCTGCCGCCGCATGGCTTCGCCCTTTTCATAACGGCTTTGCTCGACTTGGGTCAGATCGTGCGATTCCATCAGGACTCCTTCGTCGTGTTGTATGATAGCTACTAGATGCTATCAGACAATGTATACCAGACACCTGGTGAATGGGTGGCAGTGTTTACTGTTAGAGGTGCTTGGTTGTCCGCTAGTTTGAATTGGAAGCTACTGCTCCTGGTTGAGGAGCTCATGAAGGGGTTACCGCGATGACTATGAGTGAGATGCAAGTCCTGCGCCACGCACCAATCCGTGAGCAAGTAGCTTCCATTCTTCGTAATGCAATAGTTGAGATGCGCTTCGCGCCAGGACAGCTCCTGATAGAGCGTCAGCTGTGCGAGATGACGGCGGCCAGTCGCGCCTCCGTCCGGGAAGCTTTACGGCTCCTTGAGGCGGAAGGTCTTGTTGAATCTCAAAACGGCAAAGGTACGCACGTTTCAGTCGTTAGTCCGGAGCTCGCTGGCCAGGTTTACGTCATCCGCGCCAACCTCGAAGGTCTGGCCGCTGAACTCTTCACTCTTAACGCCGATCAACAGGAACGAGAGCGGTTTTTCGCAGCCGTCGATGAACTGGCAACCGCAGTTGAACAGTCAGCGGGAGCTGACCATACCCACGAGCTGCTGCAGGCCAAGAACCGGGTCTATGAAGCCTTGTTCAACGGTACACATAATCCCATCCTTCAACAGATGGTGGAGATGCTTCAGCGGCGTGTCACCCAACTGCGCGCGCTGACGCTTGCGCAGCCCGGACGCCCACAGTCGAGCCTCGCGGAAATTCAGGAGATTCGATCGGCTATCGAAAACAGAAACGCTTCAGCCGCTCGGGCCTTGGCTTCAGATCATGTGAAAACGGCAGCCGGGATAGTTCTTGGCGCACTCAAGAACTCCCCTCAAACGAACGACTCAATGTCTTCCTGACCTCAGGAAGACATTGCCGGCGGACCTCAACCGATGCGGACAGCATGGCCCGCCAACGCCCCCTCCACCGGCGGGAAGTTTCCCAGCACTGAAGGTTCGTGACCTGGTACAACGATGGCACCTTGTCCTTGCCACTCACGCAGTTTGGCGAGGCCTCGAAACAAGCCGATAAGATCCGTATTGTGCTTGAACGGCATGTCGGCCTCGAGTTCCTCGGTCAGATGGCAGGCATCGGACGATAGGACCACCCGCCCTGCCGCCGTCTCGATAACTACTACCAGTTGCCCGGGAGTATGTCCCACGAAAGGCACCACAGTCACACCCGGGGCAATTTCCCGTGGAGCATCGACCCAGACAACGCGGTCCGATTCAGCAACTTGCCGCAGCCGCGCCAGGTCGGCATCGTCAACCACTGCCTGAAATTCACTATGGCAAGAATCGGGACCAAGCCAAAAAGCCGTTTCCGCCGGGTGCAGATATACGGGCTGGCTGGGGAACAGATCCAAATTTCCGATGTGATCGTAATGCGCATGCGTGACCACAAGATCGACGTCCGAATCAGGAGAAATCCCCAAGGCCTCCAGCGCCTCAGAGGGTGGGATAAGCACCTCACGCCCGCGTCGCTGAGCACCATCAGAGGAGTAACCGGTATCTACCACGATCGTGCGTGATCCGCTCCTGAGAATCCAGATCCAGTAAGCAAGCTCGAGTGGGCCATCCGGTTGACCGTACCCTGAATAATTTAGATAAAAGTCCCCGCGGGTGGTCAGCAGCCGTCCATGCCGAACGGCTATCACCTCCCAAGTCTGGTGGGTTGCCGCTGCACTTGGCATGAATGTCCTTTCGCTGGCCTTGGTCTTAAAGCGATGAACTACATGGGCGTGGTGCGTCCCAGACCTAGGACACACCACGCTCATGCCGGGGAAGTCACGGATACAAAAATCCGCGCCAGACCCGGCAGGCTAAATGGAGGTAAGTCTTGCTGGCAACGTGCTTCAGCTGTGCGCTTTGCCGACTGCGTGACCATCTTCTAGTTTCAAGTCAGTTTCGCTCACACGACCGGATTTTCGCAGCCCGATCGTCGTGACCGCCAAGGATGCGACTGCTGACGGGACGGCAAGCATCGACAGGATAGTAACTCCGCCGAAACTCGCCGCAATCAAGACTCCACCTATCAGGGGCCCCACGATCGACCCTATTCGTCCTGCACCAAACGCCCATCCAAGACCCGTTGCGCGAATACTGGTGGGATATAGTGTGCCGGCGAAGCCGGCGAGACTTGCCTGACCGGCTTGAACGAAGAACCCTGCGAAGCAAAGAACCACAAGCAGGAGTCCCGGGGAGCCACTCACTAGCGGCATGCAAAGGAAGGTTACGAAGGCGCCCGCATAGGCGCCACCGAGAACCAGTTCAGGCCGCTTGACCTTGTCAGCGGTGAACCCTGATAGAAGCGCCCCCAGAACCATAGCCATGTTGTAAATCGAAGTTCCGATAAGTGCGAAACTGGCCGTAAATCCAGCCCCTGCCAGGATGGTCGGCAGCCAGTTGGCGCCGAAGTAAAGCACCAGAAGGCTCATGAAGAAGGTCAACCAGAGGAGGGCTGTCAAGACTGCACGTTTGCGGTCGAAGAGTGCGGCCAAAGAAGCCCGGCCGGTCTTCTCCTCTGCCAGCACGAATGTCGTGCCATCCGACACGTTCTGACCGGTAATGCGTATCATCAAACGTCGCACGGCTTCCTGATTCCCGGCCAACGTGAGGAACCGAACCGACTCAGGGACTCCGAACAGTACGCCGAGGCCGGTGACGAGAGTTATAAGTCCTCCGGCGATGAAAACACCATGCCACCCGGTCAGGGGAACAAGCCAGGCAGCAAGGAAACCTCCGAGAACACCGCCCAATGAGAAGCCGGAGATCGCTATCGTAGCGGTGAACAAGCGACTCCGCTGCGGGGAGAATTCGGATACGAGTGCAATCAGGTTAGGCGTCAAGGCCCCTACAGCGGCCGAGGTCAAGAATCGAAGCGCGATCAGCCACTCCATAGACCCCGCCCCGGCCGTAGCGAACATGGTGACCGTGATAAGGGCGAGGCCCGCCAAAGTTACCGGCCGCCGGCCCAACCTGTCACTCAGAGCACCAACAAGGAGGCTGCCCACAAGCAGGCCCGCCACCCCGACGGTGGCGGCCGTGGTGAATGCCCCCGGGGGGACCTTCCATTCTGCAGACAGAGAAGGGATCGCAAATCCAAGAGCTTGCGCGTCGAAGCCGTCGACAATCAAAACTGCGGTGCAAATGACCAGAATCCGAATCTGGAAGCCGGACATCCGCGCGCGGTTTATAGTCTCGGCAACATTGATGCTTAAGGACACATGAATTCCTTTCGTCCTCATTGAGGAAAGGGCGGCTGCGCCGCGCTACAGGGCTAAGTCGGAGGTGTGAGCTCCAACACCATATGCTAGCAGCAATCCTTCAGCAGACAACAGCTATCAGACAACATATAGCTGGCAGAGGCGATTTGTAGAAGATGGAAGACCACGTCCCTAGGCAGCTTCCGACGAGAACCGCCAGCCATTCCCTGCGCGGGGGAGGGGAGGAGGCGACGCAGTGCGAGGGGCGCAAGACGCCTCAGAAATGAAAGGCGCTGGCATCGAGCCAACGCGCACGTTAAATATTGCACCGGTATCCTGAAGCCCAAGGCTCAGAGACAAGCCCCGCCGTGACGCCGAACGGCGTCTCATTCACCCCCCCGTTCACGACTTGCTGGCTGCGCCGAGCCCAGGCATTCTGGCTTTCGGGGGCCCTGATTCTGCTCTTGGGCCGAAGTCCGAAAGACGGGGCAAGAGTCAGACTGAAGTTACCTTGAGTTGAGGTACTGGACGAATGTTTACGGAGTGAGTGAGTTGCCAGTCGCGACTCAAGGGGAGCAGTTATGCGTGCTGTTTTAAGTACCCAGCAAAGGGTCCGGCGACGGCCGGAAAACACGCCACCTTAGGGCTTCTTTTCCCCTTCTCCAGAGAGCCGATAACCGACGTTCCGTCAACCTGATCTGCTCGGTCGTTGAATGATGTCGGAGCCGTGGCTCGCGGTCTTGGCCAGCGGTAGGGAATCTCCACTGTCGCGGCGAGCGAATAGGGACAAGAATTACGGCATGTCGAACGGAAGAGCTTTGTAGGCCGTGTTCTTGTTCATGTTCCATCCTGCGACGATGCCGGAGCCGACCATTTGGTCGCTGAGGCGGGCGAGGCGGTAGGCGGGGTCTGTGTCGAGAGCGAGTTGGAGGAATTGATGTGCTTTGCTGCCTTTGCCTTCCCACCAGTTGATGTAGCCGATGGCGGTGAGGACTGGTGCTGCGTGTTCGGGGGAGGTGCGGGTGTAGGCGTGCAGGAGGAGTTGTTGTGCCCATTCTATGCGCGACCATTTTGGAGGTTCTTTAGTTTGGGCGAACAGGATCTGCTGCATGGGCTCGTCCATCCCTGGGATGTCCGCGATGAGCCGGTCGCGGATCGCGGGGAATTGCAGGTTCGCGACGAGTTCGTGGCAGTCCTCGTCGCTGGGAAAGTCAGTGGAGCGGAGCATGTCTGACCAGAGTTCCCGCCCGTGCTGGAGTGCGCTCTCGGTGGGTTGAGTCCTAATGGAGTCCATGTGGCTTTCGATGGCAGCCGCTTTCGCTGATTCCTGGCCGGCAGGGGCAAGTGTGATTAGGCTGGTGGGTTCAACGAAGCTGCCACGGTAAATAAATTCGGCGTTGATCGCGCTGGTCTGGGTGGAGCTGATGGGCAGGGCGAGGCTGGTGCCTGGTTTGCCGTCGTAGGGGGAGAAGGTTTCGTCTCCGACGATGAGGCCGTCTCGGATGGTGATGCCTTGTTCTGCGAGGACTCCTGTGAGCGCCGCGATGGTGCCGGCCTGCGGCCTGGCCTGCCCGGGTTGGCTGGTTTCGCTGGTGTAGACGGCGAAGAGGATGGACGTGGCGGTGGCGTCGCTGGTGAGGTAGTGGGCGACGGTGCGTGCGTAGGAGAGTTCCTGGCCTGGTTGGTGGGGGAGGTCGATACGGAGAGTGGCACCGATGCTGTTCTCGTTCATCGTGATGCAGACCAGACTTTCCTGGGGCCAGAAGCCCAGGGTGTGTCCGATGAAACTGAGGACATCCGATGGTGTTTTGATGGTGAGCTTTTCCATGGTCCCGTGTATCCCTTCATCCTTGGTGTTGCTGCTGTTTGTTCTGCGGTTGTTGGTTGTGTGCGTCGTTCTGGTAGGGGACCATCCGCTGGGTTGAGGGGCCGGAGTGCAACTTGGGGGACCGGCCCCGGGGCCGAAAAGTTCGTCGAGAACCAACCGACTCTGGGTTGGGAAGTTTTCGGTTCCGGGGTCGGCGCGGTAGCGCCCTGGTTGCGCGGAGGGTCCGCCCAGCGATCATGGGACATATCAGAATGACGAGCAGCGATGAGTTTTTGCTTTTCCATGGGTTTTGAAGATTGGGACCGCATGACTTCGGCGGTTATTGAGGGCGCTTGGGCTGCTTTGCAGCGGGGTGGAAATTTCACTTGGTGGCCGTTTGTTCCTGCACCGATTACTGATGCATACAATTTCTCTTACGAGGGGAACTGGCTTCTCGTATGCCAAATTTTGGGGGTACGGGTTTGGGGTTTCGTTACCGCAAGTCAAAGAGTTTTGGGCCGGTGCGGATCACCGCATCGAAGCGCGGATTGAGCGCAAGTGTTGGAGCAGGCCCCTTGCGGGTCACGAAGTCGGCAACGGGTCGCACAACAACTACGGTGAGGATCCCCAAGACGGGGGTCTCCTATTCGCCCAGCAGCTCCACCCGCCGTTCCACCCGGAATGCTGCCGTTCGGCGATCCGATCCTTCGCGTGGCCGCATCGATCGTCGAATCGTTAGCGACGAAACGTGGCGGCAGCTCTTGGCGCCGGATGGAACGCCGGCAGCATCGAAGTTCCAACGGAACTTCGTGCGTGCAGTCGTCGCCCGCGCAACTGGAACGCGCCCTAGCCTCATGCACCTGACCCAGGGACAGGCAGCAAACGTCCTTACCTTCGTCGGCGAAAGCCCGTCGAGGCTGAATGCGGGCGGTCGCGGGGTGCCACAGCTTGAGAAGGTCGGGACAGTTGCCCAGTGGACGATGCTCGGCTTGCTGCTGCTTATTGTCACAGTTTCTTCGCCTGCAGGGTTTGTGCTGGCAGCGGGCATTGTCGGGTTGATGTTCGTGCTGCGAAAGCGCCGTCGTGACCGCCAGGCTTGGGAGGACGCCACTTGGTCAGGGACTCTGAAGGAGACCGTCAGGGTCCCTGGTGACGGTATCGAAAATTTGGCTGCTGACGCTTCGCCCCAGCAGGTCTCGTCATACGTGGTGCCAGTGGAACCAAATGCAGCGGTCAATCAGCCTGCCTCCTCTACCAAGGGGAGTTATCTTGTCTCGCTTGGTCGCGCTGCGTGGCCGAACGTGGAAGTCGTTGGTGAGCACGCCTACGGCAAGGCAATCAAGGCGGCGCTCCGGGCCAATGGGGCCTTGTCCGCTCGAAGGACCGAAGGCGAAGCTGAAGGTGTTGGGGTTGAGTTGGTTGCCGAGCCGGACAACCCTCACGACGCTAATGCCATAAGTGTTCGGTGGCGAGGCCGGGTGCTTGGTTATCTCAGTCGTGAGGACGCTCTTCGCTATAAACAACCAGTCAGGAGAATCATCGCCAGCGGACTCCTGGCTGCAACAACCGCTCGTATTTGGGGCTACGACGACGGCGGCCAGCTCCGTGCACGCGTCACCGTTGCGCTGCCAGAACCGGAACTGATCGTTCCGCTCAACGAGGCCCCCGCGGGCTTGAGCACGCTCTTGCCGTGGGGATCAGGAATTCAGGTCCTGAAGGAAGAGAACCACTTCGACATACTGTTCAGCCACGTCCCAACTGAGGGTCGAGGCCTTTTGCTGGTCAGCCTGCACAAAGAGATCAACACGTTGAAGAACGGCACGCAGCGCCCGTTTGTCGAGGTACGTCTCGACGGCAAACGGGTTGGGGAACTCAGCAACGTCACGTCAGCACACCTGCTCCCGCTCCTCGAACACATAGAGGCAGTCGGTGAGACCGCCGTAGCCTACGCCAAGATCACGGGTTCTGCCCTCGCTGCACAGCTCGTCCTCCAAGCCGCTAAATCAACCGAGATCAGCAACGATTGGCTTTCCAGCGGCCCGCACCCTGCCCCGAAGCTCCTCCCGCTGGCCGCGAACTACGAGGTCCCGGCCGCATACGCAAAGTAGGGAAACTAAGCAAAGAAATCCCCAAGGAGGAGTGTGGACATTGTCCACACTCCTTTCCTCGGACTAGGTCTTACTGTCTCCGGATGGGTGCTGATTCCGCATGTTTTCGCGGTTTCCCAGTGTTTGCAGGGTCTGGAATGTAGTTCGAGTCCCACCTCGGGCACGTAGTTTTCCCTCGTCAGAGGCGATTTTGCTGTGACGTGTTGACAAAGCTTGTGGTCGCGTCTCTCTGACGGCTGGGTTGCGGGCTTTGGCCTGGCTGCCGCGGAGCTTATGCAGGTGTGTGGTGTAGCGGGTTCAAGTCCCTGGCTGGTGAGACTTCCGCGTGCTGAGCTGGGGTTAGGTGCTTCCTCGTTCCGGTTCTGTTGGGTGGGCCGGTGTTTGCCGACACCTATTCATGTGCCGGGGGAGCGGGGACAACATGATGAAACCGATCTTGGTTCAAACGGCACTTCAGGGCAGCCGCTACCTTTCCCGGAGAGCTTTCTGCGTGACTTTGTCCTGCCAAGGAGTGTGTGGACACTGTCCACACTTAAATCCTCTTTATTTCGAGTCGGCAGACGTCGCGTCCAGTGACAAGCGGTCGGTGGCGTAAGGCCACTTGGATTCCAGCGGGATTGCCGTCGGGCTGGACCTGGGTTCATCTATGACCCCGTGGCGGTCAAGTCGTGTGAACCCACGTGGCATGCCGCCATGCAACGCATGTGACGTCTTCTAGTACTTCCTTCGGTGTCGCCCTGCGACTGCAGCCAGACAATGCTTCCGTCGTCCGTGACGACCTGCACTCGGCCTGTGCAGACGTGCTGACTGTTGATAGCGATGAACGCGTCCACCCCCGCAAGGGTCGTCCGGTCATCGACGTCGGTATCGGGTGAGCGTTGAGGCTGGCCGGTTACCCGGCCAGCCTCAACTGACTCGTGGTTGGAGCGCTGTATGCCTTTAGCCGAGTTCGGCGAGGACTTTGGCGACGATGCGGTCCACGGCGAGGCCGTAGCGGTCGTGCAGGGTGGGCAGGGCGCCGGCGTCGAGGAACTGGTCCGGCAGTCCGATGGGCACCACGCGCTTGCCTGCTCCGGCGGTGACGGTCGCGGAGGCGACCGTTTCGAACAGGCCGCCCACCACGGAGTGGTTCTCCAGGGTGACGGCGAGGCGGTCCGTGTTGATTTCCTTGAGGACGGTTTCGGCGTCGAACGGCTTGATGGTGGGGGTGTGCACGACGGCGACGTCCACGTTGTGTGCCGCCAGGGCCTTGGCTGCCTGCAGGGCGCGCATGGTCATCAGGCCGGAGGAGATGAAGACGACATCGTTGCCGCCGCGCAGGACCTTGGCCTTGCCGAGTTCGAACGTGTAGTCGTACTCGTCCAGGACGGTGGGCACGTTGCCGCGCAGCAGCCGCAGGTAGGTGGGTCCCGCCGAGGCGGCGAGCTGCGGGACGGCCTGTTCGATGTCGATCGAGTCGCAGGGGTCAACGATGGTCAGGTTGGGCATGCCGCGGAAGATCGCCATGTCCTCGGTGGCCTGGTGGCTGGGGCCGTATCCGGTGGTCAGGCCGGGCAGGCCGCCCACGATGTTGACGTTAAGGTTCGGTTCGGCGGCGTCCAGGCAGAGGAAGTCGTAGGCGCGGCGGGCTGCGAACACCGAGTAGGTGGACGCGAACGGCACCAGCCCGGACTCGGCCAGGCCGGCGGCGGCGCCGAAGAGCAGCTGCTCGGCCATGCCCATCTGGAAGAACCGCTCCGGGAAGGCCTGGGCGAAGATGTGCATGTCCGTGTACTTGCCCAGGTCCGCGGTCAGGCCCACGATCTTGTCGTTTTCCTGTGCGGCTTTGACCAGCGCGTGCCCGAACGGTGCGTTGGAGGTTTTCTGGCCCGGGTCGGCGAACGATGCGATCATCGCCGACGTTTTCAGCTTCGGCTTGGCGGGAGCTGCAGCGGCTGCCGCGGTGTCGGGGGCCTCGGTGGTGGTGCTCATGCTGAAGCCTTTCCTTCGTAGCCGGCGGTGAGCTGCTCGCGGCAGATCTGCCATTCGTTCTCTTCGATGCGCATAAAGTGCGCCTTTTCGCGGTTTTCCAGCAGCGGTACGCCGCGGCCCACCTTGGTGTCGCACAGGATCACGGAGGGGCGTCCTACGGTGGCGGCCTGGGCGGCTGCGTTGTCGAACGCTGCCAGCAGCGCACCGACGTCGTTCCCGTCCACGCGCTGGGTGTACCAGCCAAACGATTCCCACTTCTCGGTCACCGGTTCGGTGCGCAGCACGGTGTCGGTCTTGCCGTCGGCCTGCAGGGCGTTGATGTCCACCATGGCGGTCAGGTTGCCCAGCTGGTGGTGGTGTGCGCCCATGGCGGCCTCCCAGGTGGAGCCCTCGTCCAGTTCGCCGTCGGAGAGGAAGTTGAACACGCGGGCGGACGAGCCCTGGTAGCGCAGGCCCAGGGCCATGCCCACGGCGATGGTCAGGCCGTGTCCCAACGAGCCGCCGGAGATTTCCATCCCGGGGGTGTAGGTGGACATCCCGGACATCGGCAGCCGCGAATCATCCGAGCCATAGGTTTCCAGTTCCTCCACCGGGACGATCCCGGCCTCGGCCAGGGCCGCGTAATGGCCGATCGCGTAGTGGCCGGTGGAGAGCAGGAACCGGTCCCGGGCTTCCCAGTGCGGGTCCTCGGCACGGTACCGGAGCTGGTCACCGTAGACCGTGGCGAGCATGTCCGCGGCACCCAAAGCCTGGCCCACGTAGCCCTGGCCCTGCACCTCGCCCATGTTCAGGGCGTGGTGCCGGATCCGGTACGCGGCGGCACTGATCTTGTCCACCCGCTCTTCAAAAGGTGCTGCTGAGGTCTGGGTGGTTTGTTCGGGTGAGTGTGTGGTGGGGGCGGTCATGCTGCGACCTTTTCTTTCTGTTCGAGTTCGCCGGTCTTGACCGGCGCGGTTTCCTTGACGAAGGCGGCGACCGCTGTGGAGATGACTCCGAGTGCGATGAACATGAGGGCGGGGCCGATCCAGCCGATCCAGCCGTAGATGGCAACGGCGATGAAGGGCAGTAGGCCGGCGACGAGCGAGGCGCCGTTGTAGCCGAGGGAGATGCCGGAGGAGCGGACGTGTGCGGGGAACTGTTCGGCGAACCAGCTGGACTCGACGGCGAAGATCGGGTCGTGGCTGAACAGAAGGGCGATGGCTACAGCGACCACGACCATGATGACGGAGCCGGTGTTGATGAGCAGGAACATTGGGATGCCGAAGGCGATGGTGAAGATGGCGCCGAGCAGGAAGACGGGCTTGCGTCCGATGCGGTCACTAAGGGCGCCAAAGGCAAGGTGGCTGATAAGACCAAGCGCCGATCCGATCATGGTTCCGAGCAGTACGTTGTTCTTGTCGGTGATGGATGCCAGGCCGACGTAGGACAGGACGAAGCTGGTGGTGATGTAGTAGCCGCCGGTTTCGGCCATACGCAGGCCCATGATTTTGAGGATGGCTCGCCAGTCGCGCTTGATGACTTCGAGGGCGGGCTGCTTGACGATGGTGTTCTGGAGCTTCATCTTCTCGAAGTCAGGGGATTCCTTGACGCTGAGGCGGATGAAGATGCCGATCACGACCATGATGAGGGAGGCCAGGAACGGGGCGCGCCAGACCAGGTCACCCTCGAAGAGCTGGGCGGAGAGCAGGAATGCGCCGTTTGCCAGCAGGAGACCCACCGGGATACCGAGCTGGGGGACGGCTCCGAAGAAGCCCCGTCGACGGGCAGGGGCGTGCTCGACGGACATCAGGACCGCGCCGCCCCACTCGGCTCCGAAGCCGATGCCCTGGATCATCCGGAGGAGGATCAGGAGGATGGGTGCGATAACTCCGGCCTGCTGGTAGGTGGGCAGGACGCCGACCAGTACGGTGGCGGCGCCCATGATGATTAGGGACCAGAACAGGACGACTTTGCGGCCCAGCCTGTCTCCGAAGTGGCCGGCGAGGTAGCCGCCCAGCGGTCTCATTAGGAAGCCGATGGCGAGCGTGGCGAAGGATGCCAAGACGCCGATGATGGGTTCCTGCGCGGCAAAGAAGACCTTGCCGAAATATGCCGCGGAGGCGGTGCCGTAGATGAAGAAGTCGTAGCTTTCGACGGCGCTGCCGATCATGGATGCGACGGATGCTTTGACGGATTGGGACTTGGTCCTCTTTGGTGCTGTGGTGCTCATTGTTCCTCCTTGAACAAGCGATGCGTGGAAAAGGGTTTAGCTGTAGGTTTCGATGACCCGGGAGTCGTCGCGGGTGGCCAGGCCCATGCGGGCGGCTTGTTCGTAGCGTTCCTTGGCTGTGTCCAGCAGGGGTGTCTGTGCACCGGCTTTGCGGGCGGCATCAGCGACGAGCGTGCTGTCCTTGACGAAGATGCTGATGGTGCTGGTGACCTCGACGTTGGTTCCTGCGAGCATCCGCGGGCCCCGGTCCGAGAGCATCCAGGAACCGGCCGCACCTGAGCTGATGAGGTCCAGAACGTCTGCCTTGTTCAGGCCGAGGGTTTCTGCCAGGTTCAGCGCTTCTGCGGCGGCCACGATGTGGACAGAGCACAGGTGTTGGTTGACGACCTTGATGGCCTGACCGTCACCGAGAGAGGAACCTACGCGTCGTACCGTCCCGAAGTGGGACAGAAGGGCGGTGACTTTGTCGAGGGCGTGGGGGGCGCCGGAGGCGAAGATGGTGAGTTCACCGGTGATGGCCCGGGCAACTCCGCCGGTGACCGGCGCGTCGACCACGATGGCGCCTTCGGCTTGCAGGCGGGCCGCTTCGTCGCGGAGCGAGTCTGGTCCGACGGTGCTCATGATCACCCAGGTTTGAGCGGAGACATCGGTGGTTTCGAGGGCAGTGGTGACTAGCTGGTTGAGCTGGTCCGGTGTGGCGACCATGACGACGACCGTGCCTGCCGGCGCGGCGTCTGTGATCGAAGTTGCCGCTGCGATTCCGGCTTCGCGGGCCCGCTCGTGCTGGGACACGGCGGGGTCGACGCCGGTGACGGCGTGGCCGTTGAGAGCTAGCTGTTTTGCCATCGGTAGGCCGATGGCACCGATTCCGATGAAGGTGACTGCTTGTTGGGTGGACACGTTTCCTGCTTCTTTGGAGAGGCGATTTTGGGCGTAAGAAACCCAGCCCCGGGCCCGTGAGGCCTGGTGCTTGGTGGTACTGGTGAAGGGTTGCCTGGTTAGGGTTTATCGGTCATGGTGCGCCAGACGTCAAAGTGTCGGTGCATGGCATGGCGCGCGGCCTCGGGGTCGTTCGTTGCCAGGGCGTCCGTGATCTCGTAGTGGACCCGGTCGGTTATGAAGTCTTTCGTCGACTCCACCACCGCCAGGGCCTGGCGCCTGCGGTCACCTACAACGTCCCTGAGTACATCGCGTAGGCCGTCGTGCAGGAAGTTGAAGATCGGATTATTGACGAGCTCGAAGAGGCTTCGGTGGAAGTCGTAATCGGCTGCAATTGCTTTGTCCACGTCACCGCGGGATGTGGATTCGACCATCCTGTCAACGTGGCTGCGAAGGGTCGCAACATCCGCTTTTGTTGCAAGCATCGCTGCCTGCTCCACAACGGCCATTTCCAACATTTCCCGGGCCTGGGTGAATTGCTCTGCGCCAATGTGGCCCAGGCGTAATGCCAGCCGGAAGTACAGCTGGATGAATCCGGAATCGGGAGCCTCAAGATAAGTGCCTCGACCTTGGGTCCGATCCAGGAAACCGAGAAGCTCCAGAGTGGCCAACTGTTCCCGCAGCATGCCCCGGCTGAGGTCCAGTGATGCTCCAAGAGCACGCTCGGTGGGTAACCGAAGGCGCCCCGTGGACTCCTCATTACTGGCTTCGCTGATGAGCGAGTCCACGAGGCTGGCCAAATCCTTTGCCAAGAACAACTCCTAAATTGGTTGAACCAATATGTGAGATCCTAATCACAATGGCAGCAGAGTGTCAACGCATTGGTAGAACCAATGATGTGCGACGTGAAATCGATGGCTGGAGGTGCCATCGCGTAACGACGGTGGTGAGGCGTGCTTCAGTGTGGGACACAAGGATCCCGGGTTCCCAGGGGCGGACGACGGGTCCCGTTGACGGAGACATTTGTAGTGTCAGTGCGCGCCGACGATTGGGCGCATCGGCCTTCGTCGGTAGCTGATGCCATTTTCCTCGAATTATCGGCGAGGCAATCAACGAAAACTAAACGTTGTATTGCATTCAACACTGAACGCTGTTTAGTATGTGCTGCAGGGCACAGGTTTGTTTGGTGCCTTGTCCTATCACGACGGAGTTCTAGGAAGAGACATGAACATAACCAGGCGCCAACTCTTGGCGGCCAGCGTGCCCGCTGCGCTTTCTGTATGGGCCCTCTCCGCCTGCAGCAGCACCCCACAAAGCTCGGCATCTGACGAGTCTGGTCCAGCCACAGCGCCGTTGCTGCGGATCGGCTCGCTGCAGGAGCCCACCAGCTACGACCCTGCCATGGCAAACGAAGGCCATCTGGCTCCGGTTTATCAGGCGGTCTACGACCCCCTGATTAGGACGCAGCCCGATGGGAGCCTCTCGCCGATGCTGGCCACTTCCTGGGAGGCGAGTGACGGCAATAAGACCTACACTCTGAAGCTCCGGACAGGCGTGAGCTTCTCAGACGGAACGCCTTTCGATTCGGCTGCTGTCAAGGCCAACATTGAGCACTTCAAGACGGCAAACGGTCCACTGGGCAGCTTGGGGAAGGGAATCCAGGCCGTTGAGACGCCGGATGCGGCCACGGCGGTCCTAAGGCTTTCGGCGCCCGACCCGGCACTGCCCTACGCGCTCACAAATGCGCTGGGTTACATGGGCAGCCCCAAGGCGCTGGCCACGCCGGGAATTAAGACCCAACCCGTTGGCTCCGGCCCGTACACTCTGGATGCAGCGAACACGGTTGCGGGCTCGAAGATCACCTTCGTCCGAAACCCGAACTACTGGGGCGACAAGCTTCCGTACGACAAGGTTGAGTTCCAAATTCTTACGGACGAGACCGCGCGACTGAACGCGCTTAAGTCCGGCCAGATCGATGCCGGCGTCCTGAACCGTCCCGCCAGTGGGAACGACGCGGACTCCGCCGGGCTCCAGCACAAGCCGTTCAACATCAACTGGGAAGGCATCTTCTTCTTTGATCGGGACGGTACCAAGATGCCCCAGCTGGCCGACGTCCGTGTCCGGCAAGCTCTGACCGTCGCCATCGACAGGGAGACCATCCTTCAGAACGTCTATCTCGGCCGTGGAACCCTGACGAGCCAGACGTTCCGCCCCGGCACAAATGGTTATGACGCCTCCCTGGACGACGTGTACAAATACGATCCCGAAAAGGCGAAGCAGCTCCTAAAGGACGCCGGGGCCGAGAACCTGGCTGTCACGCTGCCCGTCACCCAAGTGTTTGACCCCGCCGTCTACGACGCAATCGAGCAGAACTGGAAGGACATCGGGGTCAAGGTCACCCGTCTTCAGTGGGGTCCGGGCCAGCCCATTCCAGCAATGCAGCGCGGCGATGTCCCGATCTCCTACATGGCGGTGAGCCAGAGCAACGACTGGCGGCACATCGTCGCACAGATTGCTCCGAGCGCGCCGTGGAACCCTTTCAAGACCCAGCGCCCGGAGCTCGACGCCCTCATCACGAAGGCACAGGCCGGCGATGATTCGACGCGCGCTGACGCGGACAAGCAGATCAACAAGTACATCGTGGACAACTACTGGTTCAGTCCGCTTTACCGGCCCCAGGCCAGCTTCTACTGGAACAAGTCTGTTGATGTGCAAGTTCAGGCTGAGCAGGCCGTCCCCTCCATCTACAACTACAAGCCCACAGGACAGTAGTTCCTGCCGCTGGCGGCCGTGCGCTAGTTTCCATGCTTCGGCGGCTGCCAGCGCTCCGCATTCCCTTATCCCATGCTCAGGAGTCAACGGTGACCGAATTCCTCCTGCGGCGCCTGGCTTCCGCCGTGGTGCTGCTCTTAGCGGCGTCCTTTATCGCCTACATAATGCTGTACCCGGCAGCGGGCGATATCGCCCGCAACATCCTCGGTGAGAACGCAACCGAAGCCCAGGTTGCTCTCAAGAACCACGAGCTCGGCCTCGACCAGCCCGTCGTCGTCCAGTACGCAGCATGGCTCGGAAAAGCCATTACCGGCGACTTTGGCTCCTCGTACTTCGCGAGCCAGCCGGTGCTGAAGATCCTTCAGGTGCGCCTCCCGGTAACCATCAGCCTCGTCGTCGTCGTCACGCTGCTGACCGGAGTCCTCGCCTTCGCGGTGGGCCTGCTCGCGGCCGTAAAGAAGGGATGGATTGACCGGACGCTGCAGGTCCTTGCAACGCTCGGAGATGCGCTCCCGGCATTCATTGTGGCGCTGTTCCTCGTCACCGTCTTTGCGATCCAGCTCAAACTTTTCCCGGCCACTGGCTACACAGACCTCGCGAAGTCCCCGGTTGACTGGGCGAGGACCCTGACACTGCCTGTCATCGCGCTCACCATCGGCGGCGTCGCAGGGGTCGCCCAGCAGGTCCGCAGCTCGGCAATCGAAGTCCTGCGGCACGACTACGTACGCACTGTCCGAAGCCGAGGCCTCTCCGAGAAACGCGTCATCCTGACCACTGTATTGCGCAACGCATCCGTCAACGGCCTGACAACTCTCGCAGTCCACGTCGTCGGCATCCTGGGCGGCGCCGTCGTCATCGAATCGGTCTTCGCCCTTCCCGGCCTGGGCTCGCTCGCCGTCGAGTCGACAAGCCGCACGGATCTGCCGCTCATCCTCGGCGTGGTCCTCGCGGTCGTCCTCATCATCGTTATCGTCAACCTGATCGTCGACCTCGTGGTCGCATGGCTCAACCCCAAGGTGCGCCTCTAATGACTCTCCCAACCGAAGTCCCCACCGCCGTCGAGGACGTGGCCCCCCGTTCGGGAGTAGTCCGGAGATTCCTACGCAATCCTCTCGGGCTCGCTTCAGCCATCATCCTGGCGCTCATCATCATCGCCGCGGTCCTGGTCCCCGTTCTGGGCCTGCCCGATCCAAACGCCGTGAACCTGCGCGACGCAATGAAGCCGCCAAGCCCGCAGCATCTTCTGGGCGCGGACAGCTCCGGGCGCGACATCCTCAGCCGCCTGCTGTGGGGCAGCAGGATCAATCTGCTCGGCGCCGCCCTCGCTGTCGTCATCGCCCTTATCATTGGCGTAAGCGCCGGCCTGATCGCCGGCTACTACGGCGGCTGGTTCGACAGCATCTCGTCCTGGTTCAACAACTTCACCATGGCGCTGCCCGGCATCGTCGTCCTCCTGGCGGTGCGCGCCGTGGTTGGCCCATCAGTCTGGATCGCCATGGCAGTGTTCGGGGTCTTGCTCTTTCCTGGGTTCTTCCGCGTGGTGCGCGGCGCCGTGCAGACTGTGCGCAGCGAGCTTTACGTCGATGCCGCCCGCGTCTCCGGCCTGAGCGACTTCCGCATCATCGGCCGTCACATCCTGACCGTGGTCCGGGCGCCCGTCATCATCCAGATCGCCCGGCTCCTTAGCATCGCCATCGCTATCCAGGCAGGCCTCGAGTTCCTTGGTGTCAGTGACAGCAGTACCGCTTCCTGGGGCAGCATGCTCAACGATGGCTTCCGCAAGATCACGCTGAACCCGATTCTCATTCTCTGGCCCGCGCTGGCGGTCGGCCTTGTCTGCATGGCCCTTGTGCTGTTCGCGAACGCTGTCCGCGACGCGCTGGAGGACCGGGGAAAGCAGGGCAACATTCCGAGGCGCGCGCGGAAGGCAACTGACGCCGCCCATCCGCAGGAACAGGCGACGTCGGCCGGTGCTTTGCAGCCCGAAAGTGCCCTCCTCAGCGTGGCCGGGCTCAAGGTTGCCTACGGTTATGGGCGAACGGAGAAGGAAGTCGTGCATGGCGTGACGTTCCACGTCGAGCAGGGCGAAGTGCTCGGGCTCGTCGGCGAATCCGGTTCCGGGAAGACTCAGACAGCGTTCTCGATCCTTGGCCTGCTGCCCGAAGGTGGTCACGTCTCCGCTGGTTCGATCCTGTTCGACGGCCAAGAGCTTACGTCCCTAAGCGAGACCCAGCGCGCTTCCTTGCGTGGAACTGATATCGCGTACATCCCCCAAGAGCCGATGAGCAACCTCGACCCGGCTTTCCGGATCGGTTATCAGCTCACCATCCCGCTTCGGAAGCGGCTGGGGATCTCGAAGGAGGAGGCAACCAGGCGTGCCCTCGCCCTCCTCGCAAGGGTCGGCATCGTCGACCCGGAAAAGGTCTTCAAGTCCTATCCCCACGAAATTTCCGGCGGCATGGCACAGCGTGTACTTATTGCCGGGGCCGTCTCCTGCAACCCACGCCTTCTCATTGCGGACGAGCCAACCACCGCGCTGGATGTCACTGTCCAGGCCGAGGTCCTCGACCTCCTCCGCGACCTCCAGCGCGAGACGGGGATGGCCGTCATTATGGTGACGCACAACTTCGGAGTCGTCGCAGACATCTGCGACCGCGTCGCCGTCATGCAGGCGGGCCGCATAGTGGAGATCGACGACGTCGACCGAATCCTCTCCCAGCCGTCCCAGGACTACACTCGTCGCCTCCTCGACTCGATGCTCGAGGACGGCCCGGTGCGTCCGTATCCCTTCGAGGACGCGTCCTCGACAGACAATACGCCAGTTGAGCTGCCAGTGTCGGCAGAAGCCAAGGAGTAGACCATGATGCACCGCCACCCCCTCCTTGAGGTTGAGCATCTCGCCGTGGAGTATCCCGGCCGCGGACGCCGTCCCGGATTCCGTGCCCTCGAAGATATCTCATTCGCCCTCCGCCCAGGAGAGACCCTTGGGCTCGTGGGCGAGTCCGGCTCAGGCAAGACGACGATCGGACGCGCGATCCTTGGCTTGGTCAAACCCACCGGCGGCAAGATCACGTTCGACGGCGCCGACATCACACGTGCGGGCAGCGGTCAACGCCGGGCCTTGAGCAAGGACATCCAAGTCGTCTTCCAGGACCCGTATACGTCCCTCAACCCTTCGATGAGCGTGGAAGACATCCTGGCTGAACCACTCACCGTCCAGGGGTGGACTCGGAAGGACGCCCTCGCACGCGTACGAGGACTCCTGGACCGAGTTCACCTTCCCTCCGATGCCGGCGGCCGGCTTCCCCGTGAGTTTTCCGGTGGCCAGCGCCAGCGCATCGCCATCGCCCGCGCCATTGCCATCGAGCCGCGCCTCATTGTCTGCGACGAGCCGGTATCGGCTCTCGACCTCACCACACAGGCCCGTGTCCTCGACCTGCTCGTTGAGATCCAGGAAGCAACCGGCGTCAGCTACCTCTTCGTTTCCCATGACCTCAGCGTGATCCGCCACATTAGCCACAATGTGATCGTCCTGTTCAGGGGCATGATCGTCGAGCACGGCCGCGCCGACCAGGTCACCTCCGAACCAGGCCACCCCTACACGCAAAGGCTCTTCATGTCTGCACCTGTGCCCAACCCTGAGCTCCAGCGCGAGCGTCGGGAAGCCCGCCGCCAACTCACCGCCAAGGAGCAGGCAGCATGAGCATCCAAGTAGCCTCCGAATACATGGAGAATCCAGACGGCGTCGTCTTCCGGGATCTCAACGGAAACGGAGTTATGGAACCCTATGAGGACCCACGCCTCCCGGCGGCGGAGCGCGTCGAGGACCTCCTGGGCCGCCTCTCGCTCGAGGAGAAGGCCGGCCTGATGTTTATCAGCATCGTGAGCGTGCCGGATTCCGGCAACCTCGAGGACGAGACACCCCGTTCCGGCCGCGTCGGAGTCCGCGACACCGTGGCGAACAAGCTGGTTAACCACCTCAACTTCCATTATGTCCCTGTGCCCAATACGGCAGCCAAGTGGGTCAACGAGCTCCAGCGCCACGCGCTCGAATCCAGCCCGCACGGTATTCCCGTAACGCTGTTCACGGATCCCCGCCACTCGTTCATAGAGAACTGGGGCGCCTCCTTCACCGCCGAGTACTTCTCGGCGTGGCCGGAGCCCCTGGGCCTTGCGGCCGTACGTGACGAGCAGCTCGTGCGCGAGTTCGCCACGATAGCGAGGGCTGAGTACACCGCAATTGGCATTCGGGGTGCCATGCATCCGACCATCGATCTCGCTACTGAGCCTCGCTGGGCACGCCAGTACAGCACCTTCGGCCAGGACAAGGACCTGGTGGCCCGCCTGGCAAATGCATACCTTGATGGCTTTCAGGGGCCGGAGCTCGGTGCAGACAGTGTCGAGTGCATGGCCAAGCACTTTCCCGGCGGGGGTCCTCAACTGGACGGCGAAGACCCCCACTTCCCGTACGGCCGGGAGCAGGTCTACCCCGGGGGGATGTTCGACTACCATCTCGAACCGTTCAAGAAGGTCATTGCCCGGGGTGTCTCGTGCATCATGCCGTACTACGGCATGCCGGTAGGGCTGGTACTGGACGGCGAACCGATCGAGGAGGTCGGTTTCGGTTTCAACCGCCAGATCATTACTGGCTTGTTGCGCGAGAAGCTCGGCTTCGACGGCGTCGTCTGCACAGACTGGAGCCTCATCACCGAGTCCCGGTTGAACGGCAAACAACTCCCGCCGCGGGCCTGGGGAGTGGAGCACCTGTCGGTCGAAGAACGCGTACTGAAGGTCATTGAGGCCGGCTGCGATCAATTCGGCGGCGAGGAGTGCCCCGAGATCATCGTCGATTTGGTGCGGAAAGGCCTCGTTCAGGAGGAACGGATCGATGCCTCCGTGCGGCGCCTGCTCAGGGTGAAATTCGACCTCGGTCTTTTCGACAACCCTTACGTCGACGCCGAGGCGGCTGCAGAGCGGGCCGGTCGACCCGAATACGTCGCAGCGGGGGAACTGGCGCAGGCCCGGTCGGTCACCATACTGAAGAACGACGGCGCCGAACACCCACTGCTTCCGTTGGCCCCGGGCGTCCGGGTCTACTCTGAAGAAATGGATCCGAATGTTGTCGCTGCCTCAGGCCTCGAACCCGTGGGGAGCGCAGGTGAAGCCGACGTGGCCATCGTCCGCGTGGCAGCCCCGTTCGAGTTCCGGGACCATTACATGCTCGAGTCGAGTTTCCACGCCGGAAGCCTCGCGTTCGATACGGAAACCATCGAGAAGGTCCGTCGCCTCTCGGAGCAGGTGCCTGTCGTCCTTGTTCCGCACCTGGACCGGCCAGCCATCCTAACCCCTTTGGAACCGCATTGCGCGGCCATCGCAGCCGTCTACGGGGCCTCGGACTCAGCGCTCCTCAAGGCGCTGACCAACGTTGTGCCACCCGAGGGCAGGGTGCCTTTCCAGCTTCCACGCTCGGAAGCCGCCGTCATTGGATCCCGTCCGGACGTGCCGGGGGATACGGAGGACCCGCTCTACGAGTGTGGGTTCGGATTGGAGCTGTGATGTCAATGCGCGCCGAGCCGGTGGCCGCCCGCCGCAGGGGAACCTATGCGAAGGGCCGGGCAGCCAAGGATCTGATTCTCCAGACGGCACTCCAGGTCATCGGGCACAAGGGCTACAACGCGACTTCCCTTCGCGACATCGCCGACGAGGTCGGCATGACCCAAGCAGGCCTCCTGCACCACTTCGACACGAAAGAGAACCTTCTCTCCGAGGTGCTCCGCAAACGTGACGAGGTAGACCGGGAACACTTCAGCCCCGCGGACGTGTCGGAACTTCCCCTCATCATCCAACTCGCGCACCACAACATGGAAGTACCCGGCCTCGTCCAGCTCTACGTGAGCCTCCAGGCCGCCGCCACGGACGTGGACCACCCCTGCCACGAGTACTTCCGGGAACGCGACCTGATCGTGGTCGGCAGGATCGCCCGTGACATCGAACAGCGGCAGGCCGCGGGAACATTCAATCCAAACGTTGATGCCCAAGTCATCGCCCGCATGCTCCTGGCGCTGTCCGACGGCCTTCAGGCCGAGTGGGCGATCAATCCGGAAATCGACCTCGGCGGAACCCTTCACGCTTTCTGGAACCAGTACGCGCAGCCAGAGCTGCCGTCAGGTCCGTCCAAGTAGCACTTGGCGTCACGCCCCAAACAAAGCGTCGTGGCAGCGGCGTCGAAAAAATCAGCCGGTCACCCTCTCCCTGGACACCTTTCAACGAAGAACGAGGTTTTCCCATGCCGACGCCGACCAGGTCAGGCTCCTTTTCCAGCGATTACGCGCGGGCGGATGCAATGCGCTACCGGGTAATTATCGACAACGACTACGCCGGGGATCCGGATGGCTTCTTCCAACTCGTCCACCACCTGCTCTGCGAATCGGTGGACATTAAAGGCATCATCGGATCCCACCTTCCGATTGATAATCCAATGGACTCGAGTCCGGACTCCGCACAGCATGCTGTCGATGCGGTCGAGGAGGTCCTGGATCTCATGGGGAAGAGGGGCTCGGTGCCCGTTTGGCTCGGCGCGCCCCACGCGCTGAAGGACTCCCGGACGCCCATCCCCTCGCAAGCGTCGGCCGCAATTATTGAGGAGGCGCGCCGCGACGTGGAGTCCCGGCTCTTCATCGCCTGCGGAGGAGGCCTCACCGACATAGCGAGTGCGCTGCTTGAGGCCCCGGACATTGCCGACCGGCTCACCGTAGTGTGGATCGGGGGAGATGACGGCACCGAGCATCAATACCCGGATTTCAATGTAAGCATCGACCCCGATGCTGTTCGAGCAGTGTTGTGCGAGTCCCAGGCGGAGGTCTGGCAAATCCCGTTGAGCACATACGCCACAGCCATCCTGTCGATGACGGAGCTGAAGAAGCGCATCGGACGACAAGGGCCGCTCGGGCAATTCCTTATGGAGCGGCTCCACTGGATGATCGATCTGCATCGCGCTCTGGGCAGGCCCATGGGGGAAACGTACACCATGGGGGACAGCCCCCTCGTGCTTGTAACAGCATTGCAGTCCGCCTTCGGCAGGAGAGCGCTGCACCTGGTGGAACGGCCCGTGCGTCAGCTCGGCGATAACGGGCAGTGGAGCGGAGACGAAGACCCGGCACGCGTCGCGAAGGTCGTCACGCAGATCGACACCCGGCTCCTCTTCGAGGACTTTTTTGCTCGCCTGGAGGAGCACGTCTCAGGCGACTCCGTAAAAACTTCATGACCGCGACCCATGATGATGGCCTGCACGCGCAGACCAGACACCTCCACTACGGCCCCTGGAGCCTAGAGCTCCGCGGAGATGAACTTGCCAACATCCGCCATGCTGACAGGCTGGTGCTGCGTGGTATTCGCGCCGTCGTGCGAAACCACAACTGGCTAACCCTGACGCCACACGTGACACATGAAGAGATCGCACCACTGCCCGGATGCGAGCTACGGCTCACCATCCGATGGGACGGACATGGGGCAGAGTACAAGGGCGAGCTCACGCTGAGCTTCAGCGACACCGCCCTTGAAGTGGAGTTCAATGGGACGGCAGTGAAAGACTTCCGAAGCAACCGCATTGGTCTCATCGTCCTGCACGGGCCTGACAATGCCGGCATACCCTGTGAGGTAACATCGCCGGACGGAGGGAAACTGTCCTCTGCTTTCCCCCTTGGCATCAGCCCCCACCAGCCATTTAAGAACGTCGCCGCCCTGGCATGGGAGCGTGACCAGGTGCGATACCGCCTCGACTTCGATGGTGACGTCTTCGAGACCGAGGACCAGCGCAACTGGACCGACGCTTCCTTCAAGACCTACAGCACTCCACTCGAGCGGCCCTTCCCCGTGAACAATAGGCCCGGCGATCACGTCCGGCAGGCCGTGCGCCTGAGCGTCAAGCACCGCATCGACATCACCGACACAGTCACTGGCAGCGTTCCTGAGCTCGGCACCGCGACCGGTGTGGAGGACGGCGATGTCCGCCCCCGCACCCTTCCGGCCACGTTCGGTCCACTCCTCGCAGAAGTTTCGGCCCGTCCTAACGCAGCGTTCGCCACCATTTCCCCCGCCGAGGCCTGAGCCTGGACGCGCGCGTAGTCGCGGATTCACCCGACGACGTCGAAGAGGTCCTCGCCGCGCTCCAGCCAGGGCTTGTCCGCCGCCTGGCCATCTACAGCGCAACTACCCACGTCACTGAACCCTCGCTGTGGGACGTTCTCGTCCGCGAGGCAAAGGAGCGCCACTTCGACGCGGCCCTGCTCACGGGGGCACGCAGCCACTTCACCGAGCTCAATCGCAACCGTCACGCCATCGAGGCAGACGCCGACGGTATCAGTTACTCCCTAACGCCCCAGATGCACGCGGTTGAACCGCTCTCGGTCGTCGAGACGCTTCCTGTTCAGACTCTTACAGCAGAGAACGCGCTCGAGCTGGGCGACGGCAGGCCACTGCACATCGGGCCGATCACGTTGACTCCACGGTTCAATGCCGTGGCGACCGAACGGCCGACCGCCGAGGAACTCCCCGCACGGCATCCGCTCCGCGACCACAGCTTCGCCGCCGCGTGGCTGCTGGGGAGCATTGCCGCCCTCACCCGCCGGGGCGTTGCTTCGCTCTCTTATGCCTCTGCATCTGACCTTTCAACTCCCGCTGGGACTCTGCTCCAGGAATTATCGGCACTGCGGGGCCTGGACGTTGTGAAGTGCTCAGGGACGACACCAAGCCTCGTCGCCTATCCGGTTCGCACCGCGGAAGGAATGGTGTGCTTCACGGGTAACCTCACCCCCTGGGCAGTCGAGGCTCACATTTCCTATCGCAGCCAAGACCAAGGCCTCGAACTCGCCCCATGGGGTACGGCTGCGCTCCGCTTCCACGGAACAGACGAAGGACAATAGACATGTCACGCACACAGCGACTTGCGGGCAAAACCGCCCTCGTCACCGGGGCTGCTTCCGGCATCGGCCGCGCCGTCGCCACCCGGTTTATCGCTGAGGGAGCTAGCGTATACTTCGCAGATCTCAACCACGATGGTGCCCGCGAAGCTGCCCGTGAGGCCGGGACCTCCCGCGCCGTTGCCCTCGGAGTCGACATCTCTGACGAGCCCAGCGTTGCCGCCGCCTTCGCTGAGGCAACCCAGCACGTCCCACTCGACATCGTCGTCGCCAACGCCGGCGTCCAGCTCTTCGGTCTGGACAACCGCGTCGGAGACCTCGAGCTCGACGTCTGGGAAAGAACCGTGCGGATAAACCAGCGCGGCGCGTTCCTGACCCTCAAGCACGCCGTCCGCGCGATGACAGGGCGCGGCGGGTCCATCATCTGTACCGGCAGCCCCACCGCCGTCGTCGCGTGCGGCCAGACCTTCACCGCCTACTCCAGCTCCAAGGCCGGGGTCCACGGGCTCGCGCGCGTCGTTGCAGCCGACTACGCCGCTGAAGGGATCAGGGTCAACACGGTCGTCCCGGGCTATACGGAAACTCCCCTCGTGCGCACAATCGCCGAAGATCCCGCCCAGCGAGCCGGCCTCGTCAATGCCACCATGCTCCGCCGTCCCGGCAGCGCGGAAGACGTCGAAGGGATCATGGTCTACCTCGCAAGCGACGACAGCGCCTACGCCACCGGCGGTATCTTCACGGTTGACGGCGGACTCACCGCCCTCTAGCGCAGGTCCCACCGAAATATCTTGGCCAACCCTGCACCTCCAGACCAGACAACGACCCTAAAGGAGAACCCAATGACACTTTCGAATCTGGCCGGGGCGCTCAAGGGCACAGCGGATGGCAAACTCGAATCCATCACCGACCGTTTCGCGGGCTACCTTGAAGTTGATCCAAATCTTTCGTTCCAAATGGCCGCCTTTTGCGGCGGCGACTTGGTGCTGGATGTCTGGGGCGGCCCTGATCTTGACGAGCAATCGCTGTCAGTGCCCTATTCCGTATCGAAGAACATTATCGGCGTCGTCGTCGGACTCCTGGTGGAGCGCCAGGCACTTGATCTCGACGCCCCGGTCGCTCAGTACTGGCCGGAATTCGGACAGGGCGGCAAGAAAAAGGTAACAGTACGCCAGCTTCTTTCCCATCAGGCGGGACTGCCGGATCTCTGGCCCAGACTTTCATGGGACGAACTCCTCGACCACCACCGTGCAGCAGACCGACTTGCAGCCGCGGTTCCGGTTTGGCTCCCGGGATCGGCGTTCGGCTATCACGCGCTCACGATCGGCAATTTGGCAATGGAACTTGTCTACCGCGTGTCGGGGGACACGCTGCACGACTATTATGAGCGGGAAGTCCGGCAGCCCCTCGACGCAGACTTCTACTTAGGGCTTCCAGATGGCATGGAGCACCGCCTCAAACCAGTCAAACCAATGGTGCCGCCGCTTGCCCAGCATCCCCGTCCCGCGCCGCACCCGATGCGTTCCTGGCTCTCCGGTCAACGGCCGGGTGGAGATCTGGATCTGGCAAATGACCCACGTTCCCAGCGGTTCGGCCACCCGGCAGCGTCGGCGTCCGGATCAGCCCGCGGAATCGCATCATTGCTTGCCGGCACGATCACCGGACTTGACGGGTCTGCACCATTGCTGGGCATCAACACGATCGCCGCCATCGGGCAGCAGCAAGTGCGAGGCTACGACGAGGTGCTGAATCAGACCGATCGAGCGCATTCAATCGTCTTCCAGAAGCCAAATCTGAAGCTTGCTTGGGGAGGACCGCGCAGCTTCGGACACGACGGTGCGATGGGCGCCGTCGCCTGCGTCGATCCGGACACCGGAGTCGCCTTCGCCTACACGATTTCGCGTGGGCCTTGGCCGGGAGGCGGGGACCCGCGCGCAATCAGCGCAGCTCACGACATCGGGGCCGCATTGTCTTAGCTTACGGCTCCCGTACCGGAGCGGAGCGGGATCCGGCCCAAAGAGCTTGCAGTCGGTACCGCGACCTTGCGGCCCTTTGTCGCCTCCGACGGCGGCTGGTCGGCAGTGTAGCCATCGCCGGCTAAGCCGCCCGGCAGCTTAATAACTAAGCGGACGACGGCGGGAGGCTTCCGCCGTCGTCCGCTTGCTTACCGCTGGCCTGCTTCAGCGCCCGGGTGCTAGATCCACTTGGGCGCCGACCGTGCCGGGGTGACTGGTTCGCCGTCGCGGGTTGCGGTGGTTCCGTGGGTGCCGCGGCCGGTGGCCCATTGGGTGATGGCGGGCAGGGTGCCGGAGACCACGGTGGGTGAGGTGGCTGCGGTGTCCCCGAAGACCATGGCTGAGGGCTGGCCGGTGACCTCGACTACCAGGTCCTTGTCAGTGCCACGGGTGTGCCAGGCTCCGGTGATGTCCTTGAGCAGCCGGGCCAGGACCGGTGCCGGGATGTCGGTGAAGGATGCCCCGTTGTCCAGGTCCACGGCGTGCACCCAGACTTCCCGGGTGCGCATCCAGACGGTTTCCTCAGCCGGGACGGTCCTGCCCTGGACGGTTTTGACCTTGTGGTGCCAGTTGTCCGCCGGCAGGTCGCGCCATTCGACGTTCAAATGCACTGCGGAGTGGTCGAACAGGTTCCGCAGCGCGATTGGCGAGAGGGTGGCGCCGAAATCGATCTCGTGGTTCCGGACCTCCACCGACGGGTACATCGGGGTCTCCACCCCGGTGGCCGCCCACTCCACCAGCCGGGCGATGGCCCGGGCGTTGTAGCCCACGTGGGAAACAACGTGCCGCCGGGTCCAGCCCGGCAGCAGCGAGGCGCCGTCCAGGTCCGCGTCGGCCAGCTCGTTGAGCTTGCGGGCAAAGAACGCGGTGCCGCGCCGGGCCTGGAGCAGCCCGTCGAGCAGGACCGGGTCGGTGGTCTGGTCGTGCCGGGCGACCATCAGGCTTCCTTGACCACGCGGTTGGTCAGCTGGCCCAGGCCCTCGATGGTGGTCACCAGGACCTGGCCTTCCTGCAGGTAGCGCTTGGGGTCCTGGGCGTGGCCCACGCCGCCGGGGGTGCCGGTGGCGATGACGTCGCCGGGGTTCAGGGTGATGATGGTGCTGATGTAGGAGACGAGGAATTCGGGGGTGAACACCAGGTCCGAGGTGGGGGTGGACTGCTGGACTTCCCCGTCCACGGCGGAGGTCATCAGCGGGCCGGCGGTGAATTCGTCCTTGGTGACCAGGGCGGGTCCGAACGGGGTGGACTTCTCCCAGGTTTTGCCCTGGAGCCACTGGATGGTGCGGAACTGGTAGTCGCGCATGGAGACGTCGTTGAGCACGGAGTACCCGGCGATGTGGTCTGCGGCTTCGGCTTCGGGGATGCGGCGGCCGGCCTTGCCGATGACGACGGCGAGCTCGGCTTCCCAGTCCACGGTGTCCGATTCCTGAGGCAGCGCGAGGTCGTCGTTGGGACCGATCAGGGATTCGGCGTACTTGGCGAACAGGGTGGGGTGCTCGGGAACTTCCCGGCCCATTTCCTTGATGTGGTTGCGGTAGTTGTGGCCCACGCAGATGATCTTGCCGGGGGAAGGCACGACGGCGGCGAGGTCGGCGCCGTCCAGGGCATGGGTTGCGCCGTTGGCCGCCTTCGCCGTGGTTTCCCAGTTGGGGTCCTTCAGCAGGGCTCCGACGTCGGAGAAGCCCGGGATTTCGGTGAGGGTGTCGCCGTCCTGGCGGACCGCCTTGGTGCCGTCAGCGGTGCGGAGGGTGAGGAGTTTCATTACTTGGTGCGTCCTTCGATGTAGGTGCGGTTGAAGTTCAGGCGCTCAAAGATGGGCGCGTCGCTGAACCGGAACAAATCAAACTCGGATTCGGCCTGCAGGGACCACGCGGCCCAGGACGGGACCACGAACAGGTCGCCCTTGGCCAGGACCCGGGTTTCGCCGTTGAGGGTCACGGTGCCGGTGCCCTCGAAGACCTGCCAGACACTGGAGCCCACCTCGCGGACGGTCTCGGTCCAGGCGCCGGCGCGCAGGCGGTGGAACTCGGCCCGGATGGTGGGCATGACGTCCCCGCCGGTGGTGGGGTTGGTGTAGCGGACGGCGGCGTGGCCCTGGGACACGGTGGCGGGGTGGCCCTCGTCCTCCAGGAGGAGTTGTTCGCGGAGGGCGGCGTCGGTGTACTTCCACCGGTAGGCGGCGATGGGGGAGTTGGTGGTCTCATCCAGGCCGGAGAGCGGGCGCAGGCCGGGGTGGGCCCAGAGCCGTTCGGAGCGGGAGATGTCCGGGGTGGCCTCGTCCGTGACGCGTTCGGTGCCGAACTCGAAGAATCCGGCATCGGCGTAGTGGACGAATGGGATGTCCAGTCCGTCGATCCAGGCCATCGGCTCATCGGTGTCGTTGTGGTGGCCGTGGAAGTTCCAGCCCGGGGTGAGCAGGAAGTCGCCGCGGGACATCCGGACCGGGTCACCGTTCACCACGGTCCACACGCCCTCGCCCTCGACGACGAAGCGGAAGGCGTTCTGCGAGTGGCGGTGCTCGGGTGCGGTTTCGCGGCCGCCCAGGTACTGGATGGCGGCCCACAGCGTGGGGGTAGCATACGGGGTGCCGGCCAGGCCCGGGTTGGCCAGTGCGATCGCACGCCGTTCCCCGCCGCGGCCCACCGGCACCAGGTCCCCGGCGCGGGCGGCCAGCGGGTACAGGTCATCCCACCGCCACACATGCGACACCGCCTTCGGTGACGGGACCATGGGCATCAGGTCCGCGATCTCCGTCCACAGCGGAATCAGGTTCTCCTTGTCGAAATCCTTGTACAGCTGCTCCAGCTGGGCAGCCTCCTCGGGGGTGGGCTCGGGAACGTGGTGTTCCTGCGCGACGGAGTCGTGCGTGGCGTGTTCGGTCATGAGATTTCCTTTGGTTTAGATCGCACGTGTGGTCTAAGTAGCTGATGCAGCTTGTCCGCTGAAGATCACGGGGACCTCGACACTTGGTTCGAAACCCAGACGCCAGGCGCGGACCCACAGTTTGGTTCCTTCCGGCAGCCGGACCGGTCCTGTATATAGCTGCCAGCGCCGGCCATCCTGTTGCGGGGCTCCAGTTATCTCCTCCAACGGGGCAAGAGGGGTTACCTGGCCGCCGGGATGGTCGACTGTCCATCCGATGGAGGCACCTTCCGTTGCGCAGACAGCCCGAAGGCCATCCGCGGTGAGCATCAGCTCAGGGGCATCCGTTTGCTGCGACCGCCCTGCCGGTCTCCACTGGTTCATCAATTCACGTTCAGGCACCATTCCCAGGTCGCCGTATTGTTCCTGCCAGTGAGCGAGTGCTGAGCGCAGCCGCTGGAGGGGGTGCGTGTGCTCCTGGTCTGCGACGAGGTTGGTTGTTTCGTAAGGATCGGCGATGACGTCATAGAGTTCCTCGGAGGGTCGGTTGGCCGCAACGACACTGCGCTGTAGATCCGTCAACAGGTCCGGGGTCAGTCCGTGTTCCAGCTGTTCGGCCTCTTGGGAGGCCAGGCTCCGGAATTCCTCCCAGGTAGCCAGGTGGTCTGTGTACTTCAGGTGCTCCATCGCGGAGCGGTCTGGGTGGTAATGCCGGATGTATCGGTAGCGGCGGTCTCTCACGGAACGGGAGGTGTCCTCGGCCTCGTCCATGCGGTCCCTTCCCGCGAAAACAAACTGGTTCGGTTCCTCGACGAATGTTCCATCATGGTCGAACAGCGGGACTCCATGCATGTGTGCAGGCACAGGGAGCCGACTTGCAGTAAGCATGGTAGGAGCAAGGTCCATCGTGTGGACGAGCTCTGGGCGGACCGTGCCGGGAGGAATTGTGCCGGGCCAGCGGACGATCAGCGGTTCGCGGAGACCAGCTTCGTTGGGCCAGCGTTTCGCCCGCGGCATGCCGACGCCGTGGTCGCTCCAGAACACCACGATGGTGTTTTCGGCCAGTCCGTCATCGTCCAGCTGCTCCAGGAGGTTGCCCACCCAGTGGTCCATCTCTGTGATGAGGTCCGCGTATCTCGCCCAGGCCCGGCGGAATACCAGGGTGTCCGGGTAGCACGGGGGGAGCGGGGCTTGCCCAGGGTCGTGACGGTCTTCTTTCTTGACGTTCCGGGTGGTGTCGGTGAATGCTTCCTCGTCCAGGTAGATTCTGGATTCATGGGTCGCCATCCCGTGGAAGGCAGCGAAGAACGGGGTCTCCGGGGTTGGCCGGTTTCGCCAGTGCGCGGTGCTGCTGCAGTCATCAAAGACCGTCGGAGGTGTGACGACCTGGAAGTCTGTGAAGGCGTTATTGGTGCAGTAGTACCCGGCCTGCCGGAAGTATTCGGGCAAGAGGTGGACCTCGGGCGGCAGGACAGCTTTGGTGCGCATGTGCATCGTGCCGATGGCCGTCGGAAAGCAGCCGGTCATGATCGCCGAGCGCGCTGGGGCGCATACTGGGGCGGATGCGAAGGCGTTGTCATAACGGGCGCCCTCGGCGGCGAGCCGGTCGAGATTCGGCGTCACTGCATACTCGGCTCCAGGCCAGACGCCTTCGTAGCAGCCTAAATCCGGGTTGATGTCATGCGTCGAGATCCAAAGCACATTTGGTGGCTTCAATTGCAACTACCTGTTTCTCATTGTTGATCGTCCCTGCTGATCTTGGCCTGGCTGTTCGCTTTGACTGCAATCAGGAGGACGTTCTTATCCACTTCATCGTGTCGGGGTGCCAGCAAGAACGGCGTGCCGTCGATCACATACTAAACCCAGTTTAGCTTTCAATACAATATGCAGTTCAGTATTCATCCGCCGTTAGGAACGGCGGATGTCGCCGGATGGGCGACGCGTAGAGGAGTGCTGTACATGGGGCCAATGAACCCGCTGCGGCGAGCTTCCGATTCCCCGTGCGGAGGGGTTGCACAGACCGTCAGAAGGAGGCCGGGCAAGAGGCCTTTTCCAAAAGAAATCCAGGATCCACGAGGCCGGACAGGGGCTGTCGATATGCCTCTTATGTGCCCAGGAGTATCGAAGCGATGGTGGCGGCACCCACGGTGATGATGGCAGCGGTAGCTGTGCGGAGGACGGCGGCCCTGGGTGCCTTTTGGTCGCGTAGGCTGGCATTGCGTTTAAGGATGCAGGCTCCGAGAACCGCGGTCGCGGCTGCGGCTGCGGCTGCCGCGATGCCGAGGCCGACGGAGGAGCCTGCGATATGACCGCCGTGGTAGGCGAGGGAGGTTGTCCAGGCACGCCAGATAAGGGAGTCGGAGACGATCATCGCCAGGAAGGTGCGTCGCCAGGCGAGTGCGGTCCGTTCTGGCTGCAGCCCTGGGTCGCGTGGTGTCACCGGAGGAGGATGAGAACAGCGACGACGGTGCCGGCCAGCGCGACGACGGTCGTCATCGCCACGAGCAGCCAGGCGTGGGGGAGTTCCTGTTTTTGGCGCATGGCTTGTTCCTGCAGGGACCAGCGCCGGTAGGCTTCCCAAGCCAAGGTTGAACCGATGACGGCGAGCACGAGGCACAGGAAGATCCGGACCGGGGGTGGGGCGATCTGCGGGGTGAGTTGGTCGACGGCGATGGCGCCGGCGAGGATGGCCATCGCAGTGCGGATCCAGGCGAGAAAGGTGCGCTCGTTGGCGAGGGAGAAGCGGTGATCGGGCATCTCCCCGTCGCGCCGCCATCGCGGTTCCTTGATCTTCACTATCACATTGCCACCGTCCGGAAGCCGCAGTTTCCGCTGGAGGATTCAGGCGTGTTTGAGGTGCGGGCGGCGACGCGGTACCTGTTGCAGTAGGACTCGTGGCATAGGTAGGAACCGCCACGCATCACCCGCCCCGCCCCGATTGTTGGACCCTGGGGGTTTTGCCGGGGTGATGATCGGTAGTACTTCGGAAGGAACCAGTCGTTGCACCACTCCCATACGTTTCCCGCGACCTCGTAGAGCCCGTGGCCGTTGGCGGGGAAAGACTTCACGGGAGCTGTACCAAGGAAGCCGTCATCCTGTGTGTTCGCAGTCGGGAATGTTCCCTGCCATTTGTTGCAGCGATGCTCTCCACCGGGCGTGAGCTCGTCACCCCACGCGTACCGCTTCCCCTCGAGCCCACCGCGGGCGGCGTATTCCCATTCCGCCTCGGTCGGCAGACGCCGACCGGCCCACTGGCAGTACGCCTGCGCGTCATTCCAGGAGACATGAACGACCGGGTGTTCGGGGATGCTCTGCCAGGAAGAGGACAGCCCCCCTGGGTGGGCCCAGTCCGCGCCTCGGACGTTGATCCACCACGGCGCCCCGGCCGCGCGTCCGAGAATGTCGGCCTCCGGCGCTGCGACGAGGAGGTGGAAGACTGCCGAGCTGCCGTACTGCTCCGCCTCCGTGCGGTAACCCGTGGCGCCCACGAACGCCGCGAACATTCCGTTCGTCACCGCCGTCGCATCAATCCTGAACGCCTCCAGCTCCACCTCGTGGATAGGGCCTTCCCCGTCGCTCGGGTAGCCTTCTCCGAATGCGTCGCCCATGAGGAACGCACCTGCCGGGACTGCCGCCTCCTGATGTATGGGTGCTGCTGTCGAGGGCCCTTTTGGCGAGGCCGAGACGGCTGGTTCCATGTCTTGCTTTGTGGCCGGGCGGGTACTTGCTTCGCCGTTGGGCGTGCAGCAACTGGGGCTGGTCCCCGGGTTGTGGCAGTCCATGGTCCTCCTGCAGTTAGGCGGGGTCCCCTGTCGGGTACTCCCTTGGAGCCTTCTCTACTATGCGGCCGCGAGTAACCATTCCACAAGTACTATTGACGGACGATTCCACTTGTGTCATCCTCGATGAAGGCGAGGTGATCCACCTCACGACCCAACAGATCTTCGGAGGCATCAATGAAGATGGAGAGCATCCTCCTCGGAGTGCTCCTCGAGCACCCCAGCACCGGGTACGACCTCAAAAAGTACCTCGACACCCACGGCCGCTTCCTGCGCTCCAACACCCAGATGAGCCAGGTGTACCGTTCGCTGAACAGCATGGAAAAACAGGGCTGGGTTACGCATGAGCTCGATCCCCGTCCCGGCGCCCAGGATGCGAAGACCTACCGGGTGACGCAGGAAGGGGCCACCGTCTTCCTTGACTGGCTCACGGGACCGTACCAGCCGCCGTCGCGCTTTCAGGATCCCGAACTGAGTGTTCGTCTGACCTTCTCGGGGTTCATGAGCGCTGAACAGCTTCTCCACATCCTCGATACCGAAATCGAGACTCGGCAGTCAGAAATTGCCCGGTACCGCAACCGCGACCGGAGGCAGGTCTGGGCCCCGACCATCCCGTTTGACGCCGAACTTGCCAATGCCGTGGGGGAGCGCATGCATCTGATGGGTGCTGCGGCCGTCGACGCCCATGTCACTGCCATGATCGAGCTCCGCCGCGATCTGCTGGACGGGAAGTTGTCTTCCCGCTCACTCACCGCACTGCCCGGGGATGAGCTCCCAGCAGAACCCCGCTGACAAACCCGCGGATCCTTCCCTGGCACCCGGTTTCCTGAAACTGACGGCGGCTTGATCGCACGTCTGCTCTGCCCACCTTACTTTTTGTATCTGAAAGGATTCCCATGCGGGCCATCATCCTGATGTTCGACAGCCTCAACCGGCACATGCTTTCCCCCTACGCAGCCGACACCATCGTGCAGGCACCCAACTTCGCCCGGCTCGCGGCCAAGGCGACGACCTTCGACAACTTCTACGCCGGGTCCATGCCGTGCATGCCCGCTCGACGGGAAATGCACACGGGCCGGTACAACTTCCTGCACCGCTCCTGGGGACCGCTCGAGCCCTTTGACGACTCCATGCCCGAGCTTCTGAAGCAGGCCGGCGTCCACACCCACCTGGTGTCCGACCATCCGCACTACTGGGAGGACGGCGGCGCCACCTACCACCCCCGCTACAGCACGTGGGAATTCTTCCGCGGCCAGGAAGGCGATCCCTGGAAGGGCGTCGTTGAGCCGGCAATCGATGGCGGGGACTGGCGGTCGCAGATGAAGCGGCAGGACCTGATCAACCGTTCCTACATGGCAACGGAAGAGGAACACTCACAGACCAGGACCGTTGACGCCGGGCTTCACTTTCTCGACGTGAACAAGGACGCGGACAAGTGGATGCTCCAAATTGAGCTGTTCGACCCCCATGAGCCGTTCTTCACCCACGAGGCCTACAAGGCGATGTACCCGCACCAGTACGACGGACCGGAGTTCGACTGGCCCGGCTACCAAAAGGTCAGCGAATCACCGGACCAGGTGGAGCACGCCCGCTACGAGTACGCGGCGCTGGTTTCCATGTGCGACAAGTCCCTCGGCCGGATCCTCGACGCGATGGACAAGGACAACCTCTGGGAGGACACCCTCCTGCTGGTCAACACCGACCACGGTTTCCTGCTGGGCGAGCACGGCTGGTGGGCCAAATCCGTCCAGCCCTGGTTCAACGAACTGGTCCACCTGCCGATGTTCCTCTGGGATCCCCGCACCGCCGGCCGCGACGTCCGCAGGGGAGCCCTGGCACAGACCATTGACATCGCCCCCACCATGCTGCGCTACTTCGGCCTCGAACCCACCCCGGACATGCAGGGGCAGGACCTCGCCCTGGTTATGGAAGACGACTCCGCTGAAGTCCGTGACGCTGCCTTGTTCGGGATCCATGGTGGCCACGTCAACGTCACCGACGGCCGGTACGTCTACATGCGCGCTGCAGCCGACCCCGGCAACGCCCCGCTGGAGGACTACACCCTGATGCCCACCCACATGCGCAGCCGCTTCGCCGTCCCGGAACTGACCGATTGGCAACCCGCCAAACCGTTCGGTTTCACCAAGGGCTTGAGGACCATGTGCGTGCAGGCCCGGTCCTTCATGAACCCATGGACCCACGGAACGCTGCTGTTTGATCTCGAAAACGATCCCCAGCAGAAGAACCCGCTCACAGACGATGAGACGGAACTGCGCATGCTGCGGCTGCTCGTGGAACTCATGCACGCCAACGAAGCTCCTGCAAGCCAGTTCGAACGCCTCGGACTGCCCGCCGTCGGCGAACCCGCAGGGGAGCACCTGCTGGTCCGGAAGCAGGCCGATCGCGCACGCCTGGCCCTGGAACCACTGCCCGCCCTGGAGTCCCTCCCCGGCGGGGGAGCAGCGCTGACAGTCCCGGTCCTCGAACTCCTCCAGGACCCCCAGGCGCGCAACGTCCTGGAAAGGCACCTGCCGGACCTCGTCAGCACCGAACTGGTCAACCTTCCGGCGCAGCTCACCCTCCACCAGCTCGCAGCAGTCGCCGCTGTCCCGGCAGCCGTCCTCGGTCCCATTGCCGAAGCACTCACCGCCGTACCCACGGCCTGACACCACTCAAACCAGTCCATCACCTGGCAACGAAGACAGGATCCCTTCAATGAGCACCCACCAGAGCCCCACAACCCCCGTCCAAAACACGAGCTCAGCCACCCCGGTGGAAGGCTCAGCCCAGGCCCGCCACGTCCCGCACCGGTGGCGCAACCTTGCCGTCCTGACCGGTGTCACCGTCGTCGACAACACCGAAGCAGGCCTGAGCACCACCCTGTTCCCGACCATCGCAGCGGCGCTTAAGCTGCAAAGCAGCCACCTCGGGCTGCTGGCAGCCCTGGGCAAACTCGTCGCTGTACCCGCCGGTCCCGCCTGGGCCTGGCTGGCAGGAAGAATCGGACGCCGCAAAGCCCTGGTCGCCACAACCTTTGTCGGCGGCGCCTTCGGAATCGCCGCCGGCTTCTCCCAGGACTTCGTGCAGCTGCTGGTCTTCAACACCCTGATGTCCGCAGCCATCATCGGCGGCAGCCCGATCGCGAACGCCATCATCGCCGACTCCTTTGATGACAGCCAGCGCGGCAAGGCCGCAGGCTACTTCTACGGCTTCATCAGCCTCATCAGCTCATTCATCGGCCCCCTCATCGCGCTCTTCACCGGACTGACCGATGGCTGGCGGTACGGCATGTGGGCCATTGGCGCCATCTGCATCGCCGCAGGCCTGCTCGTCATGTTCTTCCTCAAAGACCCCGGAGTGGGCGCGTCCGAAAAGCAACTCGCAGACCTCTCAGGACGCGAAACGCTGGCCCCGAAGGTAACCGCCGGCACCGTGCTCTCCCTGTTCCGCATCCCCACCTTCTCCGTCATGATGATCTCCCGCCTGCTGTCCGGCCACCTGCTGATCGTGATCTTCGGTATTCAGTTCCTCGTCGCCGAACGCCACTTCACCAACGCCGTGGCCGCCATCGTGCTCCTGCCCTTCGGACTGGGCTACTTCGCCGGAACCGCCGGCGGCGGCTGGCTCATGGCACTGCTCGACCGCATCCTCCCAGACCGCGGCCGCGTGGCCTACCTGCAGGGTGCGCAGGTTCTCTTCGCCGTCGTCGCGTTTTTCGCCACGCAGTTCAACTACGACAACATCGGCATCTACGGCATCTTCTGGGCACTGATGGGCTTCGCGCAGGGCGCCAACCCGCCAGCGAACCGCCCTATCGTTGCCGCCGTCGTCCTGCCCGAACTCCGCAACCAGGCCTTCGCCATCTTCCTGACCGTCTTCGAAACCATCGGCTGGGCTGTCTTCTCCCTTGGCGCGGGCGCACTCGCAGCATCGCTCGGTATCCAGACAGTGTTCCTCTGGACCCTCGTCATCCTGATGCTCGTCAATGCAGTGGTCCTCACCGCCCTCTACGGCTGCTATCCCCGGGACGTCACCAAGGTCCGCGACATCCTCGAAACCCGCCGCCAGGAAGCACTCCAGCAGGGCTGACCGCCCCCGCACCCACCCTTTCCACTAATGCATAGGAACAGCTACCAGCCCATGGAAACGCTCAGCGCACAGGAAACTTCCAACACAGCCATCGACGACCGCCTCCAAGCCCTCCTGCCCCAACTGACGCTTGAGGAAAAGGTCCAGTTGCTGACCGGCCGCGACTTTTGGACCACCTGGCCGATGGAAAAGATTGGGCTGCGCCGCATCCTGGTCTCCGACGGCCCCACCGGCGTCCGCGGAGAAGTATGGGACGAACGCCAGCCCTCCATCAATTTCCCCTCCGCCACAGCCATCAGCTCCACCTGGGACCCCGCCATCGCTGACCGTCTCGGTGCGGCATCCGCCGTCGAGGCGAGGCACAAGGGTGTCGACGTGGTCCTCGGGCCCACTATCAACCTGCACCGTTCGCCCTTGGGTGGCCGGCACTTCGAAGCCTTCAGCGAAGACCCCGTCCTCACCGCCGATCTTGCGGCGGCCTATGTCGCAGGCGTTCAGCGCAACGGTGTCGGGGCGACCCCGAAACACTATGTCGCCAACGATTCGGAAACCGACCGGTTCACAGTGGACGCCATCGTGGACGAGCGTCCCCTGCGCGAGTTGTACCTGCTGGCGTTCGAGAAAGCCGTCGTCGAGTCGCGCGCCTGGTTGGTGATGAGTGCCTACAATTCGATCAACGGGACCACGGCAACCGAGAACGATCTCCTCGAAACGCCGTTGAACAGTGAATGGGGTTTCGACGGGGTCGTGATCAGCGACTGGACCGCCGTGCGCAGCGTCGATGCCGCCAAGGCTTCTCAGGACCTCGTCATGCCGGGACCCGATGGTCCCTGGGGTGATGCACTGGTTGCAGCAGTTCGGTCAGGGGAAGTTGATGAAGCCAGCATCGACCGGAAGGTCCTGCGGATCCTGCAGCTCGCCGCCCGGGTCGGCGCCCTTGAAGGGTTCGAACCTGTCAGCGCCGTGCCCGTGGATCGGGAGGACCTGGTGGCTTTCACCCGGGAAGCCTCCGCTGCGGGGACTGTGATGGTGAAGAACGACGGCGTGCTGCCGCTGGACCCAGCCGCAGTGGGCACGATCGCAGTGATCGGACATAATGCCAAGTACGCCCGGACCCAAGGTGGTGGGTCCGCGACCGTGCTGCCGGAGAAGGTTGTCACCCCTCTTGATGGGATACGCGCCGCGTTCGGTGCAGAGAACGTCACGTTCAGCACCGGGGCCATCGTCCAGGAAGGCGTGGCCGAACTGCCCCTGGCGCAGATGACCAACCCCGCCACCGGCGCACCCGGTCTGCGGGTTGCGTTCCTCGACGCCGACGGCAACGAGCTGTTCACCGAAGAGCGCCGGTCCAGTGCCCTCGTCTGGTTCGGCGGAGACGCCCCCATCCGGGAATCCTCCACTGTCCGGCTGCACACCAGCTACACACCGGAGGAAACAGGATCCATTCGCCTGGGCGCCGCCACCGTCGGCCGAGCACGAATTCACGTCAACGGAGTCCTGGTCCACGAAGCCAACATCGAGGTGCACGGCAAAGACATTGCGGAATCCTTCCTCGCCCCGCCGTCATCAACCGTCGAAATCCCCGTCACCGCAGGGGTTGCTTTGGACGTCCTGGTGGAACTGGACACCTCTGAGCGGACAGGCCCGCTGGACAACGCCCTGAGCGTCACCATCGGCACCGAACCGGCCGATCTTGACCCCGAGGTGCTCATCATCGAGGCAGCGAATGCCGCGCGGGAAGCGGACGTCGCCGTCGTCGTTGTCGGTACAAACTCCCGGGTCGAGTCCGAAGGCTACGACCGTAGCACCTTGAACCTGCCCGGTTATCAGGACCGGCTCGTGCACGCCGTGGCCGCGGCGAACCCGCGCACCATTGTGGTCGTCAACGCAGGCTCGCCAGTCATCATGCCGTGGCGGCACGAGGTCGCATCGACCCTGATCGGCTATTTCGGCGGCCAGGAGTTCGGTAACGCCTTAGCCGACATCCTCACGGGCAGGACCGAGCCGGGTGGCCGCCTGCCCACCACCTGGCCGGCCACCCAGGGAAGTGTGCCGGTCCTGAACACGACCCCGGATTCCGACGGAAAGCTTCGGTACGACGAGGGTATTCACATCGGCTATCGCGCCTGGCTCAAGGCAGGAGCCACGCCCGCCTACGAGTTCGGCTACGGCCTCGGCTACACCACCTGGTCCCTCGACAGCGTCGAAGGACCGGCGGACCCCGTTACCTCGGGTGACAGCGTGCCTCTGAAGGTCTCCCTGACAAACACTGGCGAACGAGCCGGCAAGCAGGTCATCCAGGTTTATGCAGAGAAGAAAGACTCCGCTGTGGAGCGGCCTGTCCGCTGGCTCGTCGGGTCGGCACCGGTCTGGGCAGGCCCCGGCGAACATCTCTCAGTAGACCTGCAGATCCCCACCCGTCTACTTGCTTACTGGACCAATGGGTGGAACTACGACCCCGGCAATTATCAGCTCCGGGCCGGCTTCTCCGTCACGGACCTGCCCTCCGCGACGACCGTCGCTCTGAAACCATGACAACGGCGATGCAGCGACAAACCTCTCCCGGCATGGTCGAGGTCAACGTTAACGACAGCTCCGACGTGGACCACGCCTTGACCGAGGCCATCAAGGCGATCAGGGACGCAGCCATCCGTCACCAAACCGGGATCATGGTGACCAGGGTAGCGCCCGGCCGGTACATCGTGCGGGCCCACCCAGCCGTTCCATTCGGCCTGACACGCCAACAACACGAATAGGGAACTCCTGCGCTTTTGGCGTCGGCAGCAGCCGATGTCGACACCAAGAGCGCGGGCATGCTCCACGAACTGGTGCCATGCTGACTCCTGTCAGCTGCTCAGGCCGGAGCTTGGACACGGGCAACGAGAGGCACTTAGCGCGTCGAAGGAAGCTCAAAAGAGGGTGTGGACATTGTCCACACCCTTGGCTCCGGATCGGCTCTTACCGTCTTCGAACTGCCCCGGATTCGGCATGTTTTCGCGGCTTCCCAGTGTTTTCAAGGGCTGGAATGTAGTTCGAGTCCCACCTCGGGCACAGCAAATCCCCTCGTCGAAGGGGCTTTTTGCTTTAACTTTGTCAGATAGTTTGAGTATCGTCGCTCTGGTCCACCTGCCGTGAGAGGGGGTCTGGACCTTCCTCGTTCAGGTTATGTCCGGTGGGCCGGCGGTGGCCTTACATCTATGCATTCGCCGGGGGAGCGGGGCGACATGAAGGGCCCTCATCTTGATACCGCGCCGGACGAGATAGGCGCGGGAACTTCTGGCCGTGCCGTCCCCAGATGATGCACCACACTGCGTGAACGTGTTTCTTTCCTGCAGCACCGCTATTTGCTGGCGCCGGCGGTGAGGCCTTCTCGCCGGGTTCGTTGGCCGAAGATGAAGACGACCAGTGCCGGCAGCATGGACAGGATCACGCCGGCGAGGACCACCGAGATGCTGCCGGTGGCGAGGTTGCCCTGGAGCGTGACCAGGCCGAGGGGAAGGGTGAAATTCTGTTCGCTGATGGTGAGGACCAGTGGCCGGAAGAATTCGTTCCAATGGAAGTTGAAGGCGAGGATCCCGACCATCACCATGCCGGGGACCGCCAAGGGGACGTAGACCGAACAGAAGATCCGCCACGGCCCGGCACCGTCCAGGGCGGCTGCTTCGGCGAAGTCGTTCGGCAGGCCAAGGAAGTACTGGCGCATCAGGAAGGTGCCGAATGCTATGGGAATGGCTGGCAGGATCAGGGCCAGCAAGGTGTCGGACAGGCCCATTCCACGGATCAGCATGAACACCGGTCGTAGCCGGCCAGGGTGGCCGACGCCATCTGGCCAAGTGCGATCAGTTCGGTCACCATGGCGCTGTTCAGGGTGAGTTGCGCAAACCTCCTGCTGGACCGCAGCGAATGCGCAGGGGCTTGGTGCTCCGGTGCCTTTTCAGACGCCATTGTTGGCTCCTCCTAGCAGGGTAAACGGCGTCCTTTACTTTTGTTGACCGCAGGGTCGTTTTGTTTATGCCTGGTCGCATGCGAAAGCGGGTGATGCGGAGGCGTGTGCTTCGACAGCAGCTGTCAGTTCGTCCAGAGTGGGCGGGTTCGCACCGGCGCGCTGCACGGTGATGGCCGCTGCTGCGGCTGCTGTGCGTCCCAGCTGCTCCATGACGGCGGGGGCAAAGCCCTCGGTTCCGCGGGTGAGCAGGCCCAGGATCAGTGCGGCCATGTAGGAGTCGCCGGCGCCGATCGTGTCCGCCACCGTCGCTTTGACGGCGGGAATGGTGATGCTCGCGGACGGCGAGGTGAATTGGGAGCCGGCAGCACCCTTGGTTATCACCGCCAGCTTGGCGCCGAGGCGGAGGATGTGCTCAGCGGTTTCTTCCAGTGTTTTCGCGGGGTAGAGCCACTGGGCGTCCTCGTCGCTGAGTTTAACGACGTCGGTCAGTGCGCCGATTGCTTCGAAGGTTGCCTTCGCTTCGGCGTGGCTGCCAAGCAGCGATGGCCTGATGTTCGGGTCGTAGGTGATGGTGCAATGCTTGTGGGCTTGTTCGAGCAGGGTTTTGACGGCACCGGCGCCGGGGTTGAGGAAGGTGGCGATGGAACCGGTGTGCAGGATTTGGGGGAAACAGGCAGGCGTTGCTCTTGGCAGCTGCCAGCGGATGTCGAAGTCGTATGCGGCGGATCCGTCGGGTCCGAGGGTTGCGGTCGCTGTTGGGGTGCGGATGAGGGACGTTGATCCGGGCAGAAGTGTTACTCCTGCCCGTTGGAGGTGGTTCTCTATAGCTTTTCCCCGTGCATCGGGGGCGATGGCCGTGAGCAGGCCCGTGGTGACCCCCAGGAGACCGAGGCCATAGGCGACATTGGCGGGCGATCCGCCAGGATGCTCAACCTGGCTGTCCGGGGTGGTGACCACGTCGATCAGCGCTTCGCCGACAACGACGACGTCAAATGGCTGCTGGACGTCTGGGCAGGCTGCTTTGAGGTAATCCATGTTTGTCTCTCGGGCAGTGTTGAGTGGGGAGCGGCTAAGTCGTCGCGTTGATCTCGTTGATCGTGAGGTCACTGAAGGTGGCCGTTCCATCGTTGGCGTAGAGCCGGATGTTGTTGTCACCTTCCAGGGGAAACACGCGGTGTGAGTGCACCACCCGTCCGTCTCCGACGAACATTTCGACGCTGGTCCGGTCCACCAGGAGGCGGAGTGTGAGGCGCCCTGCCGAGGGATCGATGGGTGTTTGGCTTTCCCCGCCAGTGGGGTTGATGGTGGGTCGCCGGTTGACGTAGGCGAAGGGGCCGCGGAGGAATGCACCGGCGGCGACGTGCCGGCCGCCACCGGATGCACGGCAGATCTCAAGGCCGATGTTGGACGGAGGGGCCGCCGGGTCCCATACAAGTTCACAGGTCAGGTCATAGGCCGGTGAACTGATATCGAGGTCATGGGTTCCCGTGACCTTGACGTCCCCCAAGTGGTGGGTGCGTTTGATGTGGTTGGCCAGGCCGGTGGTGGGGGTTGAGACGAGATGGTAGCTTCCGTCTGCCTTCTTGAGCCGGATGTCGCGCACGATCATGTCATCACCGTTGTACGCGTCGGTCGCCAGGGTGGGGGTGTTGTGGGGGTAGTCCCAGAAGTTCGCCCAGCCAAGCGCCCTGCGCAGGGTGGCATCCTCCGCGCCGGACGCGTCGTGGTGGGGATAGGTCACTGCTCCGTAGAAGTCATAGCCGTAGTCCAGCCATTCCGGCTCGGCATGGTCGGGAGCGAACGTGATTCCGTTGAAGGCTCCTGTCCAGTAGGCGTAAGTGGCCGGCAGTCCACGGCCTTTGCCGTTGGCGCTGGTGCCCAGGATCCAGTGCGAAGTACCGTCGTCGGCGGTCATGCGGAAAAGGTCCGGGCACTCCAGCAGCCCCAGGTCCGTGCGGACGAATTCGCCGACCCGCCGCCAGGAACGCAGGTTGGGAGACGTGTAGAAGCCGAGCTTCTGCCCTTCGGCGTTGACCATGAACCACTGCCCGCGGTCGGCGTCCCAGATGACTTTCGGGTCGCGGAAGTCCTGTACACCTGGGTTTGGAAGTACCGGCGCCGTGCCACCAGGTTGGAACGAACGCCCACGGTCAGTTGAATACCAGAGGTATTGGGCCTGGCGGCCCTGGGGTGCCTGGGTCACGAGGGCTACGACGGCGTTTTCACCGTAGCCGGCAGTGTTTCGTTCGTCGATGACAAGGCAGCCTGACCAGCAGTCACCGTTGCCGTTGCTGAACTTGGGGATGGCCACGCCACGGTCGCGGAAGGAGACGTGGTCGGTGGTGGTGGCACGGCGCCACGATGTGCCGCCGCCGCCCTGGAGGTAATCGGCGTTGTAGAGGTAGTAGTAGTGGTATTCGCCGTCAATGTAGATGGGCCGCTGGGGGTCGTTCTTCCAGTTGTCGGGGACGCTGAAGTGATAGGTCGGGCGCATGCGGGTTGGTCCTTTGTAGGGCGGCTTGGCCGGTGCGGTATCGGGAGCATTCGGGGGTGCCGCTGTCGCTGACTGGGCGAAGGGCATTGAGAGTGCGAGCGATCCGGTGAGGACAACGGCCCCGCTTCCGTTCAGGAGGGCACGCCGGGATACGGCGGGTGAATTTTCCATCAGTTACCTTTCGGCGGGCAGCGTCGGTGCTGCCTGGGCGTGAATCTTGATGTTTTGGGACGTGGAAACGGGAACGTCAGTCTCCAGGCTCCGGTTCTGTCGCCAATGCATGGCCGCCGGCGCCGGCGCGCGGGCGGTAGAGGTGGCAGCGGACCCAGTGGCGGTTCAGGGGGTCGCCCACCTGGTGGCGGACGGGTTCCTCGGATGAGCAGCGCTGCTTCGGGTCGTTCTCAAAGGCGCAGCTGGCGGAAGCCATGACGGCTTGCCGGAGCTGGGCGCGGTGGATCGGGTCGTAGGATCCGGCCCGCGCCGGGTCGGGGACGGCTGAGACGAGCAATTGGGTGTAGGGGTGGGCCGGGTTGGCCAGCAGGTCCAGTGATTCACCCTCTTCCACGATTTCGCCGGCGAACATGACGGCCGTCCGGTCCGCCAGGTACCGGGCGGAGGCGAGGTCGTGGGTGATGTAGAGCATGGAAATGCCCTGCTCATCGCGCAGTTTCCGCATCAGGTTCAGCACGCCGATGCGGACCGAAACGTCCAGCATGGAAGTCGGTTCGTCGGCGAGGATGACGTTTGGCTCAACGGCCAGGGCCCGTGCGATCGCGACCCGTTGACGTTGCCCGCCGGAGAGCTCATGGGGGTAGGAGTCGAGCATGTCGGCCTGAAGCCCGACGGTGGTCATGAGCTCTTCGAGACGGCGCCTGGTCTGCTCTTCGGAACCGCGCTGGCGGGTGCCGCCTTTGCCGTGGATGGTGAGGGACCGGCGGAGGAAGTGCTCGATTCGGTGGGCGGGGTTCAATGAGCCAAAGGGGTCCTGGAAGACCATCTGCAGCTGGGACCGGAACTCCCGTGAGGCCTGGAAGCGGTCACGTTTGAGGACCTCGACGCCGTCGACCAGGATGGCCCCTTCGCTGGGTTTCTCGAGCCGGGCGACACAGCGGGCCAGGGTGCTCTTGCCTGAACCGGATTCACCGACCAGTGCCACGATCTCTCCGCGGCCGATGGTCAGGTCGACACGGTGGAGCGCCCGGACCGCCTGGCTGGAGAACAGGCCGCCGATGTGGAAGGACTTACCAAGTCCGCGCACCTCCAGGGCCGGAGTCAGGGACGAAACATCCGGCCGTGCCGGGGAGTGGACGGCGTGGCTCATTGTGCTGCTCCTTCAAGGACGGCGGCTTCGGCGTCGGCATCAAACGGTGCCACGAAATGGCCGGGCGCAATTCCGGCGAGGTCCGGGATGTTCCGGAACTTCACGCCGTCGGGCAGGCCCTTAAGCGGGATCCGCGGACCGGTGAGCGGCGGGAACGCGCCCATGAGGGCTTGGGTGTAGGGGTGCCCTGGGGCGGTGTAGATGTCGTGCGCTTTGGCGGTCTCTACGATTCGGCCGCCGTACATGACCGCCATCCGGTGGGAGAGTTCGACCATCAAGGACATGTCGTGCGTGATGAAGAGGACGGAGAAGCCCAGTTCGCGCTGCAGATCCTTGATCTGGGCCATAATCTCCTGTTGCACCACCACGTCCAGTGCGGTGGTGGGCTCGTCAAGGATCAGCAGTGACGGCTTCAGGGCGACAGTCATGGCGATGACGGCGCGTTGCCGCATGCCGCCGGAGAGTTGATGCGGGTACGACTTGAGGCGGGCGGGGTCCATGCGGACCAGTTCCAGCAGCTGTGCTGCGCGTCGAAGGGCTTCTTTGCGCGGGTAGCCGGCGTGGGTAGTGAAGATGTCTGCCATCTGTTCCCCGATGGTGAGCACCGGGTTCAGCGAGTTCATGGCGGACTGGAACACCATGGCGACGTCCTGCCAGCGGAAACGGCGCAGCTCGTCCTGGTTCATGGCGAGGACGTCCTTGCCGCCGAAGGAGATGCTGCCGGCGGCGATCTTCGCCGGGTCCTTGAGCAGCCGCATGATGGAGTTGGCGATGGTTGATTTTCCGCAACCGGATTCGCCGGCCAGCCCGAAGACCTCGCCGGCGCCGATGCTGAAGGAGACGTCGTTCACGGCCGTGGTCGAGCGGGAGTCACCGATGTACTTGACGGTGAGGTTCTTGACGTCGAGGACCGGTTCATGGGAGCCGAAGGAGGTTTGGGAGACGGTCACTGTGCGGCGCCCCTTTCGGTGGTGGCGGGTTTGCGGATCTTCCGCAACCGGGGGTTGGTTACTTCGTCAACGGCGTAGTTGATGAGGGCCAGGGCGAATGCGACCAGGGCGATGCAGAGGCCGGAGGGGATAAAGACCCACCAGCTTCCGGTGAGCAGGGCGCCTTCGTTTCCGGCCCAGAAGAGGTTGTTGCCCCAGGAGACAGTGCTGACGTCACCCAGTCCAAGGAATTCGAGGCCCGCCTGGGCCCCGATGCCATAGATGACGCAGGCGAGCAGTGTTCCCATCACGATCGATGCCATGTTCGGCAGGATTTCGCGGAACATGATGCGGCCGGCGCGCTCACCGGAGACGACGGCGGCAGCGACGAAGTCCTTGGATCGGATGGACAGGGCCTGTGCCCGGAGTACGCGCGCTGATCCGGCCCATCCCGTGACGGTGAGGACCAGAATGACCGTGCCCAGCCCCGGGGGCAGGAAGGCGGCCAGGATGACGAGCAGCGGCAGGCCGGGAAGGAGGAGGAAGACGTTGGTCAACAGTGAGAGTGCTTCATCGATGAATTTGCCGAAATAGGCTGATGCCAGGCCAACGAGGATTCCGATGAAGGTGGATGCGAACCCAACGGTAAGCCCTACGAGCAGGGAGCTTCGGGCGCCGTGGATGGTCAGGGCGAGCACGTCCTGGCCCTTGGCGGTGGTTCCGAGCCAGTGTTCGCTGTCTGGTTCCAGTGAGGCCATCCCGGTGATCCGGGAGGGGTCGTCCGGGAACAGTACCGGTGCGGCCAAGGCCAGGACGATGAAGACGAGCATGATGGCCATGCCGGTCATGGCCTTCTTGTTGGTGATGAGTCCGTGGATGAAACCGCGGTTGGTTTTGCGGGCAGCTTTTGCTTCAGTTGGCTGCTGGAGGATAACGCTGGTCATGGTCGGTCCCTTGGTTACGGGTACGCGCTGCTCAGTTGCTGCGCACGCGGGGGTCGAGGCGGACGTAGAGAATGTCCACCAGGAAGTTCGCCAGCAGCACGGCGGCGGTGATGGTCAGGAACAGGCCCTGCATAAGCGGGTAGTCGAGGCCTTGCACGGCGTTGAGGAGCTGGTAGCCGACGCCGGGGTAGGCGAAGACGACCTCGGTCAGGAGGGCGCCGCCGACGACGAAGCCCAAGCCCATGCCGAAGCTGGTCACCGAGGGCAGCATCGCGTTCCGGGCTGCGTAGCGGAGCATGATCCGTCCGGGGCGCAGGCCTTTGGCTTCGGCCATGGTGATGTAGTCCTCGGAGTTCGTGGCAATCATGGTGTTCCGCATGCCCAACATCCAGCCACCGATGGAGACCAGCACGATGGTCAGCGCCGGGAGCACGAGGTGGGCGGCGACGTCACCGATGAACTCCGCAGTGAACGCCGGCTCCAGGCCGTCGGTGAACGCGTGGCGGATGGGGAACCAGCCGAGCACGACGCCGAACAGGTACAGGGCGCCCATTGCCAGCCAGAAGTAGGGGAACGATCCAATGAAGACCAGCACGGGAGGCAGGGCCGAGTCGAGGGCGCTGCCGCGGCGCCAGGCTGCCAGGATGCCCAGCAGGTTGCCCACGACGGCGGCAATCACCAGCGCGGTCCCGCCAAGCAGGAGGGTCCAGCCGATTTGGGACGAGATGACTTCGGTAACGGGTGTGGGGAAGCGTGTAATCGATACCCCCATCTGTCCGGTGAGGATGTTCTGGAGGTAGCCGGCGTACTGCTCCCAGATGGGCCGGTTGTCCACGCCAAGCAGCTTGCGCAGGGCCTCGAGCTGTTCGGGCTGCATTCTGTCCTGGGAGCGGGCGAACATGCGTGATACGGGGTCCCCGGGCATGAAGCGGGGGAGCAGGAAATTCAGGGTGATGGATGCCCAGAAGGCGATCAGGTAGAAACCCAGTCGGCGCAGGATGAAGCGCACGGTTTCCCTCCAATTCGGGAGTGGTCAAGATTGTGGGTACGCCCGACGGCCGGCTGATGGCATGAGCCAGGCCGTCGGGCGTGTGGTGCCTTGAGGGCCAGATGGGCCTCAGGGGCGGGGACTACTTGCGCGGTTCCAGGCTGGTCAGCACCAGAACGGTGGTGGGTGCGCGAACCGAGAGGGTGGCGTACGGGTTGTCCTGCGTGGGCCAGCCGGTGAAGCGGGTGTCGTTGTATGCACCCCATTCCGGGCCGGAGAACAGCGGCACCACCGGTGCGACGTCGTTGTATTCTTCCTGCAGCTTGTTGGCAATATCCTTTTGCCTGGACTGGTCAGTTGCTGCAGCGAAGTCGCTCAGCAGGGCATCAGCTTTGGGGTCGCCGAAACGGTGGTAGTTGTCGGAGGCCTTGGTGCCCACCGGCTTCACCGATGAGGAGCCCATGGTGGTGTTGAAGTACTTGTACGGGCTGGGATCGTTGGCACTCCAGACGATGCCGGAGTCGAAATCACCCTTTTCGTACCCTGCCACCACGGCAGCCCAGTCCGGGGAGTCCACCTTCGCGGTTACGCCGACCTCCGCCAGGTTCTGGGAGATCACGTTGGCCACGGAGAGCCAGTCGGACGAGGTAGCACCCACGGAAATCTTGAACTCGAACGGTTTGCCGTCCTTGAGCGTGCGCTTGCCGTCGGGGCCCTTGGGGTAGCCCGCCTTGTCCAGCAGGTCGTTTGCCTGCTGGACGTCGTGCTTGGTCCACGTGCAGTTGTCCTTGACCTGCGTGTTCTTCCAGGTCTCGTAGTTGCCGGAGAGGCCCGTGCAGTCCGCCGGCTGGGCGTAGCCGCTCATGCCGATCTTGGTGACCTGGTCCCGGTCCACGGCCATGCTCAGCGCCTTGCGGACATCAACATCGTTGAAGGGCGCCTTGGTGGTGTTGAGCTGCCAGTTGATCATGGCACCGGTCGGAGGGAACCAGTAGTGCCGGTGGTCCTTGTCCTTTGAGACGAAGGTCTTTTCGATGTTCGGGATGTACTGGGGCGCCCAGTCCACGTCGCCGTTGGCGGCGGCAAGGTTGGCGCCGTCGTTCCCGGCGAACGCGAGCATCTTGATGCCGGCAATCTTCTGCTTGTCCGGCTGCCAGTAGTTGGGGTTCTTCTTCAGCACGAAGGACTGGGCCTGGAAGTTGTCCACCTCGGTGTACGGTCCGGTGCCCACAGGTTTGGCGTTGGCGTCCTTTTCCGGATCGGCCAGCGCGGACCAGATGTGCTTGGGCAGGATGCTGAGCTGGCCTACGTCGTACAGGGCGGGGGACCAGGGCTTGTTGAAGTTGAAGGTGACCTTGTTGCCTTGTGCAGTCACGCCGTCGAGATACTCGTAGCCGCCCTTCAGCTTCTTCTGGAGCTCGAACGTGTACGCGACGTCGTCGGCAACGAAAGGCTGCCCGTCGGACCACTTCACACCATCACGCAGGGTGAACGTGATGGACTTACCGTCGTCCGCGGCCTTCCAGTCGGTGGCCAGCCACGGCACCGAATTCCCCTTGGCCGGGTTGAAGACCAGGAGGGACTCGTAAATGGACTGCTGGACCATGGGGTTGACGGTCGGCGCGAACGGGTTGAAGTTCTGCACGAACGTGCCCATGTCTTCACGGGGAATGGTGAGGAATGCGCTGGCGTTGGCTGCGGCGTCGGTGCCGCCGGACTTGTTGCCGGTGGCGGCGCAGCCGGTCAGCAGCATCGCGCCTACCGCCAGTCCGGCCGCGGCAATGCGGGCGGACTTGAGGAACCTGGTTTGTGTCATGATGGGGTTATCTCTTCCTGTCTTCATCAGCAAGGTGAAGGGTGGGTTGGGGTTTTGCTCTTCGACGTTGATTTCGCGGTCAGACCGAAGAGCGTTCTAACAGCGGACAGTCGACCAACTGCTGATTGGCAGTGATCGGCTGTCCGGCTGTAAGGGCGGCGAGCGTCTGGACTCCCAGAGCGCCCATCTTTTCGAACGGCAACGCAACAGTAGTCAGCTTGGGCCTGAGGTAGGCCGAGATGAGTTCCTGGTTGTCGAAGCCGATCACGGCGATGTCACCGGGGATGGCCAGGCCACGTTCCTTGATGGCGTCGTAAGCCCCCATGGCCATACGGTCATTGAGGCAAAACAGGGCGGTGGGCCGGTCCTTGGCCGGGTACCGGTCAAGGATCTGACAGGCAGCGTCGTAGCCTCCGTCTGCCGTCGCATACCCGGCCGCCACGAGCTCCGGATCAAGCTCCAGGCCGGCGTCGGCCAAGGCCTCCCGGACGCCCTGCAAACGCCCAACAGCTGCCGGGATGCGGGGGTCCAGGTTGATCACACCGATGTTGGTGTGGCCGGCCCTGAGGAGGCGTTCGACGGCGACCCGTCCGCCCGCGCGTTCGTCAGGGACGATTGAGGGCAGCTTCCCGTCCAGGTCGAAACAGTTGACGAGCACCGTGGGCACTTCGTGCGCGCTGCGGGGCACATGGACCCCACGGTGGTGCGTTGCGGCGTACAGCAGGCCTTCCACCCGCTGCTCCAGCAGCTTTTCCACAGCAGCATCCTCCATCCCCTGGTTGGGGCCGGCCGCATCACCCTGGTCCGATGGGGCGATCAGGAGGAACCGGCCGTCAATCCAGGCCTGGTCCTGGGCACCTTTGATGATGTCCACGGCGAAGGGGGCGGTGACGATCTCGGTGACGATCCCGTACCAATCGCTGCGCTGGGATGCCAGCGCCCTCGCCCCGGCATTTGGACGGTAGCCCAAAGCCTGAACCGCCTCAGCGATGCGGACCCGGGTCTCCTCCGAAATGCTGGCGTCTTCACGGTTGTTCAGCACGAAAGAAACAGCTGTCCGGGACACTCCGGCATGCTTGGCTACATCATTCATGGTGACGCCACGCTGCCGGGCAGTGCCGGGTTTGTCGGGGGAGGTGGTCTTCGCCATTGAATGCTCCAGAGGTCTTCATTGAGCCGGGGTTGCCCGTGGTAAAACGGACGTAATTGGGTGAATCTATGTATAGTAACTCGCGTTACTTTCGGGCTGTGATCTAAGTTACCCGCGTTACTAAACGGTGTCAAGACGTTTCTTCAGCCGCTGCGGTTAGGGGCGGTCCTTGAAGGACTCGACCTTCCCGGGGTCTCTTTCGATGACGGGGCCGAGGATGTCATCGATCCTCAGGAGCATTTCCTGGTCGAGTTTCACTCCTGCGGCACGGACGTTGTCCACGAGCTGCTCGGGCCGGGATGCTCCCACGATGGCCGCCGAGACGTTGGGGTTTTGCAGTACCCATGCAACCGCGAAAGCCGCCATGGACAGTCCAATCTCTTCGGCCAGGGGCTTCAATTTCTGGACGCGGATGAGGATGTCCTCGCTTAGAAAGCGGTGGTCGTTCTTCAGTTCGCCGTTGTCGCCTCGGAAGCGGGAGCCTTCCGGGGCCGCCGTGCCGGGGGTGTACTTGCCGGTGAGGACTCCCTGGGCGAGCGGAGACCAGCAGATCTGGCCAATGCCCAGTTCCTCGCTCAGGGGAACGATCTCCGGTTCGATGACGCGCCACAGCATGGAATACTGCGGCTGGTTGGAGATGAGCTGGACCCCAAGGTCCCTGGCGAGGGCAACGCCGGAGCGGATTTCGTCCGCCGTCCACTCCGACACCCCGATATAGTGTGCCTTCCCCGCCCGGACAATATCGGCAAAAGCCTGCATGGTCTCTTCCAGCGGGGTCTCGTAGTCATACCTGTGCGCCTGGTAGAGATCCACGTAGTCAGTCCGGAGCCGGCGGAGCGACGAGTTGATGGACTCCATGACGTGTTTGCGGGACAGGCCGCGGTCGTTCCGGCCATCCCCGGTAGGGAAGTAGGCCTTGGTAAAGATCTCCACGCTTTCACGGCGTGTTCCCTTGAGCGCGACACCCAACGCTTCCTCCGCCCGGGTTCCGGCGTAGGCATCGGCAGTGTCGAAGGTGGTGATGCCCAACTCCAGTGCCTGTTTGACGCATTCCGTCGCAGCGGCCTGGTCGATCTGCTCGCCGTGGGTGACCCAGTTTCCGTAGGCGATTTCGCTGATGTACAGGCCGGAGGTTCCCAGTTTGCGGTATTCCATTAGGCATCATCCTTTTCGAAGTTGGTGAGTTGGAGCACTGCGTCGGCTGTGCCGCCGGTGGAGTAGAGAGTGAGGGATGTTTGGGCTGGATCCGGGAAGATCAGTTCGGTCACCGAGACGAGCCCATCGTTGGCGAAGACCTCCACTGAGCAATGGTCGACGAAGATCTGCAGAGTGTAGTTGCCCTCCTTGGCCGCGGAAATGGGGGCGCGGCTGGTGGAGGCGAAGGCTTCGTGGAAGTCGGTGTCGCCGGAGTGGGTGCGGTCCACGATCAGGTCCCCGCTGCCGGGTTGGATCCCGATCCGTGTCCCGACCGTCCCGTCCGCCGACCCTCTGACCACAAGCCCGAACTCCTCGGCGTCACCAGGGGAGAAGGTGACGTCAATAAGCTGTACCGCGGTGCCGCCCTCAACAGTTGCGGGGCCGTTCAGGGCCAGCCGCTGCTCGGGACCGGGTGTCGAAGTTGCCCTCACTTCCGGTGCGGGGTGCTGCAGGAGCCGGGGATGCCGGTTCACGGAAACGAGGGACATGTCCCGGACCAAGCTCATGGGGCTGCGCCAGGGCGAGGTGGGGATGTGGTTGGCATATTGCCAGTTGTTCATCCAGCCGATCATCAGCCGCCGGCCGTCCGGGACGTTGCTGAACGAGACCGCGGCGTAGTAGTCCCGGCCCCAGTCCAGCCACTGGTAGTCGGGTACGCGCTCAGGGTCCTGCATTCCCTCGGTGAGGGTTGTCTCGGAACTGAACGTGACGCCGTCGAACTCTCCCACGAAGTACTGCCCCGCGGACCCGCCGTTGGGGCCCCCGGGGTTCATGTTCACCGTCAGGACCCATTTGATGGCTGAGGAGTCACCGTCCAGGGGCAGCTCAAAAAGGTCCGGGCATTCCCAGATGCCTCCCGTGCCGTTCGCGGGACCGAAGGTGCTGAGGTATACCCAGCTCTTGAGGTCCTGTGAGCGGTAGAGCAGGACGGTGAAATCATGGGCTTCCACCGCCACCATGACCCAATAGCTGCCCGAAGGGCCGTCGTAGCGGAAGACCTTGGGGTCCCGGAATTCCGGCGAGTTCCGGGTCAGGACCGGGTTGCCGGCGTACTTCGTCCAGGAGTATCCGCCGTCCGTGCTCCACGCGAGGGACTGCGCCTGCGTGCCCTCGTGGAGGGAGCCCGGCTTGTACGCGCTGGTGTAGATGGCCACCAGGGGAGCTTTCCCGTCCGCGCCGAATCCACTGGTGTTTTCGGCGTCCAACACAATGCTGCCGGAGTAGATTTCCTCGACGTCATCACAGGGAATCGCTACCGGTTGTTCCGTCCAGCTGACCAGGTCAGTAGAAGTCGCATGGCCCCAGGACATATTGGCGTGGACGTTTCCGAAGGGGTTGTTCTGGTAGTACAGGTGGTAGGTGCCCTCGTGGAAGACAAGCCCGTTCGGATCGTTGAGCCACGTGTCTTCGGCGGCGAAGTGCATTGCCGGCCTGTAGGTCTCAACGGTGGTGGTAACGCTGTTCATTCTTCTCTTTTCATGGCCGTGGCTGAGGTCCTCGGACCTGTGGAGCGGGCGTGTGTTGGCGCAAAGGGAGCACTGCGAAATCAACTGGCTGCAATTGCAGGAGTCGGGGTGCTCTCAGGTTCATCGCGTGGGGTGAGCGCCTGGCGAAGCAATGCTTGCGTGGTTCCGTGCCCGGCTTTGGGAGGCGGTGTCCGCCATTGGATGCTCCAGAAGTCTTCGTTTGAACTGGACGTTGGCCGCTAGTGGTTTGCGCTGACCGGTAGTAACTCGCGTTACCCTGATGCGTGATCTAAGTTACCCGCGTTAGTTGGTTGGTGTCAAAGGGTTTTTTACATGTCCGCCGTCGCCCACTACGTGGAGGGTTTCGGTCAATGACGGGTCCAAGGGCGAGGACGGTGCTGATCGGGGACGATTTCCCGGCCCACACGCCTCGCGCAGGCGAGCTGGGGATGCTGGCCTGCTGTAGCCATGCCGGCAGTTCGTCGGCTGTAGGCGGAGCTGCGCCTTTTCGGCTGACCGTGATCGCGGCTGCGGCGGGGGCAGTTCGGCCGGGGGTTTCCTGGACCTGGGGCGCCAGTCCGTGTGTTCCGCGCGCCAGGAGCCCGTAAATGAGGGCAGCCATGTATGAGTCTCCTGCTCCGATGGTGTCGACGACCCGCGAAGGGAATGCCGGTACGTGCACACTGCCGTGAGGAGTCATCAGGAGCGATCCGTCTACACCCAGTGTGGTGACCACCTCCGGTGAGTTGACGACATCTATCAGGGCCTCGCCGACCACAAGGACGTCAGGGCCGTGCGGTTGTTTGGAGCAGGTGTACATGTTTCAGGCGAGCGGCGTCAGCTGAAGGGAAGCGGCGGCTGTTCCGCCGGTCGAGTAGAGCGCCAGCGAGGTCGCGGAGGGGTCAGGGAAGATCAGTTCGGTCAGCGTCACGAGCCCGTCCTGCGCAAAGATCTCAACGGAGCAGTGGTCGACGAAGATCTGCAGCGAGTAGGTCCCATCGGGGCCCGGCTGGATGGGTGCGGTGCTGACGGAGGGGAAGGCGTCGTGGAATCCAGTGTCGCCGGAGTTGGTGCGGTCCACAAGGAGTTCGCCGGATACCGGACGGATGCCAATCCTGGTAGCGGCACCATCCTCGCCGCCCCTGACCGCAACGCCGTATTCTTCCGCTGTTCCCGGAGTGAAGGTGACCTGTATCTGCTTGACGGCCGTGCCGCCGTCGACCGCAACCGTCCCGTCCAGTTGCAGCTGCTGAGCGGGAACGGGAGCCGAGTTGGCGGTGTATTCGGCGGCGGGTTGCTGGACCAGCCGCGGCTGTCCGTTGACGGAGGTGAGGGTGACGTCGCGGACGAGGCTCATGGGGCTGCGCCAGGGCGACGTGGGGATGTGGTTGGCGTACTGCCAGTTGTTCATCCAGCCGATCATCAGCCGGCGCCCGTCCGGGACGTTGCTGAAGGAGACTGCTGCGTAGTAGTCCCGGCCCCAGTCCAGCCACTGGTAGTCGGCTACCCGGCCGTCGTCCTGCATGCCTTCGGTGACCGTGGTTTCGGAGCGGAACGTCACGCCGTCGAACTGTCCTACGAAGTATTGCCCGGCGGATCCGCCGTTGGGGCCGCCGGGGTTCATGTTCACGGTCAGGATCCATCGGGTGTTCCCCGCGTCGCCGTCAAGGGGAAGTTCGAAAAGATCCGGGCATTCCCAGATGCCTCCCGTGCCGTTCGCGGGGCCGAAGGTGCTGAGGTACTCCCAGGTCTTCAGGTTGTCGGAACGGTAGAGGAGGACAGCGTAGTCGTGGGCTTCGACGGCGGCCATCACCCAGTAGCTGCCTGCGGGGCCGTCGTAGCGGAAGACCTTGGGGTCACGGAACTCGGGGGAGTCACGCGTGAGTACGGGGTTGCCCGCGTACTTGGTCCATGAGTAGCCGCCGTCTGTACTCCAGGCGAGGGATTGGGCCTGGATGCCGGGGTGGGCTGAGGCGGGCTTGAAGGCGCTGGTGTAAATGGCTACCAGCGGGGCCGTGCCGCTGGTGCCGAAACCGGAGGTGTTCCCGTGGTCCACCACGATGCTGCCGGAGAAGATCTCTTCAGTGTCATCGCATGGGATGGCCACCGGCTGCTCTTCCCAGTTCACCAGGTCTGTGGATGTTGCGTGTCCCCAGGACATGTTGCTGTGGACGTTCCCGAACGGGTTGTTCTGGTAGTAGAGGTGGTAGGTGCCTTCGTGGAAGACCAGTCCGTTGGGGTCGTTGAGCCAAGTGTCCCTGGCCGTATAGTGCATGGCCGGGCGGAAGGTCTCAAGGCTGGACGTGACAGTGTTCATGGGTCTCTTTCGTGATGCCGCCGGCCGGGGCGGCGCAGGCTGGGGTGCCGGGCGCGGAGTCCGCGCCCGGCACCGGGAGGGAAGCCGGGGGCTTAGGAGTTGCTCTTGTACCGGTCGTAGGCCTGCTGGTAGACCTCCACCATCTTGTCCACTCCGATGTTCTTCAGCTGTGAGACGTAGCCGTCCCATTCGTTCTCAATGCCGCCGGAGACGATCCATTTGGCCGTTGACTGCTTGACGATGGTGGCGGCGTCGGACTCGATGGTGCTGATCTGCTGGATTTCCTCATTGGACAGCGGGACCGGCGGGTAGCCGTCGTTGGCGGCGAAGGGCTTGTAGTTCTCCTGGACCGTCTTCTGACGCTCGGCGGCGCGGGGTTCGGGCGCTACGACGTTCTTGAAGTTTTCGGCGGTGTTGGCTTTGGGACCGCCCGGGGCGACCTTTTGCCGGCGTTCGCCTTCGCTGGTGCCCGCCGGTGCGGGGATCTGGGTGAGCAGCCCGGTGGCGGGGTCCTTTTGCAGGGTTTCGCCGATGGGTCCCCAGTTGGCCTGGGCAGACTGGATGGGGTCGTAGAGGTGGTCCGCCCAGCGGATGGTGGCGGCGGGGTACTTGTCCGCCCGCGTCACGGCGAAGGCACCGCGCGCGATCTCCTGGTTATTGGACTGGCTGGCCCGGCGCTTGCCGTCCACTCCTTCCAGGACCGGCAGCAGCTTGTAGTCGGAGGCGCGGTCGGCGCCTACCATTTCCTTGATCTCCCACCAGGCGAATGACCCGAGGTTTTCCGTTCCGGCTTTGCCCTTGGCCAGGTAAGCCTTGTCGTCCTGTGAGAAGGATTCCGGATCGATCAGTCCTTCCTGGTACCACTGGTGCAGGGTCTGGAGCGCTTTCTTGTAACCGTCCTGGGTGGCGGTGTAAATGACCTTGCCGTCCTGGACGATCCTGTGGTCCATGTTGTCCGGAACACCGCCGAGTGCGGCGATCAGGTCCACGATGTCCCCACACCATGAGCCAGGCATGAAGCTCAGCGGGATCGTCTTGCCGGTCCCGGATGCGTCGCGGTTCTTGAAGGCAAGAAGGGCGTCGTGGAGTTCGTTGACGGTTTTGGGCATCGGGATGCCCAGCTTGTCCAGCCAGGCGGTGTTGATGGCCATTTCGTTGGGGAACTGGACCAGGCCGAGCTCCTCAATGGAGGGGAGGGAGTAGATGTGCCCGTCGGAGGAGGTGATGGCTGCCTTGATGTCGGGCCGGTCCGTGAGCAGCTTTGAGAGGTTGGGAGCGTTCTTCTCGATCAGTCCTTCCAGCGGGATGAGGGTTCCGCTGGCTGAGTACGTGGCGATTTCGGCGTCGGTCAGGCCGCTGTTGAAGAAGGCGTCGGGCAGGTCGCCGCTGGCAAGGATGAGGTTCTTCTTTTCCTTGAACACGGTTTCGGGAAGGTTCTGCCACTCGATGTGGACGTTGGTGTCCTTTTCCCATTGCTGCACCAGGGACATGGTGTTGTAGTCAGGGGCCAGTGCGGTTTTAGTTCCGGAGAACTTGACGGTCAGGGTGTCCTTGACGATCGGCAGTCCTGACTGTTGGAAGCCGAAGTCCGCAGACGAATCCTTGATCTCCGTGGTGCCCTTGGAGTTGCCTGAGCAGGCGGTGAACAGCATCGTTCCTGCCATCAGGGCGCCGGCGACGGCGAGTTTGCGGCTGGTTGCCATGGGTTTTCCTTTGCTTGGGTGGAGGGGAGCAGCACGACGGCGGTGCGGGGCAACGGCGTCGGGCATTGGTTTTGCGGGGTGTCAGCTCTTGACGGCACCGATCATGGTGCCCTTGGTGAAGTGCTTTTGCATGAACGGCAGGGCGATCATCAGCGGGAGGCTGGAGACCACGATCATGGCGTATTTGGTCAGTTCGGCGATCCGCTGGGCGGCGGCGTAGGACTGGATGTCCCCGCCGGTGGTGCCGGTGGAGGAGACGTCCGATTGGATCAGGATGTTGCGCAGAACCAGTTGCAGCGGGTACTTGGTGTCATCGTTAAGGAAGATCAGGGCGTCGAAGAACGAGTTCCAGTGGGCCACCACGTGGACCATGATCATCAGCATGATGAGCGGCTTGGACAGCGGCAGGACCATCCTGAAGAAGAAGGTGAAGTCGTTGGCGCCGTCCATCTGGGCGGCTTCGCGGAGTTCGCCGGGAATGGTGTGTTCGAAAAACGAGCGGGCGATGATGAGGTTCCATACGCCCACCGCGCCCGGCAGGACAACGGCCCAAACCGTGTCGAGCATGCCCAGGTCGCGGACCACCAGGTACTTCGTGATCAGGCCGCCGTCGAAGAACATGGTGACCACAAAGAGCAGCATCAGGATCTTCCGGCCGGGCATGTCTTTCCGGGACAGGGCGTAGGCGCCGCACAGGATGGTGCTCACGCTGATGGCAGTCCCCAGCACGGTGTACACCAGGGTGTTACCGAGGCCGTTCCAGATCCGGCTGTCGGCGAGTATGCGCTGGTAGCCTTCCAGCGTCACCCCGGAGGGGACCAGCCATACCTTGCCTTCATAGACGGCGTTCGGGTCGCTGACGGAGGCGATGACGATGAAGTACAGTGGGTAGACCACCGCGACGATGGACAGGGTCAGGATGGTGATGGCCGTGATGTTGAAGGCCTTGTCGGCCCACTTTTCGCGGAAAGGGATGGGCCGCCCGGAGGCTGGGCCGTTCGTTCCGGGCCTGTTTCGCTGGGCAGGGGCCGGAGCGGCCACGGGTTCGGTATTCAGGGTCATAGCGGCATCACCAGAGGGTTGCTTGGTTGGCCCGGCGTGCTACCCAGTTGAAGGTCAGCAGCAGCACGAGGTTGAGGACGGAATTGAACAGGCCAATGGCGGCCGAATAGCTGAACTGCGCTTGCTGGAGGCCTGCGTGGTAGACGTACGTCTGGATGATTTCCGACGCCGGCAGGTTCAGGTTGGTCTGCATCAGCAGGGCCTTTTCGAAACCGACGTTGAGCAGGTTACCGATGGCCAGGATGAACAGGACGGTGACCACGGGCATGATGCCCGGTAGGTCGATGTGCCGGATGCGCTGCAGTTTGGAGGCGCCGTCCACCTTGGCTGCGTCGTGCAGCGCAGGGTCGATGCCGGAGAGCGCAGCCAGATAAACGATCATGGAGAATCCTGCGTTTTGCCAGACATCCGAGATCACATAGATCGGCCGGAACCACTCGGACGAACCCATGAAGAAGATGGGTTCGCCGCCGGCCAGTTGGATAGCGTTGTTGACCAGGCCGGACCGTGGAGACAGCAGCACGAACATCATTCCCACCACCACCACCGTGGAAATGAAAGCCGGGGAGTACAGCACCGTCTGCGTGAACTTCTTGAACCGTTCGCTCTGCAGCTGGTTGACCAGCAGGGCCAGGACAATCGGGATGGGGAAGGCCACTACCAGCCCGAGGACCGCGATCCAAAAGGTATTCCCCACAACCTGGCCGAACTGGTACGAGTTGACGAACCTGATGAAGTGCTGGAGTCCCACCCATGGACTTCCCGTGAAGCCGTCAACCGGGTTGTAGTTGCGGAAGGCGATCTGCACTCCGTACATCGGCCAGTACTTGAACACCGCGATGTAGATGAGGGCCGGAGCAAGTAATACGTATAACTGCCAAGATCGGGCGACCTTTTTTAGATGCAGCGGCAGGGGAGTGCGGTGATTTGCGTTGGTAGGGGGAGCCGGCGGCGCTGCCGGTGTGGATCGAGCCAGGATGCGGCTCATGGCTTCTCCTTGGGATGAGTCACTGAGTTTCTTTCGATGAGCGGACAGGTAATGAATTCCACCTGGCCGTCGGGTTCGGCGCCTCGCAAAATGAGGTCCACGGCGCGGCGGCCCATCTCCACGAACGGCAGCTCAAGGGTAGTGAGGCCGGGCCGGAGGTGCTGGGCGAGGGTTTCCTGGTTGTCGAAGCCGATGATGGATAGGTCACGCGGAATCGAAAGGTGCAGTTCCTGGGCGGCTTGGTAGGCGCCCCAGGCGGTACGGTCGTTGGCGCAGAAGATGGCGGTCGGCGGCTGTGCTGCCGTGAGCAGGTCCATGGCGTGGGTGAAGCCGTCCTCCTCGTTGCCCCTGCCGAAGCGCACCAGCTCCGGCAAAACGTCGAGCCCCGCCTCGCTCATGGCCTGTGTGTAGCCCCGGAAACGTCCGACGGCGGCGGGGAGTTCGCTTTCCAGGGTTTCGATGTTGATCATCGCCACCCGGGTGTGGCCGGCGTTCAGGAGATGCCGGGTAGCCGTGAGGCCCCCCAATTCCTCGTCGGGAGCCACGCTGTGCAGGCGCAGCTTTCGGTCCTGGGAGTTCAGCACCACGGAAGGGACGCCCATGAGCGCCTCGGGCACGTCCAGGCGGCGGTGGTACATGCCGGCATACACCACCCCCGCCACCTTGTAGCTGAGCATGGAGTCCAGCGACGCTGCCTCGAGGGCCTTGTTTCCGCCCGTGTTCATGGTGAGCAGGAGCAGGCCGTCTTCCCATGCCCGTTCCTGTGCGCCTTCGATGATCTTTCCGGCGAAGGGAGCGGTGGCCACGGCATCCCCGAGGAATCCGATGATTCCAGAGATGCCGTCACGCAAGGTTTTGGCATGGGCATTGGTACGGTATCCGAGCTTCTGAACGGCATCCTGCACCCGTTTGCGCGTGTCGTTCGAAAAACGCGATCCGGTGGCCGAATTCAGGACCAGGGAGACGGTTGCCTGCGAGACACCCGCTTCCGCCGCCACGTCGTGCATGGTTGGTCCTGAGCGTGGGCGGGGTCGTGCCATGGGCACCTCCTTGGGCCGTTGGTTATTCGAAGTAGTTATTCGTATAACTGGATTGCTGTAAAACTGTAACCTGCGCCATATTGAACCGTCAAGGGCCGCAGCGCCGCCTAATTTCGAAGCCCGGAGTGTGGACTCCGCGACTTGCCGGCCAGACGTTTGCTCGCTCACTGGTCATGCCCAGGAACTGGGTGCGGTGCTGCAGTGTTGCTTGCGAGCGGTCAGCCCACGACCTTCTGGAGATCGGCTGTCGAAGCGCGGGGGATGAGGGTTGCCCGCATTTCGGGCCCTGCCGTTGGTGGCGGAGTTCCTTCCATGGCTTTGAGTGCTAAACGCCCAAGGTAACGTCCCAACCTGGCGGTGTCCACGGTGATGGTGGATAACTGGGGCTGGAACATCGAGGAAAGTGGTGTGTTATCGAATCCGATGATCGAGAGGTCTCCGGGAACTGTCAATCCGCCTCGGAGGGCGGCTCCTGTGAACGCGAGTAATCGACGCTGACACCGGCCAGATGCGCCACTTCCTCGCGGCGCAGGCCGGGGACGCGGCGGGTCCCGCTGTACAGCGGAACGCCTGCCTGCTCGGGGGTCAGTTTGGCGCGCCGGGTAGTGAGGAAGCTGCTGATCTCGGACCGGGAATCCATAGCTCCAAGGGTAGGCCTGCCGCCTCGGGCGCTTACAGGACCTGTCAGACCATGTCTCACCAGGTCCTTCTGCCCTGCACTCAGGTACGGCATTGTCGAGGAAGCAATGCGTGTTCGGCTCCCACCGAACCTCCGCGAAGGAACCGCCTCGTCAATGACAACGTCCATCACTTCGACGTGCCACGGAATACCCGTGGCCGCCGTCGTGGCCACCAGAGCGGCGACCTCAATTCAGGTCAGCGACGGTGGGGTCACATGAGCGCTGCATCTGGATTGTGTTGGGCGCGCGGTCCAAGCAAAAGATACAAATGAGTCCTCGAGAAGATGGACTCTGACACGATGTCAGCGCGGAGAATCAGAGGCATGACCGATATCTCGAAGCTCATGCCCATCGGCCACTTCTCCTCGCTCAGCAGGATCAGCGTCAGGATGTTGCGGCACTACGATGCGAACGGAGTCCTCGCTCCGGCTTTTGTCGATCAAGCCACTGGTTACCGCTGGTATTCCCACGACCAGCTCCGCGAGGCAAACGAAATCCGTCGGCTAAGGGACGTGGGCTTCGGGGTGTCTGCCATAGGGGCGCTTCTTGCTAGCCGCGGGACCCGCGCATACACACAAGCCCTGTCCGCTCAGCGGGCTGGCCTTGCCGAGGAATCGTCAGCCGCCCTGCGACGGATGGCTCTCATTGAACGAATGCTGAATCAACAATTTCAGGAGGACGCCATGTCTGCCGTGTCTGCCCAACTCACCTATCTGCACGAGCAAACCCTCATCTCGCTTCGCGGCCGGGTGCCCGACTACAGTGCCGAGGGCGAACTGTGGGCCCGGTTCATGCCTGAGATCTCGGCCCAAGGGATCCGCATCACGGGCGCCGGCGGGTGCATTGAGCATGACGGTGAATACCGCGAGCATGACGTCGACGAGTCGGTCTTCCTTGAAGTAGCGCCCGATACGGAGGCCGCGGAGCCACTGAGCGTGCTGCACTTTCCAGCACGTCGCGTGGTGACCGCTACGGTCACCGGGCCGTACACGGATGCGATTCCCTGGGCCCATGCCGTGATAGCAGCGTTTATCGCGGATAACGGATTGCGGCCCGCAAGGGAAGACCACGACCTTGCGACGCACCACTTCAACATTTATCGCAACGATCCGAGCCAAACGCCCGAAGCCGAGCTCGTGACCTCAGTGTTCATGCCTGTCGTGGACGCATTGTCAGATGTGGACTCCGAGGGCCGCTAAGCGATCTGCGTGAGAGCGAGAAACGGGTTCTATCCAGTCTGGTTTAACCCACCCGAGGATGGTGCCGGGCTGGTATCTGCAGGATAAAGTCGCCGGAGTGCACTTTGATTACGCGCCACACCCAGGCCGCTTCCCCGCCGCCCCAGTGTGCTGGCGCGACGATTGCCTCGCGCAAAGCCGTAGCGATGTGGCCCGTCGAGCAGCCGCTCCAGGATGAGCAGGGGCCGCCGCGCTCCGACGATGCCGAGGGCAGGGGCGAGGTGGCTCACTCGGTCGGATCGGCGTCCGGTTTCATCCAAAACGGCGAGTAGTGGTAACCGTCGGGGTCGTCGAACTGGCGCTGGTACATGAATGGGTAGTCGTCGGTGTCACCAATCCGCCCGCCGGCTGCGCCGGCGCGCTCCGTGAGCTCATCGACTGCCTCACGGCTGCCGAGGTCGAACGAGACCGTGACCTTCGAAGGAGTGTCGGTTCCGCCGACCAGCTCTTCGGCGCCCCCGACGTGACTATGTCAGTCTGATCGGAGCCCACCAGGACGGCTTGATTGGTACCCACCTCAGCGACATGCCGAACCTGATGACGGCTTGATTGGTACCCACCTGTGAACGTAGACCCCATCCAATTGGGATCTACCACGGGAGGACCAGGATGGGGTCAAGAGTGGAGTTGTTCGCGGGAATTCGGAGAGACGCCAGGGTTGAGGAGCTGTCGATCCGAGAGCTTGCGCGCAGGTACCAGGTATCAAGGAAGACCGTCAGACGGGCTCTGACTTCACCGGTTCCACCGCCGCGCAAGACTCCGCAGAGAATCTCGCCCCGGCTTGAGCCCTTCAAGTCAGCGATAGATGCAATGTTGATTGAGGACACGACAGCACCGAGGAAGCAGCGCCACACCGCGAAAAGAATCCTTGCCCGGCTGATCGAGGAGCATGCAGCGCAGGATCTGTCCTATTCAACGGTGCGGGATTACGTCAGGGTGCGTCGGGCCCAGATCGATGTTGAAGCGGGCCGGCGGGTTGAAGTGTCTGTCCCGCAGGAACACGCACCAGGCGCCGAGGCCGAGGTTGATTTCGGTGAAGTCTGGGTCGTGTTGAACGGGGTGAAGACGAAATGCCACATGTTCGTGTTCCGATTGTCCCGATCCGGCAAGGCTATCCACCGGATCTATCCCACGCAGGCGCAAGAAGCTTTCCTTGAAGGGCATATCGAGGCGTTCAACGAGATCGGCGGCGTCCCAACGAAACACATCCGGTATGACAACCTGACCTCCGCAGTGACGGCCGTGGTGTTTGGGCAGGGACGGCAGCGGGTCGAGAACGAGAGGTGGGTCCTGTTCAAATCGACCTTCGTTTTTGACGCCTTTTACTGCCAGCCCGGAATCGCGGGGGCTCACGAGAAGGGCGGTGTTGAAGGTGAGGTTGGTTGGTTCCGACGGAACCGTCTCTCGCCCATGCCGGTGGTGGAGTCTCTGGATGAGCTCAACGACAGAATCCGAGTCTGGGAGGCACAGGACGAGCGGCGCAGGATCAGCCACAGGATACGAACGATCGGTGAAGACTTCAGCGCCGAGCAGCCTTTCCTGGCGCCTTTGCCGCTTGAAGGTTTCGACCCCGGGCTGGTCCTGACCCCCAGAGTTGACCGATCTTCGATGATCACAGTCCGGATGGTCAAATACTCCGTCCCGGCCCGGCTCATCGGTAGGAAAGTCCGCGTCTCACTCCGGGCTTCCGAAATCATCGTGTTCGACGGCAACACGGTCGTCGCCCGTCATGCCAGGCTCTCTGTCAAGGGCGGGCAGTCGGTCCAGCTCGATCACTATTTGGAGGTCCTCAGAACCAAACCTGGTGCCCTCCCCGGATCCACGGCCTTGGCCAGGGCGCGCGAGACTGGCGTGTTCACCTCGGCGCATGAGGCGTTCTGGGAAGCATCCCGCAGGGTCAACGGTGACGCGGACGGGACAAGGGAACTGATCGAGGTTCTGTTGCTGCACCGATCCATGGACGCGCTGGATATTCAGGCAGGGATCGCCGCGGCTCTCTCCGTTGGCGCGGTCAGTGGCGATGTCGTGGCTGTAGAGGCACGCAGGCACGCAGCCAGTGTCCTGGCTGAGACCGCAGGCGGGTCCGATTCAGACCGTCGTTCCGGTGCTCGCGACGAAGTGAAAGTGCAACGAGTTGTCAGTCTCACCCAACGCCGCCTCATGGACCCCGCTGCGGTCATTGCCGGCCTGCCTCAGGACAAACGTCCGCTCCCCACGGTCACCATCTATGACGAATTGCTGGCCAAACGCACTCCAACCCCGGCACCCGCAGGAACTGCCCCAAAGGAGAACATCTCATGACACCCACGGCCCCAGCTGCTTCAATCACCCCCGCTCTGCGGAGACGCCGTGGACTCACGGAACAGGCCGCCGTCGCGGCCGTCGACCAAGCCTGCCGGCGGCTGCGCTTACCTACCGTCCGGGCTGTCTTGGATGAGGCCCTTTCCGTAGCAGGGAAGGAACAGCTGAGCTATCAGGGATTTCTGGCCGAACTGTTGTTGGCAGAGTGTGATGACCGGGACAGGCGTTCGTCCGTCAGGCGGGTCAAGGCAGCTGGGTTCCCGAGGGATAAATGGCTTGGTGACTTCGATTTTGAAGCAAATACGAACATCAACCCGGCTACCATCCACACTCTGGCCAGTGGCGAATGGATCCGCAAAGGCGCACCCCTGTGCCTGATCGGGGATTCCGGGACCGGAAAATCCCACCTCCTCATCGGACTGGGCACCGCGGCCGCGGAGAAGGGCTTCAGGGTCAAATACACTCTCGCGACCCGGCTCGTGAATGAGCTCGTCGAAGCCGCAGACGAGAAGGTGCTGGCCAAAACCATCGCCCGCTACGGCCGTGTGGATCTGCTCTGCATCGATGAACTTGGCTACATGGAGCTGGATAAACGAGGCGCAGATCTACTCTTCCAAGTCCTTACCGAGAGAGAAGAGAAAGCATCCGTCGCGATCGCCTCCAATGAGTCCTTCTCCGGCTGGACGAAGACCTTCACCGATCCGCGCCTCTGTGCGGCCATTGTGGACCGCCTCACGTTCAATGGGACTATTATTGAAACCGGGACCGATTCCTATCGCCTTGCACATACCATTGCGCAACAATCTGCATGATGTCGCGAAGTTGACCGGGAGTGGGCGGCAAAGCCGGGCAGCCCATGTAAGGTTCATGCGCGGCTGAGGATCGGATTGGACGCTTAGCGCAGGGGCGCCGGGGTTATTCGCGACCCCGTTCCAAGCAAATGGGATAGGGCGGACCGTTACTTCCAACACCCCTTTACCCTGACTGTCTTACCGCGAAAAGAGAGAGCCTGCACCCCTAATCGGGGTGCAGGCTCTCTTTTGACCCAACGCCTTGGTTCTACCTGGGGCGGAAGGTCATTCTGGCGAGGAGACGGACGTCTTCGTAGGTGCTGCCCTCGACCCCGGTGTCTGCTGGATTGAGGCCAGAGCCGTCACCAGCAGAGCCGCCACGGCGAGGAGCACCATCTGCGATTGAGAGCCACCTATGTAGCTTCTGAGAAGAACGTTACCCACAAGGGCTTCACCCCCTGTAACCGTCGCACCAATGACATATGACACGGTCAGGAGCACAGCCGAAACCAGGGCCGCGACGAGTCTTCCCAGCCCAAACAAGCCGCCCAGGACCTGACGCAACAGTAGAACCGCTGTGAAGCTGATAACTACGATAACGAATTGGAGTTCCCACGGAAAACGCGGTGAAACACCGGCCGTCGGTCTTCCCATAAGGTCAGCCACGTAGCCCCCGAGACTGGCATCGATGAAGATGCCTACATAACCAACGACGGTGAGGGCGACCAAGCTAATCAAGCTGGACAGCAATGTTCGAATAGCCATTTGACTCCTATTCAGGGAATTTCACGAAAGAGAAAGTGTCCGCTGTGCCTTCGATGGGAAGCTCACTAACAGCCGGGAGCCCGTCATTGGGACGCTGAAGAACAAGCTGTCCGGATCCTTCCGAACGCACTTGGTGTAGCACTCCGGCCTCTCGGCGGGCAGCGACGGACGTCAGAGCACTGGTATCGACGTCTGCCGGCAACAAGTGAGCAACGACCTGCGAGGCTGGATCGGCGCCTGAGGCCATGGCCGTGAGCCCGCTGTGTACGAACTTTTCAACGGCAATACACGAAGCTGTACTCGCCTGCTCCGGGCCATTCGTTTGGACGATAAGGCAAACCTCACGGCCTGAATGATCCTGACCAGTCGAGTACGTTGCCTTGTCGTCGACCGCGATAACTCTGACAGAGGCTTTGTCCACGCGGCTGATGATTGGTTTGCCCAATTTGTCCGCAGCTGCGGAATCGGTTTGAACCTGCGCGGCGGCGAGAACAGGAACGAGATCCGTTCCGCTGATGCTTCGCTGCTCTCCGGCAAGCGCAGGGGAAACCCCGACGCCAATGCTGACAACCGCAACGGCGCCAACGGAAACGACTAACGCGGATGCTTTAGAAAAATTCATTTTTCCCCCAAAATTTTGAGTAGCTACTAACCAACATACTGATCACAAAGAAGCTGCGGGTTATGACGGGCTTCAGGGTAGGACGTGTTCCACCAGCACTTGCTTTCGCCATAGCGATACAGGGCATGGCTATAACTGGACCAAGCTTCGCCCTGAGCAGCGCCCGTACTGTATGCGTTGCCGTTGGCGTAGTTGTATGTGCCGCCGTAGGACCAGGACTGGAACCCCAATGGCGGCGTGTACCCGACGTGGGTACCCCCGCCGGACAGGTTGTCAATGAACCCGCTGCCACGAACCTGGTTCGCGTAGTTGAAATCAGCGTGGTAGCGGCGGGTGTAGGCCTGAGCCGCCGTTGAGGCCATGATGACGAATACCAGCGCGAGCAGCGCTGCTACTAATAGTGTGATTGGACGTGTGATTTTAGTCTTACTCGCCTCTATTACTAATGCCGAGTTATTCATAGAAACCCCCAAATCTAGCTTTTGCTTCGGACGTGGTGAGGCTAACACGAACTCGGATTCTCCGCTTGTCACGTTCTATTGCCGGCTAGTCTGTGTAATTGACTGGAATTCAAAGAAGAAGTATGCATTTCTGCGTTCGGAAGGCGGAAGGCGGAAGGCGGAAGGCGGAAGGCGGAAGGCGGAAGGCGGAAGGCGGAAGGCGGGAGGGCCAAGCTGGATCATGCTCGACCTCGTCCGCTGGCGTGCTTGATGGATGGATCAAAGCCGTCCTCGCGGCCCAACTCGGTTGACACAATCAGTCGTCGCAGACCGTGGTTAGGCGTTGCACTGACCACTGAGGTGCCCTAAACGCTAAACAGCCTCGTCCCACTTCCTCAGAACTAGAAATCCCAGCGCGGAAGAGCGCTCCGCAGTCATGAAATCGAAACGTATCGGTCAATGCCTGTCACCGATCGCATTCAGGCGAGTAGCAGCATTAAGCCGCTGATGCCGACGTGCCTAATGATGGGCCGAGCATACAGATCGATCCATCCTGTCCCAAGTCCGCTCACATGTCTGCGCCAAACTTGGGCTTGCAGAACTGGCATCCGGAACATTGCCCTAGGCCCGCCCATTCAGGAGGTAGGCCGCGCGGAACATCGGGGGAACATGGCGGGGATAGCAAGTATCGGAGCTTGGCTGTTCACGACGCCCGGCCAAACTAGGTTTCCCAGTCCCTTGCAACTGCCGCGCCCCAGGTGGGTGCCAATCAAGCCGTCCTGGTGGGCTCCAATCAAGTTGACACAGTCACCGACGCTCGCGTACATCTCTCGGCTGCCGAGCATGACGTACTGCTCGGGCGCGATCGCGAAGCATGAGACGTTGCGACCGGACATTTCTGGGTTGAGGGTCCAGCCCAGGGCGGTGTAGAAGGCGGTCGCGCGCTCGACACTTTCAACCGGGCAGGTGATGAAGAGGCTCATGTGGCTCATACTTGCGAAATGCAAGTCCGAGGTCAAGGTCTCGGCCCACACGGACCACGATTTGCAGGAGGGTTGCAGAACGTTCAGAGGTACGGGCGGGATCTAGGGACCGAACCGTGAGTTGCCTTTCTGCGGTCGGTGGAGGCGCTGTTTGTCGATGCAGGTGCTGCGCGCCCGAGCGTCGCAGGTCATCGACTATCGGCCCGCACGGGATCGGGAACGCCTTACGCCCCGTACCAAGCGTGGACACAGGTCACTCTCACAGCAGCAGCGTCTCGAGCTCTCCAAGTCGCCAGAACAGGTCGGGGAGGCCGTTCAATCCGTTGCGTACCGACTCGTGCGACAGCGCGAGGCCAGGGCCGGTGCTCGCCTCGGCGCCGGCAAGGCACCGGAGGATGTTCCACCTCGTGTGCTCCAACCAGCCGCCGATCATGAAGACAAACCAGCTTGGCCCTGGTGGCGGCAGCACTCCGCCTCCCGCGACATAGCCGTCGAGAACGGAGCGGAAAATGGCGGGCTTGATGTCCTCCAAGCCGGGTCCCTTTGCGAGGCTCAGCGCGGTCGAGCCAAGTTCACTGGACAGGTCGAGCATCCCCGAGAGCTCCCAATCGAGTAACACCGGCCGGCCCTCCCGAGCGAGCAGATTCCACGGTTGAATGTCCCGATGGGTCAGCACGACCGGGCCTGGCCGTTCGCAGGTGTCGACGAAGTGGGCAATCGCGAGGAATGTTTCGATGTGAGAGGCGAACTCGTCGGCCCAAGGCTGTCCGGTTGCCTTCGCCCGCGCGGCGAGCTCGGACCAGTCATGTGACGTCGGGTCCTCGATCGATGCATTCGTCCATGGGACGTCGAGCGCATGGATGCGTCCGAGGATCTCGCCGATCTCAAACGCGTATGCCGCCGACACGGGCGCTTCGGGCACCTTTTCGCCTTCGACCCAGCGGTGAACGAGTGTGTTGTAGCTGGCCGAGATTGGCTCTGGCATCGGAATGCCGGCAGCGAAGGCCGCCCATTCAAACCTGAACACGTCCTCGACGCGATGGGCCCAGCGGCGGTCGACGAGGTTCAGTTCCTTTATTGCGAACGACCCTTGGTCGGTGTCGAGCCGGTACATCCGGTTGGCGAATCCGCCGTGCACGCGAATCATCGGCCCTGTCGGGGCGCCGAGATGCGAAAGGTTCACCCACCCATTCTAGGAACTGGCGCTTCATAGCGGCACCGGGCGTTTCCGCAATGCGTGCTGAGGATCACCGGCAGGCCGAGGAACGGCGACCTACCAAACACATCCCTTCCAGGCCGGGTGATTTGGCCATGCAAAAACAATTCGGCGGCAGCCCTTCATAGCATCAGCGCCTTGAGTTTGGTGGCCCCTGAGACTGAGATTGCGATCGCTGCCGACGGCTTAGGGCCTGGAGTGGTTCCCGCTGTTCCTAGATTGGTTCGGATCACATTGTCGCGGAGACTACCTCCCGGAGCGGGACTCCCAAGGGGTAGGGTGTGCCGTAGCCGACGAAGGAGCCATGATGAGCTACAAATATCGAACTGTGCGGGTTCGCGGTACCGAGATGGTTGGAACCATTGCAAGGAAGCACGGGGGTGCGGCTGAAATCTACGAAACGTCCAAAGACTTGAGCACATCAGTAGTTCCGGTGTTTTTCGAGGCAACGGGCGAGATCCGTTTCTTTGACAGGTCAGTACTGGAGGACGTGGTGGCACCGTCCACATAGCCCTCCGGCAGGGTCCGTAGCGAAGCTGCCCCGCGTTGGCCGCCTGGTGTCAAAGACCTATTTACTACCCTCCTGGAGGTCCCATTCCCTCAGCAAGCTTTCCCGGGCAAGGGCGTAGCGGCCGGTCTTGAAGTAGTTTCCGTGCGTGGCCACCAGTGCCTGATACGAGTCGGGCTCTATCTCGAGGGCAACGCCGTCCAGCGCGTTCGCTTCCGGGGTGTCGTGCGGATAGGCGTAGACGGGGAAGCCGAGGTAGTCCGTCCGTCGCCATACATTCAGCCACACTCCAGGACCGGTTGCGCCGCCGCCCAGGAGGCCCGCGAGTTGGCCATCGGACGGGACGGGCGGCGTTGGGAGAAAACGGCCCTTCCACGGATCGCTCCCGAAATATCGTGGTCCCTGTACACCCGGAGTCCCAAGGACGGCCGGTCCCCACAGGTCGGGGAAGAATCTGCCGAAATATGGGCGCAGTTGGACACCGAAAGTGAGCAATCTGATCCTGGACAAAAGGTCGCTGACCCTGTCCTTGGCCGCGTCGGCATCCGTGCCCCTTGGCCCGGCCTCGAGCTCCCTGTGCTGGGCCATGGCGGCCAGGTGATATATCGCGGCTATGCCCAGGACGGCTCCCAGGCTGTGTGTAGCCAAAAGAATGCGGCGCGAGGGCTGCACCTGATCGAGCACTGCCGGGTCGTCCACCTTCTTCTGGTCGGTGAGCCATTGGAGCATCCGGTTGGCAAGTTCGGGAACCACACGTTCTGAGTAGCAAGCGGGGCCAAAAGGGTGGCCGGCCCTTGGCAGCCAAGCCACCAGATCCCAAAGCAGCCCGAGCGGCCTGCCTGTTCCCACGACGGCGCTCGAAATTGCTACCCCTACTATCAACACCCCCGCGGCTGTCAGGGCGCTCGTGGCCACCCAAGTGCCGGCCGGGGAGACTGCGTTCCAGAACCACAGGTGCCGGAGCCACTCATGGCCTGTGCCGTTCTCATGGAGGATGGTCAACGCAAGGACCATGAGGACGCCCGCGAGGGTGGCCCCTGCTGCCAGCTCTACCACCCGCTCACCGCGTTGCAGCAGGGCGCTTCTGCGGCGGACGGCCATTATTTCTGACGTGTAGGGCAGTTCGCTGTCAGCGATCGGAGGAGTGGTGATTCCTTCACCGATCCAGAGGCTGCCCAGCATGAGCGTGCCCAGGATGACCACGGCTGCAAGGACCAGGAGCACCATGACTCCACCCGCTGCCCAATAAAGGAAGGGGATTGAAATGGCAGACGCATCGTCGTTGAGCAGGGTGCGGAAGAGAGGATGGGTGCTGTCCCGTTGCCAAAGGAGGGCGCCGGCCTGCAGCCAGTTGCCGACACCCACGACGATGGCGCTCGAGTAGAAGGCCGCGAGCAGAAGGCTGAGATACATTATTACGCCGGGAGCCAGGCCATGCCATGCTTCTGCCTGCCGACCCAGCGGCCGCACGGGCGCCCTGTCACGCTGGTTCATGAGGGATACCGCCACGGCCAGCAGGCAGGCCGCGCATATTCCGAAGGCAGCGCTTACGGACATTGGTGCAAAATTCCACTGGCCAATAATGATGAGGATGCCGATGAGGGCAATACACCACAACAGGGTTCCCCAGACGACGGCGGCATTCGGGGCCAGGCGCATAAGGAATCCCGAGGTCGCGAGTATCGCCAGGAGGGCAACGAGCACTGTCGGCACTAGCTGGGCCACCGTGAAGGGGGCTGCCTGCCCGGCACTGGTAGCGCGGCAGACCACTACCACCGTGCAAAGGTAGACGGCGAAGCTGGAAAGAAGAAGGATCATAGCCCAGACCATGCGGGAAAACCCGGCTCCAAGGGGTGCACGGACGCTCTCTGACCCCCAGTACATGACGGAGCCGGCTACGACTACAAGGAGCAGGCACGTAACCGCCACTAAAGTCGTGGCAATGCCGGCGTCGTCCTTCGACGCCTCCCTGAGGTCGGCGGCGAGAAGGAAGGTCACGAGCAGGACGCTGGCGGCAATGTGTGCCACTCCTGTCGGCGAGTTGACGCGCCGGATCCACAACCGCGGTGCAGCGAGGACCGGCGTGCGCCGCAGCCCGTTTTCCATCGTGCGGCGTTCCCGCTTCTTTGGAACAGGAGAATGGCCCTGGACTCGCTTTTGATCCGTAAACCGGGTCCGAAAACGAACATCACTGGACAGGCTGATGGCGGCCAGGAGTGCAATGGCGACGATCGGAAAAGTTGACACGGCTGCAAGACGTTGGCCCCGCGTCAAGCTCCTAAGACCATCGAACCAGTGCGGCATGGCATCGCACATCTGCAGGTGCCCGTCCGCGGTAACGCGAAAGCACTGAACGGCGATGAAGTCCATGGCAGCCGTGGCGATGGCCGTTGCCAGCAAGAGCGTCAGCAGCAGACTGAACAGACGTACGAGTGCCGCACCTGTTCCGGGGTCGACTCCGTCGCCGCGTCTATCATCGGCTTTGAGAACACGTGCCCAGTAGGCGGCGTTTGCGAAACCGAAGGGGGCAATCAAAAACCATCCAACGTTATAAAGTGCCCGGACGCTCTTACCAAGAAACCCGTTCGGCGCGAAGCGGTCCAGCTTGCCCCAACTGTATGCCTCAAGCCGTGTTCTCGAATCCGGCGACGAGGACGCATCTGCGGGGGACTGCCTCACCTTGTAAAATCCGGCCAACTTGTCAACGAGCCTGATTCCGTCGTGGTCCGCCGGCCCTACGTCTGCAGGCTCGACTCCCAGCATCTCGTAAGGTGGGGTATTCCGGACTCCATGGACGCGAAGCTCGAGAATTTCCCGTGCTGAGGACATGGCCCCTCCCCGGTGACTGTCCCTGGCAACTCAGCTGACGCTGGTCGATGTGTGGGTGAGGGTGTCGTCAACAAAAGCGACTTTGGCTATGTATTGCTGATAGAGCCGGACGGCATCTTCGAGATGAAGACGGCCAAAAGCCAACGCTCCCGCGAGACCTTCCAATTCCGCATTGCACGCCTCCGCGGCACTGACACGGGAGGCGAGCTCATGGGAGTTGGACAGACCCGTCGACACAGCCGCGGTCAGGGAACAAAGTACGGCGAGCAGGCAAAGGATGCGCCATACTGTCGAGTCGTCGTCCAGCGACAGCAGAGCCTGGACGCCCTCTGTGAACTTAGTACCCCCTGCAGCGGGCCCAACGGTCAGTGCTGCGGCCAGGGCGCTCCCTATGACACTCATGTTGATCAGCCTGTTCCTCCGGGGCCGGGCCTGACGCAGAAAAGTTCTGATATCCGCGCGGCGCTGTTCAATGAGCTCGGAAAGCTGCTGACGGGTTGCTGGGTCTTCCTTCATGTCATCCTCCGCACCGACCTGGGAATGAGCGAACCTATTTCGGCAATACCGCAGAATCTTGTGCACGTTGGGAAAGCGGCCGGGTTGCTGCTGCGGTCAGGACACCAGGATTTGTACACTTTGGCTCCTCAGTGAGTCCGGACTTTGACTGCGTCCCAGGCAGATGAAACGGCGTTTGCTTCTCTACTTGCTGTTCCGTAGCGGGATCGCGCGGACCTGAGGGTGAGGCCAGCGAACGAGCTGAAGGTTGCATTGGGCCGTAGCCTGGGATCAGCGAGGGTGTCGTACCAGATCTGTCCGGGCGCTTCCCATGCGTTGCCTCCAATGCCGGTGGCCACGAGATAGAACGCGCGGTTCGGGATTCCGGAGTTGGTGTGGACGCCACCATTGTCGGTGGTCGTCCGGACGTAGCCGTCCATCGTGGCAGGCTGGTGGTCGTACTGGTTGGCGGTACCGGGAGCCTTCATGGAACGGAGGGCGGGGGACAGCAGCGGACCGACGATATCAGCGCCGATAAGCCAGTCCGCTTGTTGGGCGGACTGGCCGAGGTGATACTGCTTGACCAGGACGCCGAAAACATCCGAGCACGATTCGTTCAGTGCACCGGACTGGCCGGAGTAGGTCAGGTTTGCTTCGTGTTGGGTCACGCCGTGGGTGAGCTCATGCCCGACCACGTCGGTGCCTTTGGTGGTGTCTGTAAGCGTCTTGCCGTCGCCGTCGCCGAAAAACATGTGGCCGGCTCCGTCGTAAAAGGCGTTGTCGTAGTTCGTGCCGAAGTGAACCAGTCCCTCCAGCGGCATGCCTTGGTCATCGATCGAGTCCCTGTGGAAGATATCCCAGTAGAGGGCGTACGTGTAACCGAAATTGTCATAAGCCTGGTTCACGGAATGGTCGGCGTCCGGTGGGTCTCCTTCGGAGCGCACGAGCCTCCCCGGAACCTGGTCACTGGAATGTGCCTGGTCGTAAATTCTGCGGGTGGGGGCACCCCCCGCCGTCGTGCGCCCAACCGCCGTGGGGTGCTGGAGGGTGCGGGCTGCGATCTCGGCCCTGGCGACCCGAAGTCCTTGATCGATGGCCAGCGTAGACAGTAGCGAGTCCCTGTGGGCAGCGTCCGCGCCGCGGGCCAGTTCGATCAGTAGGTCCGGGGGAAGGATGCAAGCAAGGGAGTGGCGGCTCGCGGCACGTGGCGATCCCTGCGGTGTGCGTGCGGACATGATGATCTCCTTACTAACGGTTTCTTGGCACCTGAGGTTCCCGGAGCCGGCGCATGGATGGGAGGACCAGCTGGGCTAGGGCGAGACGGATGAGAACACGGCGTCGGTCCGGTTGGATGTATTCGCGTCATTGGCCCGTATGGACAGCGACGCAAATGATGAGCCCGCGGGTGCCAGCCCGGCGTAGTCGCCAATGAAGAACCCGCGGGCGGAGGGTGCGGTCGTCATGTCGGAAGGGCCGTGCATGACCGGTGAAATAGGGGATCTCCGGTTCACATGCACGAACGTTGACAGCAGCGGCAGGGTCGCTCGCGTGCGGTTGGCGCCTCGTGCTGCTGCTGTGCGCGTGGGGCTCCATGCGGGCCTGCCAGCGGCTGAACTCCGGGGTACGTTCCGGGAATCCCTGGCGGACGCGGAGAACAAGTCCGCTGACAGGCGGGTGTCCTGGTAATTCCTTGCCGGCGGAAGGGCGGAGTACCTGTTCTCTTGTGCATCCATCGTTTTCCCCGCTCCGGGGCTCGTTGTTAGGCTGCAGCTGCGGGGGGACGGTCTTTACCTATGGTGAGGACCATCGGCGGGCATGATTTCTACTGACGGAACCTTAGGTTCGGGAGAGCCTTTCAGGCTAGTGCCCTTTGGCCCTGTTCAAGAACGGGGTCAACCACATGGCCGGATACCCAATCCAGTGACCGCTGCCCGGACGATCAGCTGTAGGGGGCTACGGCCGATCCGAAGCCCATCGAGAGGCACCGGCCCGGGACCGCGCCGGCGAGTGCCAAGGCGGGCTCGATCATGGGACTGCTTCCCTCCAGTCCTGTGTCGAACAGGACCCACCCGACGCGGATCAGCGCCAGCCGAGTTGTGGAGCCACGTCCTTCAGGATCGACTCAAGCACGTGGGCGTTGTAGTCCACACCAAGCTGGTTGGGGACAGTAAGGAGCAGGGTGTCCGCCGCGGCGATGGCCTCGTCTTTGGCCAACATGGCGGCCAGCTCGTCAGGGGCGCCAGCGTAGGAGCGGCCAAAGATTGCCCGGGTCTTCTCGTCAATGTTCCCGATCTGGTCGGAGCTTTGACGGTCACGGCCAAAGTATCGCCAGTCGAGGTCGTTCGTCAGGGCGAAGATGCTGCGGCTGACTGAGACGCGCGGTTCCCGTTCGTGCCCGGCCTCCTTCCAGGCCTGCCGGTACAGTTCGATCTGCTCGGCCTGCTGGACATGGAAGGGCTTGCCGCTCTCGTCGTCTTTGAGCGTGGAACTCTGCAGGTTCATGCCCAGCTTCGCGGCCCACACCGCCGTTGCGTTCGAGCCGGAACCCCACCAAATACGGTCCCGCAGTCCCTCCGAGTAGGGCTCAATGCGCAGCAACCCAGGAGGATTGGGGAACATCGGGCGGGGGCTCGGCGCCGCGAAGCCCTTCCCGGTGAGAACCTCGAGCAGGCGCTCAGTATGCCGGCGGCCCATGTCCGCATCCGATTCCCCTTCCTTCGGGGCGAAACCGAAGTAGCGCCACCCATCGATGACCTGCTCGGGTGAACCTCGGCTGATGCCAAGCTGCAACCGGCCGCCGGAAATCAAGTCGGCCGCGCCCGCGTCCTCCGCCATGTAGAGCGGATTCTCGTAACGCATGTCGATCACGCCGGTACCAATGTCAATGCGGTTTGTGCGTGCCCCGATCGCGGCCAGCAGCGGGAACGGGGAAGCATATTGCTGGGCGAAGTGGTGGACACGGAAGTACGCGCCGTCCGCTCCCAGTTCCTCTGCCGCGACGGCCAAGTCGATGGCCTGCAATAACGCGTCCGACGCGCTGCGTGTGCCGGACTCCGGGTGGTCGGTCCAATGGCCAAAGGACAAGAATCCGATACTCTTCACACCGAAAGCCAACATAGTGGTGCACGATCCTATTCCGCCGGGCACCGGCGGCCACACAGATCCTGGCTCAACCCGTCACCCGTACTCCGCCGACCGCGCCCGTCCACGGTGTATCTGCGGGCCCCGGCAAGGACAGGTGCGCGGAGACATAGCCTTCCTGGAGCGTGATCACCTGTGACGTTGCCCCCGGGCAGTCCACAGTGAGCTCGACGGGCCAGAGGGTGACCTTGGGATTCTCCTGCCGGATGAAGATCTTGGCGTTGGACCCCCCAATGCAGGCTGCCGTCACCGTGTATCGGCCAGCCGCAGGCACCTCCTCGGTTGTGCCAAAACCCCTGGCCGGGCCGTCAAGTGGCCCTTCCTGAAAGAGCAGGACCGGCCCGGGCACCGACTTAAGGAGTCCGTCCAGCTCCTGGTAGTTCCGCACCTCCCGTTCAAGGACCAGCGGGTTCGGCGTTGGGGTGGCGGCCTGCGTTCCCCCAAGGAGTCCGGGTACGGGGGTACCGGGTTCGGCGGGCGTCCTGTTGGCCGGGTCCGGGTAGTCATAGGCACACCCCGCCGCTGCTGCCAGTGGGACCAGCAGGCACAGGGACAGAACCAGTCGATGCCGGACGGCGTTCATGGCCACAATTCCATGGTGGTCGCGGCCGCCGCCTGGGGCAACCATGGCGGATGGAACGGGCAGTCCAAAAAATGCTACTCAACTACTAATTATGTACAGCGGTTCTCCAGGTATTCGCACGCACGTCGCTTGCCGTTCAGTCCGCATGGTGAGACTCGGGCGGTGACTTCACCATGTAAGGCCCACGAGGCTGAAAGTGTTTTCCTGTCCCCTTCCCGCCGCGGCTTCCTTGCCGCTGCGCTGGCCGGTGCCGCCGTGACCCTGGCACCCCTATCCTTTGCCGCGGCCGATACCGGCACCAGCAGGTCCAAGAAGATCACCGGGCACCTCGATCCGGGTGCCGCTGATTTCGTGTACCTGCCGGTTGAGGTACCCGCCGGCGTGAACAAGATCAGCGTTTCGTACAGCTACAGCAAACCCTCGGTTACTCCGGGACTCCTGTCCAATGCCTGCGACATCGGAATCTTCGACAAAAAGGGCACCGACCTTGCCGGAAAGGGATTCCGCGGCTGGTCCGGCGGCTTCCGTACCGAGTTCTTCATCAGCGCCGCCGAAGCCACCCCAGGGTATCTGCCTGGACCCGTGGGCAAAGGCACCTGGAATATCGCGCTTGGCCCCTACCAGGTGGCCGAACAGGGCATGGACTACACCGTCAACGTCACCCTCGACTACGGCCCTGACGGCACCCCTTTCCGTCCCCAGTACCCGGCCACGCAGGTAAACGGACGCGGCCCGGGTTGGTACCGCGGAGACGCCCATCTGCACACCGTCTACTCCGATGGCAAGCGCACCCCGGCGGAAGTTGCTGCCGGAGCGAGGGCAGCGAAACTCGACTTCATGATCAGCACCGACCACAACACGCCTGCTTCCCACGGAGCCTGGGGACCCCTGGCCGGCGACGACCTGCTCATCCTCACCGGCGAGGAAGTCACCACGCGCAACGGCCACTACCTCGCGCTGGGCATCGAACCAGGGGACTGGATCGACTGGCGCTACCGCGCCCGTGACAAAGGCTTCGAGCAGGAGGCCCAGCACATCCACGCCTCCGGCGGCCTGGTAGTCCCCGCGCACCCGTATTGCCCCTATGTCGCCTGCCGCTGGAAGTTCGGCTACGACGATGCGGACGCCGTCGAAGTCTGGACCGGCCCGTGGACTGTGGACGACGAATATGCCATCAACACGTGGGACTCCATGCTCGCCCATTCGGTGCGCACCGGCGGACGCTGGGTCCCGGCCATGGGCAACAGCGACGCGCACAGCGAGCCGCAGGTCATCGGCCTGCCACACAACGTGGTCAACGCCCAGGCCCTTTCCCACGATGCCATCCTTGACGGCATCCGCAACGGGCACAGCTGGGTTGCAGAGTCCGCCAACATCTCCCTGGACTTTGGCGTTTCCGCGGGAGGCCGTAAGGCAGGCATAGGGGAGAGGCTCGACGTTAGTGCCGATGCGCCCGTGACGGTCCGTGTGAATGTCAGCGGAGTCCCTAATGGCGTCATCCGGATCATCACCGACGAGGGACAGACGCAGCAAGTGGCGCTCCCGGCCTCCGGCCAGGGCACGCACACCTGGGTCACTACCGCGCAGCTTTCCGCTTATGTCAGGGCAGAAGTGCGCCACCCGATGGCTGACGGAACCGCCAGCAACGGCACCAACATGGGCGCGGCACTCTTGCTGGGCCCCATGGCTGCGTTGACCAATCCGATCTTCCTCGGGTCCAAATAACCTTGCCGGAGCAGGTGCACCCGCAAAGGGTCGCTACGTCCTGACTGGCGCCATGCCAGCGGGTCTGGCCTGGGCAGTTTCAGGACTGCGTCCGGCGTGGGCTGATCTCCGCCGTCGGGCTTTTGCAAGGGACACCAACAACGTCAGTATGGTGCCCGTCCAAGCAAACCAGGTGAGGAACACCAGACCGATTGCCACTAAGGGGTGCATGGCCACAGCTTAGGACGGCACGACGGGGAGACGTGGGTGAAACTCCGCACCGCTTGGGCGGGAATTCTTCCGGCGCACGGTCACGGCGACTTCCCGTACCTTTGGTGTTCATGCCGCCCAGTTGGGGCTGAAGGTGCCGATCAACGGGCCCTGAGCGCCACAGTCCGGGCATGATGGAAGGCGGCCAGTGCCACGGCGCTGGCCGCCAACCGAAGGCTATGGATTCGGTACCACCGCGCCAGCAAGGGACCACGCTGGTCGTCTGGGAGCGGATGGGGGCTGAAAAACAGCCGGGGATTGAGATACCGAAGGATGTAGGCGGTTGCGGCCGCGCCTGCCGCGGAACTCGCCGCGCCCACGATCAGTGACACTCTGGCGGACGGGCGGTCCCACCCCACGATGAGTGCGCCGATGGCCGCAGGTGCATTGAGCGGCGCAACCGGTGCGTAATACCGGCCCGGGCTGCCTGCCCCGAAAGGGGAGCGGGAGAGCTCGCTGCTGGCCTCGGCACCGGCCACGCGATGGGGAACCTTGACGAGAAGCTCATAGAGGTTGCCGAAGAACCAGTGCGCATGGGTGAATTCAGCAACATTCATGAGCCGCCCGGCGAGTACGTCGCGGCGAAAATTAAGGGTCTCTCCCATGTGCACAATGTACGCTCCGAGGGGCGCCGCCGGAATGGAAGTTGGGCCCTTTGGGAAAACGGACGACGCCGGGCGGCGGCAGTGCGCGAAGCTCGCCTCGGGGGATCGCCTACGCGTCTCAAGGCCCGGCTGCAGGGCGTGCGCCCTCAGTGCAGGTGGCGCTCCCAGTCCAGGGGCACCCGTCCTGCCGGTCCCGGGACGGGTTGGCTGAGCGGACGGTGCTGGGGCGGCGCGAGCACCGTCCCTTCGTAGTATTCCTCCGTGGCGTAGTTCCAAAACCAGTCCTCGCCGGGTTCGAAGGAACGGACAAAAGGATGGCCGGTGCCGGCCGCGTGTGCGCTCGCATGCTGGGCTGGCGAGGAGTCACAGCATCCGATGTGGCCGCATTGGGCGCACCGGCGCAGATGGAACCACCACCCGCCTTGGTTCTCGCACTCTGCACAGCCCGTACCGCTGGGCCGCGCGGAAGGATTGATTCCTGGGGGAAGGCTCATCTGATGGGTTCCTTTGCGTGGAGCATGCCTGAAACGGATGCATCCCCTGCAGGATAAGTCACTGCGGGCCCCGCCTGAAGCGACACTGTCAGACGTGAAAATCCGTGGCCGGCACCCGTGCGTGGTCCTGTGATCTTCATGCTCCTTCCGACTACTGGCCCTTCCGGGTGCAGGCGGGAACCGTCACCGGCCCGGCGGCATCGTGTCGGACTGCCTCCGTAACGCGGCCCACGCCTGGAAGCCACCGACCAGGTCGGTCGCCCGGGTCAGCCCCAGCCGTTGCAGGGTATGCGCAGCGAGGCTGGAACTGTACCCCTCATTGCACACCACCACGATCCTCCGCGTGAAGTCGTCAGCGCCGGGGATCCGGTGGGGGCTGGAAGGGTCGAGCCGCCACTCGAGCACGTTCCGGTCAATGACGATTGCTCCGGGAAGCGCCCCATCACGGTCCCGCTGATCGGCCGGCCTGGTGTCGACAACAAGGGCACCCGCCGCCATTTCCAGTTCAAGATCGGCAGGATGAACACGATCAAGTCCCATCCGGCTCTCAATGAGTAACTGGTCGATCGTAAGACCCCCGGTGGGACCGATCGGAGTTTCGTTGGAGACAGGACACTGTTCCACCATCAAGTACCTCGCCTTTCATGCGTCGGGCGCCGTTTCCGTCGGCGTCTTCAGATTATGGAGGGAGCAGCGGCACAGCCGCCCCGCCACGCCATGGGACCACGCTCAGTGCAGGCAGGCAGTGGTGCGTCCAGTGCCGTGACCAAGGCCTCTACGACGGCGTTCCCCTGTGTGCCAAACTGCGCTTTATGCCGTACTTCCTGGAGTACGTGACCAGCCATACTGTCAGTCGAGCTGCCATCAATGGCAGCACGCTGCATGAAGCCCTGGTGCACGCCCAGAAGGCTTTGATGGGTCTGCCCTGCATCATTGCGGTCCTGCGCCATGCGTCTGCTGACAGCCGCGTGTTTGGGGAGGGAGCGGCGTTGGCCGGCTTCACGGCTGCCCAGGGCTGGAGGATCCAGGTGCGGAGCAGGCCGCAGCTGATGCCGGATCAGGAAGGTCCGGGGGATTAGTTGTTTCCATGGACCCAACTGGCTGTGGGGGTGGCGGAGCGCGGTACCGGAAATTAGGCTCGGCTCACGTGGGGAAATCCAGTTCTTCGAAAGGAAACGACCATGACAGTGCCGCATATCCTGCTCCGCCTGGTGACGGGGGCCTTCGCCGCAGCCTTGGTCTTGGACCGGAAGCCAGGGGACGCACGTTGCAGCTGAAATTCACCACAACCCTCCGGGGGACCGGCGGCAAAGTGGGCATCGAGGTCCCGGAGGAAATCGTCGAAGCACTTAACGCGGGCAGGCGGCCGCCAGTGGTTGTGACCATCAACGGAAAAAGCTACCGCAGCACCATCGCGGTTATGGGCGGCCAGAACATGATCGGGCTCAGCGCTGCCAACAGGGAGCTGACAGGCACCTCTGCCGGGGACACAGTGGAGGTGGCCCTGGGGCTGGACACGCAGCCGCGGAGCGTCGATGTTCCCCCCGACCTTGCCGAAGCACTTGAGGCCGAACCTGCGGCACATGCTTTCTACCAAACGCTCAGTTACAGCACCCAACGCCGCTACGTCGAGCCTGTTGCCGAGTCGAAGACTCCGGAAACCCGGTCACGCCGGATTGCCAAAGTGGTGAGTGACCTCAAGGCCGGCAAGAAGTAGCCAAGGGCATCATCCTGGACAAAGGCAGCGGCCTTGGCTGCCCGGAGGGGCCGGGAAGCCAAGGCCGCTTCCGTGGACTAGCTAGTTTTTTCCCGCATGGCTCCGCCGGGATTCCTGCGCATCCCCCTCTCCGCCTGCCACTGGCCTGTCACCGCCTCGGCGCAGGCTCAGCATTACAAGTCCGGCGGCGAGCAGGCAACATGCCAGGAAAATGGACGTGGCCAGGAAGCTGCCGTGCGTCACGTCCTGCAGATACCCGCCCACGTAGGGCCCCACGAATCCGCCGAGGTTGCCTACTGCGTTGATCAGTCCCATGGCGGTGCCGGCCACCGCCACCGGCATGGCGCGGGATGCGGAAGCCCAGAACGGCCCGTCATAGGCCAAGGCTCCGGCGACGGCGATGCTGATGAGGGTGACCGCGAGGAACGGAAGGTTGTCCCCGGTTGCCACCGAGATGACCAGGGCAACAGCGCCGATGGCCATGGACAACAGCACGTGGGTGGAGTAGCGGCCCGATCGGTCGGCGGCCTTGGCGTTGTACCAGAGGCCGAACATGGCCAGCACGTACGGTATGGCCGTGACCAGGCCTACCTCCAGGGAAGAACCGGAGGTGATCGTCTTGATGACATGCGGGAGCCAGATGTTGATGCCGTAGAACCCGATCTGGATGAGGAAATAGACCAGGGTCAGCCGCCACACCACTGCGTTGGACAGGACGTGCCGCAGGCCGAGTTTTTCCTGCTGGGGATGGGCCGCGGCATCAGCAGCAAGGCCCTGTTCGATGTACTCACGCTCCTGCTCGGAGCACCATTTGGCGTCGCGCGGGTGGTCGGCGATCAGGGCCCACCACAACGGCGCGGCGATGACGAACGGGAAGATTCCCTCGATGATGAACAGCCACCGCCAGTCCGAGAAGGACAGTATCCACCCGGACAGCGGGGCCGTGATGATTGACGCAATGGCGATGTTCATCATCCAGAACGCATAGGCCCGGGCCCGTTCGGCAGCGGGGAACCAGTGGCTGATCAGGACTAGGATCGCCGGCCAGATCCCCGCCTCGGCCACGCCGAGGAAGAAGCGCACCACGAGCAGCTGGGTGAAATCCTGGATGAATCCGGAGAGGACCGCCAGCACGCCCCAGACAAGCACCATGATGCCAACGAATTTCTTGGCGCTCCAGTGCTCGGCAAGGTGTCCGCCTGGTATCTGCAGGACGAGGTAGCCGATGAAGAAGATACCCGCAGCCAGCCCTTGTTGCGCGGCGTCGATGCCAAGGTCCTGATGCAGGCCGTTGAGGGCGAAGCCGATGTTGGTTCGGTCCATGAACGAGATGATGTACACGATGATTGCGACGGGAATCAGCCTCTTCCACCGGGCGTTTCCCACCGCAGTCGCTGACATGGCGTTGCGTGCCATCGGAATTGCTCCTTCGCAATATGGCTTATCAGATAGCACCCCAGCATGCTGACGCTCTCCCGCGGACCCGGACGGGCCTGCTTTCCGTGCAGGACGGAAGGAGCGGGACTTGTGCGGGGGCCGCCGCGGCGGTGGAATCCATCAGGTGTCCCGTCGCTCCTGGCCCCACGCGGAATATTCTCTTATTCAATAGCAACTTTTGCGTATACGCAAGAGATTTAGGCTGGTGAGGCATTTTTTTCCGGACCTTCGGGGCCGGAGGCGTAGCCAAGTTGCAAGGCACAGTGGACGAGGGGGAAATGACTGAAAGCCTGTGGAGTGTTTCCAAGTTGGCGGTGGTTCTTGGGGTCCCATTCTTCACTGAGCAGGCCCACATCGTTCCGGAGTGTCAACAGACGTTCGAACAGGTCGGTGGCCTGCTCGCGGCGTCCTATTCCCAGGAGCGCGTCGACCAGCCAGAAGGAGCAGGCGAGGAACACGCCCTCGGTGCCGGGCAGCCCGTCATTGGCCGCTTCCGGGTGGTAGCGCAGAACGAAGCCGTCCCGGGTGAGGTTCTTTTGGATAGCTTCGACAGTGCCGGTGACGCGTGGATGGTTGCGTGGCAGGAACCCGACGCGGGGGATAAGCAGCAGGCTGGCGTCGAGTTCGGTGCTGCCGTAGGACTGGACGAAAGTGTTGTGCTTTTCGTCAAAGCCCTGGGCCATGACGTCGTCGTGGATCTGCTTCCGCAGCGCAGCCCAACGATCCCGGGGACCCGGCAGCCCGTACTGCTGGACGCCTTTGACCATCCGGTCAGCGGCGACCCAGGCCATGACCTTTGAATGGGTGAAGTTGCGCCGGGGGCCCCGCATCTCCCACAGCCCGTTGTCCGGCTGGTCCCAAGCTCCCTCAAGGTATTCCATGAGCGCCACCTGGATGTCCCAGGAATCATCCGCAGCACCGTTAGGGGCAGCGGCCCGTGTGAGCGCGAGGCCGTCGAGTACCTCGCCCCACACGTCCAGCTGAAGCTGCGGTGCCGCCGCGTTTCCCGTTCGGACCGGCTTCGAGCCCTCAAACCCCTTGAGCCATGGAAGTTCGGCCTCGGGCAGTCGGCGGGTGCCGTCGATCCCGTACATGATCTGCAGATCGGCGGGGTCGCCTGCGACGGCCCGCAGCAGCCATTCCCGCCACGCAGCTGCTTCCTCGGTGTAACCGCATGCGAGCAGGGACTGCAGCGTCAGGGTGGCGTCCCGGAGCCAGCAGTACCGGTAGTCCCAGTTGCGGCTGCCGCCGGGGTCTTCGGGCAGGGACGTGGTGGGGGCCGCCACGATGCCGCCGGTAGGGGCATAGGTCAGTGCCTTGAGGGTAATGAGGGACCGTTGGACGGCGTCGTGATAGCGGCCGGCAGTGGTGTTGCGGCCGGTCCACTGATCCCAGAAAGCCTGCGTGGAAGCCAGGGCCCGGTTGGGGTCGGTCCGGTCCGGAACTGGCTTCCAGCTCGGTGCCCAATGCAGGACGAAAGGGACCCGCTCACCGGCCTTGACGGTGAATTCGCTGATGGTCCGCATGTCCTGGCCCCTCGCGGGCGCCGGGGTGCTGAGGTAGGCGGCGTCCGGACCGGCAATGGCGCTGATGCCGTAACCCATGCGCCGGACCCAGGGAACGATGCGCCCGTAGTCGAAGCGGAGCAGCAGCTCGCCTTTCATGCGTACGCTCCCGTTGAGACCCTCCACTATGCGGACCATGTCGACAGAGTCATCGCGGGCAGGCATGAAGTCCGTGACCCGCACGCTGCCGTCTGCAGTGTCCCATTCCGTCTCCAGGATCAGGGTTCCGGGCCGGTAGCGCCGCCGGGTGCAGTCGCCGGCCCCGGCCGGTGCCAGAAGCCAGCGTCCCGCCTCCGGGGAGTCCAGGAGTGCCGCAAAGCAGGCCGGCGAATCGAAATTTGGCAGGCACATCCAGTCGATGGATCCGTTGCGGCCAACCAGGGCTGCTGTGTGCAGATCACCCACCATTGCATAGTCGCTGATCTCCGCCATCAGGCACCCCCGGAGGTGGGTCGACCGTCCGGTTCATTGTGCGGTGTCTCCATTGAAGGGGTCCTTCCTGGCGCTGTGAGCTTTGTTGGCGGGCCGCGGCGGCTGGTCAGCCGACCCTGTATCCGTCGGCGTCCGCGGTACGGAGCGAGAGGCCGTTGCCGCTGCCCGCTCCGGGGCTGAGCCACCCGCCGTCGGGGTCCAGCGTTCCATCGAAGAAGAGGCTCTCGATGCGGACGTGGTCGTGGAACCATTCCAGGTGCCGGAAGTTGGGGGTGGCGGCGGCTACGGCGGCGCTCAGGTTGGGAGCGCAATGGCCGGAGACTTCCAGGCCGTGGGCAGCGGCGAGCGCGGCGACGCGGAGCCATTCGCTGATGCCCCCGCACCTGCTCACATCCGCCTGCAGGCAGTCGACGGCACCGGCCGCGCACATCCGCAGGAAGTAGGGAAGCCCGGTTCCGTACTCGCCGGCGGCCACGTCGGCGTCGACGGCGTTCCTGACTTCCCGCAGCCCGGGCAGGTTGTCGCTGGAGACCGGCTCCTCGAACCAGGAAACGTCTTCGCCGGAAACCGCGCGCATTACGCGGACCGCCTGCTTGGCTGTGTACGCACCGTTGGCGTCGACGAAAAGTTCCACGCCAGGGCCGACGGCGGCGCGCGCCTGGTGGATCCGCTCCAGGTCCCGCCGGACGTCCGTCCCGTTGTCCTGTCCAATCTTGATCTTTACACGGGGGATGTGCTGTCCGTGGGCCCAGCCTTCGAGCTGGTCGCGCAGCTGGGTTTCCGTGTAGGTGGTGAAGCCGCCGCTGCCATAGACCGCCACCTTGTCCCGGACGGCGCCGAGCAGCTTGTGCAGCGGAAGGTCCAGAAGGCGGGCCTTCAGGTCCCAGAGGGCGCAGTCGACGGCGGATACGGCGTAGGACGCGAGGCCTGTTCTTCCCGGGTTGCGGACGCAACGCGCCATGGCCGCCGCGGCGGCGGGAACGTCGAGGGCGTCGATGCCGCACACGGCAGGACCGAGAAGGTCCTCCACCAGGGCTGCTGCCGCCGGGGGACCGTAGGTCCAGCCCAGTCCGGTCTTTCCGCCCGCTGCTGCCTGAACCAGGACCATGGTGGTGGAGTCCCAGCTGAACGTGCCGTCCGCTTCCGGCCCCTCCGTCGGAACCGTGTAGGTCGCCGTCTGGACATCGGCGATGGGAACCTCTGCACTGTCCGGCGCGGTCCTGGCCACCGGTCAGCCCTCCTTGTGCGGCAGGAATTCCTGGATCTTGGTCTTGACCCCTTCCTTGACCACGCCCCAGGCGCTGTCGTCGCCCTTGATCATGGCCTCCGCGCTGTTCCGGGCCTGTTCGAAGGTGGCGTGTGGGGGGATGGGTGGAATGTCGGGATCGGTGCGGACGTCCAGCAGGGTGGGCCGGTCTGTGGCGAGGGCCTTCTCCCAGGCCGGCCCCACGTCGTCGGGATCCTGCACGTGGATGCCCAGCAGCCCCAGGCTTTCCGCGAACCCGGCGTAGTCGACGTCGGGCAGCGCCTGGGACTCGCGGAAGGCAGGCACACCGCCCATGGCACGCATTTCCCAGGTGACCTGGTTCAGGTCGTTGTTATGCAGTACAGCCACCACCAGCCGGGGGTCGCTCCATTCGCGCCAGTAGTGCTTGACGGTGATCAGCTCGGCGAGCCCGTTCATCTGCATGGCTCCGTCCCCGGCGAAGGCGATGGCGGGCCGGTCCGGGTGGGCGAACTTGGCGCCGATGGCGTAGGGGACGCCGGGGCCCATGGTGGCCAGGTTGCCGGACAGCGAACCCCGGACCCCGTCCCGGAACTTGAGCTGCCGGGCGTACCAGTTCGCCGACGAACCGGAATCGGCGCTGAGCATCGCGTTCTCCGGGAGCCGGATGGACAGCTCTGCGAACAGCCTCATGGGGTTGATGGGGTTCGCACTGACCATGGCTTCTTTGTGCATGGTTTCCCACCAGCGGCTGACGGACTTCTCCAGGTTCTCCTGCCAGGACCGGTCCTGCTTGCGGTCCAGGTGCGGGATCAAGGCGCGCAGGGCGGTGGCGGCATCGGCCACGATGTTGAATTCGTTGGTATAGCGCAGCCCGATCATTTTCGCATCGATATCGATCTGCACACCGCGGGCCTGGCCCGGTTCGGGCAGGAACTGGGTGTACGGGAAGCTGGAGCCTATGGTGAGCAGCGTGTCGCAGTCCCGCATCATTTCGTAGCTGGGCCGGGTGCCCAGCAGCCCGATGGATCCTGTGACGTAGGGCAGGTCATCGGGCAGGGAGTCCTTGCCCAGCAGGGCCTTGGCCACCCCGGCTCCGAGCAGGTCGGCCACTTCCTTGACTTCTGCGGCCGCGCTGCGGGCGCCCTGCCCGATCAGGATGGCCACCTTGGAGCCCTCGTTCAGGAGCTGGGCGGCAGCACGGATTGAGCCGCTGTCCGGCTGGATCCCCGGCCAGCGGATGCCGAGGCTGGAAGGCACCATCTTGAATTCGTGGGTGGGTGCGGAATATTCGAGTTCCTGCACGTCGGCCGGGATGATCACAGCGGTGGGCGCCCGCTGGGCCTCGGCGATGCGGATGGCCCGGTCGATGACGTTGGGCAGTTGCTGGGGAACGGTGACCATTTGGACGTAGTCGGAGGCCACGTCCTTGAACAGGGTCAGCAGGTCCACCTCCTGTTGGTAGGAGCCGCCCATGGCGCTCCGTGCCGTTTGGCCGACGATGGCCACCACGGGAACATGGTCCAGCTTCGCGTCGTAGAGCCCGTTGAGCAGGTGGATGGCGCCCGGGCCGGAGGTGGCCATGCACACGGCAGGGTGCCCGTCGAACTTGGCGTAGCCAACAGCTTCGAATGCGGCCATCTCCTCGTGGCGCGCCTGGATGAATTTCGGCCAGTTGCCCGCCTTGCCGAAGGCGGCAAGGATGCCGTTGATGCCGTCTCCGGGGAAACCGAAGACCTTGTCCACGCCCCACTCACCCAGCCGGGAGAGCAGGTAGTCAGCCACTGTTGTTGCCATGATCAGTCTTCCTTTTCACTCGCCGGGGCGCCCTTGCGGGCGCCCCGGATCAGGACGCGTGCGGCGCGGGCCGCCAGGGCCATGATGGTCAAGGCCGGGTTGGCGCTGCCCTGGGTGGGCAGCACGCTGCCATCGGTAACCAGCAGGTTGGGTACGGCGAAACTGCGCAGGTTGCGGTCCACCACTCCGTCCCGCTCACCGGCGGCCATGCGGGCCCCGCCCACCAGGTGCGCATAGCGGTTGATGGTGATGACCTCCTCCGCTCCGGCAGCGGTGAGGATCTGTTCCATGACTTTCTGTGCGGCGGACATCAGCCGCCGGTCGTTGTCACACTGGCTGTAGGTGAAACAGGCCACGGGGATGCCATTGCGGTCCGTTTCCTCCGCAAGCGTCACCCTGTTTCCTGCAAGGGGCAGGAACTCGCAGAGGGCACCCAGGCAGGCCCAGTGCGGGTAGTCGCTCATGTGACGGCGCAGCGCCGGACCCCAGTGGCCCTGCGCCGCAACATGCTCCGCCCACGTAATCGGAAGGGGCGAAACAGTCTGGATGGAGAAGCCACGCTTGTACGGCTTCCCGGGGTCTGTTTCGTAGAACTCCTCCGTGCTCACTTCCGGGGGCGGGGCCTTCCACATCCGGACCTCTGCCTGGAACCGGCCCGCGGTCTGCGGCGCGCCCTGCACCATCAGGTACCGGCCCACCTGGTCGAAGTCGTTGCACATGCCGTCCGGGAACCGTGGTGAGGTGGAGTTCAGCAGAAGCCGCGGAGTTTCGATCGAGTAGCCGGCCACTGCCACCATCCGGGCCCGCTGGAACCGGCGGAGGCCGCCATGGACATATTCGACGCCGGTCGCCAGGCCTGTGTGCTCGTCAAACCCCACGCGCGTGGCCATGGAGTCGGCCCGGATTTCGGCGCCGTGGGCCAGGGCGTCCGGGACATGGGTGATCAGGGGAGAGGCCTTGGCGTTGACTTTGCAGCCCTGGAGGCAGAAGCCGCGGTAGATGCAGTGCGGGCGGTTGCCGAATCGGCCGTTGGCGATGGCCACCGGCCCCACCCTTGCGGTAATGCCGCAGGCGTTCGCACCTCTGAGGAACAGCTCACCGTTCCCGGATACCGGGTGCGGCCGGTGGGGGTAGCTGTGCGGATCGCCCCACGGCCAGTGCTCCCCGGCCACGGGCAGTTCGCCTTCGATGTCCTCATAAAACTCCCGGAGTTCGGCGTACTCCAACGGCCAGTCCGCGCCCACTCCGTCCTCGCTCCACGTGCGGAAATCGCTTGGATGGAACCGGGGCGTGTACCCGGCGAAATGAACCATGGACCCTCCCACCCCGCGGCCCGAATTGTTCGAGCCCAGCGGCACCGGATCCTTGCCCGTGATCACCCGGGGCTCGGTCCAGTACAGATGGTGGGAGCCGGCTTCGTCGCTGACCCAGTCCTGCTCGGGTTCCCAGAACGGACCCGCCTCCAACGCCACCGCCCGCCACCCGGCCCGTGACAGGCGCTGCAGCAGTGTGGCGCCCCCGGCACCGCAACCCACAATGACAATGTCCACCTCCTCCTCGTGGCGGAAACGGCGCATGTCCTCGCGCAGCAGCAGGTTGCTGCCAGGTCCGGCGGGCAAGAGCCAGGCTGACTCGTTCCGGCTGCGCAGGGTGCTCACGGGCCGGTCCTTCGGGTGGGGTCTGCACCGGGGCGGATGTCGCGCACTTCGAACGGCTCCAGCCGGTCCACGCCCAGGTTCTTGTAGCCGCGCGGGTACGCCGGGCCGGCAAAGCCGATCTCATCCCAGGCCAAGGGATGGGAGTAGAACGCTGTGCAGGCGTACCGTGTCCACAAGCTCCAGACCCGGTCCGCCGGAAGCCCGTGCCACAATTCCTGCTGCAGATCGCAGACGTCCTGCAGCAGGGCCGCCTGGTGCTCCGGATCCAGCAGGGCGAAGCTGCAGCCGCCCCGCGATCCCGCTTCGGAGTCCAGCGCAGCGAGGGTGGCACGCCAGGCTTCACCGTCGCGGGGCATATTGCCGTAGTGCCAGCCGTCGGTTTGCTCCTCCGCCAGCCGGGCGTCCACCATGTTCACCACCGGGACCCGCGGCTCGTCGTGCTGGTCCAGCAGCAGGTCGAAGAGGGTTCGTGCCGCAGCTTCCTCAGCCGGCGTGAAGAAACGGATGTCCGGAGGCAGCGTCATCCGCGACTGCACGACGGAGGCCGTCACGCGGTCCCAGTGCCGCGCCTGGGCGAGGGTGCTGAAGCCCGGGTACCGGCCGCCGCCGTCGTCTTCGCCCAAGGGGAGCGCGCTCACGGTTCCCTCCGCAAGACCGAGGCCAGGACACCCATGCCCCCTACCATTGTCACCAACAGCGGGGCGAACAAAGGCGGACCCATCTCCAGGTTGTAGCGCAGGTTGGACAGGCCGCCGGGCTTCTGCCTGATTCCCCGCAGGTGCAGCCAGGTACCCTGCAGCCCGTTCGCCACAATGGCAGCGCTGGCCAGCGGGAGTGCCGTTTTGGCCATGCGGCGGCTGAAGACACCGGCAACGCCCGCGGCCGCGCCAACGGGGCCAAGAGCCACGGGTGCCCACATCCACTTGTTTCCGAAACTCGCTTTGTCGTGCTCAAGGAATACTTCCGCGGCGGTCACCAAGGCGCCTGCCGCCGTCAGCGCGGCAAGCGACCGCTCAAACCGTCCGGTCCGTACATTCCGGATGAGCCTGTCGATGCCGTGTAGTGTTCCGGCCGCGGCCCTTTCTGCCTGGTGTGTTCTCACGATTCTCCTTACCTGCGGAAGGTCCCGTACTGGGTGACTTGGAACCTTCAAACTTTGCGGGAGAGCAACCAGCGGAGGAAACTGGTCCCCATGGATGCTGCTGGTGGACCTGAGCCCACGCCGGAACCTTCGAGCCGGGAAGTTGAGGCGGTGATGCTGGCCGCCGACACCCTTTTGCGGGTCGTGGCCCGCTCAGTGGCCGAGGTCGAGGATGTGGTGAACACTCCGCAGCTGCGCGTCCTGGTCCTCATCCACACCCGTGGACCGCAGAACCTTGGCGGGGTGGCAGCCGAACTGGGCGTGCACGCCTCCAATGCCACCCGCATCTGCGACCGCCTGGTCGCTGCCGGCCTGCTGGAGCGGAGGGAGGATCCTGCGGACCGGCGATACGTTCGCCTGGAACTCAGCGTGAAGGGAAAGTCCTTGGTGGACTCGGTGCTGGACCACCGGCGGCAGGCGATTGCGGAGGTCATTTCGCGTATGCCGTCGGGCCGCCGCCCAGCACTGGCTGCGGCCTTGGAAGCCTTCGCGGCCGCCGCCGGTGGCCAAGGCACTTCGGACGGCCGCTTTACCTTGGGAGCCGGCACTTGAAGTCGCCGGTTTCTGCTGCGGCAAGACATACTTCATTCAACTCCCATAGTTGCGTATACGCAATAGTTAGTGTTTTGCCTTCGATTGGAAAAGGCGCGGCGGCTCCTGGCCGCGAAGCACCTAGAGCGGCCGTATGCCCCATTCGGCAGAGTGGGATTGCCCGGGTTCGAGTGTGGTCAGGCCTTCGCCGGAATTGAAGGCGTCAGGGGCGCATGTCATGGGTTCCACTCCCAGCCCGCTGCGGTGCCGCTCCTGCTCGGGAAGAGTGTCCCCGGTGAAAATCTCCAGGTACGGGTAAGCCTCGTCCACCCATAGTTCGACTCCTCCGGAGTGGTCCGGACGCAGGAGCTTTACCCGGGCGCGACCGTCACCGTCCCGCACCAGGCCGGTGTAGGCGACATCGACGTGCCGTCCGCCGAGCTGTTGGAGTTCCCGAAGATCATAGGCAGTGCCGTCCACTTGTTCATGCCCGGTGGGGATGCCCCGCTCATCCACCGGGAGGAAGGTGTGGCCGGGCACCTGGACCAATGCGGAGTCGATGGAACCCCGGCGCCCCACGCCCGTACTGAGATAGGGATGCGCCCCGGTGCCGTAGGGGCACGGTTCCAGGCTGCGGTTCACTGACGTAGTGCGAACTCTCAACCCGCCCTCGCCAATCCGGTAGTCCAGGCGGCAGTCGAGCACCCAGGGCCATCCCTGGCAGGCGTGCAGGGTGTATGCGAACGAGATTGCATCCTCCGTATGGTGCAGCACGGCCCAGTTCCGCCAACGTGTCAGCCCATGGATCGCTCCGCCCTTGTCCGGCTCGCTCAGGTCAAGCTGGAGGCGCCTGCCTTCCCAGGTGTAACTGCCGCTGCCGATTCGGTTGGGCCACGGAATGAGGGACTGCCCGCGCGCGCCCGTGCACATGGCCTCCGGACCGTACCCATCCAGCAGGCTCCGGCCGTCGTGTTGGTATGTCCGCAGGGCGCCTCCAACCTCGGTCAAAATGACCTCGTGCCCGCCGGAGGCTATTGCATATTGCCGCCCCGAAGGGAGTCGGCGGTCGGTTCCGGGGTCCCTATAGGATGGTTCCTTGGTCATGGCGGCGGCCTCCTTTAGTGGGTCAGGTCCAGGACGACCTTGACGTCGTCGGACCGGTGCTGGACAGCATCAGCGAAGTCCGCCAAAGGAATCCGCCGGGTGATGAGGCGTCGCAGCCAGTCGTGATCTGCCTTGGCAAGTGCCTGGGCGGCAGCGTCATAGTGGCGCCGATTGGCGTTGACGCTCCCAAAAACCACTCCGTTCATGAGCACCTCCTCCCGGTTGAGGGCGCCGACATCCACCTTTGTCTGTTTTCCGGTCCCCGAGACGCCGGTGAGGCAGGTGATGGCGTCCTGGTCCCGGCACTTAAGGGCATCAAGGACCACCTGGGTGACTCCGGTGCATTCGACCAGGACGTCGGGCTTCAGGCCTGATTCCGGGAGGGGTTCGCTGTGGTAGGACGCCCCCAGGTCGCGGACAAGCTGGGGTTTCAGTCCGTCCGTGACGACGTCGAAGACATGGACCTCAAGGCCCTGTTGGACTCCTAAGAGTGCCGCGAGCAGTCCAACGGGTCCCGCGCCGGTAACCACCGCCGTGTGGGGGTCGAAAAAGGCGCGCTGCCCGATTCTGTTGATCTGTTCCCAGGCCTTGGCAACAATCGTGGTGGGTTCGAGCAGGACCCCCACGTCCTCCAGGCCGGAGCCGAGCTTGACCATGGCATCGGCGTCCGCCCGCCAGTGCTGCCGCGCGAAACCGTCCAGGCCCTTGATGCCATGCTCGGTGTAGTTGCCGTTCAGGCACATGTCCCATTCACCCGCGGCGCAGGCCTTGCAGGGTTCCGGGTCAGGGCGGCGGACAATTCCCACCACCAAGTCACCCTTTTCCAAGCCGGACGCCGGGGGAGCGGCCACCACCCGGCCAAGATTTTCGTGCCCAAGCACCAGGAAGTCCTGGCCCGGCGGCGCTTCCCCGTATTCAGCCTTGATGATCTCGATGTCGGTCCCGCAGAGCCCTACCGCCAGTGCCTCCACCAGCACCTGGCCCTCGTTTTCGGGCGGCTCCGGGAGGTCGCGAAGGCGTAAAGAGTCTGTTGACCCCGGTGTCACTGTCAGTGCACGCATCGTCTCTCCTCAAGTGGACAGTCCGTACAGCCAGTCTCGTTCGTTATTTGCGGTTACGCAATGATCAGTGGGCTGCGAATATTTGCTGCTGCTCGGCGGTCCAGTGCGCAGCCGTGCACGTGATTTTCACCTCCAGTCGTCCCGGAAGGGAATATTGCGGCCCGCTTCCGCCTTGTCAATGGTGAGGCGCCGACCGGTGGCTGCCTCACCCGAAAGGACTCCCTTGCCCGTAGCTTTCATTCCATTCACCATGCACGCGTCCGCGCGGCATGACCACCGACGCACCTTCCGCACCGACATCGAACGCCTGACCGACGGACACCTCCGGTCGACGCCCCTGGACGTTATCAGGTCAACAAACACCCAGGCTGTGTTCCGCGGCGCAGTGCCGAAAGGCGCGCATACAGCCACGGATGCCAGCCTGGCCCGGTACCTCCAGGACCGGCTCGCAAGCGAGAACATCCACCTCGACCTCAGCGTCAGTATCGAACGGTAAACCAAACGTGCAGCGCGGGCCACCGGGCTGTCACACTGGCCGCTGCAGCCCCGGGATATCCGGGCCGGCAACGGCTTTTTTGGTTTTAAGCCGAACGCTTGCATGACAACAGGACACGCCTGGCCCCGTCCTGTTGCTCTGGCCGCTCTCTGGGATATGCTCCAGAAATGGCACCGCGAAGTTTTCTTCAATGGCCGGTCGTCCGTCAACTGACCACGGGCGACCTCTTGGGCCGTGGACCGTCGGTAACCTCGGCCAGGACGAAGGCCATTGCCCCCCGGACCGCAACTGCCGACCGCGTCGTGCAAAGTGTGTGCCCCTACTGCGCAGTGGGATGCGGGCAGCGCGTCTACGTCAAGGACGAGAAAGTCATCCAGATCGAAGGCGATCCGGATTCACCGATTTCCCGCGGCCGGCTCTGCCCCAAGGGTTCCGCCAGCGAGCAACTGGTAAATTCGCCGGGCAGGCAGACCAAGGTCCTTTACCGTGCGCCGCGATCTACCGAATGGCAGCGCCTGGACCTGGCCACCGCCGTCGAGATGATCGCGGAGAGGTTCATCGAAACCCGCCGCCGGACGTGGCAGCAGGAAGATGAACACGGCCGGCTGCTGCGCAGGACCATGGGCATCGCCTCACTGGGCGGCGCAACCTTGGACAACGAAGAGAACTACTTAATCAAGAAGCTCTTTACGGCTGCCGGGGCGGTGCAGACCGAGAACCAGGCGCGTATTTGACACTCCGCAACGGTTCCCAGTTTGGGAGCCTCGTTTGGACGCGGTGGCGCTACGCAGTCACTGCAGGACATGGCCAACGCCGACTGCATCATCATCCAGGGTTCCAACATGGCCGAGTGCCATCCCGTGGGATTCCAGTGGGTTGCCGAGGCCAAGGCCCGCGGAGCCAAGGTCATCCACATCGACCCCCGGTTCACGCGGACGTCCGCGGTTTCGGACAAGCACATCCCCATTCGGGCTGGATCTGACGTTGTGCTGCTTGGCGCGCTCATCAACTACGTGATCGCCAACGACCTCTGGTTCAAGGAGTACGTCAGCGCATACACCAACGCTGCCACCTTGGTCCACGACGATTACCGGGACGCCGAGGACCTGGGCGGCCTGTTCTCCGGATTCGACCCGGAGCGGCGCGCCTACGACACATCCTCCTGGGGTTACGCCGAAAAAGACGACGGTGTAATCGACGACCCTGGTTCCGGATCTGAACATGGCGCCGATGCCGGGGCGCGTGCCCACGGCGACACGTTCGGCAGCGGTGGTCCGCCCATGGAACATGCCGAAGTACTGCGTGACGACACCCTGCAGAACCCCCGGACGGTCTTCCAGATCGTGAAGCGGCACTACGCCCGCTACACGCCTGAGATGGTCCAGGACATGTGCGGCATCAGTGTCGCGGACTTCGAATACCTGGCGCGCACCATCACTGAGAACTCGGGACGCGACCGGACCACCTGCTTCGCATACGCCGTGGGATGGACCCAGCATTCCCTGGGCACACAGTTCATTCGCGCCGCAGCGATCCTGCAGCTCCTGCTCGGAAACGTGGGAAGGCCGGGCAGTGGAATCATGGCCCTGCGCGGCCACGCCAGCATCCAGGGCTCCACCGACATCCCAACCCTGTTCAACCTGCTGCCCGGATACCTGCCGATGCCGAGCGCGGGCCGCCACGACACCCTCGAAGAGTATCTGGCGGTTGTGGGATCCAAGCAACAAAAAGGCTTCTGGGCCGACGCGGACGCCTACACCATCAGCCTGCTCAAGGCCTGGTGGGGGGAGGCAGCAACGGCAGAGAACGACTGGGCTTACGACTACCTTCCGAGGCTCACCGGCGCCCACGGGACGTATGAGACTGTGATGGGCATGCTCGAGGACCAGGTGGAGGGTTACTTCCTGCTCGGCCAGAACCCGGCGGTCGGCTCGGCGCACGGCCGGATGCAGCGCATGGGAATGTCGCACCTCAAGTGGCTGGTGGTCCGGGACCTGAACATGATCGAGTCGGCGACCTGGTGGAAGGACGGCCCGGAAATCGAATCAGGGGAACTCCGCACCGAGGACATCGAGACCGAGGTCTTCTTCCTGCCGGCAGCAACGCACGTGGAGAAGGCCGGGTCCTTCACCCAGACCCAGCGGCTGCTTCAGTGGCGGCACCAGGCGGTGGCCCCGCCGGGGGAGTGCCAGAGCGAACTGCAGTTCTTCTTCGAACTGGGCAACCGGATCCGGGAGAAGCTGGCCGGCTCGCAGGACGAGCGTGACCGTCCGCTGCTGGACCTGACGTGGGACTACCCCACGGACGAACACGGCGACCCCGACGCCGAGGCAGTGCTGGCCGAAATCAACGGCCGCCACATGGCCGGTGCCGACGCCGGCAAGCCCCTTTCCGCCTACACCGAACTGCGCGCCGACGGTTCCACGGCTGCCGGCTGCTGGATCTACACGGGCGTCTATGCCGACGGTTTCAACCACGCTGCCAACCGCAAGCCCGGCCGGGAGCAGGGGCCCGCGGCTTCCGAATGGGGTTGGGCGTGGCCCGCGAACCGGCGCATCCTGTACAACCGGGCCTCGGCCGACCCTGCAGGTAAACCCTGGAGCGAGCGGAAGAAGTACATCTGGTGGGACCAGGAGCAGGGTAAATGGGTGGGCGACGACGTGCCCGACTTCCCGGTCGACCTGGCGCCGGACAGCAAACCCGATCCGTCCGTCGGCGGTCCGGCCGCACTCAGCGGTGACGACCCCTTCATCATGCAGGCCGACGGCAAGGGCTGGTTGTTTGCGCCGAAGGGCCTGATGGACGGGCCCCTTCCCACGCACTACGAGGCGCAGGAATCGCCGGTTGCCAACGCGCTGTACCCGCAGCAGCAAAACCCGGCAAGGCTGGTGTTCCCCCGCGCGGACAACCTCAGCGCGCCGAGCGCCGGTACCAGCGGGGCAGACGTCTACCCGTTCGTCTTCACCACATACCGGCTCACCGAGCACCATACGGCGGGTGGAATGAGCCGCTGGCTCCCGTACCTGTCGGAGCTGCAGCCGGAGATGTTCTGCGAGGTCTCGCCCGAACTGGCCGCCGAACGTGACCTGGAGCCGTACGGGTGGGCCACCATCATTTCGCCCCGCTCCGCCATCGAGGCGAAGGTGCTTGTCACTGACCGGATGGCGCCCCTCAAGGTCGGCGGCCACACCGTGCACCAGATCGGGCTGCCCTACCACTGGGGCGTCGGCAGCAACGCAGTCGTCAGCGGGGACGCCGCCAACGACCTGCTGGGTGTGACGCTGGATCCCAACGTACAAATCCAGGAATCCAAGGTGGCCTCCTGCGACATCCGTCCGGGGCGCCGGCCGCGGGGCAAGGATTTGCTGGCCTTGGTGGCCGAGTACCAGGCGAGGGCCGGGGTAACCACCGCGACCAGCAACCAGGCGGTCACTGACCCTGCTGCGGAGGGCATCGAACCCGCTGGCGGCAATGGCCACGCCGATGGTGGGCCGCGATGATGGGAGTCATCGTTGGCCCCGCCGACACAAACCTTGCCCGGCCCGGAACCCAGCCCCAGTGCAGCGTTCCGGGCATCGACCCGACGTTGGAGAACTAGATGGGCCAGCTGTCCGGACCGACCGACCCCACCGCCGATGCCCATTGGGAGCACAACCATCCGCGGAAGGGATTCTTCACCGACACCTCGATCTGCATTGGCTGCAAGGCCTGCGAAGTGGCCTGCAAGGAGTGGAACCACAACCCGCAGGACGGCAACCTCGAACTTCTGGGGTCCTCCTACGACAACACCGGTTCGCTGGGCGCCAGCACGTGGCGGCATGTCGCCTTCATCGAACAGGGCCAGGAACGCATTGTCGAAGCCCGCGAATCGGGACGGGCCCTGGTCAGCCTGGGCATGCCCCGGATCGGGCCTCCCACCCCGGCTGCGATAGACCAGGCTGATACCACCCCGCCGGACACCGCCGATTTCCGCTGGCTGATGTCCTCCGACGTGTGCAAGCACTGCACCCATGCCGGGTGCCTGGACGTCTGCCCCACCGGCGCGCTGTTCCGCACCGAGTTCGGCACCGTGGTGGTGCAGGACGACGTCTGCAACGGCTGCGGAACCTGCGTGGCCGGGTGCCCGTTCGGCGTCATTGAACGCCGCAGCAACGGCACCGTCAAGGTCGCCACCAGCAGGGAGGACCAGCACGCCAAGCATCCCGCCGTCCCCAACGAGGGCATCGCCCAAAAGTGCACGCTGTGTTACGACCGCCTGGTGGCCGACGAGACACCGGCGTGTGCAAAGGCGTGCCCGACGACGTCCATCAAGTTTGGCGACCACGATGCCATGGTGGAGACGGCCCGGGAACGCGTTGACGCCCTGCACGCACAGGGAATGACCGAGGCCAGGCTGTACGGCGCGAATGAAAACGACGGCGTCGGCGGCACCGGATCGGTGTTCCTCCTCCTGGACGAACCGGAGGTCTACGGACTTCCACCGGACCCACGGGTACCCACCGCTGACCTGCCGACGATGTACCGGCGGGCTGGCCTGGCAGTGGCGGGAATGGCCGCGGCGGCTGCGCTGGCTTTCCTGGGAGGACGCGCGTGACACTTTCCGAGTTCGACAGTTTCCGGCCATCCGAACCTGCCCGCCGTCGCCGTGAGGGTGGCAAACGTGGCTCCGGCCGCCGTCGGGACAGCGGTGACGGTTCCCGGGAAATGCCGATGGTTCCGGAGCCGGAATTCACTTCCTACTACGGCCGTCCGGTGGTTAAGCCTGCCCCCTGGGGCGATGACGTCGCGATCTACCTTTTCCTGGGTGGCGTGGCCGCCGGATCGGCTTTCCTTGGCCTCGGCGGGCAACTGACCGGACGCCCGGTGCTGCGCAGAAATGCGCGGCTGGGCGCCCTGGCTGCAGTGGGCGCCGGCGCAGTTTTCCTGGTGAAGGACCTGGGCCGGCCGGAGCGGTTCCTGCACATGCTGCGGACTTTCAAGGTCACCTCGCCGATGAGCGTCGGCTCGTGGATCCTCAGCGCCTTCAGCGCCGGCGCGGGAGTATCAGCTGTGGCGGAAATCGACCGGATGAGCGGAAACCGGCTGCCCTTGGGTCCCTTGCGCAAAGTGCTGAAGGCGGTCGAAGGACCAGCCGGCATCGAAGCCGCAGTTTTCGCCGGACCCCTGGCTGCCTACACAGCCGTCCTCCTGGGCGATACTGCCACACCGACGTGGAACGCCGCCCATGAGGAACTGCCGTTCGTTTTCGTGAGTTCCGCCTGCCTGGCCTCTGCCGGCCTGGCTATGGTCACGACGCCGGTAAGCGAAACAGGTCCGGCGCGGAATCTCGCCGTGCTGGGCGTGTTGGGCGACGTTGCGGCCATGAAGGTGATGGAGCACCGGATGGACCCGGTTGCCGCCGAGCCGCTGCACCAGGGCAAGGCCGGGACAATGCTCAAATGGAGTGAGCGGCTGGCCGTCGCCGGCGGCCTTGGCGCGCTGCTCGGCGGACGGAACCGTATGGTGGCCGCGGCCTCGGGACTGGCGCTGCTTACCGCTTCGGCACTGACCCGGTTCGGTGTGTTCGAGGCGGGCCTCGCCTCGGCCAGGGATCCAAGGTACACCATTGAACCGCAAAAGAACCGGCTGGCGGCCCGCCGCGCGGCCGGGGTCACCGGCGATTCAATTACCACCGGCAGCTGACCGGCTGCCCCTAAGAGGGCCTCAACGGACTTCGATGCCCTGCCCGGCGGTGGTGTGGCCAATGACGGGGTGCCCCGGCAGCTCGCCTACAACGAGCAGGCCGCCTGAGGTTTGGGCATCAGCCAGGAGCAGCAGGTCGTCGTCACTGACGCCGGCGGCGGCGCTGAGATGCGGCCGGACCCAGTCCAGGTTGCGCCGGGTACCCCCGGACACGAAACCGTCCCGGAGCGCCTCGCGGGCTCCCTGGATCACCGGTACCGAGGCCAGGTCAACCACCGCCCCGACGTCCGAGGCCCGGACCATCTTGTAAAGGTGTCCAAGAAGCCCGAATCCGGTCACGTCGGTTGCCGCCCTGACACCGGCAGCCACCGCGGCGTCGGCCGCGTCGCGGTTCAGGGCAGCCATGGTTTCCACGGCTTCAGGGAACACCTCGCCGGTCTGCTTGTGCCGGTTGTTGAGAAGTCCGACGCCGATTGGCTTGGTGAGCGTAATGGGCAGTCCGGGCCGGGCGGCATCGTTGCGCAGCAAACGGTCCGGATGCGCCACGCCCGTCACTGCCATGCCGTACTTTGGCTCAGGGTCATCAATTGAGTGGCCCCCAAGAACCGGACAACCCGCCTGCGAGGCTACGCTCAGCCCGCCGCGCAGGACTTCGGTCATCAGCTCCATGGGGAGGACGCCCCGGGGCCAGCCGATGAGGTTGATCGCCGTGATTGGCCGGCCGCCCATGGCGTAAATGTCCGAGAGCGCATTGGCTGCGGCGATCCGGCCCCAGTCGAAGGCGTCGTTGACCACGGGAGTGAAAAAGTCCGCCGTGGTCAGGACGGCAAGGTCCTCACGCACCAGGACCACCGCCGCGTCGTCGCCAGTGTCGAGGCCCACCAGTACCTCGGCTCCGGGCTGGCCGATCAGGCCACGGACCGCGTCTTCGAGCTCGCCCGGAGGAATTTTGCAGGCGCAGCCACCCCCGTGGGCATAGTCGGTGAGCCGGACTGCGCCGGCGGCACCTGCATCGAGTTGCTGGATTGACGTCTGGGCCTCATTCACCTGCCCAGCGTACCTTCAAGGCAACCCTGCTATATTGAGGCGCGGTGGCGTCCGGGTCCTGGTGGGCCCCCCGGTCTTCAAAACCGGTGCGGCTGAGCATCTCGGCCTGGCGGGTTCGATTCCCGTCCGCCACCGCCAACTTTCGGCAACGAATGCCGCGATACGAGGAGGGCTGTGGACCAGGTCGATCCCCGGCGCCTGATTCCCCGCACGAATGACCTGCTGGCACTGCCGGCGGTCCGCGAGGCCCGCACCCGGCTGAACGGGCGCATCATCCGCGAACTCGTCCGGGATGTCCAGGAGCAGGCCCGGAGCGGCGGGCTCCCGGCCGGCCAGGTGGAACCTGTCCTGCTGGCTGCCGTCGCTGCCCGGACGGCAACAACCCTGCGCCCGGTCTTGAACGCCACCGGTGTCATCGTGCACACCAACCTGGGGCGTGCGCCGCTTTCCGAAGGCGCTGTTGCCGCCCTCGTCGCGGCCAGCGGCTACGTGGACGTGGAGCTCGACCTGTCGGACGGCAGCCGTTCACGCCGCGGCGCCGGAGCCCGCGCCGCCCTCCTCGCTGCATGTCCTGCGGCCGAGGACGCGCTGGTGGTGAACAACGGAGCGGCAGCACTGGTGCTCGCCACGACGGCCCTGGCGGCCGGCCGCGAGGTGGTGCTGAGCCGGGGCGAACTGGTGGAAATCGGTGCCGGGTTCAGGCTCACCGACCTGATGGAATCCACGGGTGCAAGGCTTCGCGAAGTAGGCACCACCAACCGGACCCACCTCCATGACTACGCCGGGGCGCTCGGACCGGATACCGGGTGCATCCTCAAGGTCCACCCCAGCAATTTCCGTGTTGACGGCTTTACCTCGGCTGTTCCCATGGCTGAGCTGAGCCGGCTGGCTGCCGGCAACGGGGTACCCCTCGTGGCTGACCTCGGCAGCGGACTGCTGGCACCGGACCCGTTCCTGCCGGATGAACCGGATGCCGCCACCGCTTTGGCGAGTGGGGCCGACGTCGTGATTGCCAGCGGCGACAAACTGCTGGGCGGCCCCCAGGCCGGCCTGCTGCTGGGCCGCAGGGAAGTCATCGCACGGCTGGCGCGCCACCCGCTGGCCCGCGCGGTCAGGGCCGATAAACTTGCCCTTGCCGCCCTGGAGGCGACCGTTGCCGGCGGCCCGCCGCCGGTCGTCCAGGCGCTGCACGCCGACGCCGGGCAACTGCGCCGCCGAACTGACCGGCTGGCCCGGGAACTTGGTGCAGCCGTGGTCCCGCATGACGGCAGGGTAGGCGGCGGAGGTGCCCCGGGGGTTCCCCTGGCCGGGTGGGCACTCCGGCTCCCGGAAGGCGTCGCCCGGCTCCTGCGGACCGGGGATCCGGCCGTGCTGCCGCGCGTCCACGACGGCTTCTGTTTGGTTGACCTGCGGTGCGTCCCCGAACGGGACGACGCCCGGATCGCCGCGGCCGTACGGGAGGCGTTGGCAAGCCTCGAAGCCGCGGATGCCGGCAGGGCGGGCTGAGCGGTGCACGTCGTTGCCACAGCCGGACATGTCGATTCCGGTAAAAGCACCCTGGTCCGTGCCCTCACCGGCATGGAACCGGACCGCTGGGAGGAAGAACGCCGCCGCGGCTTGACCATCGACCTTGGCTACGCCTGGACCACGTTGCCCTCCGGGCAGGATGTTGCGTTCGTCGACGTACCCGGCCACGAACGGTTCCTCGGAAACATGCTGGCCGGCATTGGGCCGGCGCCGGTGGTCTGCTTCGTGGTGGCCGCGGACGAGGGCTGGCAGGCCCAGTCCAGCGACCACCGGGACGCCGTTGCTGCGTTGGGCATCGACCACGGCGTCGTGGTGCTGAGCCGGGCAGACCGGGCCACGGGGCAGCAGGTTGCAGACGTGCTCTCGCGGACCCGCGCAGAGCTGGCCGGGACAGGGCTGCGGGATGCTCCCGCGGTGGTGGTGTCCGCCATCGACGGGACCAGGCTTCCGGAGTTACGGGCAACGCTCGACGACGTCCTGGCCCGGGTGCCTGCCCCGGTCACCACCGGGCGGGTCAGGTTGTGGGTGGACCGCTCGTTTACCATCACCGGTTCCGGAACCGTGGTGACCGGAACCCTGGCGGCAGGAACGCTGGCCCAGGGCGACCGGCTGGAACTGCTCGGGCACACCGGTACCCGGACTGTGGTGGTCCGGGGCCTGCAAAGCCGTGACACCTCCTACCCTTCCGTGGAGCCGGTAAGCCGAGTGGCATTGAACCTGCGCGACGTTGCAGCGACGGACGTCCGGCGCGGAGACGCCCTGGTCTCCCCGGGCGCCTGGCCCACCACGGCCGTGGTGGGCATCCACCGCACCACCGGGGCGGCATACACGGACGTACCGGAACAACTCATGGTCCATGTCGGCACCGCATCCGTGCCGGCCCGGCTGCGTCCCTTCGGGGCGGACCACGCCCGGCTGGTCCTCGACCGGCACCTGCCCCTGGTCCTGGGGGACCGGCTGGTGCTGCGCGACCCCGGAAGCCGCACCGTGCTGGGCGGCGCACGCATCCTCGATGCCGACCCCCCGGTCCTGCGGCGGCGCGGTGACGGTGCCCACTGGGCCCAGCGCCTTGCGGGGATGGATCCCTCAGGTGATGTGCTGGGGGAAGTGGCGGCCCGCAGGGCCGTGCAGCCAGACCGCCTGCGCCGGCTCGGACTGCTGTCCGGGCATGACGCCGAGGCACCCGCCGGCGTGCAGGTCATCGAGGACTGGTGGGTGCACGCTCCCGTCTTTCAGTCCTGGCAGCACCAGCTGCGCGCCGCGGTCCAGGCGCTGCAGGAGCGGGACGCCCTGGCACCGGGCCTTTCCATGGGCGCCGCACGGGACCTTCTCAAGTTGCCCGACGAGAAGCTGCTTTCCCACGTCATCCTCGGGGCCGGCCTGGAACAGGACGGCGGCCACGTCCGGATTCCCGGGAGCCAGGGCAACCTTGGACACATCGAGCCGGCCATCGCCAGGCTGGAGGGCAGGCTCGGCGTGGACGCCTTCCGCGCCCCCGAAGCCGATGAGCTGGCGGCACTCGGCCTGGGTGCCCGCGAGCTCGCCGCGGCCGAGCGCACCGGACGCATACTGAGGCTGCGCGACGGGGTGGTGCTGCTGCCCACCGCACCGGCTCTGGCCATGCGCACCCTCGCCGGTTTGGAGCAGCCCTTCACCACGAGCCAGGCGCGCCAGGCCCTCGGCACGACACGCCGGATCGCCGTGCCGCTGCTGGAACACCTCGATGCCCGCGGCTGGACCAGGAGGCTCGACGCCGGGCACCGCACCGTAGTGCGCTGACCCGCCGTCGGCCGGGAAAGCCGCCGGCCCCGGTTAGCCGGGGCCGCCGTCCCGGAGATGGCGCAGGATGTCGTCCACTACGCGCGCGAGCGGCGCGGAGGCGTCGATTGGGATGCCGCCCGGCGGGATTTCTTCCCGGGTTACGTGCAGGTGTTCGATCAGCTGCCGTTCCGCCGCCTGGCCGCCCCATTCGTCCGGCGGCCGCTGGTCAAGGCGCCGACGCAGCGTTTCAACATCCGTCTCCAGGACGAAGACGGCATCGAACAGGTCGATGAAGGAGGCCAGGTTCCTGGACCCGCCGCAGAAGAATGTCGCTGGTTCCCGCTGGTCTGCGGCCAGCTCCCGGACGTCGGCCACCCGCCAGAGGTGATGGCTGTGCACTGCGGTTCCGGTGATCCCCGCAACCGGTTCGCCGGTTTCCGGATCACCTTGGTAGGCGAGGTCACGGTCTCCGTTGATGGCCTGGTAGCCGCGCCGCCGCAGTTCATGGCATACAGCGGTCTTACCTGTACCGGAACCGCCCTCGACAAGGTAATTCTTCCTGCCCATGCCTGATGGTACCGACGAACGGCAGGGGTGTGATGGTTTGATTGGTCGGTGCTTCGTGTAAAACGCTTTGTGGTCTTCAGCCTTTTCGTGCTCTGTGCCAGTGCAGCGTTCTCTTTCTGGGTGATGGGCCAGGCAGGCGCCGGGGACATCGCCGCCACGCCGGCGCCGCCCCTCGCCGCGGCCAGGCTCCAGGCCGCGCCTGACGGGATCGCCACCGCCGTCAACGTCACACCGGTCCCCGAATCCACGTGGCTTGGCCACGCCGCCGCAGCAACCGGCATTCCCGTGCGCGCGCTGCGCGCCTACGTCAGTGCCGTTGTCACCGCCAACCAAGCTGCTCCCGCGTGTGGAATCGGCTGGAACACTTTGGCCGCCGTCGGCTTCGTCGAATCAGCCCACGGAACCTACGGCGGCGGCAGCCTGAGTTCCGCCGGCCAGGCCAGCGGCCCGATCGTGGGCCCGAGCCTCAACGGTGCAGGGTTCGCCGCCATTCCTGACACCGACGGCGGAGCCTTGGACGGTGACGCGCAATGGGACCACGCGGTGGGCCCGATGCAGTTCATCCCCTCCACGTGGCGGATCGCCGGGATGGACGGGAACGGGGATGGGGCAGCGGACCCGTTCAACATTGACGATGCAGCCTTAAGCGCGGCCACATATCTGTGCGGCCACGGCGGTGACCTCACCACTGCCCGGGGCTGGGCGGATGCAGTGCACGCCTACAACCAGTCCGACGCCTACCTCCGCCAGGTGCGCTCCCAGGCCACCGCCTACGCAGCGGCAACGGACACGGTCCAATGACGGGCAGGCGAAGCAGCGGGCCCCGGCGTCCTGCCCGTCAGGCGCGCTGCCAGGTGACCGGAAGCTCCTTCAACCCGTAAACGATGCTGCTTTCCATGCGTTCCAGTTCCGCTCCGGGAGCCAGGGACAGGCCCGGCAGGCGGGTCAGCAGCGCCTCCAGGGCGATCCTGGCCTCAAGCCGTGCCAGCGGGGCACCCAGGCAAAAGTGGATGCCATGGCCGAAGGCCAGGTGCCGGTTGGGGCTGCGGTCGATGTCGAACTCAGCGGCCGCCGGGAACTGCTGCCCGTCGCGGTTGGCCGAGCCGATCCACGCCACTATCGGAGCGCCGGCGGGAACCCTCTGGCCGCTGAGGACAGTTTCCGCGACCGCCACCCGGTACATGGACTGGACCGGTGACCGAAAGCGGAGGACTTCTTCGAGCGCCTGGGGGAGCAGGCCCGGTTCCTCAAGGAGCCGGCCAAGCGTGCCGGGTGACTCGGCCAGGCACAAAACGGCGTTGCCAATCAGGTTTGTGGTGGTCTCATTGCCTGCAACCAGCAGGAGGCTGCAGAAACCGAGCAGTTCCGGCACCGTCAGCCGTTGCCCGCCGATCTCCGCGGACAGCAGGCTGCTGATAAGGTCCGTGCCGGGCCTGCTCCGGCGCCGGTCGATCAGGGCGAGGAAGTATTCCACCATTTCTGACGTGGTGGTGTCCTGGGTTTCGCCCGCGGGAGCGGTCCGCGTTTGGCTGACGATGACATCAGACCAGTGCTTGAAGCGCTCCCGGTCCTCCGCGGGAATGCCCAACAGCTCCGAAATCACGATGACCGGCAACGGATAGGCCAGGTCCCTGATCAGGTCCGCGCTTCCGCCGGCAGCGATCCCGTCGAGGAGCTCGTTGGTGAGTCCGGCGATGCGGGGAGCCAGGGCGTCCACGGCCTTGGGCGTGAACGCCTGCGTGACCAGGGAACGCAACTGTCGGTGCCTCGGGGGATCGGTGGTGATCAGGCTCGCCGCGAATAGTTGCCCGGTACCGGACGGATTGTCCCCGCCCATCCGCGATGAAAACGTTGCGTGTTCCGACAACACCCGCTGGACGTCTTCGTACCGGAAAACATGCCAGCTGCCCGACTGGCTGTCCTGGAAGACCGGAGCCATTGCCCGCATGCGCTCGTACTGCGGAAAGGGATCAAGCGGATATTCGGCGGACTGGGTGGAATCCATGATGGCCTCTCTGCCAGCCGGCGCCTCCTGGGCACCAAAAGTGCCGGACCCTTGTTTGTGTGACCGGAGGTTTTTGATCCTAGCCCTGGCGGGCCCCGGCGTCATCAGGTGCGGGCCGCCAGGTGCGCGTCCCGCTCGTATGGCCGGGGGATGGGGTAAGTTCGGCCCTATGGAATGCGTAGTGATCTACAGCGTGCGCGAGGGTGTGGACAGGGCGACGGTCATGTCCGTCTATCCCCGGCACAAGGCCTTCTACGAAGCTTTCCGGGCCGACGGCGGAGGGCTGACTGCCCTGGGCCCTTTCCAGTCTCCCGAAGCCGGCCTGAGCTCAATGGGCATCTTCACTTCGCGCAGTGAAGCTGAACGGTTCATCGCCGGAGACCCCTTCGTAACCGAGGGGCTCGCAGACCCCAAGCTGCTCGAATGGAATGCCGTGCACCTCGCCTGAGGGACGCAGCCGCACGCAACTTTCCCACCAACCGACCACTGAACGCGAGGACTCACCATGCAGCACCGGACCCTGGGCCACAGCGGCGCCGTCGTCACCAGCTTCGCGCTGGGCACCATGACGTTCGGCGCGGAGGCGACCGAAGAAACCTCCCACGACATCCTGGACAGCTACTTCGACGCGGGCGGCAACTTCATTGATACCGCCGACGTCTACAGCTCGGGAGTGTCCGAAGAGATCATTGGGCGCTGGCTGGCCAGGCGGGCGGGCCTGAGGGACCGGGCGGTGATCGCCACCAAAGGGCGTTTCCCCATGGGAACGGCACCGAACGACGTCGGAACATCGCGCCGGCACTTGACCCGCGCACTCGATGATTCCCTCCGCCGCCTGGGAGTGGAACAGATCGACCTCTACCAGATGCACGCGTGGGACCCCATCACCCCCCTGGAGGAGACCGTTCGGTTCCTGGACGACGCCGTAGGCCGCGGGAAAATCGCGTACTACGGGTTTTCGAATTTCCTGGGCTGGCAGCTCACCAAGGCTGTCCATGTTGCACGCAGCCAGGGCTGGAACCCGCCCGTCAGCCTGCAGCCCCAATACAGCCTCCTGGTCCGGGACATCGAACATGAGATCGTACCGGCCGCGCTTGACGCAGGAATCGGCCTGTTGCCGTGGTCGCCGCTGGGCGGAGGATGGTTGTCCGGCAAGTACCGCCGCGACCAGCGGCCTTCCGGGGCAACCCGCCTGGGGGAGAACCCCGAACGCGGCATGGAAGCCTGGAAGGCACGCAATGACAACCCGCGTACGTGGGCAGTCATCGACGCCGTCGAAGATATCGCTGCCCACCACAATGTGAGCCCGGCCCAGGTGGCACTGGCCTGGCTGGCACACCGGCCCGCTGTGACGTCCGTAATCCTGGGTGCCCGCTCCACGGAGCAGCTTGCCGACAACCTGGCGGCCGCCCAGCTGCAGCTCAGCGCCGAAGAGGTCGCCCGTCTCACCCTGGCCAGCCAGCCCGACGTGGGGGTCTATCCCTACGGGCCCATGGCCCAGGAACAGCGCAGCCGCAAAATGGAGGGCGGACGGTAGCGCCCCACCGGCGGGTAATCGGGGGCCAGCCCTTACCGGGTGTGCTTGAGCACGTCCGGCAGCTCCTCCACGTATACCGTTTGCGGCGGGTCGAAGTAGATCACCAGCACTTCAGCGCCCACCGGGAAGTCACTGGTCTTGTCGAACGGATGGGCGTGGAATGCCATGGTGCCGCCAAGGTAGGGCAGCATGACTTCGCCGATGGTGCCCGGGCCGATGCGGCCGGTGACCCGCCCGATCTTGCCGGTCAGGCTCCTGTCGACCTCCTTGCGCATGGTATCCCTATGCCCCGGAAGCGGTGGGTGGCTGCTTGGCATCCTTGCCGTTCTTCAGCGCGGACCGGAGGGCGGGCAGGTAGTCGCCTGCCTGCGCCAGGATCCCGCCAAGCATCTTGTTGACGCCCTCGCCGCCGTTCAGGACGGTCATCTGCCCGACGTGCGAGAAGGGCTCAGCGGCGGCGGCAATGATGGCGGGCATGTTTTCGGCGAGCTGCTGTGAGATGACCGCGTCCTGGTTGGTGGCGAGGGCCTCGGCCCGCGCCTTGATGCCGTCTGCCTCGGCCAGGGCCCTCGCTTTGATCGCCGAGGCGGCTGCGTCGCCCTTGGCCTTGGTGGCGGCCGCTTCGGCCTCACCCGTAACCTTGGTGGCTCCGGCTGCCGCTGCCGCGGCCGTGGCGTTTGCCTGTGCGGTCACTTCGGTCCGGCGCGCGTTGGCCTGGGCCTCAAGCTCGGTGCGGCGCGCCAGTGCCTCGGCGGCACTGATGTCCGCAGCTTTCTGTCCCTCTGCGTCCGTGCGCTTGGCGTAGGCCTTCGCGTCGGCAGGTTTCCTGATGGTTGTCTGCAGTTTCTGCTCTTCCCGGTCTGCTTCCAGCTTGGCCACCTCTGTTTCCTGCACCACCACCTGCTGCCGTGCTGTGGCCTCGGCCAGCGGCCCGGCCTGGGCGGCATTGGCCCGGGCCCGTTCGGCGTTTGCCTGTGCCACCGACTGCCGGATCGCCGAGACACTCTGCGCATCGGCAATCAGGGCGGCCGCCTCCGCTTCCTTTTCCGCAGCTTCCCGGTTGCGCGTTGCCTCGGCGATCCGGGCCTCCATCTTCACCTGGGCGATATGCGGCTTCGCAATGTTCTGGATGTAGCCGGTGGGATCCTGCAGGTCCTTGATCTGCAGCGAGTCCACCACCAGTCCCAGCTTCTCCATCTCCACACCGCTGGCGCTGCGGACCTGTGAGGCGAGTTTGTCCCGTTCGCGGATGATCTCCTCCACGGTCATGCTGCCAATGATGGAGCGCAAGTGGCCCTCGAAGACGTTGTAGACCTGGCTTTCCATTTTTGGCTGCTGGCCCAGGAAACGTCGGGCGGCATTGGCGATAAAGGGCGGCGCGTCCCCGATCTTGTATATAACCACGCCTTCGACAATGACCTGGATTCCCTGCGAGGTGACACAGGAGACTTTAAGCTCGGTTTCATTCAATGTCAGCGAGAGCGGCCGTACCGTCTGCAGTCCGGGAAGGACCAGGGCACCTTTGCCCGTGACAATCTTGAAATCCATTCCCTCCCTGGTTTCCAGGGTTCCGCGGGTCAGCCCGGAAATGATCAGGGCCTCATTTGGTTCAGCCACTTTCCACATCAGTTTGGTGGCGACCCAGACAAACCCAACGGCAAAGAGCACTCCCAGAATAATGGCGATCAGCGGAAAGAACGCTGTAAAGTCCGGCATAACCAGATCCTTTCAATGCCGCGCAACGGCATCACGGTAAAACCCCAATAAACACAGCCGCCCATTTATCCGGCTACATAAAACTGCCGTCAATTCCGGTGCTTCCGGCCAGCTGTTGTAGACAGTCTGGTTCGGCCCCGGGCAAGAGTCCATAGCCGTGACGATATTTGCCTGCAGCAACAATAAAAGACGGGCGACGGCGGCACGCACAGTTCCCGGACGGGGTCCTGCGGCGTGGGAAACCGTTGACATGGGCAACCAGTGCTCGCACGATGGAAATGGAACCGCAATGCGGGTCCAGCGCCAGGCATTGACAATTTCTCCCTTTGTTCTTGCCATGAGGCCGGGCGCTCTACTGCATCTGACCAACGGAGTGATGATGAGTATTCAAGGAGTGACCCGGGAGCAGGCCGTACGCCGCGCCACGGTGGCGAGCGTGGTGGGTACCACCATCGAGTGGTACGACTTCTTCCTGTATGGGACGGCCGCCGCCCTGGTGTTTCCCCAGTTGTTCTTCCCGGGCCAGGTTGCCTTCGCCGGCGTGCTGGCGGCTTTCGGTACCCAGTTTGTCGGCTTTGTTGCCAGGCCAATCGGCGCGGCGATCTTCGGCCATTTCGGCGACCGGATTGGACGCAAGACGACACTTATGGCCACGCTCTTCCTGATGGCCTTCGGCACGGTCCTGATCGGCTGCCTGCCCACGTACCAAAGCATCGGCGTTGCCGCGCCGGTCCTCCTGGTCCTGCTCCGGATCATCCAGGGAATCGGCGTGGGAGGCGAGTGGGGCGGTTCTGTCCTGCTGAGCATGGAATGGGGCGACCAGAACCGCCGTGGTCTGTCCGCCTCCTGGCCCCAGATCGGGGTCCCGCTGGGGCTTGTCCTGTCCACCGGCGTCGTCAGGATCACCACGGCCGCAACGGGAACTGAAGGGTTTGCTGCCTACGGCTGGCGGATCCCGTTCATCCTGAGCATCATCCTGATCGGTGTGGGCCTGTTCGTCCGGCTGCGCGTCATCGAAAGCCCGGAGTTCGACGAAGTCCGCAAGTCCAACAAGGTGGTGCGGGCCCCGATCATCGAGGTGATCCGCCGGCAGCCCAAGGAGATCCTCCTTTCCGCCCTGGTGCGCACCTCGGAGCAGGCGCCCTTCTACCTCTTCATCACCTTCGTGATCACCTACGCCACCAAGCAGTTGAAGCTGGACAGCAACTCGATCCTTGATGACACGCTGATCGCGGCGGCGCTGGGGCTGGTCAGTGTTCCGCTGTTCGGGCGCCTGTCCGACCGCTTCGGGCGGCGGCGGGTGTACGGAACCGGGATTGTGCTTACCGCGCTGTTCGCATTCCCCTACTTTGGGCTGCTGAACACGCGGGACTCCCTGTGGGTTGGCGTTGCCGTGGTGGTCAGCCTGATCCTGCACGACATCCAGTACGGACCGCAGGCCGCCCTGATCGCCGAAAGTTTCGACACCGACATCCGCTACACGGGCGCCGGCCTGGGCTACCAGCTGGCCAGCGTGATTGCCGGAGGTCCCGCACCCCTCATCGCTGCCGCCCTGCTGGCGAGCTATGGCAATTCGACGTCGATTTCGCTGTACATCATCCTTTGCTGCGTGATTGCCATGCTTGCCCTGATCTTCCTGCCCAGGGCCAAGGGGGCGCTGGCCAAGGACGCCGCTGCCGCCGCAATGCCCAGAAACCTGTAGGGCCGGATGCGGACGGACTTTCAACCTGGACACCTGGGGCCGCGGGCCTTCTATAAATTACTGACGTCAGTGGTGGTTCCGCGGCCCATCGCCTGGGTGTCCAGCACATCCCCGGACGGGGTGGACAATCTTGCGCCGCACTCTTTTTTCACCGTGGCCTCGGTGGACCCGCCGATCATCCAGTTCACCTCCGTCGGCGAGAAGGATTCGCTGCGGAACATCGAGGCGACGGGGGAGTTCGTGGTGAACCTGGCGCCGGCGGCCCTGATCCAGGAGGTCAATGCCACTGGTACCAATTTCAGCCCCGATGTCAGCGAGTTCGATGCCGCCGGCCTGGCCCGTGAGCCCAGTGCCATGGTCCGGCCGCCCCGGGTCAAGGACTCTCCGGCGGTGCTGGAATGCTCGCTTCACCAGACCCTGCGCATGGGTGACTGTGTCCTGGTGTTCGGCCTGGTAGTGCACGCCGCCGTCTCCTCCCGGGTGCTCAGCGGTGACCACCCGGACGTGGCCGGGCTTGATCCGCTGTCAAGGCTGGGCGGGGACGAATGGGGCATGCTTGGCCCCATCCTCCACCTGCCGCGGATCCGTGCCTCGCAGTGGCCTGGTCCTTTCAGGCCGCGGGAGGGCACATGACGGAGCCTGGCGCGGGAGCCATGCCAGCCCCGGGGGAGGCAGGCTTCTGATGGCGGCGGTCGGTGTTGACGTGGCGGAGTCCATTGCCACGATTTCCTTCGGCAGCGGCGAGCGGCTCAATGCCCTGGGCCAGAGGGACTGGGAGGATCTGCGGTGCGCAGTACACGGGCTGGCCTCCGGCCCGACCCTGCGCGCCGTCGTGGTGCGCGGCCGCGGTGGAGTGTTTTGCGCCGGCTCCGACATAAGCGAATGGGACGGGACGTCGGGCGCGGACGTTGGCCGGACCTTTGACGTTCTGGAAGCCGCATTGCAGGCACTCGAGGACTTGCCCGTCCCAACGCTGGCCGTGGTCGAAGGGGTTGCGGCCGGTGGGGGCTGCCAGCTTGCCCTTGCCTGCGACCTGCAACTGCTCACCCCAACAGCGCGGATGGGCATGCCCGTGGCACGCCTGGGCTTGCTGGTTCCGGCCACCTTCGCCGCCCGCCTGGCACTGCGGGTAGGTCCGTCCCGGGCCAAGGACCTTCTTTACACGGGCCGTATGCTCACTGCCCGCGAGGCCTGGGACATGGGGCTGGTCACCACCCTCGCCCCCGACGACGATGCGGACGCGGCCCTGGCTGCAGTCCTCGACCCGTGGAAAGGCGTCTCGTCGGCGTCTCTAAAGGCATCGAAGGCAGCGGTGGACGAGGGCCTGCGCCTCCTGACGGAAGCCGGCCGCCGCGCGCCAAAGGGCCCTGCGGTGGATCCGGTGGAATTCCGCGACCGGGTCACGGGCTTTCTCCACCGCCGGACCGGGGCGGGGCCGCCGGCTCCACCACCGTGACGTCCAAAGGCATCCGGTTGACGCGGCGCAGGCGTCCGGCCAGCACGCTGCGGAGTCCGTGAGCCACCATCCGCCGCTTGGTCAGGAACCTGAATTCCGGATGGTCCGAGGTGACAAGGTCCACGATGGGCAGCGCCGCCTCGCCCGCATTTTGTCCCCACAGCCCCACCACCACCTGCAGGCCGCCGAGGCGCTGTTGGTAGCCCGGCTGGGACCGCACCCGCGCCAGGAGCGCAGTTTCCACGAGTCCGGGGTTCATGCCGTGGACCCGTACGCCGGTGCCCTTGGTTTCCAGGCGGAGCGTCTCGGTGAACTGGCGGACCCACCGCTTGCTTGAGGCGTAGGCGTTCTGCAGCGCCACCGGACCCCGGTCGCCCTGGCCGTAGAGGTTGACCAGGTCGCCGTGCCCCTGGCCCAGGAATACCGGCAAGGCAACCCTGGAGCCGTGGAACGTACCCAGGATGTTGGTGCGCACCACGCGCGTGAAGTCGTCGGCGGGCGTCGACGCTGTGGGTCCGTACACCCCCGACGTTCCCGCATTGTTAACCCAGATATCCAGCGTTCCCCGGGCAACGGCCTCGTCGCGAAGCGCCTCAACGTCAGCCAGTTCGGCGGTGTCGCAGCGGCGTCCGGATGCCGCGATCCCCTCATCGAGCAGGCGGCGGACGGCCGCAGCAACGTCGTCCCCGGACCTGGCTGCAAGCACCACCGTTGCGCCGTGCAGGCCCAGCACGCGGGCCATGGCAAACCCCAGCCCCCGCGACGAGCCGGTCACCACCGCTACCCGGCCGCGAAGGATGTCCTGGCCAGGCGCCGCCCGTTGGATCCGCATCCCCTTGTCCTACGCCGTTACGGCTGTGGCGGCAAGGCTACCGGCTTAGTGGTCCGTGCCGGGGGAAGCCGCCCGGAGCGCTGCCGCGAGGTAGGGGGCAGTGCGGCTGCTGCGGGAACGCGCGACGGCGGCCGGGCCGCCGGCGGCGACGATCCTGCCGCCGGCGTCGCCACCGGCGGGCCCCAGGTCCATCACCCAGTCTGCGGCCGCCACCACATCCATGGCGTGTTCCACGACGATCACCGTGTTCCCGGCGTCCACCAGGCGGTTCAACTGTGCCATGAGGAGCTGGACGTCGGCCGGGTGCAGGCCGGTGGTGGGCTCATCCAGGAGGTACAGGGTGTGCCCCCGGCGTGCCCGCTGCAGTTCCGTAGCCAACTTGATCCGCTGGGCCTCCCCGCCGGAAAGTTCGGTGGCAGGCTGGCCAAGACGAAGGTAGCCCAGGCCCACCTCCTGGAGCGTCTTGAGGGACCGGGCGGCCGAGGGCACGCCGGCGAGGAAACCAGAGGCAGCGTTGACCGTCATGCCCAGCACTTCGGCGATGTTCCTGCCCTGGTAGGTGACCGCCAGGGTTTCCGGGTTGTACCGCGTTCCGTCGCATTCCGGACACGGACCGTAGCTGCCGGGAAGGAACAGGAGCTCCACGGCCACGAAACCTTCGCCCTGGCACGTCTCGCACCTGCCCCCTGCCACGTTGAAGGAAAAGCGGCCGGCCCCGAATCCCCGGCTCCGGGCAGCCCCGGTGGCGGCGAATTCCTTGCGGACCGCATCGAACAGGCCCGTGTAGGTTGCCAGATTGGAGCGCGGGGTCCGGCCGATCGGCCTCTGGTCCACTTTCACCAGGCGGTCGATCAGCTCCAGGCCGGACACGTACCCAACGGTCCCGGTTCCGCCCTGTTCCCCCGCGTCCTCGTCCGGCTCCTCGTCTGGTGTTCCGGTCCCGGCCTGCAGCACGGCGCCGGCGACATCGGCCAGGACCCGGCTGACCAGGGTGGACTTTCCGGAACCGGAGACCCCGGTGACCGCTGTCAGGACGCCAAGCGGAAAAGCCGCGTCCAGGTTCCGCAGGTTGTGCCGGTTGACGTCCCGCAGTTCCAGCCACCCGGCCGCTTCGCGCCGGGCACCTTGCCGGGCGCCGCCGTCGTCCGCTCCCTCCTGTGGGGCGCCTGGGAACAGGAACGGCCGTGTCACGGACTCCGGCACCTCATCGAGGCCCTGCACGGGGCCGCTGTAGAGCACTTTTCCGCCGTCTTCGCCCGCCCGCGGCCCCACGTCCACCAGCCAGTCCGCCCGGCGGACCATGTCCATGTTGTGTTCCACCACGAAGACGGAATTTCCTGACGACTTGAGCTGGTCCAGGACGGCCAGGAGGGGTTCGGCGTCGGCGGGGTGCAGGCCCGCCGACGGTTCATCCAGCACGTAGATGACGCCGAACAGCCCCGAACGGAGCTGGGTGGCGATCCGCAGCCGCTGCATTTCCCCGGGCGAAAGCGTTGGCGTGGCCCGTCCCAGCGCAAGGTACCCCAGGCCCAGTTCCAGCAGCACGGTAATGCGCTGGAGCAGGTCGCGGGTGATGGCCACGGCCACTTCGTTGGACTCCGATGACTGCTTGCGGGATGCTGTCGCTGCCGCGGCCAGTGTGGTGGTGGGGCGGATGATCGCGGCGAGTTCGGTCATGGGTACCGCGTTCGGCGCGGCGATGGTGTGGCCGGCAAAGGTCACCGCGAGGGCTTCGGGCCTGAGCCCGGTTCCGCCGCACCGCGGGCACGGCCCGGTCTCCATGAAGCGCAGGACCTTTTCCCGCATGGCGGGGCTCTTGGAATCGAGCAATGTGTGCATGACGTAGCTTTTGGCACTCCAGAACCTGCCCTTGTAGGGCTTGGCCACGCGGTCCCGCTGGGGTGTCACCTCCACCACTGGCTGCTCTTCGGTGAACAGGATCCAGTCCCGCTGTTTCCTGGGCAACCGCCGCCACGGGACGTCCACGTCGTAGCCCAGGTGGGTCAGGATGTCGCGTAGGTTCTTGCCCTGCCAGGCACCGGGCCACGCGGCGATTGCCCCCTCACGGATGCTCAGCGAGGGGTCCGGGACCAGGGACGCCTCCGTCACGGTGTGCGCCGTGCCCAGCCCGTGGCATTCCGGGCAGGCGCCGGCAGCGGTGTTGGGGGAGAAAGCGTCCGAATCGAGGGGCGCCGCGCCCTCCGGGTAGCTGCCGGCGCGGGAAAACAGCATCCGGAGCGAATTGGACAAGGTGGTGACCGTTCCCACGGTGGAGCGGGACGTTGCGGTTCCGCGGCGCTGCTGGAGGGCGACGGCGGGCGGCAGCCCGGTGATGAGGTCCACCTTGGGATTGTGGCCCTGCTGGATAAGCCGGCGGGCATAGGGCGCCACGGATTCGAAGAACCGGCGCTGCGCCTCCGCGTAGATGGTGCCGAATGCCAAGGACGACTTGCCGGAACCGGAGACGCCGGTGAACGCCACGATCGCGTCCCGCGGCACATCCACGCTGATGTTCCGCAGGTTGTTTTCTCGGGCACCGCGCACGCGGACGAATCCGTCTTCGGCGTGGGCCGCCGCGGGAGCGGAGGTGTTCAGCGCGGTCAATGTCCCGGTGTTCTGTTTGGCATGCACCGCTTCGACTCTAGTAGGCGTCCGTGCGTGGCCTGAACTTTCCGGGATCTGTCGGGACGGCGCAGACGGATTTACACTGAAGCATTCCGCGGCGCAGGCGGGGGAAGCGGACCGAAAACACAAGATCAACTACATAGGTGGAAGGGCCGGCCATGGGCAACGCGTCGCAGGGAGCTAACAGGGCAGTATCCGAGGCCGCGTCCGCGAGCCGCAGCCCGGCAGTGCGGATCCTGGCACGCGCCGGATTCGTTTTCATCGGCCTGGTGCACATCCTGATCGGGGCCATCGCGTTGCAGCTGACCCGGGGCCAGGGGGGAGAAGCCGACCAGTCCGGGGCGATCGGTGCCCTGGCTTCCAAGCCCGGCGGCGGCATCCTGCTGTGGGCCGGTGCTGTTGCGTGTGCCGCGCTGGCCCTGTGGATGGTCAGCGAGGCAGTTTTCGGGGCACGCACGGAGACCGACTCCAAAACGAAGCTGAAGAACGCAGCCAGCGCAGCGGGGAAGGCAGTGGTCTTCGGTTTCCTTGCCTTCACCTTTGCCGTCTTCACCTCCGGCGGCAGCAAGAACTCCAGCCAGTCCGCCAGTGATTTCACCGCAAAGCTGATGGGAGCGCCGGCCGGGGTGGTTGTCCTGGTGATGGTCGGCCTGGCGATCATTGGCGCCGGCGTCTTTTACGCGTTCCGGGGTGTCACCCGGAAATTCATGGAGGACCTGCAGGACCCGGGAAACGCTCGCACGGCCGTGGAGTGGATCGGCACGATCGGCTACGCAGCCAAGGGCGTGGTGCTCGCCGTCGTCGGAGTCCTGATCATTGTGGCCGCCGCAACCGCTGATCCCTCCAAATCCTCAGGCCTCGACGGGGGGCTGAAGACACTCGGTTCGCAGCCGTACGGCGTGTTCCTCCTTGCTGCCATCGCCGCAGGGCTTATCTGCTACGGCGTGTACTCCATGGCGCGTGCACGCTATGGAAAGTTCTAGGGTCCCGGAGCCCGGCCAGGGGTACCTAATGCCCTAAACGTTCCTGTGGAGTCGCTGTGCATCCTGTTGATCCGGTCACCTTTGGCCCTAAAGTAATCCCACAATTGCCTACGATGGGACACGGACAACAAGACGAACCGCTGCCGGGCACCTGCCCGGCCACCCGGTAAATCCAGGCAGGAGGAGGCGCCATGCAGGACAGCATGCTGCTGCACGGGCACCCCGCCCGGCTGTTGACGGCCGGGGTGGCCGCCATCCTCCTGGCCGTGACGTCGGGAAGCGCCGCCCAGACCCGGCCGACAGCCACCGCTTCACCCCTGGTCCGCGTTGTGGTGGTGGGGGACTCGCTGAGCACCGGCCATGGGACGTCCCCGCAGGAGGCGTGGCCGGCGCTGATGCGGACGGACCCTGGCGTGGCAGGGCTGGAAGTAGTCAACGCGGCCGAGGACGGCAGCGGCTACGTCAGCCTGGGCGACTACAACGGAACTTTCGGGACCCAGGTTGACGACTTCGTCACCCCGGACACCGGAATCGTGGTCTTCTTCGGTTCGGAGAACGACCTTGGCTATGCCTCCTCGGAGGTCGGCGACGCTGCGCTGGCGGCGATGGACAGGGCCGAGGCCCTTGCCCCGGAGGCGAGGATCATCGTGGTGGGGCCGCCGTCGTATACGTCGAATCCCGACCCCGGACTGGTGGATATCAGCGACCAGCTCAGGACCGCCACTGCGAGGGCCGGCGCAGAATTCGTCGACCCAATCTCGGAAGGCTGGATCAGCGACGACTTTGACGACCTGATCGGCCCCGACGGCGACCACCCGACCGTCCTGGGCCAGCATTACCTGCTGGAGCATATCGGGGCGTACCTTGAGCAGGCTGCGCCGGCGGCCCAGGCCGCGCTGGAAGGCCGCCAGGACCTGCACAAGCCGGCTGCCTAGGATCCCGCGGGAGCTTAGACCAGCGGCCAGGGGTAGCGCATCCCCGTGTGGTCAACCGGAAGCACCATGTCCCGCAACAGGTGCTGCACCCTTCGCTGAAGGGCAGCCACTTCGGCAGGGTGGAGCAGCCCGGCCACCTCGGCCGGAACAGCGCCGGCCAGTGGACGGATGTCCTCCAGCAGGTGGTCCGGAATGGGGTCGCCGGCGAAGTCCCAGATTACGGTGCGCAGCTTGAAGGCGGCGGAGAAGCACAGGCCGTGGTCGATGCCCCAGATCCGCCCGTCGGTTCCGCGCAGCACATGACCGCTTTTCCGGTCCGTATTGTTCGCCACGTAATCGAACAAGGCCATCCGGGCCAGGTCGTCGTGGGTCTCCGGGGCGTCGGCATACAGGGTGAAATAGTGTTCCTGGTGGTCCCCTTCGATGAACCACTGGAGCGACCCCACCCCAAGCGGGGCGTCCGTGCGCACCACCGTAGGGGGCACCATGCCCCAGCCCAACGCTTCGCTCAGCTGGAACGCTGCGCACTCGCGGCGGTACAGGCCGGCGTCGAAATCCACCAGGGGCCGTTCTCCCGCCTCCGGCTTGTAGACGGCCCACGCCGAATCACCCTCGCAGGAAACCTCCGCGAGGAACGTGGCATTGCTTCCGCTCATGATGCGGCCCAGCAGCTCCACGCGGCCGTCGGTGAGGAGGGTCAGCTCCCGCGCGGACACCGCATGCCCCATACGCATCCCGGCCTGGTCACGGCGACCTCAGACCGCTGAGGGGTTCCGACGTCGAATTCACCGTGAGCACGGCCGGTGCCTGCCCGTCAGTGTAGGAGATCACAGAGACCGACGCCGGGCTGATCATGATCCGTTGGAAGAGGTCCAGGTGCGTGCCCAGCGCGTGGGCCACGGCCGCCTTGATGGGGTCGGCATGGGAGAAACAAACCACGACGCCACCGCGGTGGGCGGCCCGAAGATCGTCCAGCGTCGCAACCATCCGGGCCTGCATCCCGGAGAAGCCTTCCCCGTTGGGAAACCGGAACGCGGACGGGTTGTGCTGGACGGTCTGCCACTCCGGCAGCGCAGCCAGTCCGGCGAGGGCCGCGCCGGTCCAGTCACCGAAATCGCATTCAAGGAGCCCGGCTTCTTCCGTGACCGGCCGTCCGGTGCGCGCGGCTGTGGGCGCCGCAGTTTCCCGTGCCCGTTCCAGGGGCGACGAGTAGACCGCCTCCACTGGCAGGCCGGCGAGCCGGCCGGCAGCGGCGTCAGCCTGCGCCCGGCCGCGTTCGGAAAGATGCAGGCCGGGGGCCCGGCCCGGCAGGACGGTGCCGGTGGTGGGCGTCTCGCCGTGGCGGACCAAAAGAATCAGTGTGCTTTCTGTCACGGCTCAAGCCTAAGGCCAGCCGCACAGGAATCTGGCGGAATCCCTCGATAAGCCGCGGGGCGGGGCTTACCGTAGAGGGGTGACTGATCGCCCCGAAATTTACACCGTTGGTGAACTGCGTGCGGCCGGGTATGTCCTGAAGGACCTGAGGCATGAAATCCGGGACAACCTCCTCGCCGCCCTGGCTGCGGGGCGTGACCCGTGGCCCGGCCTGTACGGCTTCGGCCGGACAGTGGTTCCGCAGCTGGAGCGGGCACTGCTCGCCGGCCACGACGTCGTCCTCCTGGGGGAGCGCGGGCAGGGAAAGACCCGCATCCTCCGCACCTTGGCGGGGCTGCTGGACGAGTGGTCGCCGGTCATCGAGGATTCAGAGCTGAACGAGCACCCCTTTGAACCCATCACCGAACAGTCACGCGCCCGGGCGCTGACCGAGGGGGACCGGCTGCGGGTGGCGTGGCGGCACCGTTCAGAGCGTTACGTGGAGAAGCTCGCAACACCGGATACGTCGGTGGCTGACCTCATTGGCGACGTGGACCCGATGAGGGTGGCTGAGGGCCGCCGCCTGGGGGATCCCGAAACCATCCATTACGGGCTGATCCCACGCTCCAACCGCGGCATAATTGCCATCAACGAGCTCCCCGACCTCGCTGAACGCATCCAGGTGGCCATGCTGAACGTCATGGAGGAACGCGATATCCAGATCCGCGGCTACGTCCTGCGGCTTCCGCTGGACGTGCTGGTGGTGGCCTCTGCCAACCCGGAGGATTACACCAACCGTGGCCGGATCATCACGCCGCTGAAGGACCGCTTCGGTGCGGAAATCCGCACCCACTACCCGATTGAGCTGGAAGACGAAGTAGCGGTCATCCGGCAGGAAGGGCGGCTGGTGGCCGACGTCCCGCCGTTCATCCTTGAAATCCTGGCCCGCTACACCCGGGCGCTGCGGCAGTCCCCTGCCATCAACCAGGCCTCCGGCGTGTCGGCACGGTTCGCCATTGCCGGGGCAGAGACGGTGGCGGCAGCGGCCCTGCGCCGGGCCAGCCTGCGGGGCGAGGACCAGGCAGTAGCCCGGATCATCGACCTTGAGCCCGCCGTGGAGGTGCTGACGGGCAAAATCGAGTTCGAATCCGGCGAGGAAGGACGGGAGGAGGGGATCATGGACCACCTCCTCCGGACCGCCACCGCTGAAGCTGTCCGGGCCCACTTCCAGGGCCTGGACATGGGCCCGCTCGTGGCGGCCCTGGATGGGCACCGCACCGTCACCACCGGCGAACAGGTCACGGCACGGGAGTTCCTGGGCAACCTCCCGTCGCTGAACGGATCCGGCCTGTATGACGAAATTGGGCGCCGCCTGGGTGCGGCCAACGACGGACAGCGGGCCGCCGCCGTCGAACTGGCCCTTGAAGGGCTGTACCTCGGCCGGCGGATCTCCAAGGAGTCCGACGACGAGGAAACCATCTACGGCTAGGCACAGGAGGCACCATGGCCATCCACAGGAGGTCCGCCAGGTACGGCCGGTATGCCGGCGGTCCGGATCCGCTGGCCCCGCCCGTCGACCTGGCTGAGGCCCTGGACGCCGTCGCCGAAGACGTCATGGCAGGGTACTCGCCGCGGCACGCCCTGCAGGAGTTCCTGCGGCGCGGCGGACGCGACCGGGACGGCCTGGACGACCTTGCCCGGCGGGTGCAGCAGCGGCGGCGCGAGCTGCTGGGGCGCCACCGGCTGGACGGCACCCTGGACGAGGTGAAGAAACTCCTGGACACGGCCGTGCTGGAGGAACGCAAGCAGCTGGCGCGGGACGCCATGATGGACGACACGGACCGCGCCTTCCGCGAGATGCAGCTGGAGAACCTGCCGTCCTCCACGGCGGCGGCTGTCAATGACTTGGCATCCTACGACTGGCAGTCGAGCACAGCCAGGGAAGCTTACGACCGGATCAAGGACCTGCTGGGCCGCGAAATCCTGGACCAACGCTTCGCCGGCATGAAGCAAGCGCTGGAGAGCGCCACCGATGATGACCGGGCGGCCGTGAATGACATGCTCCGGGACCTCAACGAACTGCTGGCAAAACACCGTCGCGGGGAAGATACTCAGGCCGACTTCCAGGAGTTCATGGCCAAACACGGCCAGTTCTTTCCTGAGGACCCGCAGTCCGTGGAGGAACTGGTGGACGCCCTGGCCCAGCGCGCAGCCGCGGCCCAGCGCCTCCTGCAGTCCATGTCCCCGGAACAGCGCGATGAGTTGATGCGGCTGTCCGCCCAGGCCTTTGGGTCGCCCGGGCTGATGGCCCAGCTCAGCGAACTCGATGCCAGCCTCCAGGCCCTGCGTCCGGGGGAGGACTGGTCGGGATCGGAACGGTTCGAAGGGCAGGAGGGCCTGGGACTGGGCGACGGCACCGGTGTGCTGCAGGACATCGCCGAACTCGACGAACTGTCGGAGCAGCTGTCCCAGTCGTACAACGGTTCCACGCTCGATGACCTGGACCTCGACGCCCTGGCCCGGCAGCTGGGCGAGAACGCCGCGGTGAGCGCCCGTACCCTGGCGGAGATCGAACGGGCAATGCAGGAGGGCGGCTACCTTCGCCGTGGCGCCGACGGTGACCTCAGGCTGTCGCCACAAGCCATGCGGCGGTTGGGGAAGTCGCTGCTGCGCGACGCCGCCAAGCAACTCTCCGGCAGGCAGGGAAGCCGTGACACCAGGATGGCAGGTGCCGCCGGAGAACAGACAGGATCCAGCCGGCAGTGGGAGTTCGGGGACGCCGAACCGTGGGACGTCACCCGCACCATGACCAACGCCATCCGGCGCACCATGGCCGACGGCGGGGACCCGGCCCGTGGCCTGCGCCTCGCGGTGGGCGATATCGAAGTCTCGGAGACGGAGGCCAGGACCCAGGCCGCGGTTGCCCTGCTGGTGGACGTCTCCTTCTCCATGGCTGCAGAAGGGCGGTGGGTTCCCATGAAGCGGACCGCGCTAGCACTGCATCACCTGGTCTCCACCCGCTTCCGCGGTGACCGCCTCGAACTCATCACTTTCGGCCGCTACGCCCAGTCCATGGACATCGGGGAACTCACGGCCCTGCCGGCCTTCCGCGAACAGGGAACCAACCTGCACCACGGCCTGCTCCTCGCCGGACGTTTTTTCCGCCGTCACCCATCCATGCAGCCGGTCCTGCTGATCGTCACGGACGGCGAGCCAACGGCGCACCTCCTGCCGGACGGGGACTCCTGGTTCAACTGGCCTCCGGACGCAGAGACCATCCGCGCGACGGTTGCCGAGCTGGACCGCCTTGGCCGCGCCGGCGTCCAGGCCACCTTCTTCCGCCTGGGAAGCGACCCCGGCCTGGAGCGGTTTATCCAGCGGATGGCCCGGCGCGTGGAGGGCCGTGTTGTCGCCCCGGAGGTGGGCGACCTTGGTGCGGCGGTGGTGGGGGAGTACCTGCGCGCCCACGTCCGCAGCTTCTATGGCGACGCCGGATGGGAGCTTTGATTTCTCCCATCGAGCCCGGCCTGCGAGATGAGTTCGGTCAGCCAGGGACGGTGTTCGCGGTGGAACGTCAGGCCCGCGGGCAAGCCCTGCACCGCGGCTTCGCTGCCAGTGATGTCGATAGTGATGCGGCCGCCGGCCAGGGGTGCGTTGGTGATGTGCAGGTTCCCGTAGGACTGGGGCAGGGCCGGATCCATCCAGAAACCGCCTCGGGAGACGTGGGCGTCATACCGCATCAGGCAGGTAATCAGCATGATCGGCGTGGTGGCCGCCCAGGCCTGCGGGGAGCATGCCGTGGGGTAGGGCACCGGCTGGGCAACCTGCTCCCGGCTGAAGCCGCAGAACAGCTCCGGAAGCCGGCCGCCGGAAAAGTCAGCGGCTTCAAGCAGTGCGGTGGCGATGCGCTGGGCCTCATCGACGAATCCGTGCCGCATGAGTCCCGCCGCGATGATGGCGTTGTCGTGCGGCCATACGGAACCGTTGTGGTAGCTGGCCGGGTTGTAGGCGCCCATATTGGAGGCAAGGGTCCGGACACCCCAGCCGCTGAACATTTCCGGAGACATCAGCCGTTCAGCCACAAGCGGCACCTTGTCGTCGTCAACGATGCCACGCCACAGGCACTGCCCCATATTTGATGCGCAGGCATCAACCGGCCGTTTGCTTCCGTCCAGGGCAACTGCAAAGTAGCCGCGGTCCGGCAGCCAGAATTCCTCGTTGAACCGTTCCTTCAACCCTGCCGCCTCGGCGGTGAGCCGGGCTGCCAGGGGTGCATCCCCGGCATCAAATGCCATCCATGCCCGGGACAGGAGCGCTGAGTAGACGAGCGCCTGCACCTCGCACAGCGCGATGGGCGGTTCGGCGATGGTTCCGTCCGCAAAATTGATCCCGTCCCAGGAGTCCTTCCATCCCTGGTTGATGAGGGGCTGGTCGTTGAGGCGCTGGTACTCAACGAACCCATCGCCGTCTTTGTCGCCGTAGTTCCTGACCCAGTCCAGGGCGCGGTCGGCGTTGGGAAGGAGAGCGGCAATGGTGTCCTTGCCGGTCCGCCAGCGTCTGCAGGGTGCCCAAGGCCAGGGACGGGTCCACGGGAAGGGCCATTTCCGAAGCCCACAGCGAGTCACGACCGAATAGGGTCATGAACCAGGGGGCGCCGGCTGCCACCACGATCCGTTCCGGATGCTCGGGGTCTTCGATCCGGAGAGCGCCGAGATCGTCATAACTGCGCCGCAGCGTCCGTTCAATGGAACAGTTCGTCATCTGCAGTCTGGGGATTTTGGCAACCCATTCCTGGTGCCGCCGGTCACTCGGGGAGAGCCCGTGCCCGGCCGGGCGCCAAACGTTGTCCTGTCCTGCGGGTGCCACGCTCAGCCTCGTGGACCACTGGCCGTAGCCGGGAATCACGGCATGGTATGCCAACGCGCCGGCGGAGGCGACGGCGCCACGGCCCCTGACCAGGACGGCCTTCCGCAGGTCCTGCCAGGCCGCACTGATGATCAGCGAATCGCCGTCGGCTCCGCGGGTGACGTCCCAGCGCCGCTGGACCCTTGCTTCCTTCACCTCGAACAGGTCGGCAAAGTCCGAATCGACGCCGACGGAAACGTTGCAGGCGACGGGAAGGCCCGAGTAGTTGCGGATGGTGATTTCCTCGACCACTCCGGCTGCCACTTCACGCAGGCGCTCCACGATCAAAGGGCTGTCCGCGTACCCGTCGGCCCGGGGAACGCGGCCGATGAACAGTGCCCGGTAGGGTTCCTTCGTTTCCGCCGTCAGTGGTTCGAGCGGCGAGCCGTTCACCGTCATACTCCATCCGGACAGGATGCGGGTGTCCTCATGGAATACGCCGTGGGGCAGGTCCGGGTGGATGTCCCCGTTGGCGGCGGAGATGCAAAAACATGAGCCTTCCACCAAGGTGACGGTTCCCGCGCCCACCGGCCCCGCCGCTGTGTCTGAATTCCACCCGGCCATGTCCGCTCCTTTGACGGCTGCGATGCCTCCGGCGGGATAGACGCTACGCCTGTGGAAGGGCTGATGAAAGGGGAGGCGGCACCCTTGTACGTCCCGTCCGGTCGGGCATAACATGGCCGGCACATCGACGCCGATCAGTCCTGAGGAGGCAGCCATGGGCGCCGCACCAGCTGAAATGTCACCAGCGACACTGATGGTGGACCTGATCATCTCCCTGGACGGGTATGCCTCCGCCGAGGGGTGGCCCGGGTGGTGGGGACTGGAAGGGCCGGAATACCTGGCGTGGCTCGGCCAGGAGTCGGCAAAGGAGTACACCTTCCTCCTGGGGGCGAACACTTACCGGCTGATGTACGGAATGTCTGCGCAGGCCGCGGCAGACCGGTCCGGTTTCTCCGAGGAGGAGGGCGCCAGTCTCACCGGGCTGTCCGCCGTGCCGAAATTCGTTTTCTCCTCCTCGTTGCACGCGCCGCTGGACTGGCCGAACTCGACCTTGGTCACCGGGGACGCGGTTGAGGCGGTCCGCGAACTGAAGCGCACGCAAAGAGGGCCGCTGAGTACCCTGGGAAGCATCAGCCTGGCCCGGTCGTTGCTGGCGGCCGGTCTCGTGGACAGGTTCCGGCTGGTGATCTTCCCTGTGATCACCGGGGCCACCGGCCGGGAGCGGATCTACAATGGCTACCCTGATGTCCGGCTGGAGATGGTGCAGAGCAGGACGTTCGACGGCAGGCTCCAGCTTCTCGAGTACGTACCCACGGTGCTCACCGGGCCGCCGGGCACCCGGAAACAGTGATGCGCAGAAAATACTTGAAGGTTGAAGTAAATTGGGCTACCTTTAAGTTCAAGTTTCAAGTATCCACTGCCCGCGATCCCGGAGGCTCTTTTGACCGTCGCCACCCATGCAGCCCCGCCCCGGGGTTCCCTCCCTTTGGCTACAGTCCGCACCAGCGTCACCGTGCCGCTGCGATTTCCTGACGGCTATGGCACGACGGCGGAGGTCCTTACCTTTCATGGCCTGGCGGACGGCAGGGAACACCTGCTGCTCGCCCTTGGACCCTGGGAACAGTCGCTGCTGGGACAGGGCTCCGGGGCCGGGGGCGCCGGCAGCGGGGCCCCGCTGGTCCGGCTGCACAGCGAGTGCATGACGGGTGACGTCTTCGGCAGCGAACGTTGCGACTGCGGACCACAGCTCCGGGAAGCCGTCGAAAGCATTGCCGCCACCGGGGGTTTCCTTCTCTACCTCCGGCAGGAAGGCAGGGGGATCGGCCTGTATTCCAAACTTGACGCCTATGCGCTGCAGGACCGGGGCCTTGATACCTATGACGCGAACCTCGCCCTGGGGCATGGTGAGGACGAACGCGATTACACGGCGGCAGCCCAGATGCTCAACACCCTTGGCGCCACCACGGTTCGGCTGCTCAGCAACAACCCGGACAAGGCCAACCAGTTGGTTGCACTGGGAATTAGTATCCAGCAGCAGGTTCCCACCGGCGTCCACCTTTCGGAGGCCAACTCCCGCTACCTTGCCGCCAAGCGCGACCGCACCGGCCATACGCTGGAACTTGGCCGCGCCGCCGTCGACCATTCCGTGCACCCCGCTGCCGGGACCGTGGCGGGCCTGCCGGACATGCCGGCCCGGGTCGCTGCGCTGGTTCCGGGGCTGCGCGCCAGGGCGGAAGAGGCCGAGAGGCTACGCCGGTTGCCGGAGTTGACGGTACAGGAGCTGCAGGAGGCCGGCGTCTTCCGCATCCTGGCGCCCGCCGCTGTGGGCGGGTATGGGCTGGGTGCGCGCACCTATGCTGAAGTTGTCCGGGTCCTTGCCAGGGGATGCGCCTCCACCGCCTGGACTGCCGGCCACCTTGCCGAACACGCCTGGATGCTGGCCCGTTGGCCCCGCGCGGTGCAGGAGGAGGTCTTTGCGGGCGGCCAGGTACCCCTTGCCGCCGCGACGAGCGCCCCCGTGGGAATGGCGCGGAAGGTACCGGGCGGCTACGCCATTTCGGGCCACTGGAGTTTCGCTTCGGGTGTGATGCACTCGCGGTGGGCCCTGCTGGCCGTGCAGCTCAACGGTGCGCGGCTGCAGGCGCTGGTTCCTGTAGCCGACCTTGAACTGCTCGACGCCTGGCACACCGACGGGCTGCGGGGAACCGGCAGCAATGACCTCCATGCCGACGGACTCTTTGTTCCGGACCATCGCGTGGTGGAATGGGCACTGCTCAGCAGCCCGGAGAACCCCGGCAGCCTGATCCACCAGGACGCGCTCATCCACGCACCCATGGCCATGCTCCTGAATCTCGTGGCGCCCGCCGCGGCCCTGGGATCCGCCGAGTACGCCATGGAACTTTTCCGGGAGCAGCTCCTGGTGCCAAGGCAAAAGAACGGCATCGAAACGCGGCAGGCGGATTCAACCCTCGCCCAGGCGCGCTCCGCCCGGGCGGCCGGGGCCTTGGCTGCGGCACAACTGCAGTGGCAGGCGGCCCTGTCCGTACTGCCCCCGGAGGGGCAGGCTGCTCCCGCATTGGCTGAGGATCAGCACGCCTCGTTCCGGCTCTCCCTCGCCCTCAGCGCCGAGGCCTCGCAGGAGGCGGTCCGGCTGGCGGTGGGCGGCTCAGGCGGCAGCGTGCACCGGCTCACACACCCGCTCCAGCGCATCCAGCGGGACATCGGCGTGCTCCTGAACCACCCAACCCTGGGCATCGACGCCATCCTGGAGCAGTCGGGACGGGGCCTGCTGGGGCTGGGATTCAGCACGCAGTCCTTCTAGGCGCCACGGCCGGAGTCACGGCTCCTGCGCAGCGGACCAATTCCGTGTGAGGATCGAGGTATGCCCCAGCGCCTCATGCTGCTCGACACTGCCTCCCTGTACTTCCGCGCCTTCTACGGGCTGCCGGACACCATCCGCCGCCCTGACGGGACGCCGGTCAATGCGGTCCGCGGGTTGCTGGACATGATCGCCCGCCTCAGCACGGACTACCAGGCCTCCCACCTTGTGGCCTGTTGGGATGACGACTGGCGGCCGCAATGGCGGGTGGACCTGGTCCCCACCTACAAGGCGCACCGGGTGGCCCGGGCCGTACCCGGCGGCACGGACGTCGAAGTGGTGCCTGAGGGCCTGGAAGCGCAGCTGCCCATGATCCGCCGGGCGCTGGAGCTGGCGGGCATCGCCATTGTGGGCGCGGCCGGGCACGAGGCCGACGACGTCGTGGGCACCTACGCCAGCCACGCCAGCCTGCCGGTGGACGTGGTCACGGGAGACCGTGACCTCTTCCAGGTGTGCGACGACGCCCGCGGGGTGCGGGTGATATACACCGCCCGCGGCATGAAGAACCTCGAGGTCATCGTGGAAGAGACCATAGTGGCCAAGTACAAAGTCCTTCCGCAGCAGTACGCGGACTATGCCACGCTGCGCGGCGATGCCTCCGACGGCTTGCCCGGCGTGGCCGGGATCGGTGAGAAGACGGCCGCGTCGCTGCTGCTCAAGTACGGCACCCTGGAACGGCTGCTGGAGGCGGCGGAAGCGGACGACGGCGGGGTGTCCGGTCCCGTCCGGGCCAAGCTTTCCGCCGCCGCGGCGTACCTCCAAGCAGCCCCCGCCGTCGTCCGCCTGGTGCGGGACCTCAAGCTGCCCACCCTTGAACAGGCAGGCGCGCTGCTGCAGCCGGTGACCGGCGGCCGGCGCTCCGAACTCGAGCAACTGGCCATCGACTGGAATCTGGGCGGCTCGGTCCGCCGGCTCCTCGCCGCGCTGGACCAGCGGGCGTAGCCCGTGCCCGGCGGGATGCCGATGACTCCGGATGTCCGGGCGTGACCTTTCGTTGCGGTCCGGGTCGGCGTGTTTCGGAAGGCTTTGGTGGCCCGGTTTGGTGATGGTTTGGTGGGGTAACGATCCAGACGAGAGGGCCCTCCATGACAGTCACATCAGATCTTGCTCCCCGCCGGCTTCGGGATATTTTCGGAACATTCGCCAGCGGCCTGACCGTAGTCACCGGTTCCACCCCTGACGGGCCGGCAGGCTTCACCTGCCAGTCCTTTGCGGCATTGTCGCTGGACCCTCCGCTCGTAACGTTCAGCCCATCCCGCACGTCAACCACCTGGCCCGTGCTGCGGAAGGCCGGTTCATTCACCATCAACATCCTCCCCGCGGAACACCGGCACCTCGCCGGACAGTTCGCCCGCTCCGGGGCGGACAAATTTGCCGGCGTGGAACACTCATCCTCTCCGCTGGGCAATCCGGTGCTGGACAATGCGCTCGCCTGGATCGACTGCGACCTGCACGCAGAGTATGACGGCGGCGACCACACCATCGTGGTGGCTGCCGTGCGGCACCTCCATGCCCGCCAGGACGCCGAACCATTGCTCTTTTTCAGGGGCGCCTATGCAGGTCTTGAGCCGTTGGGCCACCTGCTCGAAGCCGCCCGCTGACGCGGGTTCCGCAAACGGCACCCTTGCGCCGCGCCCACGTGGTAGTAAGCTTACTGAGCAATACTAGTAAGCTTGCTGATTAAAGTGGATGGGAGCAGGAGCCATGGGCGCAATTTTCGGTACGGCCCTGTCACTGATGCTGACCGTGGGCGGGGCGGCAGTGGCCGCACTGGACGGCCCGGGCGCGGCCCGGCACTACCTCGCCGGCCACGTTCTGCTCGGAGTAGGAATTGGACTGATGATCGCCACCGCCATGCGGACGGCCGCCCGTTTCCTCATGGCACGGCCCACCCCGACGGCACGCGGAACCATGGTGCCGGTGCCGTCCGTTGACGCGGCCCCGGTCACAGTCCTGCCCGTCCGGTCCGGACCTGCCGTCCCACTCCGGGGCAGGCATGCCGCCTGAACTGAAGCCGGCGGGGCCCTCGGTGGCCGCAGGGTCCACTCCCGCACCCCGCCGCCGGGTCCGCGCCCTGCTGGTTCTCTGCGGCGCCGTGGTCGCGTGCGCCCTCGTCGCAGGAGCGGCAGGAGCCCAGCCGGGCGGTACGGACGGCAATGTCCTGCGCGGTTTCCAGATCCGTGTGCTGAGCATCAGCCAGGCGGCGTCGGAAAACAGGATGGACGGCGCACTCGCCGCCCTGCAGGCGCTCGAGAAGGATCTCGGTGAAGCCGCCTCCGCAGGCAGGATTTCGGCCACCCGCTACCGCGGCATCGAGGATGCCCTCTCTGCTGTGCGGGCAGATATCGCCACGCAGGTTGCAGCAGCATCCGCGTCCGCACCCGCCGTGGAGCAGGACACCCCCGTGGCGCCGGCGCTGGCTGACACCTCCCAGGAAGGGCCCGCCGCCGCGGAACCGGTAGTTCCGGCGGCTGCACCCGCACCCGCCGCCGCCAAGGACGCGCCCGGTTCAAAGCGATCGGACACCGCCAAGGAAGCCAGCGGCAAGGCCAAGGGCCAGGGCAAACCCTGACCCGGTCGGAGAATTCGGCCCAGGCCAAGGAAGAATGGACGGATGATTCCTCCTGACGGCAGCCCTGCCGCCGGCACCTTCAATCTTTCTGCCATCAGTGCCGGGCTCGCGTTCGAAGCCTCCCTGCCGGCACTCCAGCAGGCCGTGGCCAGGGGCGCCGTTGTTGTCCAGGCGCCCCCGGGGACAGGCAAGACCACGCTCGTCCCGCCGCTGCTCGCAAATCTGCATGCCGGTGACGGCCGCGTCATCGTCACGCAGCCCCGGCGTGTCGCTGCCCGGTCCGCCGCCCGCCGCCTCGCCGCCCTCGACGGAACAGGCTTGGGCGGCCGCGTTGGTTACACGGTCCGCGGGGAACGCCAGGCCGGCCCCGGCACCCTGGTTGAATTCGTCACCCCGGGCATCCTGCTCCGCCGCCTGCTGGCGGACCCTGGCCTTGACGGGACGGCCGCCGTCGTCCTGGACGAAGTGCACGAACGCGGCCTTGAAACTGACCTGCTGGCCGGCATGCTGGCGGAGGTCCGTGCGCTCCGCGGCGACCTCACGCTGGTGGCCATGTCCGCAACGCTGGATGCAACCCGGTTCGCAGCGCTGCTCCGCGATCCCGACGACGGGTCCCCGGCCCCCGTCGTCGGCTGCCCGGCGGTAAATTATCCGCTGGAAGTCCAGTGGCTCCCGGCTCCTGCCGCGCGGCTGGACGCAAGGGGAGTGACGCCCGCCTTCCTTGACCATGTTGCCGTGGCTGCCGCGGACGCCCACGTCCGTGCCCTGGGAAGAGACAGCGCCGTGGATGCGCTTGTGTTCCTGCCGGGCGCCCGGGAGGTCTCCCGGGTTGCGGCGTCCCTCCGCGGCCTGCTGGGCAGTGCCGTGGATGTGCTGGAACTGCACGGCCAGGTGGCAGCGGCGGAGCAGGACCGGGCCGTCGCGGGCCGGCGCCCCGGCGACGCCCCGCGGATCATCGTCTCCACCGATCTTGCCGAATCATCCTTGACGGTGCCCGGCGTCCGGCTGGTGGTGGACTCCGGGCTGGCCCGGGAACCGCGGCGGGACTCAGGCCGCGGCATGAGCGGGCTGGTGACGATTTCGTGTTCCCGGGCGTCCGCGGACCAAAGGGCCGGCCGGGCCGCCCGCCAGGGCCCGGGCCTGGTGGTCCGCTGCTACTCGCAGCAGGCCTATGGGGCAGCCCCCGCCCACGTCACGCCGGAAATCAACGTGGCGGACCTGGCCGGCGCTGCCCTCACCCTGGCATGCTGGGGTGCGCCCGGCGGAAAGGGCCTTGAGCTGCCGGACGCACCGCCCCGCGGGTCCATGGACGACGCCGTCGAGGTACTCAGGGAGCTCGGTGCGGTGACCAGGGAAGGGCAGGTGACGGCCGCTGGCCGCGCCTTGGCCGCCATCCCTGCCGATCCCCGGCTGGCCCGGGCATTGCTCGACGGCGGAACCTCCACCGGACGCCCGCTGGCCGCCGAGGTGGTGGCCGCGCTCACCGGGGACCACCGCGCTCCGGGCGGAGACCTGCCCCGGCTGCTTGCCCAGCTCCGCGCGGACAAGGGCCCCGCAGGGCGGCGCTGGGCGGAGGAATCCAGCCGGCTTGCTGCCGTGGCGCGGCGGCAGGGAGCGGGGGCCTCGACCATTTCGGCCACCACCAGCGGCCCTGAAGCTGTGGGCGCTGTCGTTGCCCTTGCCTTCCCCGACCGCGTGGCCCGCCGCGTGGTCGGCAGTGCGGACGCGGGGCAATACCTGCTGACCTCCGGTACCCGGGCCGGCCTGCCCGCAGGCAGCACACTGTCAGACCACGAATGGCTCGCAGTGGCTGAAGTGGCGAGGGCTTCGGGCCGGGATGCTGCGGGCACGGGCGCTGTGATCCGTGCTGCCGCACCCGTGACGGCCGCCACGGCCGCCGAGGCGGCCTCGCACCTGCTCGCCGACACCGTGGACGCCGTGTTCGTGGGGGGCCGGCTGAGCGCGCGCAGGACCAGGCGGCTGGGCTCCATCATCCTGTCGACAGCACCGGCACGCCCCACCGCCGCACAGGGAAGGATGGCCGTGGCGGCCGCGCTCCAGTCCGAGGGGTTGGCGGCGCTGAGCTGGTCGGCGGCGGCGACCTCCTTGCGGCGCAGGCTTGCCTTCCTGCACAGGGAGGCGGGAGAGCCCTGGCCGGACGTGTCGGACCCGGCCCTGCTGGACAGGCTGGACGAATGGCTTGGCCCGGAGCTTGAGGAGCTTGCAGCCGGGAAACCGGTGGGCTCAATCGACCTGGCCAACCCCTTGGGCCGCCTCATGCCGTGGCCGGAAGCCGCCAGGCTGGATGTGCTCGCGCCCGAAATCCTTGAGGTCCCCAGCGGCTCCCGGATCCGGATCGAGTACCCGGAACCGGGCGACGCCGGCGCCGCCCCTGTCGTTGCGGTGAAGCTCCAGGAGTGCTTCGGGCTGGCCGAGTCCCCGCGGCTGGTGGACGGCCGTGTCCCGGTCCTGTTCCACCTGCTGTCACCGGCCCGCCGGCCCCTCGCCGTAACGGCTGACCTGACCTCGTTCTGGGCCGGTCCCTACGGCCAGGTGCGTGGGGAAATGCGGGGCCGTTACCCCAAGCACCCGTGGCCCGAAGACCCGTGGTCGGCGCCCGCCACCGCGCGCACCAAACACCGCAAATAGCCGTGCTGTGGCGCCTGCCGCCGCGCTACGGCTGCTCGGGGATCCAGGACGGTGCCTCAACACCGGCGCCGCTCAGGTTGTCGCAGCGCACCAGTTGTGATCCGATCCGCTCCAGCGGGCACGGCACAAAGCTCGGCCCCGTGGCCCCGTCCGGGAATCCGAACGCTGGCCCGGCAGTGGCCAGCGCGGCCACGAAGAGTAGGGCGGCAACGCCCTTTGTGCGTCGCGGTGAACGGAGTATGGCAGTCATGATCCGGCCTCCTTGGCTCATTGTTGGACTGACACCCACACTCTCCGCTGTCCTCCTTCCCCCCACATCCGGTATGCACCCTCAGAAGGGGGATCCCTACTCCTCATCTTTGTGGCAGGCCACCCCTGTACTGCCGGCCGACTGTGGTGGGACGCTGTGATGGTGGCCGGCAAGAACACTGGTGGCCCCTCCCTGGTGGGGCGCGACCTGGAGCTTGCGGCGCTCACCGACATGATGGACGCCGTTCGGAGTGGCACCGCGCAGACCGCGGTTGTTTCCGGGGATGCCGGCGTCGGCAAGACGGCGCTGGTCCAGGCTGCGTGCGCTGCCGCGGGGCCCGGCGACGTAATCCTTCGCGGTGCCGCCCTGCCCTTGGGCGATGTGACCGTTCCCTACCTTGGCCTGCGGTCAGCCTTGCGTTCCGCCCCGTCCTATACGCCCGCCGTTCCGTTATCCGCGGCAATGGACGGCGGGTACGCCGGGAACGTGCCCCTGCTGGTGGACGACTGGCTGACCTCGGCCAGCGCCACTACTCCGGTCTTCCTGGTCATCGACGACCTGCATTGGGTGGACCAGGACACACTGGACGTCCTCATGTACCTGGCGGGCGGCCCGTCCGAGCGGCGCCTGGGAATCATCTGCACCCTGCGGGCGGGCGAACTCGGCGAAAGCCACCCCCTGCAGACGTGGCTGGCGGACGTCCGGCGGCTGTCACAGGTCCGAATGCTGGATCTCGGCCCGCTGGACAGGCCGGCGACGGAGTCCCAGATAGCAGGCATCCTGGGGGCACCGCCGCCGCAGTCCCTTGTGACGGACGTGTTTGGCCGGACCGCCGGCAATCCCTACTTCACGGCCCTGCTGGTGGGCGGCCTTCCGGCCGGTGCGGCCGAACTTCCCCAGGGGCTCCACGGCGACCTCAGGCAGGCGGTGCTTCGGTCCTGGCGTGGCTTGCCGCAGGGTGCCCGTAACCTGACCCGCCTTCTGGCGGTGGCCGGCCGGGCAGTGACGGAGCACGAATTGGCTGCCGTGGCAACGTGCGATAAGTTGCAGGACAGCACCCGGGTGCCGCTGTTTCTGCAGGCAGCATCCGCCCGCGGCATCCTCGATCTGGGCCCGAACGGCACCTACTGGTTCCACCACCCCTTGATTGCCGAGGTGCTGGAGCTGGATGTGTCCGCGGACGAACGGAAGATCCGGCACGCCGCGTTCGCCTCTATGTATGAGTTGCAGGCAAGCACGGATCCGGACCCCCAACTTCCGGCCGTCATCGCGGACCACTACTATTTCGCCGGGAACAGCCCCGCCGCCTATCGATGGGCCCTGGCAGCCGGCGATCCGCTGACCGCTTCGGGTTCCGCAGCCGAGAGGCTCCGCATGCTCCAGCGGGCGGCGTCGCTTCACCATCAGGTGTCCGGGGAAGAAAGGGCGCAGCGGGAGCTATGGGACCGGATCCGGGCGACTGCCCAGACAACGGGGGCTTTTGCAGCTGAACTTGAGGCAGTGGATGCACTGCTGGCAGGGATGGACCTGTCGGCGGAACCCCTGGCCGCTGCGGAGCTGCTGATCCGCCGCACCCACCTGCGATATTCCACGGGGCAGGAGTTCTATGCCATGGACGGTGTCACCGAAGCGGTGAGGCTGTCCGGGGCTGCGCCGGAAAGCTGGCAACATGCCTTCGCGCTGGCAGAGTTTTCCTATGCATGCCAATGGAACGGCCTTCCGGGAGGGCCGGCGGCAGCGGCCAGTTCCCTGGAATCGGCGCGGCGGGCCGGGCACCCCCGGGCATTGTCCTACGCGCTCACCGCATCCGCCATGGTGGCCGTCCGCGCCGATCTGCCGGACAGGGCGGCCCAGCTTGCCCGCCACGGCGCCGCGGAAGCGCTCAAGGCGCACGATTTCTGGGGTTACGTTCACGCCATCAGCTGGCTGGGGAATGCCCAGGAGGCCTGGACCAGCGCCCTCTACGCGGACCTCATGCACGCGGGCAGGCTGGAGCTGGCTGCCTGCGGCGGCCCGCACACGTATGTGGCCAAGCTCGCGGCGGACGAAGCCGCCAGCCACCTGGTGGTGGGAAACTGGCGGGCGACCCAGGAGGCGTTGAGGATCGCAATAAGCCTCGATCCCGGCCCTATGGGAGACGTCAGCGGGCGGCTCACGGCAGCCCGGCTTGCCCTCCTGCAGGGCCGGGGCGCCGAGGCCGCAGCCCACCTGGCGAGGGCGGAGGAAATCAATACGGACAGCGGCGCATTCGTGAACCTAAGCTTCGCCGCCGTCCGGGCGCAGGTGGAATCCGCCGTCGGGCATTTCCGGATGTCCTACGAATCCGCGCTGGCGGGTGCCATGCGGCCCGGCCCACCACCGACCATGTGCGAATGGCTGCTCCCGCTGGCCGCCCGTGCCTTGGCCGACCTGGCCCAACAGGCCAGGGACACCGGCTTCCCGCCGGACGGATTCGTTGCCGAGGCCCGACAGCTGAAGGAGCGGTTTCCTTCCGGGCTTTTCGAATCCGGTTCCCATACCGACCTGTACCGGCGCCAGACCACGGCCTTTTCGCTGTTGTATGAGGCCGAACTGGGCAGGGTCCGGGGGATACCTGGGATTGGTGGGTCCTGGGTCCTTGCAGCCGATGCCTTCAACGCCGGAAACCTGCCCTGGGAGGAAGCCTACTGCTGCAGGCGGGCCGCCGAAGCGATGCTGCTCCAGGGCCAGTCGGGGCGGCACCGGGCCCCAGCGCTCCTGCGGCGCGGCCTGGCATTGGCCCGTGAACTCCGGTCCGCTCCCGAACAGGAAGCCCTGGAGCGGCTCGCAGTACACGCCCACATCGCCGCTGACCCCCTGCCGGCCGTTGGCGTTAAGCGGGCACACCTGCCCGGACTCACTCCGCGGGAACAGGTCATCCTCGAATTCGTGGTTGCCGGCAAGACATACAGCGAAATCGCGAGCGCCCTGGTCATCAGCGAAAAGACCGTCAGCTCGCACATCTCCAACATGCTGAGGAAGACCGGCGCAGGCAACCGCGTGGACCTGGCCAGGCTGGCAGGACTGGACGCGGTCACTCCAGGGAACTGATGAATCCAGCCACCGGCACGGCCAGTGACGCTCCGACTTCGCCTGCCGGCCGTTTGTGACCAGCAACCGCAAACGAGTGGTCCCCGCCCTCGACCCACTGCAGGACGGCGTTGCGTCCGATGCGGGAGACGACATCCTCGAGGATGTGCGGCGTGGCAAACGTGTCCCGGGTTCCCTGCAGGAACAGCATCGGAGTGGCCAACCCATACAAGTGTTCGTCACGCAGCTTGTCCGGTTTGCCGGGCGGATGGAGTGGATATCCCAGATAGACCAGGCCAGCCGCCGGCATTCCCGCCGCGACGGCCATTGACGCCATCCGGCCGCCGAATGACTTGCCGCAGGCCACCAAAGGGCCGGTGTCGCCGCGCAAGGCAGCCTGATTCGCCGCGGCATCCATCACAGCCCGCCAGGTGGCGATGGCCACCGGAGGCCGGTCCGGGAACTTGCGGCCCGCTTCCCGGTACGGAAAGTTGAACCGGAGCGTGGCGAGGCCCAGGACGTTGAGCGCAGCGGTGAAACCGAGAAGAAACGGGTGCTCCATACCGGCGCCGGCACCATGAGCCACCACGACGGTGGGTGCGTGGGGTGAAGGTTTGCCGGGACGGCCGTAGGCGGCCGACACTGTGGCATCGCCCACGGGAATGGTCAGCTGCTGATCGGTTGCGGGCATGGGACCATCATGCCGGACCAGCGGGACAAATGGTCCAGCGTCCGCGCGGCGGGGTGTACGTTGTCCCCATGGCGAGCGAACAAACCACCATCACCGTCCCGGGTCCCAACGGCGGGCGCGAGATGCGCATCTCCAGCCCCAACCGGGTCCTCTGGCCCGACCTGGGCCTGACCAAGCTCGACCTCGCACGGTACATCTGCGACGTCGGGGAGGCGTTCATCGCCGCCAACGGGGACCGCCCCGTGTCACTCCAGCGCTACTCGGACAACATCGAGGGCGAGATGTTCTTCTCCAAGAACCCCCCGAGGGGAACGCCGGGCTTCATCCGGTCCGTGAAGGTGGTGTACCCCAGTGCCCGGTCCCATCCCCAGCTGGTCCTCGACGAGCCGGCGGCCGCCGTCTGGGCCGTGCAAATGAACACCGTGGTCTTCCACCCCTGGCCGTCCCGCGCCGGGAACACCGACAATCCGGACCAGTTGCGCATCGATCTTGACCCACAGCCCGGAACCGACTTTGGCGACGCCGTGCCGGCCGCCCTGGTGCTCAAGGACGTCCTGTCGGAGGCAAGGCTGGAATCGTTCATCAAGACCTCCGGAAACCGGGGACTGCATGTCTACGCGCCAATCGAACCCGTGCACGAATTCCTGGACGTCCGGCACGCAGTCATCGCCGCCGCCCGGGAGGTCGAACGGCGCATGCCGGACAAGGTAACCACGGCGTGGTGGAAGGAGGAACGCGGTCAACGGGTCTTCCTGGACTTCAACCAGGCCAACCGGGACCGCACCATCGCCGGCGCCTATAGCCCGCGGGCCCTTCCGCACGCCCCGGTATCCTGCCCCATCACCTGGGATGAACTCGAAACCGTTGATCCCAAGGACTTCACTGTCCTCACCGTCCCGGACAGGTTGAAAACCGTTGGTGACCCCTGGTCCCGGTTTGGCGGGAACCCCGGCTCCATCGGCACGCTGCTCGACTGGTGGGACCGCGACACCAAAGCGGGCCTGGGCGAGATGCCGTTTCCGCCGGACTATCCCAAGATGCCCGGCGAACCGCCCCGGGTGCAGCCGAGCCGCGCGAAAAAGCAGCCTGACGCCAACAACGACTGACCCGCGCCCTCCAAAACGGGGCACTTTGGCACGGACACGCCGGGCGCCGTCGGAAATTACGACGGCGGCCCCGCCAAAGTGCCCCGGGAGCGCAGGTGCGGCCCGGGATTATCAGAGGCAGGTTTATTCGAAGCGGGAGGGGTCGCCCATGCCACGGCGGACAACCTCGGCCACACCGCTGGAGAAGTCGACCACCGTGGTGGGCTCGGCGCCGCAGTCCCCGGCATCAATCACGGCATCGACCTGGTGGTCAAGGCGCTCCTTGATCTCCCAGCCCACCGTCAGCGGCTCCTCCTCGTCCGGCAGCAGCAGCGTGCTGGAGAGCAGCGGCTCACCCAGTTCGGCCAGCAGCGCCTGGACCACGCGGTTGTCAGGGATGCGCACGCCCACGGTCTTCTTCTTGGGGTGCAGCAGCCGCTTGGGAACCTCCTTGGTGGCGGGCAGGATGAAGGTGTAGCTTCCGGGTGTCACCGCCTTGATGCTGCGGAAGACGTCGTTGCCGATGTTCACGAACTGGCCCAACTGCGCGAAATCCCGGCAGACCAGCGTGAAGTGGTGCTTGTCGTCCAGGTGCCGGATGCTCCTGATCCGGTCCAGGGCTTCCCGGTTTCCCATCTGCGCACCCAAGGCGTAGCAGGAGTCCGTGGGGTAGGCGATCAGGCCGCCGTCGCGGATGATCTTCACCGCCTGGGCAATGGCGCGGGGCTGCGGGTCGTGGGGATGAACATCGAAAAATCTGGCCATGCCCCGAGCCTACGTTCCCCGGGCCCCCACCGCACCATGCAGCAGGCCGGACAGGGGACCGTTCCCCCTACCGGTCCTCACCCGGATCGGGCAGGATGTTGTCTGCCCCGGGTTTCGGGCCCAGCAACTTCCGGCACTGTGAAGGAGATCCCAACATGCCCACGATCCTCAATCCCTACCTGAGCTTCCGCGATAATGCACGCGATGCCATGAACTTCTACCAATCCGTGTTTGGCGGCGAACTGACGCTAAGCACTTTCGGCGACTTCCAAGCCAGCGAGGATCCAGCGGAAGCGGAGAAGATCATGCACGGCATGTTGACCACCACCCAGGGCTTGGTGCTCATGGGCGCTGACACCCCGAACAGCATGGAGTACCACGCAGGATCTGCCATTTCGGTATCCCTGAGCGGCGACAACGAGGCGGAACTTCGCGGCTACTATGAAAAGCTCAGCGGCGACGGGGGAGCGGTGACAGTCCCCATGGAGAAGGCGCCGTGGGGTGACGTCTTTGGCATGTGCACGGACCGGTTCGGCGTCTCATGGCTGGTGAACGTCAACTCGGGGCAGGCAACCGCGGCGCCGTGACCACCCGGCGGTAGCGGCTGGAGGGGTGCCGGGCCGGTTGCCCGCGGATCTTACCGGTGCTTCTTGAGGCCACGCCCCCGGACTGCGAGGATTAAGGCGTGAGGTCCTTGATGGAGTTCCTGTCCGATAAATGGTGGATGGTGTTTCCACTGATGGCTTTTGCCGGCCGGTGGGCAGGTGGCTGGCGGCGTTCGGCGGAGCGCCGCCACCGGCGCCGGGTTGAACTCCATGCCCTCAAGAACCAGGCGGTGGAAGCCGAGAAGGCGTCGACGGAGGAGGTGCGCGCGCTGATGGCCACGCACGATGCCACCAACCGCCGTTGGCTGGAGTATGAGCTCGACGTGGGCAAACTCATCGACTTCCCCCTCATGACCGACGTCCGCGAACCCCTCACCGTGGCCTTCCTTCGCGCTAAACGGGAAGCCGACGGGCAGCGTCCAGCGAACGCCGGAGACCTGCGGTCCGTGTCCGGTCTGGACGCGTACCGGCAGGCGGTCAACAACTTCGCCGTGGCCCTCGACGTCGCCGAGCGTGAAGCGCGCCGCATCAGGGACAGCAAATTCAGTGGACCCGAGCGTGAACGCCTTGCCACAGCCCGCAAACTGCTGATGATCGCTGAGAACTCGGCAGCCACTCCCGCCGAACGGCAGGCAGCCTACAAACGGGTACGGCGCGAGCTGGACGGCCTCATAGCGCTGCCGGACGTTACCCTCGCAGCGCTCGAGGAGAAACTCGCCCCGGAACTGGACGCCGGTCCCCGGGCCGCGCAGCTCCACGGCGGCTGAAGCTGCCCGGGGCTGCGGGATGGAGTGCACCCTCTATCTGGACGTCGACGGAGTCATCTGTCCGTTCAGCCCCGAAGGGACCACCGGCTGGGGTTCCTCCTGGCAGCACGCCGACGCCGGGTTGCTGCCCGTAGCCTTCGCGGCCGAGCTCGTGGCAGGGCTGAACTCCCTGGCCCTGATGCCGGGACTGCGGTGCGTCTGGCTCACCAGCTGGGAGGAACTCGCGCCCCAATACCTGTGCCCCGCCATCGGACTCAAGGGCGGCGGCTGGCCGTACCTGGCCGCAGACGGCGCAGCCGGCGGGACTGGCTGGTGGAAACTCCGTGCCATCCAGGACGACGTCGAAGAAACCGGGCCGAGGGCGGTCGCCTGGGTGGACGACCAGCTCGCATTCGAGGCCGAAGCGCAACGATGGGCAGGTTTCCTGGGGCGGCGCATCCTCACGGTCTCACCCCATCCACGGCACGGAATCACGCCCGCGGAACTCGACCGGATCCACGCATTTCTGGCCCGACCCGTGTTTTGACCTCATGCCGTGGACGCGTACGATCGATAAGGTTTCCCACCGGTTGTGCCAACAACACAAGTCATTCCACGCAAACAGCTGGTGAACTATGCTGTCCACGGCAGCCTGGTACGAGAAACTGCTGAACGTCGACTCTGCAGATTGGGCAACAGGTGGATATCACCTTCATGGTGGCGCTGGTCATTGGACTGGCACTATTTTTCGACTTCACGAACGGCTTCCACGACACCGCGAACGCCATGGCTACGCCCATCGCAACGGGTGCCATCAAGCCCCGGACAGCAGTGGCCCTGGCCGCCGTCCTGAACCTGGTGGGTGCTTTCCTGTCCACGGAGGTGGCCAAGACCGTTTCCGGCGGCATCATCCGCGAGGGGTCCGGAGGCGTGCAGATCACTCCCGAAATCATCTTTGCCGGGTTGATGGGGGCCGTTCTGTGGAACATGGTCACATGGTTGAAGGGCCTGCCCTCCAGTTCCTCGCATGCCCTCTTCGGCGGACTGATCGGCGCCGCTGTCGTGGGAGCGGGCTTCAACTCGGTCAACTTTGAGAGCCTGCTGCAGAAGGTCATCCTGCCCGCGGTCTTCGCCCCCGTTATTGCAGGGCTTGCCGCCTACGTATGCACCCGCCTGGCCTATGCCCTCACCGCACGCCAGGATCCCGAGACGGGGTCCAAGCTCACCCAGAAACGCGGTGGCTTCCGTACCGGCCAGGTCTTCACCTCCAGCCTGGTGGCGCTGGCCCACGGCACCAATGACGCACAGAAGACCATGGGCATCATCACGCTGGTGCTGATCGCTGCCGGCAGCCAGACGCCCGGCTCCGGCCCCCAACTCTGGGTGATCACCGCCTGCGCCCTTGCCATCGCCATCGGAACCTATGCCGGCGGCTGGCGGATCATCCGCACCATGGGCTCGGGCCTGACCGAGGTCAAACCCGCGCAGGGCTTCGCCGCCGAAACCAGCACCGCCTCTGCCATCCTTGCTTCCTCGCACCTCGGCTTTGCCCTCTCCACCACGCAGGTGGCTTCCGGTTCCGTGATCGGCTCCGGCATGGGACGCCGCGGCACCACAGTCCGCTGGAACATGGTGGGCAAGATCGCGCTGGGGTGGCTCTTCACATTGCCGGCTGCCGGCGTCGTCGGCGCCCTGACCGCGCTGCTGGTGAAGACCGGCGTCGTTGGTGTCCTCATCGCCGCGATCGCCGGCACCGCGGCGGTCCTGTTCATGTTCTTCTACTCCCGCAAGTCTTCCGTGAGCCACCAGAACGCCGTCGAGGTCGAGGAAGCCGGCCAGGCCGTCCGGTTCGCCAAGAAGAAGGCCCTGGCGCGCGCCCGGGCGGAAGCAAAAGCCAAGGCGCAGGCTGACGCCAAAGCCAACAACTCCAAGGAGAATCAGCGATGAAGTGGTTGGAACTCCTGACCGTTGCAGGCACCACGCTCGTGTCAGCGGCAATTGTGGTGACCCTCTACTCGCTTGGGGTCCGGTTCACCGCCATCGCCGGCGATGCCCAGCAGGCGTCCCCCGGGGTCAAGCGCTCCATCGCGTACCTGTGCTTCGGGCTGTGCGGGGTAGCTGTGCTTCTCGGGCTGTACCTGATCATCCCGTACTTCACCAAGTAGCAGCCCCGGGGCTGGCGGCGCACACCATTGGCCGGCCTGTTGGCCCAGCAGGGCCTGCTGGCTAGGCTGGGGCCATGCCGCGCATCCAATACTTTGTGGCCGCGTCCCTCGACGGCTTCATTGCCACACCCACGGACGATCTCGACTGGCTGCTGCAGTTCGACGGTTTCGACGGCGGGACCGACAGTTACAACGACTTCATGGCCGGTGTGGGCTGCATTGTCATGGGCGGGGAAACCTACGCCTGGCTGATGGAGCATGAACCCGGTACCTGGCCGTACGACGGTACGCCCTGCTATGTCTTCACCCACCATGAACACCGTGCACCGGACGGGGCAGACATCACCTTCGTGCGCGGGGATGTGCGGGAATTCACGGCAGACTTCCGCCAGGCGGCCCGTGGCCGGAACATCTGGGTGGTGGGCGGCGGCAAGCTGGCGGCCCAGTTCGCCGACGCCGGCCTGCTGGACGAGATCATCCTCTCCGTCATACCGGTGGTGCTGGGGGAGGGAAAGCGGCTGCTGCCCATGAAGGGCCCGACGCCGCCACTGGAGTTGGCTGCCTCACGCACCCTGGGCCGGGGGATCGTGGAGTTGCGGTACCTTCTTCACCCGGCGGCCGGCCGGCAGTCCTGAGGCCGCGCGCGTCAGCCGGCGTTGTCCCGCAGCAGGTTGGTGATCCGCGCCGTTGACAGGCGCCGTCCCTGGGCGTCGGTCATGACGATTTCGTGGGTGGCCAGGGTCCGGCCCAAATGGACCGCCGTGCAGGTCCCCGTCACCAGGCCCGTAGCGATGGACCGGTGATGCGTGGCGTTGACTTCGATTCCGACGGCGTGGCGTCCCGGCCCCGCGTGCATGCCGGAGGCGAAGGAGCCCAGGGTTTCGGCGAGGACCACGTGCGCGCCGCCGTGCAGGATTCCGGCGACCTGCGTGTTGCCCTCAACCGGCATGGTGGCGACCGTCCGTTCAGGGCTCATCTCCAGGAAATGGATCCCCATCTTGACCACCAGGGCACCGACCCCGAAGGCGCCCAGCCAGTCGTGCATATGGTCGGGGATCCCGGCGGCCGCCAGCTCTTTGGCGAAAGGGCCCGGCGTGAAATTGTCTGTCATGGCAACTAGGCTGGCACCTGTGAGTGAAACAACCAAACCGGCTCCCTTCCCGTCCCAGGCCATCGATGAGGGGGCTGCCGGGCAGCGCCCCGCCGACGCCCCAAAGCCTGCAGTGACGAGCGCCGCCCCCGCCGCCGGCGGGTCTGTTTCAGCCACCGAAGCGCCGGTGGTTCCCATCACCAGCCAGCCGCGGCTGCTGGTCCTTGATGGCCACTCGATGGCCTTCCGTGCCTTCTTCGCGCTGCCGGCGGACAAGTTCTCCACCTCCAACGGCCAGCACACCAACGCCATCCACGGCTTCACCTCGATGCTGATCAACCTCATCAAGGAGCAGCAGCCCACCCACATCGCGGTCGCGTTCGACGTCTCTGACGAATCCACCCACCGCAAGACCGAGTACAGCGAGTACAAGGGCGGCCGGAACGAAACCCCCCGTGAAATGAGCGGCCAAATCGACCTCATCGGCCAAGTCATGGAGGCCTGGGGCATTAAGACCATCAAGATGCCCGGCTACGAGGCCGACGACATCCTGGCCACCCTGGCTGCCATGGGCGAGAAAGCAGGGTTCGAGGTTTTGCTCGTTTCCGGAGACCGGGACGCATTCCAGCTCATCACGGACAACGTCTTCGTGCTGTACCCGCGCAAGGGAGTCAGCGACATCCCGCGGATGGATGCTGCCGCCATCGAGGCGAAGTATTTTGTCAGTCCGGGGCGCTACTCCGACCTCGCCGCCCTGGTGGGGGAGACGGCGGACAACCTTCCCGGTGTTCCCGGGGTCGGACCCAAGACCGCAGCCAAGTGGATCAACCTCTACGGCGGCCTCGAAGGCGTCCTGGAACACCTCGATTCGATCGGCGGCAAAGTGGGCGATGCCCTGCGGGAGAATGTTGACGCCGTCAAGCGCAACCGCCGGCTGAACCAGCTCCACACCGACCTCGAGCTCCCCGTCACCCTCGACGACCTCTACCAGCCACGCCCTGACCAGGCCGCCATCGAGGACCTCTTCGACCAGCTCGAGTTCAAGGCCATCCGCGGCCGGTTATTTGCCCTGTACGGCGACGCAGACACCCCCGCCGCGGAGCGCGAAAGCATCGAAACCCCGAGTTACAGCACCCCTGCCGGTGCCGCGGAGCTGGCCGCGTTCCTGGCCGGCGGCACCGGGCAGCGGTCAGCGCTGGCCGTCGACCTCGTGCCCGGCCGGATCGGGGAGGACGCTGCAGCGGTGGCAATTGTCCGCGGGGACGCGGCAGTCCATGTCGACCTTGCCGGCCAGGACGCTGAAACCGAAAACGTGCTGGCCACATGGCTGCGCGATCCCGGGGCGCCCAAGGTGATCCACGGTTTCAAAGCCGCACTCAAGGCACTTTCGGCCCGAGGACTGGAGCTGGAGGGCGTGGTGGACGACACCTCCATCTCCGGCTATCTGATCCAGCCGGACCGCCGCACGTACGAACTGGCTGAACTCGCCCAGCACCACCTCAACGTGGGCATACCGGCCGCCACGGCCAAGGCGGGTCAACTGGAGCTGTCCTTCGACGGCGACGACACGGCGGCAGCCGACGCCCTGGTCCAGGCCGGCGCCGTGGTGCTGGCCCTGAGCCGCTACTTCGAGGACGAACTCAAGGACCGCCGCGCCGAGGAACTCCTGTCCACCCTGGAGCTGCCGGTCAGCCGCGTCCTGGCGGACATGGAACTCGCCGGTATTGCCATCGACATGGACAAGATGGACGACCAGCTTTCCGACCTTGCCAGGGTGATCGACCAGGCCCAGGAACAGGCATTCGCCGCAATCGGCCACGAGGTCAACCTGGGCTCGCCCAAGCAGTTGCAGACTGTCCTGTTCGACGAACTCCAGCTCCCCAAGACCAAGAAGATCAAGTCCGGCTACACCACCGATGCTGCGTCCCTGAAGAACCTGCTGGAGAAGACCGGGCATGAGTTCCTGGTCCAGCTCATGGTACACCGGGAGGCCGCCAAGCTGCGGCAGATGATCGAGTCGCTGAAGAAGTCCGTGGCCGAAGACGGGCGGATCCACACCACCTACGCCCAGAACGTGGCAGCTACCGGCCGCATCTCGTCCAACAACCCCAACCTGCAGAACATCCCCATCCGCAGTGAGGAAGGCCGCCGCGTGCGCGGCATCTTCGTGGTCAGCGACGGGTACGAGTGCCTGCTGTCAGCTGACTACTCGCAGATCGAGATGCGCATCATGGCACACCTTTCCGGCGACGCAGGCCTGATCCAGGCCTACAAGGACGGCGAGGACCTGCACCGGTTCGTCGGTTCCAATATCTTCCACGTCCCCACGGACCAGGTCACCAGTGCCATGCGCTCAAAGGTCAAGGCCATGTCCTACGGCCTGGCCTACGGACTGACGTCCTTTGGCCTGTCCAAGCAGCTCGAGATCTCCGTCGATGAGGCCCGCACCCTCATGAAGGACTACTTCGACCGCTTCGGCGCCGTCCGGGACTACCTCCGTGGAGTAGTGGACCAGGCCAGGGTGGACGGCTACACCGCCACCATTGAAGGCCGCCGCCGCTACCTGCCGGACCTCACCAGCACCGACCGCCAGCTGCGCGAGAACGCCGAGCGGATCGCGCTCAACAGCCCCATCCAGGGGTCCGCCGCCGACATCATCAAACGCGCCATGCTGGGCGTCCACGCCGAACTTCAGTCCCAGGGGCTGAAATCGCGGATGCTGCTCCAGGTCCACGATGAACTGGTCCTCGAAGTGGCCGCCGGTGAACGCGCAACCGTCGAGAAACTCGTCACCGAGCAGATGGCTGCCGCAGCCGACCTCAGCGTGCCGCTGGAAGTGCAGATCGGCGTCGGCCCCAGCTGGTACGACGCCGGCCACTAGGCTTCACGCCGGCCCAGCAGGCGGCCGGTGCGTTTGTGCTGGTCAAGCGACGGATCCATTGGCTAGGCTCGGGTAAATGGGTGATCTGAGCGGAAACTATGAAATCCGGCGCTTTCCCGCCGTGTCCAAAGGCAACGAAGGGTACGCGGAGGCCGAAACCTGGGCCAAGGCCGTTGGGTTCGGTTTCCACGACTCCACCCGAACGCCCGAACACCGGGAGCGGTCCCTTGCCACCTACGAGGTCGATGGCCGGATCTTCACCGGGGCGTACCAGACCGGTCCCGTGGCCCCGTCCTCGCTGCCTGCCGAGGTGCCCGTTGCCACGTTCGGGACCTTCCGCAAGACCCTGAACATTGGTTTCGGCCGCATGCTGGAGACGCAGATGGTCACGGCCGTGACCGTCCGCACTTCGCACCGCCGGCGCGGCCTCCTGCGCCGCATGATGACCGAAGACCTCCAGGCCGCCAAGGACGACGGCGTCGCCATGGCAGCACTGACAGCCTCGGAGGGCAGCATTTACGGCAGGTTCGGCTACGGCGTGGCAAGCCTCGAGCGCACCGTGAAGGTGGACACCACGGGCCGGTTCACACTGCGGCACACGGCCACGGGCGCCGTGGAAGTGGCGGACCCCAAAACACTGCTGGACGTGGCTCCCGCCGTGTTCGAACGCGTCCACCGGCACACGCCCGGGTCCCTCGGCCGGCAGGAATGGTACCGGCACCTGGCCTCCGGGTCGCTGGGACGCGACGGCAAGGAAGATCCCGCCATCAAGGTGGCGCTGCACTACGGCCCGGACGCAACCATCGACGGCTACGTCTCCTACAAGTTCCTTGGCTGGGACACCACCCCCTACACGGTGGAAGTTGTGGACCTTGTGGCCGCCACCGACCACGCCTACCTCGAACTCTGGCAGTACCTGGCGGCCATCGACCTCGTTGAACGGGTCACCTGGAACGAGGCCCCGGTGGATGATCCCCTTGCCTGGGCCCTGGCTGACCCCCGCTGCATCGACGCCTCGGACAGCCGCGACATGCTCTGGCTCAGGATTCTCGACGTTCCGCGTGCCCTCGCTGCGCGGCACTACCCGGCCGATGGCCGGCTGGTCCTCAACGTCGATGATCCGCTCGGCCTCACGCCGGGGATTTTTGCCCTGACCGTGGAGGGCGGCCAGGCCGCCGTCGAACGCCTCCCCGAAGGCACGGCCGCCGATCTCGAACTGGGGGTCTCCGCGCTGTCCTCGATCTTCCTCGGTGGTGTGTGCCCGGTGACCCTGAAGGCTGCCGGCGCCATCAGCGAGCTGCGGCCGGGGGCCGCCCTTCGGGCGCGGCAGATGTTTGCGGTGGAACGGGCGACGCACTGCCTGACCCACTTCTGAGCCCCGTCCCGGCTCCCCGCCCGCTTTGACCCCCATTGCCGGCAGCGACTAGAATGAACGGGCGTGTACCACGTGCACGCGCTTGCGGTCCTCTAAAGACGGCATTGAAAGCAATCCACAAATCAGGATGACCCGGGGAATCCATCGGATTCACCGAGAATCGCGCCTGCGTTCCATAACGCGGGCGCGCCGGTTTGCCTGACCGACTAACTATCCACAACGGAGCCCCTACTACATGACCATCACCTCCACCGAGAAGCCCGGTACCCCCGTAGTCGCGATTAACGACATCGGTACCGCTGAGGACTTCCTCGCAGCTGTCGACGCCACCATCAAGTACTTCAACGACGGAGACCTCGTCGAAGGTACCGTCGTCAAGGTCGACCGCGATGAAGTCCTGCTCGACATCGGTTACAAGACCGAAGGTGTCATCCCCTCCCGCGAGCTGTCCATCAAGCACGACGTTGATCCCGGGGACGTTGTCTCCGTTGGCGATCAGGTCGAAGCCCTGGTGCTCACCAAGGAAGACAAAGAAGGCCGCCTGATCCTCTCCAAGAAGCGTGCTCAGTACGAGCGCGCCTGGGGCGACATCGAGAAGGTCAAGGAAGAAGACGGTGTCGTCACCGGTACCGTCATCGAGGTCGTCAAGGGTGGTCTTATCCTCGACATCGGCCTGCGTGGCTTCCTGCCCGCATCCCTCGTCGAGATGCGTCGTGTGCGCGACCTTGCTCCGTACATCGGCCAGCAGATCGAAGCCAAGATCATCGAGCTGGACAAGAACCGCAACAACGTTGTGCTGTCCCGCCGTGCATGGCTCGAGCAGACCCAGTCCGAGGTCCGCTCCACGTTCCTCAACAAGCTGGAAAAGGGCCAGGTCCGTCCCGGCGTCGTTTCCTCCATCGTCAACTTCGGTGCATTCGTGGACCTGGGCGGCGTAGACGGCCTCGTCCACGTTTCCGAGCTCTCCTGGAAGCACATCGACCACCCGTCCGAGGTTGTCGAAGTTGGCCAGGAAGTCACCGTCGAGGTTCTCGAGGTCGACCTGGACCGCGAGCGCGTCTCCCTGTCGCTCAAGGCTACGCAGGAAGATCCGTGGCAGACCTTCGCCCGCACCCACGCCCTCGGCCAGGTTGTTCCGGGTAAGGTCACCAAGCTCGTTCCGTTCGGTGCGTTCGTCCGCGTCGAAGACGGCATCGAAGGCCTGGTCCACATCTCCGAGCTCGCCGTGCGCCACGTTGAGCTGGCCGAGCAGGTTGTCTCCGTTGGTGACGAGCTGTTCGTCAAGGTCATCGACATCGACCTTGAGCGCCGCCGTATCTCGCTGTCCCTCAAGCAGGCCAACGAGGGCGTCGACGCCGACAGCACCGAATTCGATCCCGCTCTGTACGGCATGGCCGCAGAGTACGACGAAGAGGGCAACTACAAGTACCCCGAGGGCTTCGACCCCGAGTCCAACGAATGGCTCGAGGGCTACGAGAACCAGCGCGCCGCCTGGGAGCAGCAGTACGCTGACGCCCAGACCCGTTGGGAAGCACACAAGAAGCAGGTTGCCCAGCACGCTGCCGACGACGCTGCAGCTGCAACGTCCGGTGACAGCGATTCCGGCGCCACCAGCTACTCCTCCGAGCCTGCTGCCACCGACACCGGTGCCGGCACCCTGGCTTCGGACGAGGCACTTGCTGCTCTCCGCGAGAAGCTGACCGGCAACTAATTGCCACCGCCCGGACTTCCCGGGCTGACACAGTGGGCCCCCGCGAAAGCGGGGGCCCACTGTGCTTTAAAGCGCCCGCCGTGCATTCCGGTCAATAGGAGCCTGGTGCCCTGGCCGCCGTCCGGACGGCTCCCGCTACCGCGCTAAAGGTCGACGACGGCGAGGACCGTCCCGTCGTCGTCGTGCGTCAGTGCCGCGCCTGCTGCGGTGAGCAGCCGCTGGGCGCTGAGGTTCCCGGACAGGGTACGCGCCGTGACGCGCTTCAGGCCTGCCCGGCGGGCCTCCGCCAGGACGAGGTCCAGGGCGGCACCGCCGATCCCCTGGGAACGGAAGCTCCGGCCAAGCCAGATGCCGGTCCCCGCAGAGGGGATCCCGGCCGTGGGGTCGCGCCTGAGCCGGACGGAGCCGGCAATGCAAGAACCGTTGAAGACGGCCCAGGACTTTTCCGCCGCAGGACCGTCCAACCCGGCGGCGGCAGCGCGGTGGTAACGGTAGAACCAGGCCGTGCGCTCGAGGTTCCAGCCAGGGCCGCCCAGCGGGGGCGCCACTTCATCAGGGGAGGCGTCGCGCTTGGCCAGTTGGAGCAGCCGGTCAGCCACTGCCTCATCCACGTCCGCCAGTGTCACATCAGTCGAGGGGCTCATCGATCCATTCCGTCCCGTCGGGAGTAAGCTCGGCGGCGCCTGCCGTTAGCTGGAGCAGCCGGTCAGCCGCGGCAGCAATGGCGGCAGCGTTGTCAGCCACCGCAATCCGCAGCACAGCGCGCCGGTCCTGGTAGCTGGTGTCCGCCATGACCATGCCCGCGGCGCGCAGATCGTTCTCCAGCCGCCCCGCTGCCGCGTGCGGAACGGCGGTGGAACAGATCCGGCGCCTGCTGCGCCGGACGAGGGGCGCCACGTCCAAGGCTGTCGAGATTGATTCCGAATACGCCCGGACCAGGCCGCCCGCGCCCAGCAGTACCCCGCCGAAATAGCGCACGACGACGGCACTGACGTCGCTGAGGTCAGCCACCCCCGTGGCGGTTTCCCTTTTCAGCAGCGCTTCGAGCATGGGGATCCCTGCGGTGCCTGCGGGTTCGCCGTCGTCGCTTGAACGCTGGACGGTCCGGTCCGGCCCGATGACGAATGCAGAGCAGTGGTGGCGGGCATCGTGGAACTCGCGGCGAAGGCCGGCCACCAGATCACGGGCTATGTCTTCCGTGCCCGCCCTCCGGAGGACCGTGATGAACCTGGAGCGCTTGACCTGAAGCTCATTCCGGACGTCCCGGCCCGCTGCCAGCGTGGTGTAGGAAGTGGCCCGGCTCTCTTGCTCCTGCATCCGGCCCAGTCTAGTGGGGCGCCGGCTGGTGTTGTGCCTCGCCGGAACGGCGACGGAAGGTACTCGTGATGGAGAGCTTCCCTGTGTATTGGATGGAGCCGTAGCGGAACAAATGAATGGCCAGGCGCATGACCAGGATTCCCACGATGAAGAGCTCGGCAATGGTGACCACTGATTCAACCGGGCCGAGCGTGCCGAAGCCATTACGGAGCATCGCGGTGACCGGGGCCGACAAGGGGAAATACGTGAACACCTGGACAATTGGGGAGTGCGGGTCGCTGAGGATGAGGCTGATGGCATAGAAGGGCACAAAAATGAGGGCCATCAGCGGACCAAAGATGACCCCGGCTTCCTTGGCGTTCGGCATCACTGCGCCAATCGCGCCCAATACGGCGGTGAAGAGTGTGAACCCGCCCAGCAGGAGCAGTGCCCCCACCAGCAGCGGCCCCGGTTCGAAGACGATCTCCCTCAGATCGATGTCCGGAAGCGAAAGCCGCTCGCGAAAGAAGGCATACCCAATCACGATTGGGGCCAGGAACACGGAAATCTGCACCAGGCCAACCAGCAGCAGGGAAATGATCTTGCCCACGATCAGTGTGGTCGGATTCAACGTAGTGAGGATCATCTCGGTGACCCGGTTTTCCTTCTCTTCCAGGGTGCTGTTCAGCATCTGGTTCGAGAGCAGGATGATCGTGATGTAGAACAGCACAAGGAACATCAGGGGCGGCAGGGCGGCTCCGAAACCGCCGGAGACCTGGCCGTCCCGATAGGTTTCCGTCTCCACCTTGATGTTGCCGCCGGAGGCCGCGGTGATGGCTGCGGAACCGATCTTGGCCTGCGCTGACAGGGCCAGGAGCTGTTTGGCGACCGCCTCGTATTTGCCGTTGTCGAATACGCCCTTGTCAGCACCGTAAACCTTCACTGCCTCCGTGGCAGGATTGGCCGGGAAGGCGAAAAAGGCTTCGATGCGTCCCTCCTTCACCTCACGGGCCCCGTCGGTGGAGCTGTCCGCCCTGGTGCCGCCCATTGCGGCGGCAACCTGGTCCGGGATGATTCCCGACCTGTCCGTATAGCTGAATGCCAGGGCAGCGTTTTTCTGCGCATCGGCGGAGGCGCTCCTTGAGCTGTTGCTGATGAAGAGCAGCCCGAAGATGATGGCCATAACCACCGGAATAGCCAGGGTCGCGATCCAGAACCGCGGCTTTTTGGTGGTGCGGACAAACTCGAAGCCCACCACGGTGCCGAGGTTGTGGCGGCTGGGGGAGGATTTCCTGGCCGGTGTCGTCGTCATGGTCAAACCCTTCCGGCCGCGTGCTGTTCGCCGTATACCTGGATAAAGATCTCCTCAAGGGAGACCCTGGAGGTGGTAAAACCGCTGACCGGCAGTCCAGCGGCAACCAGCTCCCGAAGGACTGCCGCTTCATTGCCGCCGGGCCGCGGGACGAGTTCAGCGCGGCCGCCTCCCTGCCGGACCACGTCGTACAGCGTTGAGGAGGGCAGGACCTGGTCTCCCGCATAGGAAAGACGGTAGACCGTGCCGCCGAATTGATCCTGGACGTCAGCTACCGTCCCATAGGCGCGGGAGGTGCCGTCCTTGAGCAGCACCACCCGGTCGCAGAGGCGCTCCACTTCCTCCATCTGGTGGGTGACCATGATCACCGTTGCCCCGCCGCGCTTGTGTTCCTCGATGATGTCCATCAGCAGGCGGCGGTTTACCGGGTCGAATCCCTTTGTAGGCTCGTCCAGGATCAGGAGTTCGGGGTCGTTCATGATGGTGACGCCGAGCTGCACCTTCTGCTGCTGGCCGCTGGAGAGTTTGTCCAGGGTCATGGTTGCCTTGTCCGCCAGCTGGACGCGTTCCAGGTATGCCAGGGACCAGCTGCGGGCCTGCGATTTGCCCAGGCCCTTGAGCCGGCCGAAATACACCATGACATCCAGGACAGGTTCCTTCTTGTAGAGGCCCCGTTCTTCCGGAAGGTACCCCAGCCGGGTCCCATCACCGGGTTCGAAGGGCTTTCCGTCGATGTGCAGAACTCCGGACGTCGGCTGGTAGATGCCCAGGAGGGCGCGGAGGGTCGTTGTCTTTCCCGAACCGTTGCTGCCAAGGAACCCGAATGTCTCACCTGCCTGGACATCGAAGGACAGGTTCCGAATCACGGTGGTGTCACCGAAATCCATCCGGAAATCCTCGATATGGACCAGCGGCTCCGCTGCCGCACCCCCTGCAGTCATGCCTTCAGCCTATCCGCATTGGCACCGGATGCAGCTGCGGCTAAGTAGGGTGGGGGTGTGCTGAGAATCGGGTTGACGGGCGGGATCGCCTCAGGGAAGTCGGTGGTGGCCGCGCATTTGTTGGAACGCGGCGCCGTGCTGGTTGACGCGGATGCGCTGGCCCGGGAAGTTGTGGAGCCCGGGACTGAAGGGTTGCAGCGCATCGCGGAGGAGTTCGGGGCAGGGATGCTCGACGACGGCGGGCGGCTGGACCGCGCCCGTCTGGGCGCGGCGGTCTTCGGCAATCCAGAGCGCCTCGCCGCCTTGAACGCCATCGTCCACCCACTGGTGCGCGCCCGCGCCGCCGCCATCACGGCCGCGGCGCCCGGTGACGCCGTGGTGGTCCAGGACATTCCCCTCCTGGTGGAGACGGGCCAGGGCAGCAGCTTCCATCTGGTGGTGGTCGTCGATGCACCGGACGACGTGCGGCTGCAGCGCATGCTCGAGCACCGGGGAATGACCAGGGAAGCAGCGCGTGCCCGGATGGACGCCCAGGCCACGCGCGGTGACCGGCTGGCCGCTGCCGATGCCGTCCTGGACAACTCCGGTACGGTGCAGCACCTGCTGGTCCAGGTGGACCGGCTCTGGGACGGGCGGCTGGTCCCCTTCGCCCGCAACCTGGCTGCGGGCCAACGGGCCGCCCGGAATGGCGGCCCGGTCCTGGAACCGCACCGGGCTGACTGGGCGCAGCAGGCGGCCCGGATTGGGGCCCGGATTGCGGCGGCCGCCCCGGAGCAGATTTTGGCAGTGGACCACATCGGATCCACGGCTGTTCCCGGCCTCTCCGCCAAGGACGTCATCGACCTCCAGGTGGCTGTGCCGGACCTTGCGGTCGCCGCTGCGATCGCACCACTGCTGTCCGCTGCAGGCTTTCCGGCGGTACGGGACGTCGAAGCCGACACTCCCAAGCCCAACGCCCCGGACCAGGGCGAATGGTTGAAGCGGTTCCACGCCAACGCAGACCCCTGCCGCGCCGTCAATGTGCACGTGCGCGCGCACGGTTCGGCTGGATGGCGGTACGCGCTCATGTTCCGCGACTGGCTGCGGAGCGATCCCTCGGCCCGGAGCCTCTATGAAGCGCACAAGGCGGAGCTTGCGGCGGAGCACGCGGGCCCGGACAGCACCAGGTCCTACGCGGAGGCCAAGGAACCGTGGTTCACTGACGTCGCCTGGCCCCTGATGGCGGCGTGGGCCAGAGCCACCGGGTGGGAACCGCCGTCGTACGGTTCCTGACCCCGCTCCACGCCTGGCGGATGTTCGCCCGTAACGGATTGGACCCATCACTGTCGGTGCCCGGCGGTAAATTGGATTCATGAGCCTTGCGCAGGAGATCAACCGTGTTGTAGCGCCCTTCGAAGTGATCAGCGAGTTTAAGCCCGCGGGCGACCAGCCGGCCGCCATCGCGGAGCTGACCGAACGCATCAACAACGGGGAGAAGGACGTTGTGCTGCTCGGTGCCACCGGCACCGGCAAGAGCGCCACCACCGCCTGGCTTATCGAGCAGGTGCAGCGGCCAACCCTGGTCATGGTGCAGAACAAGACCCTTGCCGCCCAGCTCGCCAACGAATTCCGCGAACTGCTGCCCAACAACGCGGTGGAGTACTTCGTCTCCTACTACGACTACTACCAGCCAGAAGCCTACGTGGCGCAGACGGACACCTTCATCGAGAAGGATTCCTCCATTAACGAGGAGGTTGAACGGCTCCGGCACTCCGCCACCAACGCGCTGCTGACCCGCCGGGACGTGATCGTGGTGGCCACCGTGTCCTGCATCTACGGCCTGGGAACCCCGGAGGAATACATCTCCGGGATGGTCACCCTGCGCAAGGGCGCAGAAATGAACCGGGACGACCTCCTCCGCAAGTTTGTTTCCATGCAGTACGCGCGCAACGATGTCGACTTCCACCGCGGCACCTTCCGCGTGCGCGGCGATACCGTGGAAATCATTCCCATGTACGAGGAACTGGCCATCCGGATCGAATTCTTCGGCGACGAAATCGAGAACATCCACACCCTCCACCCGCTCACCGGTGAGGTCGTCCGCGACGAGGAAGAGATGTACGTCTTCCCGGCTTCCCACTATGTGGCCGGCCCGGAACGGATGGCGCGGGCCATCAAGCGGATCGAGGATGAGCTGGCCGACCGGCTCAAGGTGCTGGAAAGCCAGAACAAGCTCGTCGAAGCCCAGCGGCTGCGGATGCGCACGACGTACGACCTCGAAATGATGCAGCAGATGGGCTTCTGCAACGGCATCGAGAACTACTCAGCGCACATTGACGGCCGCGGGCCCGGCACCGCGCCGCACTGCCTGCTCGACTACTTCCCGGACGACTTCCTGCTGGTGGTGGACGAGTCCCATGTGACGATCCCCCAGATCGGCGCCATGTACGAAGGAGACATGTCGCGCAAACGGAACCTGGTGGACTTCGGGTTCCGGTTGCCTTCTGCCATGGACAACCGGCCGCTGAAGTGGGACGAGTTCCTGGAACGCGTTGGCCAAACCGTTTACCTGTCAGCCACGCCCGGCAAGTACGAGCTGGGTAAAGCGGACGGTTTCGTCCAGCAGATCATCCGGCCCACCGGCCTGGTGGACCCCGAGGTGGTGGTCAAGCCCACCAAGGGGCAGATCGATGACCTCCTCGGCGAGATCAAGACCCGGGTGGAGAAGGATGAACGCGTCCTGGTGACCACGCTGACCAAACGCATGGCGGAGGACCTCACCGACTACCTGCTGGGCCACGGCGTGAAAGTCGAATACCTGCACTCTGACGTCGACACCCTGCGCCGCGTGGAGCTCTTGCGCGAGCTGCGGCTGGGTTCCTTCGATGTCCTGGTGGGCATCAACCTCCTCCGTGAGGGCCTGGACCTTCCGGAGGTGTCCCTGGTCAGCATCCTGGATGCGGACAAGGAAGGCTTCCTGCGCTCCTCCACCTCGCTGATCCAGACCATCGGACGTGCCGCCCGCAACGTCTCCGGCCAGGTGCACATGTATGCGGACCGGATCACCGACTCCATGGCCAACGCCATCGACGAAACCAACCGCCGCCGCGCCATCCAGGTGGCGTACAACAAGGAACACGGTGTCGATCCGCAACCGCTGCGGAAGAAGATCGCCGACATCACGGACCAGTTGGCCAAGGAAGACGCCGATACCGATGCGCTGCTGGGCAGCTTCGACTACGGCAAGGGCAAGCGTGGCATCACGGGGGCGAACAAGGCCGCTGCCAGGAAGGGCGCGGCGCAGGTCCGTTCCGACGGGCTGGCCGCCGCACCGGCGGAGGACCTGGTGGGCCTGATCGGGCAGCTCACCGAACAGATGCATGGAGCCGCGGCGGAGCTGCAGTTCGAGGTGGCGGCACGGATCCGCGATGAGGTCAGCGAACTGAAGAAGGAGCTGCGCCAGATGCAGGCGGCAGGGCACGCCTGACGTCCGCGGGCGGATGCCCGGCTTGGGGTACAGTTAAAGGACGTAGGGGAGTATCCCAAGCGCTACGATCGTCAACACGCAGGGCATCGTTGCCCTGCCGGGCGTAGCGGGCCGCCACATCAGCACAAAGTGCACAGGCTGGCCGGAGAGACTTACACCATTTTGTGTACCCTGCGAAAGGCTTTCCCGTGCTCGATTTGCCCCTGTGGTTTGAGGTTGGCTCATTTGCCGTCCTCGGCCTGATTCTCCTGGTTGACCTTCTCCTGGTGGTGCGGCGGCCGCACGAACCGTCCATGAAGGAAGCCGGCCTGTGGGTGACCTTCTATGTCACCCTTGCCCTGGCATTCGCCGGAGCCATGTTTGCGTTTACGGGGCCCGAATTTGGCAGCCAGTTCGTCGCAGGCTGGGTAACCGAGTACAGCCTCAGCATCGACAACCTGTTCGTCTTCATCATCATCATGGCCAGGTTCTCCGTGCCCCGGAAGTACCAGCAGGAAGTGTTGATGGTGGGCATCATCATTGCGCTCATCCTGCGCGGCATCTTCATCATGCTCGGCGCCATCGTGATCGAGCAGTTCAGCTGGGTGTTCTACATCTTCGGCGCGTTCCTGCTGTGGACAGCCTGGAAGCAGGCCCAGGACGAGGGTGAAGAGGAAGAGGACCGGGAGAACCCGCTGATCGCGAAGATCCGCAAGGTCATCCCGATGTCGGAGAAGTTCGACGGCGGCAAGCTGCGTACCGTGGTCAACGGCAGGAAGGTCTTCACTCCGATGGTGATCGTCTTCATCACCATCGGCCTCACTGACCTCTTGTTCGCAGTGGACTCCATCCCTGCGATCTTCGGCCTCACCCAGAGCCCCTTCATTGTCTTCACCGCCAACCTCTTCGCGCTGATGGGCCTGAGGCAGCTCTACTTCCTGCTCGGTGGCCTGATGAACCGGCTCATTTACCTCAAGCACGCCCTGTCCTTCATCCTGGCGTTCATCGGTGTCAAGCTTGTCCTGCACGCCATGCACGTCAACGAGCTTCCCTTCATCAACGGCGGACACCACATCGAGTGGGCACCTGAAATCCCCACGTTCGTCTCTCTCGCAGTGATTGTGGGCACCATCGTCGTTGCGGTTTTCGCCAGCCTGCTCAGCTCCAAGGCCCAGGCTGCCAAGATCGATCCGCGCCTCGAAGAGGACGCCCGGAAGAGCCACAGCGACGCCGAGTAGGCACGCACCCGCCTCTTTACATCAGGTAATCCCGGCCCCACGGCCGGGATTACCTGTTTAAGCCTCCGCAGGACGCATCGGTCCGCACCCCCTGTGGGATGCGCAGACGCAGGACTATGCTCGAACCATGGTCCGCACGATTCCGATGGATCCGGGCGCGCGACGGGTGCAGCGGCGAACCGTCCTGCTGTTGAGCCTGGCCCAGGTGTTTGGTGGGCTGGGGACCGGATCAACCGTATCCATCGGCTCCATCCTGGCCGTGGAACTCTCGGGTTCCAGCGCCTGGGCGGGTTCGGTGGCCACCGTGATGACCCTGGGTGCCGCGGCGTCGGCCCTGCCGTTGGCCTCGCTGGCTGAACGCCGTGGACGGCGGGCTGGGCAGGTGGCCGGCCTCTCGGCTGCCTTGGCCGGCGCAGTCCTCATGGTCCTGGCCGTTGTATCCGGGCTTTTCGTCCTGCTGGTCCTGGGGTCGGCAGGCATTGGCATCGGCACGGCAGCGAGCCTGCAGGCGAGGTTTGCCGCCGTGGACCTGGCCACCGCCGAACACCGCGGCCGGGCATTGTCCACCGTGGTCTGGGCGGTGACGGTTGGTGCCGTCGCCGGACCCAACCTCATCCAGCCCGGAACGGTCGTGGGAACACTCCTGGGCCTTCCTCCCATCGCGGGCCCGTTCGTGATTTCCGGGGCCGGCCTCCTCATCGCCGCGGTGCTCCTGTTCGCCGGCCTGCGGCCTGACCCGCTCCTGCTGGCACGGCAGCTTGCCGCGGCGTCCATCGTGCCAACCGTGCCCGGGGATGGGGAACGCCCGGCCGCAGCCGCGCCACGCAGCCGGGGGTCGCTTCGCCGCGGCCTGCATGCCATTCGCGGTTCCCGGACTGCGCTGCTCGCGGTTTCGGCCGTCGTCGCAGCCCACGCCGTGATGGTTGGGGTCATGTCCATGACGCCACTCCACCTGCAGCACCTGGTGGAAGGGCCGGGCCAGCACGCGGGCCACATTGCCGCTGGCGACGTACTGGTCATCATCGGTTTCACCATCTCCCTGCACATCGCCGGGATGTTCGCGCTGTCTCCGTTGATGGGGTGGCTGACCGACAGGGCGGGGAGGCTGGAGACCATCATTATTGGCTTCATGCTGCTGATCGCCGCCGTCGCGGTGGCCGGCCTGGGGGAGTCCTCAACCGGCGCGGTGGCGGTGGGACTGGTCCTGCTGGGCATGGGTTGGTCTGCTGCGACGATCTCCGGCTCCACGCTGCTGGCCGAAAGCGTCGGCAGGGAAGTCCGTGTGGCCGTGCAGGGCGTGTCCGACATGCTGATGGGCGCAGCAGGTGCCGTAGGCGGGGCGGCGTCCGGGCTGGTCCTGGGCTACGCCGGCTACCTCGGCCTGAACCTGCTCGGCGGACTGGCCGGAGCAGCCGTCCTGGGCGCCGCCGTCGTCACCCGGACATCACGCCGGCGGTCGGCGGCCGCCTGAGCGTGCCATGCCCAGCAGGCGGGCAAAAATCCGCTCACCGTCGTCGGCGATCCCGTCATGATGGAAGTCGGCAGTCTCCCAGACCTGCAGCCCGTTCACAGCGGCTGCAGTCCGCAGGGACAGATCCCGGTCCACGTAGATGTCATCCGTGTATACCGCCGCCGCGGCCGGAACGGTGTTGGCCGCCAGCACCCGGGGGTCGTAGAGCGGCTTCCAATCCTGCTTGGCTGCCAGCAGGTCAGCCACCTCGCGCAGCGGCTCCAGTGCGGGGTCCTGTTCGAAGTACCACGGGTACACCATTTCGCCGGTCAGGAGCAGTGGTTCGGCGTCAGGCCTGAACCAGGGGTTCTCGCCGAGGATCCGCCAGGCTGACCAGTTGGTGGCCTGGTCCTGGCCGTAGATGGACTCGTGCATCAGCGCATACAGCGGGTTGGACCGTCGTGAGACCACCCCCTGCAGCTGCTCCAGGAAAGTGTCCGACAGCCGGGGGACGCCGGACGTCTCCACGAACGCGTCCTCCAGCAGGTAATGGAGGCTGTCCACGCGGGTGTTGCCGCCCAGGAATGCGCCCGCCATCTGGAACCGCCCCACCGTGAGCGGGCTCCCGTCAGGCATGAATTCGGAGGTGCTTCGGAGGTGGCGGGCGATTCTCTCAACCGTAGCCCTGTCCTCCGGGTACCAGGCGAAGTACTCGTCGTTGCGGGCCGCGACGCGCTGGTAGGTGGCCCGGTACACGTCATCCGCGCTGCCTGAGAGCGGCGCCAGCCCGCCGGTGATCAGCACCTCCTGCAGTCCCTCCGGCGCGAACGACAGGTAGGTCAGGGCGCAGAAGCCGCCGTAGCTCTGGCCGTAAACGGTCCAGGCGGGCGAGCCCAGTGCGTGGCGGATCAACTCGGCGTCCGCCACGATCGAGTCAGCGCGGAAGTGCTCCAGGAACGCTGCTTGTTCAGCGGCGGTCCCACGGCCGGGCAGGGTGTTGCGGTCAAGGGGGGTGGAGAGCCCGGTGCCGCGCTGGTCCAGCATCAGGATACGGAAGTCCTGCGCTGCGGCCTTGCTCCAGCCGCCCAGGGAGCCCCACCGGTTGCCGCGCCCGCCCGGGCCGCCCTGCAGGAAGAGGAGCCAGGGAAGTTGCGCGGCGGCCTCCGGGGTGTGGGCGGCGGATACGTATTCACGGGCGAAAACCGTGATGGCCTCGCCGGCGGGCTCGGCATGGTCCAGGGGGACTGTGAAATAGTGCTCCACCGTGCGCATCCCGCGGAATTCGTGCCTGGCCCTGACCTCATGTCCCGAAGCGGGGGCTGATGCCCGGCGCACGTCAGCCATGGGCGGCAGCGGGAGCGGAGGTTGCCTGGCCGAAACGGTCCAGTGCCACGCCCGTCAGGCGGAACGTGGACCAACCGTCCATGGGCCGCGCGCCGAGGCTCCGGTAGAAGTTGATGGAGGGCTCATTCCAGTCCAGCACGCTCCATTCCACCCGCGCGTAGCCCTTCTCCACGGCAATCGCCGCCAGGTGCTGGAGGAGGGCCTTGCCGTGCCCTTCGCCGCGGGCAGCGGGGCTGACGTACAGGTCTTCCAGGTAGATCCCGTGCACGCCCTCCCACGTGGAATAGTTCAGGAACCACAACGCAAAGCCCTGCACCGCGCCGGCACTGTCCTCGGCCATGGTGGCAAAGACGCGCGGGTTCACGCCGAACAGGGCCTGCTCCAGCATTTCCGGGGTGTTCCGGACGGCGTCGGGTTCCTTTTCGTAACGCGCCAGCTCGTGGATCATCCGGAGGATGGCGGGTACGTCTTGCAGGGTTGCGGGGCGGATTGAACTCATTGTCCGAGCTTACCGCCGGGTCCGCCGCGCCCGCCGCAGCGCATGCACCGGCCCAGTCCGGGGGCTAGAGCCGGTTCACGTCCGTCACCCTCACCACGGCCGTTCCGGTCGCGTCGGAGTCCGCCAGGTCCACCTCTGCCGAGATGCCCCAGTCGTGGTTGCCGGCAGGGTCGTCGAAGATCTGGCGCACCTTCCAGGTCCCGCGTTCTTCGGTGATGATCAGCAGACCTGGGCCACGCGCGTCCGGCCCCGTCCCGATGTCGTCGTGTTCGTCGAAGTAGTCATCCAGCGCATCCTCCCAGCGCTCGGCACCCCAGCCCGAGGCGCCGTCGAGCTCTCCCAACGCAGTGGCGTCCTCATCGGCGAACAGCTCCACGCGGCGGAACATCTCGTTCCGCACCATGACCCGGAAGGCGCGGATGTTGGAGGTCAGCGACGGCGGCGGGGGTGGTGGAGCGTCGTGCGGCGTGGGCATCACACCGGACGCCAGCTCTTCCCACTCGTCGAGGAGGCTGGAGTCCACCTGCCGGACCAATTCCCCGAGCCAGGCGGTCAGGTCCGTCAGGTCCTCACGAAGCATGTCCTGCGGCACCGTCTGCCGGAGTGCCTTGAAGGCGTCCGCGAGGTACCGCAGCACGATGCCCTCCGACCTGGCCAGTCCGTAGAACTGGACGAATTCGCCGAAGTTCATCGCCCGCTCGTACATATCCCGGACCACGGACTTGGGGGCGAGCTCGAAGTCGCCCACCCATGGCGCGGCCTTCCGGTATACCTCGAACGCCTCGCCAAGGATTTCCGCGAGCGGCTGGGGGTAGGTGACCTCGTCCAGCATGGCCATCCGCTGGTCATAGTCGATGCCGTCGGCCTTCATGGCCGCCACAGCTTCGCCGCGGGCCTTCTTCTGCTGCGCCGAGAGGATCTGCCGGGGTTTCTCCAGGGTCGCCTCGATGACGGACACCACGTCCAGGGCGTACGACGGCGACTCCGGGTCAAGGAGGTCCAGTGCGGCAAGGGCGAAGGGGGAGAGCGGCTGGTTCAGGGCGAAGTTGGGCTGCAGGTGTACCGTCAGGCGGACTGTGCGGCCATCCGGGCCCTGTTCCTCCGGCGGGATCCGCTCGATGACTTCGGCGGCGAGGAGTTCGCGGTAGATTCCCAGCGCCTTTTTCATGAGCCGCAGCTGGGAGGAGCGCGGCTCATGGTTTTCGGTCAGCAGCCGCCTGGCGGCGGCGAAGGGGTCGCCGGGCCGTTCCATCAGGTTCATCAGCATGGCGTGCGTCACCGTGAAGCTGGAGGTCAGTGGGTCGGGGACGGATTCCACCAGCCGTTTGAATGTCGGCTCGCCCCAGGAGACAAAACCTTCGGGCGGCTTTTTCCTGACCACCTGGCGGAGCTTTTTCTGGTCGTCACCGAACTTTGCCGTGGCCTTCGCCATGGCCTTGACGTTTTCAATCACGTGCTCGGGCGCCTGGACCACCACCGTCCCCGCGGTGTCGTAACCCGCCCTGCCGGCCCGGCCCGCAATCTGGTGGAACTCGCGTGAGTTGAGCAGCCGGGTGCGGACGCCGTCGTACTTGCTCAGGGCGGTGAGCAGCACGGTGCGGATGGGGACGTTGATGCCCACGCCCAGCGTGTCCGTCCCGCAAATAACCTTCAGGAGTCCCGCCTGGGCCAGCTGTTCCACCAGCCGGCGGTACTTGGGCAGCATGCCGGCGTGGTGTACACCGATTCCGTGCCGCACCAGCCGGTTCAGCGTCTTGCCAAATCCGGCGGCGAACCGGAAATTGGCAATGAGGTCCGCGATCTTGTCCTTTTCCTCCCGGGTGCAAACGTTGATGCTCATCAGGTTCTGGGCGCGGTCGATCGCCTCAAGCTGGCTGAAGTGCACCACATAGACCGGCACCTGCCTGGTGGACAGCAGTTCCTCCAGCGTCTCGTGGACCGGTGTCTGGTGGTAGTAGTAGTGCAGCGGAATGGGCCGCTCCGCAGAACTCACCGTGGTGGTGGCGCGGCCCGTGAGCGCCGTGAGCCCCTCCTCGAACCGGCTGACGTCACCCAGGGTTGCGGACATCAGGAGGAACTGTGCCTGCGGAAGCTCCAGGAGCGGGACCTGCCAGGCCCAGCCGCGCTGCGGGTCGGAGTAGAAATGGAACTCATCCATGACCACCGCGCCCAGCTCCGCCGCGGAGCCCTCCCGCAGCGCGATGTTGGCCAGGATCTCGGCGGTGCAGCAGATGATGGGCGCATCCTGGTTGACCCCCGAATCACCGGTGATCATGCCGACGTTCTCCGCGCCGAAGATGTCGCACAGCGCAAAGAACTTTTCGGACACCAACGCCTTGATGGGCGCGGTGTAGTAGCTTCGCCGGCCCTGGGCCATGGCCTGGAAGTGCGCGGCGATAGCCACCAGCGACTTACCGGATCCGGTCGGAGTGGCCAGGATGACGTTGGCCCCGGTTGCCAGCTCCATGATCGCCTCGTCCTGTGCCGGGTACAGGGACAGCCCCCGGGACTCGGTCCAGTCCACAAAGCGGCTGTACAGGGCGTCGGGGTCGACGGCGGCGTTGGGGACGGACAGATCGCTCAGCTGGTCAACGAGTTTCATTGACTTCAACCTTAGTGCCACGTTGCGGCCGCATCGGGCGCTCCGGGAGGGTTAGGCTTCGCCTTGCCCGTGTGCATGCTAGAACCTGGAGAATTCATGAAATGGGACCCCGCAAAGTACGTCCAGTTCGATGACCACCGGAACAGGCCGTTCTTCGACCTCACCGGCCGGATCCATGCCGACCGTCCCGCACGGGTCGTTGACCTCGGCTGCGGTCCGGGGAACCTGACCGCGTCCCTGGCTGAACGGTGGTCCGAAGCCCAGGTGGTTGGACTGGACTCGTCTGCCGAGATGCTGGCACGCGCGGCCAGGCTGGCAGAGGTCGTTCCGGGCCTGTCCTTTGAACAGGCGGACATCGCAACCTGGATGCCCACCGGGGAGACGGACGTCGTGGTCAGCAACGCAGCCCTGCAGTGGGTGCCCGGCCACCGGGATCTGATGCGCCGGTGGCTGGACGCCCTCCGGCCGGGAGCCTGGTTTGCCCTGCAGGTGCCCGGAAACTTCAACGCCCCGTCACATTCCCTGATGCGGGAGCTCGCAGCGTCTGACCGCTGGTCAGGCAAGCTGGGCGGCGTGCTGCGGGGCGGGGAAACCGTGGGGGAGCCGGGGGACTACCTGAACATCCTGCTCGACGCCGGCTACGCCGCGGATGCCTGGGAAACCAGTTACCAGCAGGTCCTGCAGGGGCCCGACCCCGTACTCGAGTGGGTCCGCGGCACCGCACTGCGCCCGGTCATGGGCGTCCTCGGAAGCGAGGATGCCGGGCGCTTTGAATCCGAGTACGCGGCGGCCCTGCGGGAAGCTTATCCGAGCGGCCCCCACGGCACGGTCTTCCCCTTCAGGCGGATCTTCGCCGTGGGCCGGAAGAGGGGTTAGCACCGGCCCTCCCAACATGTTTTCGGACCAGTCACAGCGTGTGACTGCAGCTGAAAGTGATCTGGCTTACAATGGCGACTGTAGTTTAGGGGTCAAGCCGCTGGCCCCTGGTCGGCCGTAGGCATGTACAGGGGGTATTTTGCTGGTCGGACTCATGAGGCGGCAGCTTGCCGGCCAACGCGGGCACGTATGGGCGATCATCGTCCTCCAACTGGTCCAGGCAGCGGCCAACCTGCTGCTGCCCACCGTGAACGCGGCCATCATCGATGACGGGATCGTGGCCGGCCAACCCCAGGTGATCTCCCGGCTGGGTGCGCTCATGGCTGCGATCGCGGTGGTGCAGGCGGCAGCCGCCGTTGCTGCCTGCTATGTCGGCGCGCTTGTTGCGATGAAGATCGGGCACCGATTGCGGGCGGACATCTTCAACCGGATCCAGTCCTTCTCCTCGCAGGATGTGGCCCTGTTCGGAACCCACAGCCTGACCACCCGCGCCACGAACGACGTCCAACAGATCCAGGCGTTCGCCCTGCTGGTCTTCACCATGCTCTTCGCCGGGCCGGCCATGGGCATCGGCGGGATCGTCCTGGCCGTCCAGCAGGATGTGGCCCTGTCCGCGGTGGTAATCGTCATTGTTCCGCTCCTCCTGCTGATCATGTACTCGATCGTCCGGCGCCTCATCCCGCTCTACCGGGAGGGGCAGGACCTGCTGGACCGGTCAGGCGGCATCCTGCGCGAACAGATCATCGGGACGGATGTGATCCGGTCCTTTGTCCGCCAGGGCCATGAAATGCGGCGGTTTGCGGACACCAACGCCCGGCTGACCGCCAACAATCTGCGGTCGGCGCTTCTGGTAGCCGGAATGCTGCCCATGATCATGCTGGTGGTCAACATCAGCTCGGTGGCCGTGGTGTGGTTCGGCGGCCACCGCATCCAGGCGGGGTTGATGAACCTCGGCGCCCTCACGGCTTTCATCGCCTACATCATGCAGATCCTGCTGGCCATCATGATGTCAATGTATGTGCTGATGACGGCGCCGCGGGCCTCCGCTTGCGCCGAACGCATCCAGGCAGTGCTGGATACGGAGCCGTCCGTCAGCAGCTCGGCCGCGGCCGGCGCGCAGCCCCGGGTGGACACAATTCAGCCGGCTGATGTGTCTTTCCAGGGCGTCGGCTTCGCCTATCCGGGAGCTGAGGCCCCCGTGCTTGCGGAGATCAGTTTTACCGCCGCTGCCGGCACCACCACCGCAATTGTCGGCTCCACCGGAAGTGGCAAGACAACGCTGCTGAACCTGATCCCCCGTTTCCTCGACCCCACCGAGGGCAGCGTCACCCTGGCCGGCCACGACGTCCGGAACCTGTCCCTGGACCAGCTCCGCGCAGCCATGGCCATGGTGCCCCAGCATTCCCACCTGTTTACCGGGACGATCGCCGACAACCTGAGGATGGCAGCACCCGCAGCCCCCGACCACGAGCTCTGGGCGGCACTGGAGTCGGCGCAGGCCATGCGGTTCATGGGAGACCTTCCACTGGGGCTTGCCACCCCTGTCGGACAGGGTGGGGCCAGCCTTTCCGGCGGCCAGCGGCAACGGCTGTGCATCGCCCGCGCCTTGGTGCGGAAGGCGCCCGTCTACCTTTTCGACGACAGCTTCTCGGCCCTGGACTACGACACGGATACCAGGTTGCGGCGCGCCCTGGATGGGGCGCTTGCCGATGCAACCGTCATCATCGTGTCCGAACGCATCTCGGCCGTGGCAGGCGCAGACCTCATCCTGGTGCTGGACGACGGCCGCCTCGTTGCCCAGGGCACCCACCGCGAGCTGCTGGAAACGTCGGCCACCTACCGGGAAATTGCCGAATCACAGCTCGCGCTGGACGGCACCCTGTGACGGCAGGGGAGCCGGAAGCCAAGGAAAAGGAGTACAGGTTCTGGCCGACTGCGCGCAGGCTCCTTGGCCTCCTGGTGCCCTTCCGGCTGCAGATGCTCGGGGCCGTTGGAGCCACTTGCGCCTTCGCTGTCCTCAACGTGGCAGCCCCAAAGTACCTGGGTGACGCCACCGACGAAGTGGTGGCCGGCGTCCTGCAGGGCAGCCTCGACCAGCGGCTCGGAGTCCTGCTGGCAGCGGTGGCCCTGATGTACGTGTTCGCATCCATGTTCAACTGGATGCAGGGGGCGTTGACCGCGCGGGCCGTGCAGGGGCTCATGTACGGGCTGCGCGCGTCTGTGGAGGAAAAACTGCACCGACTCCCGTCCACTTACTTCCGGGGAAGGTCCCGCGGCGACGTGCTGAGCCGTGCCACCAACGACATCGACAACATCGCCCAAGCACTGAACCAGGTCCTGACACAGCTCATCGTGTCCGTCCTGATGCTGTGCGGCTCGCTGGCCATGATGCTGTGGATCTCGCCGCTGCTCGCGGCCATCGCCATTGCCACTGTCCCCGTCTCCACGCTGATCACCGTCCTGGTGGCCCGGCGGTCCCAGGAGCACTTCGCCCGGCAGTGGACAGAGACCGGCGAACTGAACAGCCACGTCGAGGAATTCATCAGCGGCCATGAAGTCATCAAAGCCTTCGGCCGCCAGGAACACGCGGCGGACGTCTTCAGCCGCAGCAGCCGACGCCTGGCGCTGGCGGCCACCAAGGCGCAGTATGCGGCCGGGGTGGTCCAGCCGCTGATGGTGCTCATGTCCAACCTCAACTACATCCTGGTCGCGGTGGTGGGGGCCCTGCAGATCATCGCTGGAGCCATGACCATCGGCGGAGTCCAGGCGTTCATCCAGTTCAGCCGGTTGTTCAGCCAGCCCGTCGGACAGATCGGCGGCCTGCTGAACGTGATGCAGTCCTGCGCTGCATCGGCGGCAAGGGTTTTCGTGCTCCTGGACGCGGGCGAGGACGCTCCGGAGCACGCCGGCCAGGGCACCCGCGCCCCGGCCGGCGGCCGCATAGTCTTCGACGACGTCACGTTCGGCTACCCAGGGGCTGTGCCCGCCGTGCGCAACCTCACCTTCGCCGTGGAGCCCGGCCAGGCGGTGGCGATCGTGGGACACACCGGTGCAGGCAAGAGCACCGTGGTGAACCTCCTGATGCGCTTCCTGGAACCCGCGTCCGGCACCATCACCATGGGGGGCCGGGACATCGCGGCAATACCGCGCGACCAGCTGCGGGCCCACTTCGGTGTGGTCCTCCAGGATTCCTGGCTCTTCGACGGCAGTATCCGGGAAAACATCGCCTACGGACTGCCCGGCGCGCCGGACGCGGCCATTGTCGCAGCCGCGGAAGCCACCCACGCCGACCGCTTCATCAGGTCCCTGCCGCACGGCTATGCCACGGTGCTGGAAAACGGAGGGGAGCCACTCAGCCAGGGCCAGCGGCAACTCCTTACCATCGCCAGGGCACAGCTGGCCGGGCGCGCCGTCCTGGTGCTGGACGAGGCAACCAGTTCCGTTGACTCCAGGACGGAACTGCTCATCCGCCAGGCGATGCAGCGTCTGCGCGACGGACGGACCAGCTTCATGATCGCCCACCGTTTGTCCACCATCCGGAACGCTGATCTAATTCTCGTCATGGACCACGGACGCATCGTCGAACAGGGCACGCACGAAAGCCTGCTCGGCGCCGACAGTTACTACGCGAAGCTTTACGACGCCCAGTTCGCCGAACGGGACGGCCGCAACGAGGTCCTGGAGGGCGGCCTGTGACCCCGGACGGGTTTCCAGGATCCTGGCGTCCCAACCCTGCCAGCAGCGTGGCGCTGTTCGAACAACTACGTCTCCAGGTGATCCACCTGGCGGACAACGGTGCGCTGGCGCCCGGCACCAGGCTCCCCGCCGTCCGCGCCCTCGCAGAGAAACTCGACGTCGCCCCGCACACCGTCGCCAGGGCATACAAGGAACTGGAGGCTGCCGGCGTCGTGGCCACCCGGGGCCGGCACGGGACAGTGGTTTCGGCCCGGGACGAGCGGCTCGGGGACCTCTCGCAAGCGGCCGCCGCGTACGCCGCCGTCGCCAAATCCCGGGGTGCCAGCTTCGCCGAAGCCGTGAAGCTGCTGGCCGCCGCTTACGATGTTCCCTGAGGGCGGAACCGTCAGTGTTCGAAAAAGTTTTCGATTAGCATTATGGGGTGCCTAAAGCCTTAGCTGAAGAAACCCCTGCCCCCTCCACTTCCCTTGCCGTCCCTTCTGCTGCCCCGCAGCGGCCGGACCTCTCCCGCCTCGTGGTGAAGGGCGCGCGGGAGCACAACCTGCGCAACGTGGACCTCGACCTGCCGCGCGACGCCATGATCGTCTTCACCGGCCTCTCCGGTTCCGGCAAGTCCTCGCTGGCGTTCGACACCATCTTCGCGGAGGGCCAGCGGCGCTACGTCGAATCGTTGTCCGCCTACGCGCGCCAGTTCCTTGGCCAGGTGGACAAGCCCGACGTCGATTTCATCGAGGGCCTGTCCCCGGCGGTTTCGATCGACCAGAAATCCACCAGCAAGAACCCGCGGTCCACGGTGGGCACCATCACCGAGATCTACGACTACATGCGCCTGCTGTGGGCCCGCGTCGGCAGGCCGCATTGCCCCGTTTGCGGTGAGCCGGTCTCCAAGCAGACCCCGCAGCAGATCGTGGACCAGCTCCTGGAACTCGACCAGGGCACCCGTTTCCAGGTCCTGGCGCCGGTGGTCCGCGGACGCAAGGGCGAGTTCGTGGACCTCTTCAAGGAACTCAGCGCCAAGGGCTACTCCCGGGCGCGCGTCGACGGCAACCTCGTCCAGTTGAGCGATCCGCCCAAGCTGGGCAAGCAGTTCAAGCACACCATTGAGGTGGTGGTGGACCGACTCGTGGTCAAGGACGGGATCAGCCAGCGGCTCACCGATTCCATCGAGACCGCCCTGGGCCTGGCCGAAGGCCGCGTCCTCGCCGAATTCGTGGACGTTGAAGCAGACGCGCCGGAACGCATCCGGGCATTCTCGGAAAATCTTGCCTGCCCCAATGAGCACCCCCTCGCCATCGACGAGATCGAGCCCCGCTCCTTCTCGTTCAACAACCCCTTTGGCGCCTGTGCTGCCTGCAGCGGAATCGGCACCCGGCTGGAAGTGGATGAGGAACTCATCGTTCCCAACCCTGAACTGTCCCTCTCGGAGGGTGCCATCGCCCCGTGGTCGCTGGGCACTGCCACCACCGAATACTGGAACCGGCTCCTGGAAGGCCTGGCCAAGGAAGTCGGCTTCTCCATGACCACGCCGTGGGAGAAGCTGGGCAAGGACGTGCGGCAGACCGTCCTGCACGGCAAGGACCACAAGGTGGTTGTGCAGTACCGCAACCGCTTTGGCCGCGAACGCAAGTACAGCACCGGCTTCGAAGGTGCCATCCAATACGTCCACCGCAAGCACGGCGAGACTGATTCCGACTGGGCCCGCGACCGGTACGAGGAATACATGCGGCAGGTTCCCTGCCCTGCCTGCAACGGCGCACGCCTCAACCCGGCATCCCTGTCGGTATTGATCAACGGCAAGTCCATCGCCGAGGTCGCCGCCCTTCCCATGCGGGACTGTGCGGAGTTCCTGAACAACCTGGTGCTGACCGGACGCGAAGCCCAGATCGCCCACCAGGTCCTCAAGGAGATCCAGGCCCGCCTGACTTTCCTCCTGGACGTCGGCCTGGAGTACCTCAACCTCGAGCGTCCGTCCGCGACCCTCTCCGGCGGCGAGGCACAGCGCATCCGGCTCGCCACCCAGATCGGCTCGGGACTGGTGGGCGTCCTCTACGTTCTCGATGAGCCCTCCATCGGCCTGCACCAGCGGGACAACCGCCGCCTCATCGAAACCCTGACACGGCTCCGCGACATGGGAAACACCCTCATCGTCGTCGAGCACGACGAAGACACCATCCACGTGGCCGACTGGATCGTGGACATTGGGCCCGGCGCCGGGGAACACGGCGGCCAGGTAGTCCATTCCGGCACCTACAAGGAACTGCTGGACAACCGGGACTCGCTGACTGGCGACTACCTTTCCGGCCGCAAGGCCATCGAGGTACCGAAGAAACGCCGGAAGTACGACAAGAAGCGCGAGATCAAGGTGGTAGGCGCGCGGGAGAACAACCTTGTCAACGTTGACGCCGCCTTCCCGCTGGGACTGTTCACTGCGGTGACCGGCGTCAGCGGTTCGGGCAAGTCAACCCTGGTCAACGAGATCCTCTACAAGGTGCTGGCTAACAAGCTGAACGGTGCCAAGCAGGTGGCCGGGCGGCACAAGACAATCCATGGCCTGGAGCACCTGGACAAGGTGGTCCACGTGGACCAGAGCCCCATCGGCCGCACCCCGCGCTCCAACCCGGCCACGTACACGGGCGTTTTTGACAACATCCGCAAGCTTTTCGCCGAGACCACCGAGGCAAAGGTACGCGGCTACCTTCCTGGCCGGTTCTCTTTCAACGTCAAGGGCGGCCGCTGCGAGGCATGCTCGGGTGACGGCACCCTGAAGATCGAGATGAACTTCCTGCCGGACGTGTATGTCCCGTGCGAAGTGTGCCACGGAGCCCGCTACAACCGGGAAACCCTGGAAGTTCACTACAAGGGCAAGACCATCGCCGATGTCCTCAACATGCCCATCGAGGAAGGTGCCGAATTCTTCGCCGCCTTCTCACCCATCGCACGCCACCTGAACACCCTGGTGGATGTGGGACTGGGCTACGTGCGGCTGGGCCAGCCGGCCACCACCCTCTCCGGCGGTGAGGCGCAGCGCGTCAAGCTCGCAGCAGAACTTCAGAAGCGGTCCAACGGCCGCAGCATCTATGTCCTGGACGAGCCCACCACGGGCCTGCACTTCGAGGACATCCGGAAGCTGCTCATGGTTCTGCAGGGACTGGTCGACAAGGGCAACACGGTGATTACCATCGAACACAACCTCGATGTCATCAAGAGCGCCGACTGGCTGGTTGACCTCGGACCGGATGGCGGTTCCGGCGGCGGCCAGATCGTTGCGGCAGGAACGCCGGAGCAGGTGGCCAAGTCCACCACCAGCCACACCGGCAAATTCCTGGCAGAAATACTCGGCTGACCGGACGAAACCACAGCGAAGTATTCCGCAACGGGAATGCGAGTTTCAGGCACTCCTGCTGTCATGAGAAACTAACCCGGTGACTTCAACAACAGTGCCCGTGATCTTTGACCTGGACGGCACTCTTGTCGATCCCGCCGGTGGAATAACCGAGGGGATTGCCTCAGCCCTCCGCGGGCTGGGGCTCCCGGTTCCCGGCCAGGACCTGCTCGATGCGATGATCGGCCCCAAGTTGAGCGACTCCCTGCTTAACGTGGCCAACGTCCCGGCGGAACACCTTGACGAGGTGGTCCGGCTCTACCGCGAGTACTACGTCGCCAAAGGTATTGCCCAGAGCCGGCTGTACCCGGGCATCCGCGGTATCCTCGAGTCCTTTGCTGAGGCAGGCCGGCCCGTCGCGGTGGCAACCCAGAAGCCCCAGCGGCTGGCACGCAAAGTGCTGGCGCACCACGGCATCGACGGCTTTTTCCACGGCATCCATGGCTCGGCTGATGACGAGACAGCCGTGGAAGGCGTTCCGCTGGGAAAGACTCAGATCATCGCCGCTGCCCTGCGAAACCTCGATACCCAGCACGCCATTATGGTGGGCGACCGCGCCCAGGACGTGTCCGGAGCCATCGCCAACGGGCTTGACTGCATCGGCGTTGTCTGGGGATTCGCCCCGGACGGCGAATTGGAGGAAGCCGGATCCGTGGCCGTTGTCAGCACGGGTGATGAGCTGGTGGCGGTCATTGAGAGGCTGCAGGCTGTCCACGCATCGGCCATGAGCGGGGTGAGCAACGATGGAAATGTTTGATGCCGTCCGCTGGACCACGCGCAACCTGATCGGCGGCACTTGCCGGCCCACCGTCGTCGGACTTGAAAACGTTCCGTCCGACGGCCCCTTTATCGTGGCGCCCAACCACCTCTCCTTTTTTGACAGCGTGATCGTCCAGGCGCTGATGCCCCGTCCGGTGGCTTTCTTCGCCAAGGCCGAGTACTTCACCACGGGCGGTGTCAAGGGCAAAGTCATGAAAGCCTTCTTCGAGTCCGTGGGCTCCATTCCCGTCGAGCGCGGCGAACAAGCCGCCAGCGTCCAGGCGCTGAAGACCCTGCTCGACATCCTCGAGGCCGGACGCGGAATCGGCATCTACCCCGAAGGGACCCGCTCCCGGGACGGCATCCTGTACCGTGGCCGCACCGGCGTCGGCTGGCTCGCGCTCACCACCGGGGCCCCCGTAATTCCCGTTGGCCTGATTGGGACCGAGAAGCTCCAGCGCGCCGGGGAAAAGGGCGTCCGGCCCCAGCACTTCACCATGAAGGTGGGGGAGCCGCTGTACTTCGACAAGACGGGGCCGGACCACTCGCTGCCGGCCCGCCGTGAGGTCACGGACCGGATCATGGACGCGATCGCCGCCCTCAGCGGACAGGAGCGGTCCGCCAGCTACAACCAGAGCAAGTCAGCAGAGTAGTCCGGCGCTCCGGGCTGCCCGGCCGGTGCGGATGCGCCGGCCGACAAGGACACCCGGTTGGACTCAGTAGACTTGATAGGTGGCAAATCCAGCAAGTTACCGGCCCAAGACTGGTGAAATCCCCACCAACCCGGGCGTGTACCGGTTCCGTGATCCGCACGGCCGGGTTATCTACGTGGGCAAGGCCAAGAGCCTCCGGTCCCGCCTGAACTCCTACTTCGCCAATCCGGCCGGGCTGCTGCCGAAAACCTATGCGATGGTCCATGCGGCCAGCAGCGTGGAGTGGACCGTGGTGGGCAGCGAGCTTGAGTCGCTGCAGCTCGAATACACCTGGATCAAGGAATTCAAGCCGCGCTTCAACGTGGTGTTCCGGGACGACAAGACCTATCCCTACCTTGCCGTGACCATGAGTGAGAAGTACCCCCGGGTGCAGGTCATGCGGGGGGACAAACGGAAGGGAACCCGCTACTTCGGCCCCTACACCGCCGGCGCCATCCGGGAAACCATGGACACCCTGCTCCGGGTCTTCCCCGTCAGGAGCTGCAGCGCCGGCGTCTTCAAACGCGCCCAGGCCAGCGGGCGGCCATGCCTGCTGGGCTACATCGACAAGTGTTCCGCGCCCTGCGTTGGACGGATTTCGCCAGAGGACCACCGGGCCCTGGCCGATGATTTCTGTGCCTTCATGGGCGGCGAGGCCAAGAGATTCATCAACAAGCTGGAAAAGCAGATGTCCGACGCCGTGGCGAAGCTCGACTACGAGCACGCCGCCCGGCTGCGCGACGACATCACCGCGCTGCGGAAGGTATTCGAACGCAATGCCGTGGTGCTGTCCGAGGACACCGACGCCGACGTCTTCGCCCTGCACGAGGATGAGCTGGAGGCTGCGGTCCAGGTGTTCCACGTCCGCGGCGGCAGGATCCGCGGCCAGCGGGGCTGGGTGGTGGAAAAGGTGGAAGACTTCACCACTCCGGACCTGGTGGAGCACCTGATGCAGCAGGTCTACGGGGAGGACGGCGACACGCACGGCCGGCTGCCCCGCGAGGTCCTGGTTCCGGTAGCGCCGAGCAACCTGGAAGACCTGGCCACCTGGCTGGCCGGGATCCGCGGGGCGAAAGTGGACATCCGGGTGCCCCAGCGCGGGGACAAGGCGGCGCTGATGTCCACGGTCCGCGAAAACGCCGAACATGCACTCAAGCTCCACAAGACACGCCGCGCCGGGGACATCACCGTCAGGTCGCAGGCCCTGCAGGAGCTGCAGGAAGCCCTGGACCTCCCCGTCCCCCTGCTCCGGATCGAATGTTTCGACGTCTCCCACGTCCAGGGCACCAATGTGGTGGCCTCCATGGTGGTGGTCGAGGACGGACTGCCGAAGAAGTCCGACTACCGCAAGTTCTCCATCACCGGCGCCGCGGCCGCCGACGACACTGCCGCCATGCATGACGTCCTGACCCGCAGGTTCCGCCACTACCTCCAGGACAAGTCGGCGCAGGTGGACGAAGCGGTACTGGAAGCTGACGGCCAGGACCCGGCACCGGGCACTGCTGCCCTGGACACCACCACTCCGGCGCCCAAGGCCAAGTTCGCCTACCCGCCCAACCTGGTGGTGGTGGATGGCGGCCAGCCGCAGGTTAACGCAGCGGCCCGCGCCCTGAAGGACCTGGGCATCGATGATGTGTACGTGGTGGGCCTGGCCAAGCGGCTCGAGGAAGTGTGGCTTCCGGACAGCGACTTCCCGGTGATCCTGCCCCGTACATCCCAAGGCCTGTACCTGCTCCAGCGGATCCGAGACGAGGCACACCGCTTCGCCATCACGTTCCACCGGCAGAAGCGCGGCAAGGCCATGACGGTGTCCGCGCTGGACGCCGTCCCAGGCCTTGGCGCCTCCAAGCGCAAGGCCCTGCTGGCACACTTCGGATCGGTCAAGGGCGTGAAGGCAGCCACTGCGGAGGAGCTCGCCGAGGCGAAGGGCATTGGCCCTGCCTTGGCCGGGGCCATCGTCAGCCATTTTGCCGCAGAGGGTCCCGAGGCCGTGACGGTGCCCGCGATCAACATGGCGACCGGCGAAATCATGGAAACTTAGCTAGGGTAAAGGGCGGGCCCTGCCATCGCGGGGACCGGCAGGACAACGAGGAAACGGGGCAGGCTTCATGGCAGACACGACGGCGGAATCCGGAGGCCACGACGGGCTGGAGCCCGTCAAGCCGCTCGAAGCGGAACTGCTGGTGGTCACCGGGATGTCCGGCGCCGGACGAAGCACCGCCGCGGACGCGCTGGAGGACCACGGCTGGTACGTCGTGGAGAACCTGCCCCCGCAGATGCTTGGCACGCTCGCCGAGCTCGTCTCCCACGCCCCGCAGTCGATTCCCCGGCTGGCAGTGGTCATCGATGTCCGCAGCAAAGGCCTGTTTGCGGACATCCGGGCGGCGCTGGGCGCCCTCGCAGCCAGCGGCGTCACTTTCCGCGTCCTGTTCCTCGACGCCAGCGACAACGTCCTGGTCCGGCGGTTCGAACAGGGCCGCCGGCCGCACCCCCTCCAGGGCGGCGGCCGGATCCTGGACGGCATCGCAGCCGAACGCGAGCTGCTGCAGGAACTGCGCGACAGCTCCGACGTCGTCCTCGATACCTCCAACTACAACGTCCACGGGCTGGCCACCGCCATCACGGAACTGTTCAGTGAAACCGGCCCGGTGGCGCTGCGGCTCAACGTCATGAGCTTTGGCTTCAAGTACGGGCTCCCGGTGGATGCGAACTATGTTGCCGACGTCAGGTTCATCCCCAACCCGCACTGGGTGCCGCAGCTCCGTCCGCAGACGGGCCTGGACAAGGATGTCAGCGACTACGTCCTGGAGGCCGAGGGAGTCAAGAACTTCGTGGACCGCTACGTCCTCGCCCTGGAACCCGTCCTGGAGGGGTACCGCCGGGAGAACAAGCACTACGCCACCATCGCCGTCGGCTGCACCGGCGGCAAGCACCGCTCCGTTGCTGTCGCAGTGGAACTTTCAAAGAAGCTCGCACAGTACCCGCGGGTCACGGTGACTACCGCGCACCGGGATCTGGGCCGAGAGTAATGGCACTGTTCACCGGAGCCCTGCCCCTGGTGCCGCCGGCCGCTGGTAAGGGCTCGGGCCAGCAGGACAAGGGTCCCAACGTCGTGGCCCTGGGTGGCGGGCACGGCCTGGCGGCCTCACTGTCGGCACTGCGCCTGCTCACCTCCGAGCTCACGGCTATCGTCACGGTAGCGGACGACGGCGGCTCGTCCGGGCGCCTGCGCGAAGAGTACGGCGTCCTCCCGCCGGGAGACCTGCGCATGGCTTTGTCCGCGCTCTGCGACGACACCGACTGGGGACGCACCTGGCGCGACGTCATGCAGCACCGGTTCCGCGCCGGGAAGGGCCCCGGCGGCTCCCTGGATGAGCACGCCATGGGCAACCTGCTGATCGTTACGCTGTGGGAGCTGCTCGGTGACGCCGTCGCTGGGCTCAAATGGGCCGGTGCGCTGCTGGGCGCCCGTGGCCAGGTCCTGCCCATGTCCACCGTCCCGCTGACCATCGAAGGCGACGTCAGGGTTACCGCCCCGGACGGCGGGACAGCCCTGCAGACCCTCCGCGGCCAGGCCCGCTGCGCAGTGGCCGGATCGCTGGAGGAGGTCCGGCTTCTGCCCCCCGCCGCGCCGGCCTGCCCTGAAGCCTTGACGGCAATCGAACTGGCGGACTGGGTGGTCCTGGGCCCGGGTTCCTGGTACACCTCCGTCCTGCCGCACCTGCTCCTGCCGGAGATGCGGCAGGCACTGTGCAGCACCCCTGCCAAACGCTGCCTCACCATGAACCTCGCCACGGACACCAAGGAAACCACCGGCATGACCGCGGCCGACCACCTCCACGTCCTCCGGCGCTACGCCCCTGAGTTCAGCGTGGACGTGGTCCTGGCCGATCCGGCGTCCGTGCCCGACCGGCAGGAGTTCGAGAAGGCCGCCGGCATGATCGGCGCGGAGGTTGTCTTGGGTAAAGTAGGGGCGTCGGGACGCCGCCCCGTCCACGAGCCGCTCAGGCTGGCCACGGCGTACCAGGACATTTTTGGGAACAGTTAGGAAGGTGCCATGGCACTGACAGCATCGGTCAAAGAAGAACTGTCCCGTTTGGACATCAAGAAGTCATCAGTGCGCAAGGCTGAGGTCTCCGCAATGCTCCGGTTCGCCGGCGGGCTGCACATCATCTCCGGCAGGATCGTGATCGAGGCGGAAGTGGACCTGGCGTCCACCGCACGCCGGCTCCGCGCCGCCATCGCGGAAGTCTACGGACACCAGAGCGAGATCATCGTAGTGTCCGCCGGCGGACTCCGGCGCGCCAGCCGCTACGTAGTCCGCGTGGTCCGCGACGGCGAAGCGCTGGCCCGGCAGACCGGCCTTTTGGACGGACGGGGCCGCCCCGTGCGCGGGCTGCCATCCGCCGTCGTCAACGGTTCCGCCGCGGACGCCGAGGCCGTGTGGCGCGGGGCGTTCCTGGCGCATGGGTCACTTACCGAACCGGGCCGGTCGTCGTCGCTGGAGGTCACCTGCCCGGGACCGGAATCGGCACTGGCCCTGGTGGGGGCCGCCCGCCGGCTCGATATCCAGGCCAAGGCCCGTGAAGTCAGGGGAGTGGACCGCGTTGTGATCCGCGACGGCGACACCATCGCCGCCCTCCTGACCCGGATGGGCGCCCATGACGCCCTGATGGTGTGGGAGGAGCGCCGCATGCGCAAGGAGGTCCGGGCCACCGCCAACCGGCTCGCCAACTTTGACGACGCCAACCTCCGCCGCTCCGCGCAGGCAGCAGTCGCCGCCGGCGCAAGGGTCGAACGCGCCCTGGAAATCCTCGGCGACGACGTCCCCGACCACCTCAAGTACGCCGGTGAGCTGCGGGTGGCGCACAAGCAGGCAAGCCTTGACGAGCTGGGCCGGCTGGCCGACCCCGTGATGACCAAGGATGCGATCGCTGGCCGGATCCGCCGCCTGCTGGCCATGGCGGACAAGCGTGCACTTGACCTGGGCATTCCCGGAACGGACGCCAATGTGACGCCTGAAATGCTGGACGAGTAGGCGCCCCATAGAATCAGAAATAATTCCGGGCACCAGCTGCCCGGATGCACAATCCGAGAGTTACCAACCGGGCCTTCCTGGTCCACGATATTGGAGGATTTTGTGACCGAGTACGTATTGCCGGAACTCAGCTACGATTACGCCGCCCTCGAACCGCACATCTCTGCGCGGATCATGGAGCTGCACCACAGCAAGCACCACGCCACCTACGTGGCAGGCGCCAACAACGCACTGGCCCAGCTGGCCGAGGCACGTGAAAAGGGCGACTTCGCCAACATCAACCGGCTCTCCAAGGACCTCGCGTTCCACACCGGCGGCCACATCAACCACTCGGTGTTCTGGAAGAACCTCTCCCCGGACGGCGGCGACAAGCCCGAGGGCGAACTGGCCGCCGCAATCGACGACGCCTTCGGCTCCTTCGATGCCTTCCGCGCGCAGTTCTCCGCGGCCGCCCTCGGCCTGCAGGGCTCGGGCTGGGGCTTCCTGGCCTACGAACCCATCGGCGGGAACCTGGTCATCGAGCAGCTCTACGACCAGCAGGGCAACGTGGCGCTCGGCACCACCCCGCTGCTGATGCTCGACATGTGGGAGCACGCTTTCTACCTGGACTACGTCAACGTCAAGGCTGACTACGTCAAGGCGTTCTGGAACATCGTCAACTGGGCAGACGTCGCCCAGCGCTTCGAGGCAGCACGCGCCAACGCCACGGGCCTGATCACCCTCCCGTAGTGACCGGCGTTATACACAGCTGTAACAAACTTCACATTCTGACTTAAACCAGCCGGGATGTGGACCGTCCGCCCCCGCACTTGCGGGGGCGGACCCAGTTAAACGTAAGATAGGTCACGGAAGGCGGTTAGCCTTCAGCAATGAGGCTGGTCGCCCTCCGTGTAAATCATCTCTGCCCAATGGCGTGCGGGATCTGTTAGTTGGCTTGAACGCCCGCTCAACTAGTAGTGCTTTTCAGAGCACCAAGGAGACTGTAAAAGTGACGACCCGTATTGGTATCAACGGCTTCGGCCGCATTGGCCGCAACTACTTCCGCGCAGCACTGGCCCAGGGTGCGGACCTGGAGATCGTTGCCGTCAACGACCTCACCAGCCCCGAAGCGCTGGCCCACCTTTTCAAGTACGACTCCGTCGGCGGCCGGCTGAAGGAAACCATCGAGGTCAAGGACGGCAACATCGTCGTCAACGGCAATGTGGTCAAGGTCCTGGCGGAACGCGATCCGGCCAACCTCCCCTGGGGTGAACTGGGCGTTGACATCGTCATCGAATCCACCGGTTTCTTCACCAAGGCAGCCGACGCCAGGAAGCACATCGATGCCGGCGCCAAGAAGGTCCTGATCTCCGCCCCCGCCTCGGACGAGGACATCACCATCGTGATGGGCGTCAACCACGACCTCTACGACAACGCCAAGCACAACATCATTTCCAACGCGTCCTGCACCACCAACTGCCTCGGCCCGCTGGCCAAGGTGGTCAACGACGAGTTCGGCATCGAGCGTGGCCTCATGACCACCGTGCACGCCTACACTGCGGACCAGAACCTCCAGGACGGCCCCCACAAGGACCTGCGCCGTGCCCGTGCCGCCGCCATCAACATGGTTCCCACCTCCACGGGTGCCGCCAAGGCCATTGGCCTGGTGCTCCCCGAACTGAAGGGCAAGCTGGACGGCTACGCCATCCGCGTCCCCGTCCCCACGGGCTCTGCCACCGACCTCACCGTTACCGTCTCCCGCGAAACCACCGTGGAGGAAGTCAACGCAGCGCTCAAGCGTGCCTCCGAGTCCGACGCGCTGCAGGGTTTCCTGACCTACACGGAGGAGCCCATCGTGTCCTCCGACATCGTTGGTGACCCTGCTTCCTCGATCTTCGATGCCGGCCTCACCAAGGTTATTGGCAACCAGGTCAAGGTTGTTTCCTGGTATGACAACGAATGGGGCTACTCCAACCGCCTCGTCGACCTCACGGAGCTTGTGGCAGCCAAGCTGGGCTAGGGTTAGACACATGACATCACACACCCTCAACGAACTGATCGCTGAAGGTGTCCGCGGGCGGTACATTCTGGTTCGAAGTGACCTGAATGTGCCGCTCGACGGCTCTACAGTCACTGACGATGGCCGCATCAAGGCCTCGCTCCCAGTGCTGGCAAAGCTCACGGACGCCGGTGCCCGCGTGCTGGTAACAGCCCACCTCGGACGCCCCAAGGGCGCCCCGGAGGACAAATACTCCCTGCGCCCTGCAGTGGACCGCCTCGCCGAACTTGCCGGCTTCAAGGCCACCCTGGCCGCCGACACCGTCGGTGACGCCGCCAAGGCAGCTGCGGCGTCCTTGCAGGACGGTGAAGCCCTTGTCCTCGAGAACGTCCGTTTCGACGCCCGCGAGACCAGCAAGGATGACGCTGAACGCGGTGCCTTCGCTGACGAGCTGGTGGCCCTCACCGGCAGCAACGGCGCTTACGTGGACGACGCCTTCGGCGCCGTCCACCGCAAGCACGCGAGCGTCTACGACGTCGCCACGCGGCTCCCGTCGTACCAGGGCGACCTGGTGCACACCGAGGTGGAGGTCCTGCGGAAGCTGACCGCCGACACCCAGCGTCCCTACGTGGTGGTTCTGGGCGGTTCCAAGGTCTCGGACAAGCTTGCAGTGATCGACAACCTGATTGGCAAGGCTGACACCATCCTGGTGGGCGGCGGCATGCTCTTCACGTTCCTGGCGGCAGCCGGTCACAAGGTTGGCTCAAGCCTCCTTGAGGAAGACCAGATCCCTGTGGTCAAGGACTACCTGAAGCGCGCGGCTGACGCCGGAACCGAATTCGTGGTTCCCACTGACGTGGTGGTAGCGGAGAAGTTCGCTGCCGACGCCGCGCATGAGACGGTGCCTGCCGACGCCATCGAGGGCAGCACCTTTGGTGACCAGGGCATCGGCCTGGACATTGGACCGGATACCGCTGCGGCCTTCGCCGAGCGGATCAAGGGAGCCCGGACGGTCTTCTGGAACGGCCCAATGGGTGTCTTCGAATTCGAGGCGTTCTCTGCAGGCACCCGTGCCATCGCGCAGGCCCTGACGGAAACCGACGGATTCACAGTGGTGGGCGGCGGCGATTCGGCTGCCGCAGTCCGCACCCTGGGATTCAGCGATGACCAGTTCGGACACATTTCCACCGGTGGCGGCGCCAGCCTGGAATACCTCGAAGGCAAGGAACTCCCCGGCCTCAGCGTCCTGGACCGGTAGAACCACCGCTGCCGTCCCGCAGTACCGGACTTCGCAGTCCTCCGGCCGGCAGGTTGCCCGCGGCAGCCTGCCGGCCGAACACATATCAAGAACTTTTGGAGATCACGTGACTACGTCAACGAACGGCGCCTTCGACCGCAAGCCCTTCATTGCGGGCAACTGGAAAATGAACATGGACCACGTGCAGGGCATCACCCTGCTGCAGAAGCTGGCCTGGACGCTGTCCGACGCCAAGCACGACTACAGCCGCGTTGAGGTCGCGGTCTTCCCGCCGTTCACCGACCTCCGCGGCGTCCAGACCCTGGTCCAGGGCGACGACCTGGAGATCGCCTACGGTGGGCAGGACCTGTCGCAATTCGATTCGGGGGCGTACACCGGCGACATTTCCGGGCAGTTCCTGAACAAGCTGGGATGCAAGTACGTCCTGGTGGGCCACAGCGAACGCCGCACCATCCACAACGAGTCAGACGACGTCCTCAACGCCAAGGTCAAGGCGGCCTTCAAGCACGGCGTTACCCCTGTCCTCTGCGTCGGCGAGGGACTGGAAATCCGCCAGGCCGGGACCCACGTTGAGCACACGCTGCAGCAACTCCGCGCCGGCGTGGCCGGGCTCACCAACGAGCAGGCCGCTGAACTGGTGGTAGCCTACGAACCCGTTTGGGCCATCGGCACCGGCGAAGTGGCAGGACCGGAGGACGCCCAGGAAATGTGCGCCGCCATCCGCACCGAGCTGGAAAAGCTGTTCGGCGCTGATGTGGCGGCCAAGACGCGCCTGCTCTACGGTGGTTCGGTCAAGGCCAACAATGCTGCCGCCATCCTGCAGGAGCGTGACGTGGACGGCGTCCTGGTGGGCGGTGCCAGCCTTGACCCCGCCGAGTTTGCTAATATTGTCAGGTTCGAGAGCCACTTGGTGACGGACTAGTCTGCCACCGGTACACCCTCCCGCAATTCCAACTTCCGAAAGGCCGTCGTGGACGTTCTTCATGTCATTCTGCAGATCCTCCTGGGGATCACCAGCCTCCTGCTGACGCTGCTGATCCTCCTGCACAAGGGACGCGGCGGCGGGCTGTCCGACATGTTCGGTGGCGGCATGAGTTCAGGGCTCAGCTCTTCGGGCGTGGCAGAACGCAACCTGAACCGCTTCACCATCGTCCTGGGCGTCACTTGGGGCATAGTAATCATCGCACTCGGCCTGATCATGCGGTTCAGCGGTACTGCTGACTCGTAACGAATTCGCTGAATAGGGTCCAGTGGCACTCCCGCCACGCGGCCCCTGCCCCTAAACTGTGGCTGTCGGTTCACCCGGCAGCCACAGTTTTTTGGTTTAAGCTGCAGGGCTCCGTTCACGGGTTCGAGGGAGGCGTTTCCATGGTCCATCCGTCATCAGGCTTTCGGGGCACCCGGGCCGGGGTGGTTGCAGGCTCCGGTTCGAGCCTGCAGTCCAACGACTTATCCCCGGGGTCCCTCCCGCGGATCCGGGTGTCCTACTGGTGTGCCAAGGGCCATGAGACCCAGCCGGTGTTCCTGAAGATGCCGGAGGAGCAGATTCCCCGCATCTGGGACTGCCGGCGCTGCGGCGCGCCCGCGTCCAGGGACGGCCAGGCGGTAGCGGACGACCCGTTTGAGGACGGCTATAAGAGCCATCTTGAGTACGTTAAAGAACGGCGCTCCGGCCAGGACGCCGAGGACGTCCTGGCCGGAGCGCTGGAGAAGCTACGCGCCCGCGGCGTCCTTCCGGACCAGTTGCTCGGGGACACGTGACGCCGCGTTTTCGTCGATAAGCCACAATGTGCGGGACGTTCCACGCGGCCCGGACGCGGGCACCTGCACCGGATTTGCCCCGGCCAGGGCGAGTCCCACGGCTCCTGCCTTGTCCTCGCCGGCCACAACCATCCAGACCTCCGCTGCCGTGTTGATGGCAGGCAGGGTTAGGGAGATGCGCAGCGGGGGCGGCTTGGGCGAATTCCGCACACCCACCACCGTGCGCTCCTTCTCGCGGACTCCGGCCTGCTCCGGGAACAGCGAAGCAATGTGGGCGTCAGGGCCCACACCCAGCAGGACGACGTCCAGGCGGGGGAGTGCGGATGGCTCCTCGGGCCTGTCGTCGGACATGTCGGCTGCGTGCTCCGCTGCTGCGGCATCGCGAAGCTGGCGCGCATAGTCCTCAGCCGCTTCCTCCGGCGTGCCGAACTCATCGGATGAACCCGGCGAGTGGACCCGTTCCGGGTCCACTGGAATGTGCGAGAGCAATGCGTCGAAGGCCTGCTTGGTATTCCGCTCCGGATCCGCGGAACCGACGAAGCGTTCGTCACCCCACCAGAAGTTGACCTTGGACCAGTCGACGGCGGGCGCTGCCGGGGAGTCCGCGACAGCTTTCAACGTGCCGATTCCCACGGTTCCCCCGGTGAGCACCACCGTGGCTTCGCCGTACTTGTCCTGGACATCAACGAGCTTGGTGATCAGGCGTGCCGCTATGGCGGCCATGAGGACGGACGAATCAGGATGGATACTTACTCGTGGGTCAACGCTCACTGGGTCGGACGCTCCTTAGATTGGTACGTGGCAGTCCAATAGTAATCACTTCGCCAAATACTTCGTCGGGGTCCAGGCGGCGGAGTTCTTCGGCGAGGCAGTCGCGGAGGCTGCGGCGCGGGAGCGAGATCCGTTGGGCGGGTTGGCCCGGCTGGGTGAGTTCGGCGATGGAAAGTCCCGGGCGGAACAGCTGGACGTCACCGCCGGGACGGCTGAGGCGGACACGGCGGATGCCCGTCCCGGCCGGGTCCGCGACGATGGTCACCGGGGCGTCCAGGGTCAGGGTGAGCCAGGCCGCCAGCAGGATGGTGGAGGGTGAGTCCGAAGCGCCTTCGACTGCTACCGCGGTCACCGGCGAAGAGTCCACTTCGTCGAGGGCAGCTGCGAGCTGGATGCGCCAGTTGGTCAGGCGGGTCCAAGCGAGGTCGGTGTCCCCGGCCTTGTAGGTTTGGTGGATCCGCTCCAGGGCAGCCTGCGGGTCGGGTTCGTTCGCCGAATCGGTGATGCGGCGGTGCGCGATCGCGCCGATGGATGTTTCGCAGGCGTTCTCGGGCGCGCCGTGCGGCCACCAGGCCACAATCGGAGCGTCCGGGAGCAGCAGCGCTGCGACCAGCGACTCACTTTCGTGGGCGAGCTGTCCGTACCCGCGCAGCACGATGACCTCTGACGCGCCGGCGTCCCCGCCGACCCTGATCTGTGCGTCCAGCCGGTCCTGGCCGTCCTTCCCGGCGTCGGCGAGCACGATGATCCGGCAGGGGTGTTCCCGGGACGCGTCGTTGGCGGCCTCGATCGCTTCTTCCTCCAGCCCGGACTTGGTCACCACAACGAGGGTCAGGACCCTGCCCAAGGCGATCACCCCGCCCTGCTCGCGCAGGGACATGAGCTTCTTGGAAACCTTCGAGGTGGTGGTATCTGGCAGGTTTACGATCATGGCCTTCTCCAGGTTCGTCCGTCACGGGCCAGCAACTCATCCGCGCTGGCCGGGCCCCAGGAGCCGGGGGCGTAGGGTTCGGGCTGTTCAGACAGTGATGCCCAATATTCCTCGAACGGGTCGAGGATCTTCCAGGACAGCTCCACTTCCTCGTGCCGGGGGAACAGCGGCGGCTCACCCAGCAGCACGTCCAGGATCAACCGCTCGTACGCCTCAGGGGAGGATTCGGTGAACGAGTGCCCGTACCCGAAGTCCATGGTCACATCCCGGACTTCCATCTGCGTGCCGGGGACCTTGGACCCAAACCGGATCGTCACGCCCTCATCGGGCTGGACCCGGATGACCACAGCGTTCTGCCCGAAATCGTCCTCACCGTGATCTGTGAACAGCAGGTTCGGTGCGCGCTTGAACACCACCGCGATCTCGGTGACCCGCCGGCCCAGGCGCTTGCCGGCCCGCAGGTAGAACGGCACCCCGGACCAGCGGCGGGTGTGGATGTCCACCCGCACCGCGGCATAGGTTTCCGTGGTCGAATCGGCGGGAATGCCTTCTTCTTCCAGGTAGCCCAGGACCTGCTCGCCGCCCTGCCAGCCGCCCGTGAACTGGCCCCGCGCCGAATGTGTCGACAAATCCTCCGGAAGCTTTACCGCTGCAAGGACTTTTTCCTTCTCCGCCCGCAGGTCATCTGCGTTGAACGAGATCGGTTCCTCCATCGCGGTCAGCGCAAGCAGCTGCAGCAGATGGTTCTGGATCACGTCCCGTGCCGCACCGACACCGTCGTAGTAACCCGCCCGGCCACCGGTGCCGATGTCCTCGGCCATGGTGATCTGGACATGGTCCACGTAGTTCGCGTTCCACAACGGCTCGAACAACTGGTTTGCGAACCGCAACGCCAGGATGTTCTGCACCGTTTCCTTGCCCAGGTAATGGTCAATCCGGAACACCGCATCCGGCGGGAACACCGATTCAACAATGTCATTGAGCTGCCGGGCCGATTCCAGGTCGTGGCCGAACGGCTTCTCAATCACCACCCGGCGCCATTTGTCCCCGTCGGCCTGCGCGAGGCCGTGCTTGGACAGCTGACGGCAGACCTGCTCGAACGCCTTCGGCGGGATCGACAGGTAAAACGCGTGGTTCCCCCGGGTGCCCCGGACATCGTCGAGTTCCTTGATCGTTTCGCCGAGCCGCTCAAAGGCCGCGTCGTCGTCGAACTCGCCCTGGACAAACCTGATGCCCTCGGAGAGCTGATTCCACACTGCCTCGTCAAACGGGGTCCGGGCGTGTGCCTGCACCGAGGCCTTCACCTCCGCGGCGAAATCCTCCTTGTCCCACTCCCGGCGGGCGAAGCCCACCAAGGCGAAACTGGGCGGCAACAGGCCACGGTTGGCGAGGTCGTAGACCGCCGGCATGAGCTTCTTGCGGGCAAGATCGCCCGTGACCCCGAAAAGAACCAACGAGGACGGACCGGCGATCCGGTTCAAACGGCGGTCGCGCGGATCGCGCAGCGGATTACGCCCGCGGCCCGTGCCTTTCCGGCCGTATTCAGTTTCTGGCATGGTTGCTTTTGTGCCTTAGCTTTCGGTTGCGGATGCGCGGGTGGACAGTGCGGCGACGATGTCCTGCAGCTGTGCCACGCCGGCCGCACGGTCGGTGAGGTGGAGGCGCAGCACGGGACGGCCGTGCCCACCCAGGACCTGGGCGTCGCCTGCAGCCTGGGCAGCGATGAGCTCACCAAAGGTGAACGGCCGGTCCGGAATGCCCAGGTCCTCCGCCGGGGTGGCAGTGACCTGGAGGAACACTCCGATGGCGGGGCCACCCTTGTGGAACTGACCGGTGGAGTGCAGGAACCGCGGGCCCCAGCCGAAGGTCACCGGGCGGCCGGTGGCAGCTGCCAGGTCGTCGCGGATGCCTTCGAGTCCTGCGAAAGCCAACCGGTCAAAGTACGCCTGCACACTCAGGTAGCTGTCGGACGCCAAGGTGCCGAGGAGTGCCTTGACGGCACCTTCCGCCGTTGCTGCGTCGCCGAGCCAGTCACCGCCGCGCACCTCGATGGCGCCGTCGACGAACGCTGCCGGAGTGGGTTCCGGCTGGGCGTCCAGCAACCCGCGTGCCGCTACCTTGGCGGCTTCGACGTCGGGCTGGTCGAAGGGGTTGATCCCCAGCAGGCGGCCCGCCACGGCGGTGGCGAATTCCCACACCATCATCTGGGTGGCGAGGCCGCCGGCAATGGCTGCCTGGTTCTCGCCGAGTTCGATGTCGGCATCGGCTGCCACGAGCCGGACCACCAGCACGTCGGGAGCCCCGGACGTTACCTCCGGGGCCTGAGGACCTGCGACCACCGGAAGGATGCCCGTGCCGAGCTTGCCGGTGGATTCAGCGATGAGCTGTTCAGCCCAGTCGGCGAATCCAACAATGCCGGAGCCGTCCTCTGCGATGACGATCTTGTTCCGCAGCGGGCTGGTTCCGCCCAGGGTGGCACCCAAAGCCAGCCCGATGTTGTCCGCGGCATCGTCGTTCAGGATTTCGGCAGCTTCCTCCGCCTCGTCCAGGAAAGCCTGGATGTCCACGCCGGCCAGGCCGGAGGGGACCAGGCCAAACGCCGTCAGGGCCGAGTAGCGGCCACCGACATTGGGATCGGCGTTGAAGACCGCCCGGTAGCCGGCCTCCCGGGAAGCCTTGTCCAACGGTGAGCCGGGATCGGTCACGATGATGATCCGGCTCTTGGCGTCCACCCCGGCCTCGGTGAAGGCCTGCTCGAAGATCCGGCGCTGGGAGTCCGTTTCCAGGGTGGAGCCGGACTTGGACGACACCACAATGGCCGTGTGGGCCAGCCGGTCGGCGAGGGCGGCACGGACCTGGTCCGGGTCCGTGCTGTCCAGCACAGTCAGCTCGACGCCTGCCGTGCCTGCGATGACCTCGGGGGCCAGCGAGGACCCGCCCATGCCGCAAAGCACGATCCGTGTCACGCCCTCGGAGCGCAGCGCGTCCCGGAGTTCCAGGATGTCCTTGACCAGGGGCTGTGAAACGGTGGCGGCCTCCACCCAGCCCAGGCGGACCGCTGACTCGGATTCGGCGTCCGGACCCCACAACGTGTGGTCCTTCGCGAAGATCCGGGTGGCGACCCGGTCCTGGACCAGGCCGGGAAGGTGCTGTTCAAGCGCCTGCTGTGCAGCGCCGGTGGCGTCGTAGCTGAGAGTGCTCATAGGTGTTAGGAAGCCTTTCGTGCAGAAGCGAGGGCGCCTTCGACGTCGGCCAGGAGTTCCTTCCAGCTGGCCACGAACTTGTCCAGGCCTTCGGTTTCAAGGAGTGCGACGACGTCATTGTAGGAGACGCCGAGCTTCTCCAGGGCGTCCAGGGTTGCGTTTGCCTCCTCGTAGGTGCCGGAGACGGTGTCGCCGGTGACCACGCCGTGGTCGAAGGTGGCATCGAGCGTCTTCTCCGGCATGGTGTTCACGACGCCGGGGGCCACGAGTTCGGTCACGTACAGGGTGTCCGGGTAGGCCGGGTCCTTCACACCGGTGGAGGCCCACAGGGGGCGCTGGGGGAGTGCGCCGGCGTCGGCCAGCAGGCCCCAGCGTTCGGTGGCAAAGAGCTCCTCGTAGACCTGGTAGGCCAGGCGCGCGTTGGCAACGCCGGCCTTGCCTTTGAGGGCCTTGGCTTCTTCGGTGCCGATCTTGTCGAGGCGCTTGTCGATCTCGGTGTCAACGCGCGAAACGAAGAAGGATGCAACCGAGTGGATCTTTGAAAGATCGTGCCCGTTTTCCTTGGCCTGCTCCAGACCGGCCTGGAAGGCGTTGATGACTGCCCGGTAGCGCTCCAGGGAGAAGATCAGCGTGACGTTGACGCTGATGCCCTCTGCCAGCGTGGCCGTGATGGCTTCGAGGCCCTCGACGGTTGCAGGGATCTTAATGTGGACGTTGGCCTTGTTGACGCGCTGGTAGAGGTGCTTGGCCTCGGCGATGGTCCCGGCGGTGTCCCAGGCAAGCCGAGGGTCGACCTCGATGGAGACCCGGCCATCGATTCCCCGGGTGGCGGCGGCGACGGGCGCGAACAGGTCGCAGGCATCGGCGACGTCGGTGGTGGTGATCTCGAAGATCGTGTCCTCCACGCTGGCGCCCTCTGCCGCCTTGGCGGCGATGATGTGGTCGTAGTCGGTGCCCGACGTGATGGCCGCGTGGAAGATGGAGGGGTTGGTGGTCACGCCAACCACGTTCTTTTCTTCGATGAGCTTGCGGAGGGTGCCGGTTTCCAGGCGTCCGCGGGAGAGGTCGTCGAGCCAGATGGAAACACCGGCGTCGGAGAGCTGCTGGGTGGGAGTTGTCATTGTTCTATCTCCTAAAAGTTTAGGTTTCAGGCCTGCAGGCCGGCGAGGGAGTCCTTGGCGGCGGCGGCCACTGCTTCCGCCGTGATGCCGAACTCCTGGAAGAGGCGCTTGTAGTCCGCGGAAGCGCCATAGTGCTCAAGGCTGATGGAGCGGCCTGCGTCGCCAACGAATTCGCGCCAGCTAAGGGCCAGCCCGGCTTCGACGGACACGCGTGCCTTGACTGCCGCGGGCAGGACCGATTCGCGGTAGGCGGCGTCCTGCTTCTTGAACCATTCAACGCAGGGCATGGATACCACGCGGGCCGCGATGCCGTCGGCCTGCAGCGCTTCGCGGGCCTGGACGGCCAGCTGGACTTCCGAGCCGGTGGCGATCAGGATCACGTCGGCCGGCACCGTGGCGCCGTCCTTCGATGCTTCGGCCAGCACGTAGCCGCCCTTCGCCACGCCTGCGGTCGACGCGAAAGTGTCGCCGTCGGCGTCGCCCTCGCCGCGTTCCCACGTGGGGATGTTCTGGCGGGTCAGGACGATGCCTGCGGGGTTGGTGTGGTTTTCCAGCATGGTCTTCCAGGCGGCTGCCACTTCGTTGGCATCGCCGGGGCGGACGACGTCCAGGCCCACGATGGCGCGCAGTGAAGCGAGCTGTTCCACTGGCTGGTGGGTGGGGCCGTCCTCGCCCAGGCCGATGGAGTCGTGCGTCCATACGTACAGGGACGGGACACCCATCAGGGCGCCCAGGCGGATGGCGGGGCGCTGGTAGTCGCTGAAGATCAGGAACGTACCGGAGAACGCGCGGGTGTTGCCGGCCAGGCTGATGCCGTTCACGATTGATGCCGCGGCGTGCTCACGGATACCAAAGTGCAGCACCCGGCCGTACGGGTTCCCGGACCAGGCACCGGTCTGCTTGGAGGCCGGCACGAAGGACGGGGAACCTTCGATGGTGGTGTTGTTGGACTCTGCGAGGTCGGCTGAGCCGCCCCACAGCTCGGGCAGGACCGGGCCGAGGGCGTTCAGGACCTTGCCGGAGGCTGCGCGGGTGGAGACATCCTTGCCGGCCGGGAAGACCGGCAGCGCGGCGTCGACGTCGGCAGGAAGTTCCTGCGCTTCGATGCGCTGCAGGAGGGCGGCGCCCTCGGGGTTGGCTGCCTGCCAGGCGTTGAAGGATTCTTCCCATTCCTTGTGTTCGGCCGCGCCACGTTCCACCACTGCGCGTGCATGGTCCAGGACTTCCTGGTCCACCTCGAAGGACTTCGCGGGGTCGAAGCCCAGCACCTCCTTCAGCGCGGCAACCTCGTCGGCGCCGAGGGCGGAGCCGTGGATCTTGCCGGTGTTCTGCTTCTTGGGGGCCGGGTAGCCGATGATGGTGCGCAGCGAAATGATGGACGGCCTGGAGGTCTCGGCCTTGGCGGCGAGCAGGGCACTGTAGAGCTCCTGGACGTCTTCCTTGTATTCGCCGGTCCGGGTCCAGTCCACGCGCTGGGTGTGCCAGCCGTAGGCTTCGTAGCGCTTCAGGACATCCTCGGTGAATGCGATGTCGGTATCGTCCTCGATGGAGATGTGGTTCTCGTCATAGATCACCACGAGGTTGCCCAGTTCCTGGTGGCCGGCCAGCGACGAAGCCTCCGCCGTGACGCCTTCCTGGAGGTCGCCGTCGGACGCGATGACCCAAATGGTGTGGTCGAACGGCGACTCGCCGGCCGGCGCATCGGCGTCGAACAGGCCACGCTGGCGGCGCTGGGAGTAGGCGAATCCGACCGAGGACGCGAGTCCCTGGCCGAGCGGGCCGGTGGTGATCTCCACGCCGGCGGTGTGCTTGTACTCCGGGTGTCCCGGGGTGAGTGAACCCCAGGTGCGCAGCGCCTCGAGGTCCTTCAGTTCCAGCCCGTAGCCTGAGAGGAAGAGCTGGATGTAAAGCGTCAGGGAGGTGTGGCCGGGGGACAGGATGAACCGGTCACGGCCAAGCCACTGCGGATCCCGCGGGTCGTGGCGCATCAGCTTCTGGAAGAGAAGGTAAGCGGCGGGTGCCAGGCTCATGGCAGTTCCGGGGTGGCCGTTGCCCACCTTCTCGACGGCGTCCGCGGCCAGGACACGGATGGTGTCCACGGCTCGCTGGTCCAAGCTGGTCCATGACAGTTCTTGCTCTTCCAAATGTGGCACGAAAACCGGGCCCCTCTCTGTGCTGGCGTGGGTGGTACACCGGATCCGGTCAAGGGTGCTCTGCTTGGCGCCCGCTGCGGTGTGTACCAGCCGTTCACCATCGAAACGTTGATCCTTGCATTCAGTCACGGACAGCAACGGGAATGCGTTTTCCACCGCTTTCTTGCTGCGTGCTGATCTGGTGACAGCTTAGCTCTTATCCATCCTTCGGGCGCCGCAAATCTCACGTTTTGGACGCAATTTCCCCTTTTGTGAATCACTATTCCGGCGCGGTGACTTAATCTGCTCGAATGGGCCTGCGAGCAATCAATTGCGCATATTGCGGGGCAGGGGAAGTGCTTGCGGCGCGGTATGATATTTGGAGGCCAACGCCGGGTGCGCATCACTATCGCCACCCGGAGTGTCCCGGCTGTTGCACGCACCTGGCGCTTTTCCATCCCTGAGTGCCGTGCCCGGGTCCGGGCCGCACGACCGGAGCTGCCCTGCAGCCTCAACTGCCACACAGAACGGGTGACTGCCACCGTGAGCACAACAGATACGCCGCTGAACGCATCCCGGGCCTCCGGCATCGGGTTTGCCCGTAAGGCCAAGGCGTATCTCGCCCTCACCAAGCCGCGCGTGATCGAACTTCTCCTGGTCAGCACGCTTCCCACGATGATTTACGCGGAGCGGGGCTTCCCTTCCATCGGGCTGATCCTTGCCACCCTGGTGGGCGGGGCTTTCGCCGCCGGCAGCGCGGGAGCGTTCAACTGCTACATCGACCGGGATATCGACAAGCTGATGCACCGGACGGAAAACCGGCCGCTCGTCACGGGTGAAGTCACCCCGCGGGAAGCATTGGTCTTCTCCTGGCTGCTGGGTGCGGCGGCGATCGTGATCCTCTGGTTCGGCGCCAATCCGCTCTCGGCATGGCTGGGACTGGGCGCTATCTTCTTCTATGTCGTCATCTACACCATGATCCTCAAGCGCCGCACGGCGCAGAACATCGTATGGGGCGGCGCCGCAGGCTGCTTCCCGGTACTGATTGCCTGGGCCGCCGTAACGAACTCCGTCGAATGGCCCGCCGTCATTCTGTTCCTGGTGATCTTCCTCTGGACGCCCCCGCACTACTGGCCCCTGTCGATGCGGTACGGCGAGGACTACCGGAACGCCAACGTCCCCATGCTCGGGGCCATTGCCGGGGCAAAGGTGGTGTCCGTCCAGGTGGTCCTTTACGCCTGGGCCATGGTGGCCTCATCCCTGCTGATGATCCCGGCCGGCGGGGCGGGCTGGGTGTACACGGCAACTGCTGTCATCGCGGGCGCCTGGTTCCTTTACGAGTCCCATGCGCTGTACTCCCGCGCCCACCGGGAGGATATTCCCGACAAGCGCGCCATGAAGGTGTTCCACGGTTCCATCAGCTACCTGACGCTGCTCTTCATCGCCCTCGCTGTGGACCCGTTCGTCGGAAGTGCAGTGGCGGGCGGCTAGCCAAACCGCCCCATTAAGCCGCAGGCGGCCGCCACCTCAAGGTGGGGGCCGCCTTCTTTGTTGGCATGCTGCGCGTGGGCCGCAAACCACCGGTTTCGTTGCCTCGGTGAACGATATGACATGCTTGTCATATCTGTCACGTTAACTGTCATTAAACATGACAACCTGCTTACGGTGGAACGGACCCTTCCCGCAAGCAAAGGAAACAGCCCATGGAAGCCCGTCCCTCAGCCGTCCCCACGCCCAGCCACAGTCCACCGGGCGGAAACGGGAACCCGGTCCGGAAAAAACCCGGTCTCCCCGGATTTGCCTCCCACCTCGGCGCCGACGTCCCCGCTTCCCTGGTGGTGTTCCTCGTGGCGCTCCCGCTCTCGCTTGGCATCGCGGCTGCCTCCGGCGCCCCGATCATGGCAGGATTGATCGCCGCCGCCATCGGCGGCATTGTGGCCGGCAGCCTTGGCGGCTCACCGCTCCAGGTGAGTGGACCCGCCGCCGGGCTGACCGTCGTCGTGGCCGGCCTGGTGCAGGAGTTCGGCTGGCAGGTGACGTGCGCCATCACCGTGGCCGCCGGCGCCGTGCAGCTGCTGCTGGGTATAAGCCGCGTCGGCCGGGCAGCCCTGGCCGTTTCCCCCGTGGTGGTCAAGGCCATGCTCGCCGGCATCGGCGTCACCATCATCCTGCAGCAGCTCCACGTACTACTGGGATCGGAGCCTGCGGGCTCTGCGCTTGAGAACCTCGCAGGACTGCCTGCCGCCATCACCAACCTGGAACTGCATGCGGCCCTGCTGGGCCTGGCGGTCATCGTGATCCTGCTGTGCTGGCGGTTCCTTCCCCCCATTGTCCGCCGGGTGCCGGGCCCGCTGGCGGCAGTTGCCGCCGGTACCGCGTTGGCGGTCGCCTTTGCCCCGGGGGTGGAACGGATCTCCCTCGACGGCTCGATCTTCGATGCGATCGCGCTGCCGCAGCTTCCCGACGGAAACTGGCGGGCCTTCGCCTTCGCAGTCCTGACCATGGCCCTGATCGCGAGCATCGAATCCCTCCTTTCCGCGGTTGCAGTGGACAAAATGCACACCGGCCCGCGCACCAACCTTAACAAGGAACTCGTCGGCCAGGGCGCCGCAAACATCGTCTCCGGATCACTGGGCGGCCTTCCCGTCACGGGGGTCATCGTCCGCAGCGCCACCAACGTGGAAGCCGGCGCAGCCACCCGGACCTCCGCCGTGCTGCACGGCGTGTGGGTCCTTGCCTTCTCGGCGCTCTTCGCCGGGCTGATCCAGCTCATCCCGCTGGCCGTCCTCGCCGGCCTGCTGGTGGTCATCGGCGCGCGCCTGATCAAGGTGGCGGATATCCGCACCAGCCTGCGGACCGGAGACCTCCTGATCTACGCCGTGACCCTTGCATGCGTTGTCTTCCTGAACCTACTGGAGGGCGTCATGATCGGGCTCGCGCTGGCCGCCGCGTGCGTGCTGTGGCGGGTCCTGCGCGCCCCGATCCAGGCCCATCCTCCCGCCACTACGTCGTCGCCCTGGCGGGTGACCGTTGCAGGATCCTGCAGCTTCTTCGCGCTGCCGCGGTTGAACGGTACGCTGCAGTCCATCCCCGCCGCCGTGGACGTCGTGGTGGAGCTGAATGCGGACTACGTGGACCATTCGTTCCGCGAAGCCCTGCTGGCCTGGCGGGTCCAGCACCAGGCCACGGGCGGCACCGTGAACCTCGAAGAGCACGGGAACACCCTGTTCCGGGACGCGGCGCACCAATCGCCCCGGCGCGGAGAAGCCAGCGAGCTTCCGCTTCCGCCCCGGAAGGAATCCCTGCTGCAGGGGATCAACAAGTATCACCGCCGCTTCGCGGACCAGGTGCGCCCGCTGGTGCACGACCTGGCCGAGGCACAGAATCCGGACAGCCTGTTTGTGGCCTGCGTCGACTCCCGCGTTAACCCCAACCTGATCACCAGCAGCGGTCCGGGAGATCTGCTCACCCTGCGGAACATCGGCAACGTTGTGTGCAACCAGGGCCAGGATGCCTCGATCGACTCGGCCCTGTCCTTCGCCGTCAATGGCCTGGGCGTGAAGTCGCTGGTGATCTGCGGGCATTCAAACTGTGGCGCCATGAAGGCGCTGATCGCCGAGGCGGACGGCGCGGACCACGCCTCCCTGGGCCCGGCGTTCGGGCGCTGGCTGGGGCACTCCCGGCAAAGCCATGCCGAACTGCTGGCTGGCCACCCGGTGGGGAAGCAGGCCGCCGCCGCGGGCTACGGCACGGTGGACCAGTTGGCGATGGTCAATGTGGCCGTGCAGCTGGGCAAGCTCCACAACCATCCGCACGCGGGGCCCGCCCTGGCCGGCGGGCAGGTCCAGGCAACCGGCCTGTTCTACGACATTGCCACCGCGCGGGTCCTCGAAGTGACGCCGGACGGCATAGCGGACCTCGACCCGGCGCTCGGGGCCAGGTTGCAGGACGACGCCCTGGCGTCCGGCTAGTCCGGGTACCTGCGGCAAGGCCTGCCAGTAAAGGAAAGGCGCCCCGGTCCACAAAGGGACCGGGGCGCCTTTTTTATGGGTGCGTGAACCTACTTGGCCGTGCTTGAGCGGGCGATGTCCCAGGCGTTCGTCGATGCTGCCATGAGCAGCGCGGCACCGAGCATGTGGGCCGCCACCAGCAACGCGGGAATGCCGTTGTAATACTGCGTAAACCCGATGATGGCCTGGAGGACGGTGACTCCCAGGAGCATCAGGACCGCGGTCCGGAAGGGGCCGGTAATGCGCCGCCGGATGACCAGCACCAGCGCCACCACCGTTCCCGCGGTAACCAGGTAGGCAGGCACTGCGTGGATGTGGGAGAACAAGTCCCAGTCGAGGTCGTTCCGGGGAGCATCTGCGTCACCCGCGTGCGGACCTGCACCCGTGACCACCACCCCGAGCATCACTGCAACCGCGGAGAACAGGGCGACGGCGGCAGTCACCGGGCGCAGGGCCGCGGGCAGGACGGCCGGCCGGGCCGCCAGGAAACGGCCGGTCCGGCCGAAGGCGCGGTTCACCAGCAGGGTTGAGAACACCACCAGGGCCATCGACACCAGGAAGTGCAGGCCCACCACCCACGGATTGAGGTTGGTGAGCACGGTGACGCCGCCGATGACCGCCTGCGCCGGGATGCTGGCGAGCAGCCCGAGGGCCAGCAGGAAGAGGTCCTTGCGTTCCTTGCGCAGGTTCCACAAGTAGACCAGCATGAGCGCGGCCACGGCGGCCAGCGCGAAGGTCAGGAGCCGGTTGCCGAACTCGATGAAGCCATGGATGCCCATCTCGGGGGTGTTTACGATCGAGTCCGAGGTGCAGCGGGGCCAGGTGGGGCAGCCAAGGCCTGACGCCGTCAGGCGGACAGCCCCGCCCGTGACCACCAAAAGCGTCTGGCCGATCAGGGAGGCAACGGCGAGGCGGCGGATGCGGACGTCCACCGTACGGGGAAGCCGCGACGCCAGGCGGCCGGCAATCTGGGGAAGGCGTGAAGCCGTGGTCACGATTATCTCAATTCCACTTGAACCAACGGATGGCTGCGGCTCCGGCAATGACGGTCCAGAGCAGCAGGATCAGGGCGGCGCCGCCGTTCACGGCCCCGCCCAGGAAAGCGGCGCGCATCGATTCCCCGAGGGCGCCGGAAGGCAGGAAATGGACCACGGCCTGCGCCGCGGCGGGCAACCTTTCGGCCGGGATGACGATGCCGCCCATGGCTCCCAGGAGGATCCACAGCAGGTTGGTAATCGCCAGCGTCGCTTCCGGCCGGACGGTACCGGCCACCAGCAGCCCCAGTGCGGTGAATGCCGCTGCACCCAGCGCAAGCAGGGCTAGCCCGGGGAGCCAGCCCGACGCCGTCGGCTGCCAGCCCAGCACCAGGGCGACCAGGCCCACCACTACCACCTGGAGGCACAGGACGGCCAGGACCGAGAGAACCTTCCCGGCAATCAGGCCGCCGCGGCCCAGGGGCGTCGTGGACAGGAAACGCAGCACCCCATAGCGGCGGTCGAAGCCGGTGGCGATGCCCTGCCCGGTGAAAGCCGTTGACATGGCACACAGAGCGAGGATCCCCGGAACAGCCACATTGATGCGGCTGGAGCCCATACCGTCGAGGAAAGGCGTCACCGTCAGGCCGACCAGTGCCAGCAGCGGCAACACCACGGCCAGGATCAGCTGCTCGCCGTTCCGCAGCATTGTCAGTGCCTCGTATTTGCCTTGCAGGAGGACGCGGCGGGGCAGGGACGCGGGCTTCTGCGTCTCCCGGATCGCTGCGGTACTCATCGGATGTCCTTTCCTGAGATGTCCAGAAAGACGTCTTCAAGGCTACGCGCCTGGAGGCTCATCGATGCCGGCATGATGCCCTTTGCTTCCCACCACTGGGCCAGGGCGGACAAATGGCGGGGTGTGAGGGCGCCGGTGACGGCGTAGCTGCCGGCACGGGCCTCGGAGACGTCGACGTCGTCCGGCAGCACCGCAGCCAGGTCCAGCCCGGCGGGTGCCTCGAACACCAGGGTCCGGACGTGCTCGCCCGCCTGGTCCGCCACGGGGTTGCGCTGCAGCAGCTCATGGACAGTGCCTTCGGCGACGTTGCGGCCGCCGTCAATGATGTACACGTAGTCCGCAAGGCGCTGGGCGTCGTCCATCAGGTGGGTGGTCAGGATGATGCCCATGCCGCCGTCGCGCAGCTCGGCAATCAGGTCGAACACCAGCTGCCGGGACTGCGGGTCCAGTCCGGCGCTGGGTTCATCCAGGAAGAGGACTTCCGGCCTGCCGATCAAGGCTGCGGCCAGTGCCAGGCGCTGCTTCTGGCCGCCGGAAAGCCGGCGGACGCTGGTCCGGCTGAAGGCATCGATGCCCAGCCTGCCCACCAGGTCTTCCAACGGCCAGGGGCGGGCGTACAGGCCGGCGATATGCCGCAACAACGGGATGGGCCGTGCCGACGGCGGGAGCCCGCCGTCCTGCAGCATCACCCCGACGCGGGAGCGCAGGTCAGCACCGGCCGTGGCGGGGTCCTGGCCCAGCAGGGAAATGCTGCCGCCGGTACGTTTCTGCAGGCCCTGCGCGCATTCCAGGGTGGTCGTCTTGCCGGCTCCGTTTGCGCCCAGCAACGCGGTCACCTGCCCGCGCTCCGCGGTGAGGGAGACGCCGCTGACAACCCTGAGCATCTTTCCGTCCAGGCTGGACAGGGGGCCTACGTCCTTGATGAGCCCATGGATGGACAGGACGGGGGACTGGGGGGATCGCACCACAGTATTCTACGGGATGTAGTATTCCGTGCCGTCCGGCGGGGTCGGGCGGAGCGCCGGGAAACTGCAGGAAGTCATATTCCGTGCAGAGCCAAGGTCAGCCTGCCCTTACTGGAGTGCGGGACTAAATTACGACATGATTGTGTTGTGTATTCCATGACCAACGCTACCGCTGTGCCTGTGGCCGGGCCGGGACCCGCTGCATCCGGTCCTGTGGCAGACGCTGACGAGCGCACCCGGGACCGGGTCCTCGCTGCCGTCCTGGAACACGGTCCCGTCAGCGCGGCCGAGCTGGGGGACATGCTGGGGTTTACCCCGGCCGCTGTCCGGCGCCATTTGGACCACCTTTCCCGGGCCGGAGTCATCGAGGTCAAGCGCCTCGCCAAGCCGGGAACGGGTGCCGGCCGCCCCGCACGCCGTTACGTCCTCAGCTCCCAGGGCCAGTCCAGCCTGGGCAACGACTACCTGGACATCGCCGCCCTTGCGCTCCAGCAGCTGCAAAAGGTAGCCGGCCCCGACGCGGTGCGCGCCTTCGCCGAAGAACGGTTCGCGGATATGGAGCGGCGCTACGCACCCGAAATCGAGCAGGCCGGCCCGGACATCCGGGACCGCGCCACCGCACTCGCAGCGGCGCTGACCCGCGACAACTTCGTGGCTTCCGCTGCGTCCATCGAGGCAAAGGCACCGCTGCCCGCGGCGCTTTCCAGCGTGCAGCTCTGCCAGGGCCACTGCCCCATCCAGCAGCTCGCCGCCCGCTTCCCGGTGTTCTGCGACGTCGAGACCGAAGTTTTTTCAAGGCTGGTGGGCGTTGACGTCCGCCGCCTCTCCACGCTGGCCCGCGGCGGCCACGTCTGCACCACACATATTCCTACAGGCAGGCTGCCTGCCAAACCGGCCACGGTGCCGGCGGCAGCCCCCGCCAGCCTGGACGAAGTAATCAACCATCAGCAAGAAAGGCCGTGATGACGGACCAACTATCAGAGAAAGCAGTCGCCGAAAACACTGTGATCTCGGAGATTCTGGAAAAGAATCCCGAGCTCCACGGCATCGGCAACTACGAGTACGGCTGGGCCGACAAGAACGATGTCGGCGCCAACGCCCGCCGTGGGCTCAACGAAGAGGTAGTCCGGGACATTTCGGCGAAGAAGAGCGAGCCGGAATGGATGCTCGACCTGCGCCTGAAGGGCCTGAAGTATTTCGACCGCAAGCCCATGCCCACCTGGGGCGCGGACCTCTCCGGCATCGACTTCGACAACATCAAGTACTTCGTGCGCTCCACCGAGAAGCAGGCTGCCACCTGGGAGGACCTGCCCGAGGACATCAAGAACACGTATGACAAGCTGGGCATCCCCGAGGCCGAAAAGCAGCGCCTTGTTTCGGGTGTTGCCGCCCAGTACGAGTCTGAGGTTGTTTACCACCAGCTGCGGGAGGACCTTGAGCGGCAGGGTGTCATCTTCCTGGACACCGACACCGCGCTGAAGGAACACCCGGAGATCTTCCAGGAGTACTTCGGCACCGTCATCCCGGTGGGCGACAACAAGTTCGCCTCGCTGAACACCTCCGTCTGGTCCGGCGGCTCGTTCGTGTACGTCCCCAAGGGCGTCCACGTGGAGATCCCCCTGCAGGCCTACTTCCGCATCAACACGGAAAACATGGGTCAGTTCGAACGCACGCTGATCATCGCCGACGAGGACTCCTACGTCCACTACATCGAAGGCTGCACAGCGCCGATCTACACCTCCGACTCGCTGCACTCCGCCGTGGTGGAGATCATCGTCAAGAAGGGCGCCCGCGTCCGGTACACCACCATCCAGAACTGGTCGAACAACGTCTACAACCTGGTGACCAAGCGTGCCGTCTGCGAAGCAGGCGCCACCATGGAGTGGATCGATGGAAACATCGGCTCCAAGGTCACCATGAAGTACCCGGCCGTGTACCTTGTAGGCGAAGGGGCCAAGGGCGAGACCCTGTCCATTGCCTTCGCCGGCGAGGGCCAGCACCAGGACACCGGTTCCAAGATGGTGCACATTGCGCCGAACACCAAGAGCTCGATCATCTCCAAGTCCGTTGCCCGTGGCGGCGGCCGCGCCGCCTACCGCGGCCTGGTCCAGATCCGGGAAGGAGCCAAGCACTCGGCCAACACCGTGCGCTGCGACGCCCTCCTGGTGGACACCATTTCGCGGTCTGACACCTACCCGTACATCGACATCCGCGAGGACGATGTCCAGCTGGGACACGAGGCCACCGTTTCCCGCGTCAGCGAGGAACAGCTGTTCTACCTCATGTCCCGCGGCATGCCCGAGGACGAGGCCATGGCCATGATCGTGCGCGGCTTCATTGAGCCGATCGCCCGCGAACTGCCCATGGAATACGCCCTCGAGCTGAACCGCCTCATCGAACTCCAGATGGAAGGATCCGTCGGTTAATGACTGCCGAAGCAACTACCGAAAAGGCGCGCGTCGGCGCACCGTCGATCGCCGGTTTTACCGAGGAGGGCGAGCACCTCGTCGCCTCCAAGGTGGACCGCCACCATAGCCACGGCACGCAGGTCATGGCCTCCCGCGCCGAGAGGCTCACCAGCCATGACGTGGCCGATTTCGCCCTGCCCAACGGCCGGGAAGAGGAATGGCGCTTCACCCCGGTGCGTGAACTGGCCAACCTGCTGTCCGATACCCCGTCGGAGGCCGGCGCCCTTGGCGTTACGGTCGAGGCACCTGCAGCCGTGGTCCAGCGGACCCTCCGCGCAGGTGAGGCCCCCCGTGGCGCCACCCTCGTCCCCGCCGACCGTGCCGCCGTCGTGGCTTCCGCGAACGCCGGCGACGCCCAGCTCATCTCCATCCCGGCGAACGCCGAGTTGGACGAGCCGGTGCGCCTGGTCCTGACCGGCAACGGCGCAGGCCGCCGGACCAACTCCCACGTGGTGATCGAAGCCGGAGTCAACAGCCGCTCTGTCGTGATCATCGAGCACGACGGCACCTCAGACCACAACGGCAACGTTGAGGTCCTGGTCCGCGAAGGCGCCCACCTCACGGTGGTTTCCCTGCAGCTCTGGGGGGACGACGCCAAGCACCTGGCACAGCATGACGCCGAGGTTGCCAAGGACGCCGTGTACAAGCACATTGCCGTGACTCTTGGCGGCAAGATCGTGCGCCTGAACTCCAACGTCCGCTTCGCCGGGGAGGGTGCCGAGACACAGCTTTTGGGGCTTTACTACGCCGATGCAGGCCAGCACCTGGAGCACCGTTCCTTCGTGGACCACAACGTGGCCAACTGCAAGTCCAACGTCCTGTACAAGGGCGCTCTGCAGGGCAAGGGCGCGCACACCGTGTGGGTTGGCGACGTGCTGATCCAGAAGCAGGCCGAAGGCACCGATTCGTACGAGAAGAACCAGAACCTGGTGCTCACCGACGGCTGCCGCGCGGATTCCGTGCCCAACCTCGAAATCGAGACCGGCCTGATCGAGGGTGCCGGCCACGCCAGCGCCACCGGCCGGTTCGACGACGAGCACCTGTTCTACCTGATGGCCCGCGGTATCCCCGAGGATGTTGCCCGCCGCCTGGTGGTCCGAGGCTTCCTCAACGAGATCATCCAGCAGATCAAGGTTCCGGCCCTCGAAGAGCGCCTGACCGAGGCTGTTGAGCGCGAACTCGCGGCAATCGACTACTAGAGACAGGCGGGCAGGAACGTATGAGCGGCAAACCCAAGGGTGAGCTGGTGTGCAGCGCCAATGACATCAAGGTCAAGCAGGCGCTGCGCATCCTGGTCGACGGCTACCCCGTGGCCGTTGTCCGGGATTCGATGGGAGACATCCACGCCATCGGCGACACGTGCTCGCATGCGGACATTTCACTGTCCGAAGGCGACGTGGAAGGCTGCGCCATCGAGTGCTGGGGGCATGGCTCCCAGTTCGACCTGCGCAGCGGCCAGCCGCTCCAGCTTCCGGCTTACGATCCTGTTCCGGTATTCGCCGTCGAACTCGACGGAGACGACGTCTATGTGGATGTCACCAACGTTTTGAACGGCGCAGCAGTAAACAACTACTGAGCGCCCGCAGCACCAGACTTACGAGCGAAAAGAAAGAAGAGCATGTCAACTCTTGAGATCAAGGACCTGCACGTCAGCATTGAGACGGAGCAGGGCACCAAAGAGATCCTGAAGGGCGTCAGCCTGACCATCAGGACCGGCGAGACGCACGCCATCATGGGACCCAACGGCTCCGGCAAGTCCACCCTCGCCTCCACCATCGCCGGCCACCCGCGCTACACCGTCACCAGCGGCACCATCACGCTGGACGGCGAAGACGTGCTGGCCATGAGTGTTGACGAGCGCGCACGGGCCGGCGTCTTCCTGGCCATGCAGTACCCGGTAGAGGTTCCGGGCGTCACCATGACCAACTTCCTGCGCACCGCCAAGACCGCCATCGACGGCGAAGCACCCAAGCTGCGTACCTGGACCAAGGACGTCAAGGACGCCATGGAGAAGCTGCGCATCGACGCCGACTTCGCGCAGCGCAACGTCAACGAAGGCTTCTCCGGCGGCGAAAAGAAGCGCGTGGAGATCCTGCAGCTGGAACTCTTCAAGCCCAAGTTCGCCGTCCTGGACGAGACCGACTCCGGCCTGGACGTTGACGCTCTGAAGATCGTGTCCGAGGGCGTCAACCGTGCGCACTCCGAGGGAAACATGGGCACCCTGCTCATTACCCACTACACCCGCATCCTGCGCTACATCAAGCCTGACTTCGTGCACGTGTTCGTGGACGGCCAGGTTGTGGAGGAGGGCGGCCCGGAGCTGGCCGACCGCCTCGAAGAAGAAGGCTACGACCGTTACGCCAAGGGCGCCGGCGCAGCCGCCGTCGCGGCTCCGGCCGCAGTCCAGGCCTAGTAAGGACTTGCCATGACCGAAATCAAGCCGGGCCGCACGGCCCTGGAGGATGTCGAAGAGGCGCTCAAGGACGTCATCGACCCCGAGCTTGGCGTCAACGTTGTCGACCTGGGGCTGCTGTACGGCTTGAAGTACTCCGACGACGACGGTGCGCTCCTGATCGACATGACCCTCACCACAGCGGCGTGCCCGCTCACCGATGTGCTCGAGGAGCAGGTGGGACAGGCCCTGGACGGTGTTGTGGACGATTGGCGCCTGAACTGGGTATGGATGCCGCCATGGGGTCCCGAGCGGATCACCGACGACGGCAAGGACCAGATGCGGGCCCTCGGCTTCAACATCTAAGTCCCCACTGCCTTATATACGACGACGGCGGGTCGCCTTTCGCAGGAAAGGCGGCCCGCCGTCGTCGTCGGTCCATCCGGGGTGAACCGGGGTTAGAGGGTGGCGGCGCCGAACGTATCGCACTGGTTGATGTCGCCGGACTGGTAGCCCCGGGAGAACCAGCGCTGCCGTTCCTCGCTGGAGCCGTGCGTCCAACCTTCGGGGGAGACGCGGCCCGTGGCGGCCTTCTGGATCCGGTCGTCGCCAACCGAAGCGGCGGCGGACAATGCGTCGTTCACATCCTGCTGGGTGAGGGGTTCCAGGTACGGCTGGCCCGTAGCCGGGTCCGGGGTGGTGGAGGCGTACTTGGCCCAAAGACCGGCATAGCAATCCGCCTGCAGTTCGGTGCGTACGGACCCTGACTCCGGTCCCTGCGGATCCTGCTGCGCCCGCTGCAGGTCACCGAGCAGATTCTGGACATGGTGGCCGAACTCGTGCGCCACCACATATTCCTGGGCCAGCGGGCCGCCGGAGGAACCAAAACGGTCCACCAGCTCCTGGAAGAACCCGGGATCGAAATACGCCGTGGTGTCCGTGGGGCAGTAGAACGGGCCCACCTCGGAGGTCGCAGCCCCGCACGCGGTGTTGGTGCCGCCGCTGAAGATCACCGCTTCCGGCCGCGGGTACTGCACCTTGTATTGCTTCAGGTAGCCGGGCCAGAACGCATTGAGGCTGTTGACGGTGCCCGTGATCCGGCAGTCCAGGCGGGCGTCCGCGTCCGCGCCGGTGCTGCAGGCAGGTGCCGTGCCCTGGGACTGTCCAGACGAGCCCCCGTCCACCAGTCCGCCGAGCATGTTGGGGTTGATGCCCAGGAGGAGGGCAACGAGCAGGACCAGGCCGCCGCCGATGCCGCCGCCGACTTTCACCCCGGTGCCCATGCCCCGGCGGTCCTGGACCTGGGAGGGATCAAGCTGAACGTTGTCGTTGAAACTCATAACGTCACATTACCCGCGGGCCGGGCGCTCAATCTGCCCTGCCGGTAAAGTTGGTCCGTGCCCTTCCTCGACAAGCTCCAGCGCTGGGCCGGGCAGCGGCCGCACGACACCGCCGTCGTGATAGCCGGGCGCCGCCTCGACTGGGAGCAACTCCGTGACGCCGCGGAAGACGAGGTGGCCGGCACCAAATCCGTCACGGCACTCTGCGAAGCCAATTCCGTGGACTTTGCCGTGAAATTCGCAGCCGCCGTGGCGGGCCGCCGGCAATGCGCCGTCCTGGATCCGGCCTGGCCCCCGTCCCTGCAGGAGGACATCGTCCGGCGGGTTGAGGCATGCGCCGATTCCGCACCGGTGTCTCCGGATGACGGGTTGGCCGACGGGCCGGCGGTATCCACCTTCCTGATTGGCCTCACCTCCGGAACCACGGCTGTGCCCAAGGCCTTCACCCGCTCCCGGCGGTCCTGGCAGCAATCCTTCGATGCCTCGATCGAGTTTTTCGGTCTCCGGCAGGATGACGTGACCCTTGCGCCTGGTCCGCTGGCCGCCAGCCTGAACCTTTATGCCCTGGCTGAGTGCCTGTATGCCGGTTCCGAGTTCCAGACGCTGCAGACGTTCGACGTCGGCGACGTCCATGCGGCCATCACCCACGACCGTGTCACCCGGCTGGTCCTGGTACCCACCATGCTGCGGATGCTCAGCGAGCGCGGCATGACCGGATGCGTCGATGCGTCCGGTATCCGGACCATCATCTGCGCCGGTTCCAAGCTTGATGCGCGCACCCTCGAAGCGGCCAGACGCTGGGCTCCCAACGCCACCATCTACGAGTACTACGGCGCCTCCGAACTGAGTTTCGTGTCCGGTCTTGGCCTGTCCCCCGGCCAGGAGGCCACCGCCGGCGGGACCGGAATCGGCCGGCCGTTTCCGGGGGTCGACGTCCGGATCCTGGATGACGACGGCGCACCGGTCCCCGACGGCGGCTACGGCAACATCTGCGTCCGCAGCGGCATGGTGGGCAACGGTTACCTGTGGGGCGACGACGGTGAAGCGCTGCGGTGCTTCGGCGACTGGTACACGGTGGGGGACCAGGGCTACCTGGCGGACGGCGAACTGCACATCCTCGGCCGCCGCGCCGACATGATCCTGACGGCGGGACGGAACGTCTACCCGCATGAGGTGGAACTGGCATTGGCGGCCGTCCCCGGGGTCTCAGCAGCTGTTGCTGCCGGGATGACTGATGACTTGCGTGGCCAGCGCGTTGTCGCCGGCGTGTTGCCGTCCCACGGCGGAATCAGCGCCACCCAGCTGCGGGCCGGCCTGGAGGACATCCTGTCCCGGCACAAGCGGCCGTCGCAGTACTACCTGCTCGCGGAATTGCCCACCACGGACCGCGGCAAGGTCAGCCGCAACCTCCTGCTGGAGTGGATCAATGCCCGCGACCCCAGGGTGCGTGCCCTTGGCGCCTGACGTCCAACCGCCCGGCCTCCTGCCGCCCGAACGGCAGCCGGTCATCATCGCCGCGCGCCGGACCCCGGTGTGCCCCGTCAACGGAGCGCTGCGGAGCCTGCGCGCCCACGAACTCCTTGCTCCGGTCCTCCGGGAACTGGCCGCAGTGGCGCTGGACCCCGCGTCCGTCACCGACGTTGTTATCGGCAACGCCGTCGGAGGGGGCGGGAACGTTGCACGGCTTGCCCTGCTGGAGGCGGGACTGCCGGCCGCCGTGCCGGGGATCACCGTTGACAGGCAGTGCGGTTCGGGCTTGGATGCAATCGTCCTTGCCGCACGACTCGTTGCGGCCGGCGGCGGACCGCTCTACTTGGCAGGGGGAGTGGAAAGCACCAGCACCGCGCCCCTGCGTGCCCACAGGAAGGACGACGGCGGCCCGGAGTTCTACCGGCGCGCCCAGTTTGTGCCGGACAGCTTCGGGGACCCGGACATGGGCGTGGCGGCGGAAACGGTGGCCGGCGCGTACGGCGTTGCCCGGGAACGCCAGGATGCTTTCGCGCTGGCCAGCCACCGGAAAGCCCTCGCCGCCATCCGGGACGGACGCTTCACGGACGAACTCGTGCCGCTGGAGACTCCCGCGGGGACCGTCTCCGTGGACGGCGGGCCGCGGGCGGGCCTGACGCCGACTGTCATGGCACGCTTCCGGGCCGCCTTTGTGCCAGGAGGGACTGTCACTGCCGGAAATTCCTGCTCTGACGCGGACGCCGCCTCCGCCGTCGTCGTGACGTCCCTTGCGCGGGCCCGCCTGCTCGGGGTGCGTGATGGCCTGCTGGTGCGCGGCACCGGTACCGCCGGGGTGGCTCCGCAGGTGCTGGGGATGGGCGCTGTTCCGGCTGCCAGGGGCGTCCTGGCTGCGGCCGGTGTGAAGGCCAGCGAGCTGGACCTGGTGGAATTCAACGAGGCGTTCGCCTCACAGACCCTCGCGTGCCTCGATGAGCTGGGCATCGATCCCGGCCGGGCAAACCTCGACGGCGGGGCGCTGGCGCTGGGGCACGCCTACGGTGCGTCGGGTGCCGTGCTGGTGACCCGGCTGCTCGCCCAGGCGCGGCGGGCGGGCACCGAGGGCGCCCTGGGGCTGGCCATGATCAGCATGGCCGGTGGAATGGGCACGGCGGCACTGCTGGAGTACCGGCGGCTGTAACACCGCCTGGCGTCCCGCCCGGTCAGTCTTCCGGTTCGCCCAAGCCGCGGGCCGCCAGCGCCTCACCTGTTTGGCGGGCGTACGCCACGGATGTGATGAAGACCGGCAGGACCAGTGCGCGGGGGTTGCGCTCCAGTCCCCGGGCCCGGGCGGAGTCGCGCACGTCAGCGAAGGTGCCCGCGATGAAGGGAATGCTGCGGAGCATGATGCCGATGGTCAGCGCGAAGCGTTCAGGATCGGCGCCGAACCTTTTGAAGGGCCGCGCCAGGTGGACCACGCCGTCCAGGAGCCGCTGGATCGGCGTGGTGGCGGTCAGCAGGGATGCTGCCACGACGCAGACCAGGATGTTCAGCACGATCCGGCCCGCTGTGGGTCCGCCCAGCTGCCACCACTGGAAGAGGCCAATGACCAGGAGCACGGGGGCCAGAGGGCGGACGGCGTGCCACAGCCGGCGCGCCCCGGCGCCCGTGGCGAGGAACAGGCCGCAGAGCAGGGCCAGGACACCTGCAGAGATGCGCCAGTCGACGATGAGGAAGGAAAGCAGGCCACAGCCGATGACCAGGAGGAACTTCAGCGCCAGCGGTGCGCGGTGGACCAGTGAGGTACCGGGCACGTAGTTGGCCAGGAGGAAGCCGTGGCCCCTCACGTGGAATCCCGCCCTGTGGCGTCCAATCCCTGAAGGCACCATGAGCGGTAAGCCGCCACGGCCTCCGCCGGGGCGCCGTCGAAAGCCACGCGGCCCTGCTCAATGACCAGGACCCGGTCCATGTCCAGGGCCAGCTCAAGGTCGTGGGTGGACATGATGATTTGCTGGTCCAGGTGCGCCAAAGTCCTGCGGAGCAGCTCGCGGTTGCGCAGGTCCAGGAGGGTGGAGGGCTCGTCCAGCACCAGCACCCGGGGGTTTACCGCCAGCACGGCGGCGAGCGCCATCAGTTGCCGCTCGCCGCCGGACAGCTCGTAGATGCTTTGGTCCGCCAGGTTCAGCAGGCCCAGGCGTTCGAGGGCTTGTTCCGCCAGGTGCCGCCGTTCCGTACCGTTCTTGGTTGAACGGCGGAGGGACAGTTCGACGTCTTCCCGGCCGGTAGGCATCACCAGCTGGGACAGGGGATCGGTGAAGACGAAGCCCACGTTGCGCCTGACCTTCCGGACGGCACCCACGGTGTCGTCGCCGTCGACCGTGACGGTGCCGCTGGAGGGCTGGATGAGTCCGTTGACGAGGCGCAGCAGCGTGGATTTGCCCGATCCGTTGGCGCCAATGACGCCCACCCGGGCTTCGTCCAGCCTGAGGCTTACTGCGTCCAGGAGGACCTTGGGCTGCTGGGAGTCCTCGCTTTCGACGGCGACACGCACCTGGTCGAACGTTACTGCCGGCATGCGTAGTCCCTAGGCGCTTCGGGTGGGTTGGGTGCGGCGGCGGACGCGGCGGACCAGGACATCGGGGAACGCCCGGTGGAGGGCGACGGCGACGGCGGCGGCCAGGAGGTTCTTGATGATGTCTCCCGGGTAGAAGACCAGGTCGCTAAGGAAGGCCTGCTCCAGCGTGGCCTTGGAGTTGAGGGCAATTCCCAGGACGCCCAGCGTGTGCACGAAGACGATGCTGGTGGCCGTGGCGGCCAGGAAGAACCACAGGGCGCGGGCTTTCGTGGTCCGGCGGATGACCACAGTCGCCAGCCAACCCACTGCCGCAGCGGCGATGGGGAAGGCGATGATGTAGCCGGCCGAAGGCCCCGCAAGGATGGCCAGGCCGCTGCGGCCCTGGCTGAAGATGGGCAGGCCGGCCAGCCCCAGGAGGGTGTAAAGTCCGACGGCGGCGAATCCGCGGGCGGGCCCCAACACCAGGCCGGTGAGCATCACGGCCAGGGTCTGGAAGGTGATGGGGACGCCGAAGCCGTTCAGGGCCAGTCCCGGCACCAGTGCGGCGCCGGCCACGAGGGCGGCGAAGACGGCGATCAGGCCAAGGTCGGTGCCGTTCCAGCGCCGGCGCTCCGTCCGCTTGCTGGTTTCTGTGGTGGTCTCGGTGATGCTCATGGCGGTCCTGTCGGGGTTGTACAAGCGGAATCTAATGTACAGCCGACGCTACCGGCGCGGAACGGGGACGATTTTGTAGGGGTCCTACTAAGGGAGGGCGTGGGTGCTTTTGGGTGGGCACAAAGGGGGCCGGACATGAACTCCGCGGGTCTATGCAACGGCCGGAGAGTCGGGGGAGACTGGGCGCCATGCGCAAGCTGACCTTCGCCATGAACCTGAGCGTCGACGGCTACATAGCCGCACCCGGCGGCGACCTTGGCTGGAGCGTACCCGGCGACGAGTTGTTCCAGTGGTGGTCGGACCGGGTGGGGGCCACGGGCCTGGCGCTGTACGGGCGCAGGCTGTGGGAGACCATGAGTCCGCACTGGCCCACCGCCGACCAACAGCCTGGGGCCACACCGGCTGAGATCGAATTTGCCCGGCGCTGGCGGGACATGCCGAAGGTGGTGTTCTCCTCGACCCTCAGCGCCGTCGACTGGAATGCCCGCCTGGTCACCGGTGACGCGGTCACCGAGATCACCCGGCTCAAGGGCGAAGACGGCGGCCCGATGGACATTGGCGGAGCCACGCTCGCCGCAGCGGCCATGCGGGCCGGGTTGATCGACGAGTACGTGACCGTCACCCATCCGGTCCTGGTGGGCGGCGGCAAACCCTTCTTTACAGCCCTGGACACCTGGGTGAACCTGACGTTGGTGGACACGAGGGCATTTCCCAACGGCGTAGTCATGACGAAGTACCGGACCAGGCGCTGACCCTCCGTTGCTGTCCTGCACGATCCCCGCGTTGGTACCCTGTGGCACATGCCCATCAAACTCGAAAACGTAGGCATCGCCGTCCGCGACCTGGAAGCGGCCATCGCTTTCTTCACCGACCTCGGGCTCACTGTGGTGGGCCGGCAGACCGTGAGCGGGGAATGGGCCGACACCGCCGTCGGACTCGACGGCAACCACGCCAGGATCGCCATGCTCCAGACCCCGGACGGCGGCGGCCGCCTCGAACTGTTCGAATACATCCACCCCGACGCGATCGAAACTGGGCCCACCCGGCCCAACGAAATCGGAATGCACCGCGTCGCCTTCTCCGTCGACGACATCGGGCACGCCCTGGAGATTGCCGCAAGGCACGGCTGCCACCCCCTGCGCGGCGTGGCCACCTATGAAGACGCCTACAAGCTCAGTTACGTCCGGGGTCCCAGCGGCATCATTGTGATGCTTGCCGAGGACCTGACAAAGGGCTGAGCCCACCGGCCGGCTGCAATATACTCCGAACATGCCCATCACGCACCCAACCCTCAATGCTCAACGCCCTGACCACATGACCCTCGGGGGCCGGCCTTGAGCGGCGGCCTCGTAGCCCTTCTGGATGACGTGGCAGCCTTGGCCCGCATAGCGGCAGCATCGGTGGATGACGTAGCAGCCGGCGCCGCCAAGGCAGGTGCCAAGGCGGCCGGCGTCGTCATCGACGACGCCGCGGTCACCCCGCAGTACGTCTCGGGTGCGGACCCGTCCCGTGAACTGCCGATGATCAAGAAGATCTTCTGGGGTTCCATCCGCAACAAGCTCCTGATCATCCTGCCCGCCCTGCTGCTCATCAGCGCCTTCATCCCCTGGATCATTCCGTTCATTCTCATGCTCGGCGGCACCTACCTCTGCTACGAGGGCGCCGAGAAGGTCTGGCATAAGCTCCGCGGCGGCCACCACGAGGAAGACGAAGCCCCCGCGGTGGAACGCGGGCACGATGCCGAGGCCAAGGTGGTCAAGGGCGCGATCACCACCGACTTCATCCTGTCCTGCGAGATCATGGTCATCTCCATGAACGAGGTGGCCACCGAATCCATCTGGGTCCGCGCGTTCATCCTGGTCCTGGTGGCGTTCGCCATCACGGTGCTCGTGTACGGCGCCGTCGCGCTCATCGTCAAAATGGACGACATCGGCGTGCACCTGGTGGGCAAGGATTCTCCCCGCTCCAAGCGCCTCGGAAGGTTGCTGGTCACCGGAATGCCCGCCGTGCTGGCCACCATCACGTTCGTGGGAACCATCGCCATGCTCTGGGTCGGCGGCCACATCATGCTGCAGGGCGCGCACGACCTCGGCTGGCACGCACCCTATGACCTGGTCCATGGGATTGAGCACCCGGTGGCGGGCGTTGCCGTCGTCGGCGGTCTTTTAGCTTGGCTCGTCAACACCCTTTGCTCAACCGTCGTCGGCCTCGCCTGGGGCCTCATAGTGCTGGCAGTGGTCGGCCCGATCCTGAAGGTGCTGCCGTTCGGCAAGGCAAAAGGCGGGCACAGCGAGTCTGCCGCGCCCGCCCCGAACGGTGCGCCCGACGAACACCATGCCTGACAGCTGCCGCAGCCGGTGCGCGTTTCAGAACGCGTAACGGATGCGGCAGTACGGCGTGATTTCCTCAATGAGCGCGGTCAACTGCGCCACATAGCCAGCCTTTGCCCGTGACCGGTAGCGAACGTTGTTGAATCCGTTGGAGGACGTCTTTGACTCCTGGAGGCCGGGACGCCACAGAACCTTTTCAGCCTGCGGATGCCAGCCCAGGTTGACCTCATGCAACTGCTCGTTGTGGGTCAGGAAAATGACCTCCGCCGCGAGTTGGGCCTTGGCTGCCCCGGTCAAGGTCGCGTCGAGCTGGCGGAGAAGTTCTTCCCAGTCGGCCAGCCAGGTGTCGGTGATGATGACGGGGGAGAAGTTCACGTGCACTTCGTAGCCCGCGTCGACGAAGTCGTTAATCGCTGCGATCCGTTCCGCCACCGGCGACGTCCGGACGTCAATGGACCTGGCCAGGTCCGCCGGCATCAGGGAGAAGCGGATCCGGGTGTGGCCGCCATGGTCCCATGCCAGCATCTCCGGGTTGACGAACTTGGTGGCGAAGGACAGCCTGGCGTTGGGCAGTTCGCGGAAGAGCCCCACAAGCTCCTCGACGTTGGGGCTGATCAGTGCATCCACCGAGCAATCGCTGTTCTCGCCGATGTCGTATACCCACAGTTCCGGGTCGCACTGGTTGGGCTCCAGCTTGAGCCCCTGGCGGGTGGCGTGCCGCTCAATGGTCGCCGCGATCTGGTCGATATTGGCGAACACCGTAATTGGATTGCTGTAACCCTTGTGCCGCGGAACGTAGCAGTAGGCGCACGCCATCGCGCAGCCGTTCGCTGTGGAAGGCGCAATGAAATCCGCCGAGCGGCCATTCGGTTTGACGGTCAGCGACTTTTTGATCCCCAGGACCAGCGCTTCCGTTTTGATCCGTGACCAGCGCGGCACGTTGGTTTCGTCACCATGCAGGTCCGGGATGTTCCAATGGCTGTCCACCAGTACGACGTCGGCTCCGGGCCAGCGAGCGAGAATCTGCTGGCCACGTGGCAGCTCCAGGGCGGCCGGCTGTGCGTAGATACGCCGGATCTGCAGCAGCCGATCGAATTCCATGACCCCATTCTGCTTGAACCCTGGCGGCGGCGTCCCCGGTTAAGCCCTCGGCACCATCGCCGTGCAGCCGGGAGTTTCTGCTGCTGAAACCGGCCCGGTCCGCCGGACGGTAGACTGAAGTGTGCCGTTTTCCGGCCACTCTGCCCCAGCGTCCCTTCGCACACACTGCGCGGACCGTGGCGTTCCCTGTTGTGAAAGGCCTTACCTGCTGTGATTACTGTCCAGGATCTTGAACTGCGCGCCGGTGCCCGGCTCCTCATGGACCAGGTGAGCTTCCGCATCGATAAAGGGGACAAGATCGGACTGGTGGGCCGGAACGGCGCGGGCAAGACCACCCTGACCCGTGTCCTCGCGGGTGAAGGCCTGCCAGCCGCCGGCAAGGTGACCCGCAGCGGCGAAATCGGCTACCTGCCCCAGGATCCGCGCACCCCGGACATGGAACAACTGGCGCGGGACCGCATCCTTTCCGCCCGCGGCCTGGACGTCGTCGTCGGCAAACTGCGCAAGGCGCATGACGAAATGGCGAGCGATGACGCCGACGTCCAGCGTAAGGCCATGAACCGGTATGACCGGCTGGAGTCCGAGTTCCTCGCCGCGGGCGGTTACGCGGCGGAGGCCGAGGCGGCGTCGATCTGTTCCAACCTTGCCCTGCCGGACCGGTTGCTGAACCAGCCGCTCAAGACGCTCTCCGGTGGACAGCGGCGCCGCGTGGAGCTGGCCCGCATCCTGTACTCGGATGCCGAAACCATGCTCCTGGACGAACCGACCAACCACCTCGACGCCGATTCCATCGCCTGGCTGCGTGACTTCCTGAAGAACCACCAGGGCGGCCTGATCGTGATCAGCCACGACACCGACCTTTTGGAAGCCACCGTGAACAAGGTGTTCCTGCTGGACGCCAACCGCGCCCAGATTGATTTCTACAACATGGACTGGAAGCGCTACCTCCTGCAGCGCGAAACGGATGAGCGCGCCCGCAAGCGTGAACGCGCCAACGCCGAAAAGAAGGCCCAGGTCCTCATGGACCAGGCCAACAAGATGCGGGCCAAGGCCACCAAGGCTGTCGCCGCGCAGAACATGGCCAAGCGCGCCGAGCGGCTGCTCAGCGGATTGGAAGCGGTCCGGGAGCAGGACCGCGTGGCAGCCCTGCGGTTCCCGGACCCATCCCCCTGCGGCAAGACCCCGCTCACGGCGGACGGGCTCAGCAAGTCCTACGGTTCGCTGGAAATCTTCACCGATGTTGACCTGGCCATCGACCGCGGCTCCAAGGTAGTCATCCTGGGGCTCAACGGTGCCGGCAAGACCACCCTGCTGCGCATGCTCGCCGGCGTGGATGCCCCCGACACCGGAGAGGTCATTCCAGGCCACGGCCTGAAGGTGGGCTACTACGCCCAGGAACACGAGACCCTGGACCACGACCGCACGGTGCTGGAGAACATGCGCTCGTCCGCGCCGGACATGAAGGACGCCGAGGTCCGCGGCATCCTCGGCTCATTCCTGTTCTCCGGCGACGATGTCGACAAGCCCGCAGGCGTGCTCTCCGGCGGCGAGAAGACGCGCCTGGCCCTGGCCACCATCGTGGCCTCGAGCGCCAACGTCCTCCTCCTCGACGAGCCCACCAACAACCTGGACCCCGCCAGCCGCGCGGAAATCCTCGGCGCGCTCCGGAACTACACCGGCGCCGTCGTCCTGGTCAGCCACGACGAAGGCGCTGTCGAAGCCCTGAACCCCGAACGGGTTGTCATGCTTCCGGACGGCGTGGAAGACCTCTGGAACGAGGACTACCTGGACCTGATCACGCTCGCCTAGCGCACCGGCAGTTCCAAGGCCCCGGTCAAGCGGAGCAGGTCCTGGTAGGTGATGCTGAACATCGAGTGGTGGTCACCTGCTCCAGCCCACAGCAGCCGGTGGGCCTGCAGGGTTTCGTCCAGGAGTGTCCTGATCCTCTTCGGGTGGCCTAGAGGGGCGACCCCGCCCACCTCCTGCCCGGTATGTTCCAGGACGAAGGTGGGGGAGGCCCGGCGGATCCTGCCCGTGCCGAGCCGCGAGGCAACCAGCGCCGTATCAACGCGGGCCGCACCGCTGGCCAGTATCAGCAGGGGCTCGCCGTCGAGGTCGAAGATGAGGCTGTTGGTGATGGCGGCAAGATCGCATTCCAGTGCCTGCGCCGCGGCGGCTGCCGTGGGCACACCGGCAGGAAAGGTTCGCACGGTATCGCCGACTCCGGCCTCCACCAGCGCCGAACGCACCACGGCGACCGGCCCGTCGTCGAACGTTGCCATCGCTTAGTACCCCTGCGCGTCCAGCAGGGCGTCTTCTTCTTCCTCTGCCGTCGCCTTCTTACGCTTGCGCGGCGGTGCGGGCCGGCGCCGGGCGGCCGGGACGGCTGAGTGGACCGTTCCGTCCAGTTCCGACTCGTCCTGGTCCTCGGCATCGATCGCGGCGTTGCGTGCCTGCTGCCGCGCCGCGTAGCCGAAGCCCACGAACATCAGGACCCCGAACGCGAACCACTGCAGCGAGTAGGACAAGTGCGTCCCCTCGTCAGTGGACGGTTTGGGGAAGGATACCGGCGCATCCGCCGGCGCCGGCGTTTCCGAGGCGAGCTGGCCGTAAGCGCCCGTGAGCACGGGATAACCCAGCTGCGCGGAGTACGTGGGAAGGTCGATGGATGCCAGCTGCCCCTCAGGTGCCCCGCGCTGCAGTTCCGGCTCGCCGTGCTTCAAACGGACGACGGCGGTGACGTCACCTGTGGGCGGGGCGGGAACGGAGTCAGGACTGCCTGGATTCCTGTTGCCGATGGGGAGCCAGCCGCGGTCGATGACCACCGTTTCGCCATTGGCGAGACGGAACGGGACCACCACTTCGTACCCGGGCTGCCCGTTGAGCGGCCGGTTGCGGACAATCCGCTGGCCGGCGGCGTCGTAGGAGCCCTTCAGCTCCACCTGGGTCCACTCTTTGGCCGGGTCAAGCTGGATGAACTGGTCCCGCGCCTGTGCAAAGGGAATGGGAGTGGCCGAATAGTTGCTGACGACGCGGTTGATCTCGGCCAGGGTCTCGGCGCGGCGGTCCATCTGCCAGCGGCCAAGGAACACGCACGCGGTCGCAAAGACAGCCGCCAGCAGGAGGTAGCCCAGCCACTTGCTGGAAAAGAGGAAACGGTACATTCAGATGTCCTGCTCCAGGGAGGCTTCCCCGGGGGCTTCGAGCGGGAGCGTTTCTTTCCAGAGGCCACGCGTCTGCAGGTAGTCCTCCAGCCAGTCCCGGTGGTCGGTGCAGGCCAGCCAGGTCTTGCGGCGCTCGGGGGCATGGATTTTTGGGTTGTTCCAGAGAATCTGCCAGGATGCCTGGGCCCTGCACGCCTTCCGTGAGCAGACGGCACCGGCCTCTGATGCCACGTCCGATCCAGCTGCGAAATCGAAAATGCTCATAATGCCTGCCGCTCCTCCCCGGGCTCCGGGTCCTCGTCCTTCACCAGCTCGCCCTGCAGTACGGCGCTTCCCGGTTCGTCGTCCTCCACCGGCGCTGGAGGGCTTTCCAGCTCGGCCAGCGGTGCGGAGTCCAGCAGCAGGTCACTGGGCGTCTCGGCTTTGTCGCTGCCGTTGGCGATGATCACGGCGATCCAGGGCAGGAACACAGCTCCGGCAACGGCAATGATCTTCAACCATCCGTCCACCACGAATATCAGGATCAGGCACACCATGCGGATGCCCATGGCCAGGGCATACTTGATCATCCGCTGGCGCATATCCTCCGAATGCGCGCCGGCGGCGTCAGTAATGCTGTGGACTTCGCTGTCGCCGGAGAACCGGCCCGGTTCTTCGGGCGCGGAGTGTCCCGCATGGTTTTCAAGGGTCACAGTGAATGATCACGCTCCAAAGGCTTCCCTTAATTCTCGCACCATCGGCAGTGCTGCCCAAACCCGCCGGGAGCCTGCCGCTAAGATCGGAGGCGGCCCAAACCACACCCGCTACCGCGGCGCAGCCTGCCGCAGAATCCCGGAGCCCTTTATGACTGAAACAGCTTCCGCACCCCGCAGCGTCCTGGTGACCGGCGGCAACCGCGGTATTGGCCTGGCCATCGCCCAGGCGTTCCTCGCCAACGGTGACAAGGTGGCGGTGACCTACCGCAGCGAAACCCAGCTGCCGGAAGGCATTCTTGGCGTCAAGGCGGACGTTACCGATGAGGCTTCAGTGGACGCTGCCTTCAAGGAAGTGGAAGCTGCCCACGGTCCGGTGGAAGTCCTGGTGGCCAACGCCGGCATTACCAAGGACACGCTGTTGCTGCGCATGAGCGAGGACGACTTCACCTCCGTGATTGACACCAACCTGACCGGCGCCTTCCGTGTCATCAAGCGTGCGTCCAAGGGCATGATCCGGCTGCGCAAGGGCCGCGTGGTCCTCATCTCTTCGGTTTCAGGCCTGTATGGGGCCCCGGGGCAGATCAACTACTCCGCCTCCAAGGCCGGGCTGGTGGGCATCGCCCGTTCCCTCACCCGGGAACTCGGGTCGCGCGGCATCACCGCCAACGTGGTGGCACCGGGGTTCATCAACACGGACATGACGGCCGAGCTGCCCGAGGCCACCCAGAAGGATTACCTGGCCAGCATCCCTGCCGGCCGTTTCGCCGAAGCGGCTGAGGTGGCCAACGTGGTCCGCTGGATCGCCAGCGACGAAGCCGCGTACATCTCCGGTGCGGTCATCCCGGTGGACGGCGGCCTGGGCATGGGCCACTGACCCTTTGGCCCACGCCGCTGCAGGAAACTAGCCCCGACGTCCTTATTTGTCGAAGTCAGACAAAGGATGTTGGCAAGGACCGCTGGCATGATGGACTGCAGACCACAACTATTTAGATGTTTCGAACAAAGGAAGCTCGTATGGGACTGCTCGACAACAAGACGGCGATCGTCACCGGATCATCGCGGGGCATTGGCGCCGACGTAGCCAGGATCCTCGCTTCGGAGGGCGCCGCCGTCGTGGTCAACTACCGCCAGAAGGCGCCGCGTGCCAACAAAGTGGTGCAGGGCATCGAAGCCGCCGGTGGCCGCGCCGTCGCCGTCGGGGCGGACCTCACCACCCAGGAAGGGGTGCAGGCCCTGGCCAGCGCCGCCATGGAGAACTTCGGCTCCCTTGACCTCCTGGTCCTGAACGCGTCCGGCGGCATGGAAACCGGGATGGGGGAGGACTACGCGCTCAAGCTTAACCGCGACGCACAGGTGAACATGCTCAACGCCGCCGTGCCCCTGATGAAGGAAGGCTCGCGCGTGGTCTTCGTGACCAGCCACCAGGCCCACTTCATCAACACCGTCCCCACCATGCCGGCCTACGAGCCGGTGGCCCGCAGCAAGCGCGCCGGCGAGGACGCCCTGCGGGACCTGATCCCCAACCTGGCCGACAAAGGCATCTCCCTCGTGGTGGTTTCCGGCGACATGATCGAAGGCACCGTCACCGCCACGCTCCTGGACCGTTCCACCCCGGGTGCCATCGAAGCCCGCCGCGCGGAGGCCGGCAAGCTGTACTCGGTGGAGGAGTTCGCGCAGGTTGTGGCCGGGATGGCTACGGCCGACGTGGAATCCGGACACACCGAGTACGCCGGCGGAGCGGACTACTTCGGCAAGAGCGCAGAAGCTTCCAGCTAGGCTCTGCCCCCACGCGAGATGGCAGTTCGCGGCAATGTTCACGCTGAACACCGCCCGAACTGCCATCTCGCGGTTATAGGAGCGTCAGACCCCGGCGATGTGGCGGACGGCGTCCAGGTATGGCATGTTCAGGGCTGCGTCCGCCACGGCGCGGACAGCGGGCTTGGCGTTGAAGGCCACGCCTATTCCGGCTGCGCCGAGCATATCCAGGTCGTTCGCGCCGTCGCCCACGGCGATGGTGTGTTCAAGCGCAATACCCTCGGCCGCAGCCCATTCCCGCAGGTATTTTTCCTTGGCTGCCCTGTCCACCACCGCGCCCAGCACCTTGCCGGTCAGCGCGCCGTCGACGATCTCCAACTCATTGGCCTGCCAGTAGTCAATGCCCAGGTCCCCGGCGATCGGCTCAAGGATCTGGTTGAAGCCGCCTGACACCACAGCCACTGTATGGCCGGCGGTTTTGAAGGCGGCCACAAGCCGATCGGCACCTTCGCTGAGCTTCACTTCCCTGCGGACGGATTGGACGACGTCGGCGGGCAGTCCCGCGAGCACGGCAACCCGGGCGTGGAGGCTTTGGGCAAAGTCGAGTTCGCCGCGCATGGCGGCTTCCGTGACGGCCGCCACCTCCTCGCGCTTGCCGGCGTACGCGGCAAGGAGTTCGATGACCTCCTGCTGGATCAGGGTGGAGTCCACATCCATGATCAGCAGCTTTCGGGCCGCGGAGCGGAGCCCGGCCGGGACAAGCGCAGTGTCGAAATCATTGGTTGCGGCATCCGCCACGGCCCGCCGGAGGGCGGCCAGGCCGGCGGCGGTGGCATCCGGAAGGGCCAGGTCAAGGACCTGGACCCCGTAACGGCTGTCACCGGCGGAGGATTCGGACAGGACGTCCGCGCCGTGTGCGGCAAGGACGGAACGCAGCTGCTCCAGCCCGGCGGGGGTCACATTGAGGCCATAGCTGACCGCAGTCACGTTCGAAGTCATGCCTGCAATCTTAGCCAGCGCCGACTGGGCGACTGGAATTCGTTGCGGGGCTGCCCGCGCCGGGCCCTTAGGGGACCTTGACACCGGTTATCAGTCATCTTCTTTTTTGTCCTAGTGTCTACTCCTATGAGTGATGTTCTGGAACTGGACTCCGTCAGCGTTGTCCGAGGTAAAAAGACCCTGCTGGACAAGGTCGACTGGCAGGTCAACGAAGGCGAACGCTGGGTCATCCTGGGACCCAACGGCGCCGGAAAGACCACCCTCCTCCAGATCGCCGCGGCCCGCCTGCACCCCAGCAGCGGCAAAGCCGGAATCCTCGACGAGACGCTGGGCCGTACCGACGTCTTCGAACTTCGCCCCCGCATCGGGCTTTCCTCGGCTGCACTTGCCACCCAGATCCCGGAACACGAGAACGTCCTCAACGTCGTGGTCACGGCCGCCTACGGCGTCACCGGCCGCTGGCGGGAAGGCTACGAGCGCGACGACGAACGGCGCGCCTTCCGGCTCCTGAACGACTGGGGCATTGGCCCGCTGCTCAACAGGACGTTCGCCACCCTGTCCGAAGGCGAGCGCAAGCGCGTCCAGATCGCCCGGGCCCTCATGACCGACCCCGAACTGCTGCTGCTGGATGAGCCCGGCGCCGGGCTGGACCTGGGCGGCCGCGAGGAACTGGTCCACAAGCTGGGCGAGCTGGCCCGGGACGAGTCGGCTCCGGCCATGGTCCTGGTCACGCACCACCTTGAAGAGGTCCCGCCCGGCTTCACCCATGCCATGCTGCTGCGCGACGGCGGCGTGGTGGCTGCCGGACCCATCACCGATGTCCTGACGGAGGAGCACCTGAGCACCACCTTCGGGCTTCCTTTGGATGTCTCCGAGAACGCGGGACGCTACACGGCCACAGCACGCCGCTAGACGAGGCCTGCGCTACTATCTTGGAACTCTTCAGCAGCATCATTGTGTTCATTGCCGGCCTGTGGGCCGGCACCATCAACGCGGTGGTGGGATCCGGCACCCTGGTCACCTTCCCGGTACTTATCGCCCTGGGCGTGGCTCCGGTGACCGCCTCCATGAGCAATGCCATGGGCCTGGTCTTCGGAACGGGCGCAGGGGCCTTCGGCTACCGCCGCGAGCTGGCCGGCCGGGGACGGCAGGTGCTGCGGCTCCTGCCCGCCTCGGTCCTGGGCGGTGTCACCGGCGCCTGGCTCCTGCTGCACCTGCCGGAGAAGGTTTTCCACTACGTCGCCCCGGTCCTCCTGGTCCTGGCCCTGCTGATGGTGGTGTTCCAGCCGCGGCTCCAGGACTGGGTGCGCAACCGCGAGGCCAACCCCGAACACGCAGTCCGGGACAAACGCCACGGGTTCCTCCTGGTGGTTCTGGTCTACCTGGCCGGTGTCTACGGAGGCTACTTCGTCGCGGCGCAGGGAATCCTCCTGGTCGGGATCCTTGGCGTGTTCCTCACCGGCACCATCCAGAACGCCAACGCCATGAAGAACATCCTGGTCCTCGGCGTGAACATGGTGGCCGCCATCTCCTACCTGTTGTTCGCCTTCGACCGCGTCAACTGGCTCGTGGTGCTGCTGATCGCCATCAGCTCCACCATCGGCGGCCTGGCTGGTTCAAAGGTAGGCCGGAAGCTTTCGCCGCGGGTCCTGCGCGCCGTGATCTTCAGCCTGGGCATCGTGGCCCTCGCCGTCATGATCGCCAACCTGCTGAAATAATCTCCCGGTGACCTTCCACTACCTCGAATCCGCCGCGGACCCCCGGGTCAGCGACTACACCACCCTGACGGACGTGCACCTGCGCAAGCTCCGGGAACCGGCCGAGGGGATGTACATTGCCGAATCCTCGCGGGTCCTTCGCCGGGCCCTGGCGGCCGGCCACCAGCCCCGGTCCTTCTTCCTCGCGGAGAAGCGGATGGCGGACCTTGAGGATGTCTTCCAGGCGTACCCGGACGTCCCGGCGTTCATCGGCCCGGCCGCCCTCCTGGAGGAAATCACCGGGTTCCACCTGCACCGCGGCGCCATGGCGGCCATGCATCGCCCGGCCCCGGTGCCGCTGCCGGACCTTCTCGCCGGGGCGCGCCGCGTGGCTGTGCTGGAGGACATCGTGGACCACACCAATGTGGGTGCCATTTTCCGCTCAGCGGCGGCGTTGGACATCGACGCTGTGCTGGTTTCGCCCCGCTGTGGCGACCCGCTGTACCGCCGCAGCGTCCGGGTCAGCATGGGGACCGTGTTCCAGGTACGCTGGGCCCGCCTGCAGGACTGGCCCGGTGACCTCCAGGTGCTCAAGGACCACGGCTTCACCGTCGCGGCGCTGGAACTGACGCCGGACGCAGAAGATGTCGACGCCGTCGCCTCCCGCAACGTGGACAAGCTCGCCCTGGTGCTTGGCACCGAAGGTGCCGGCATGAGCCCGGAGACCCTCGCCGCCGTCGACCTCGCTGTCAAAATCCCGATGCGGAACGGTGTGGATTCACTGAACGTTGCGGCTGCCTCGGCCGTCGCCTTCTGGGAGTTGCGCGCCCGGGGCTGACCTGCGGGGTCGCCGGATGCCGCGGTGGGGCGCCGGTTCGTCAGCCCCCTCCGCTTGGTCTATGATGGATAGCTGGTTGTCCTGCTTTTTCAGCTTCGGCTGATCCGACAGATCCCAGCCATCCCATTCATACCTGGCAACTGGCAAAATCCAGTTGCGCGAACAAAGGTCCAATTATGAAGTCTGATACCCACCCGAAGTACGAAGCTGTTGTCTTCAACGACCTGGCCTCCGGCACCAAGTTCCTGACCCGCTCCACCGTGTCTTCCTCCAAGACCATCGAGTGGGAAGACGGCAACACCTACCCGGTCATCGACGTCGAAATCTCTTCCGAGTCCCACCCGTTCTACACGGGCAAGCAGCGCATCATGGACTCCGCAGGCCGCGTCGAGCGCTTCAACGCTCGCTTCAAGGGCTTCGGCGGCAAGAAGTAATTCCTTCGCCAAAGCTTGTCGCTGGACGCCCGCACCCGAAATGGTGCGGGCGTTCTGTGTTAACCGTGCACCCGTTTTCTGGGGCAGGATGGGAAGCATGAGCCAGACCTCTCCTGCCACTGATCCTGCCGGCACCCGGCGACACCACGGCGAATATAAGGTCCCGGGCGGAAAGCTCGTCGTGGTCGACCTTTCCGTCGAGGACGGCGCCCTGGCGCAGGTCTCCGTCAGCGGCGACTTCTTCCTCGAACCCGACGAAGCCCTGGAGGACATCAACCGGGCACTGACCGGACTGCCGGAGACGACGACGGCCGCGGACCTCGCTGCCACCGTCACGGCCGCCCTTCCGGCCGGGGCCGTCCTGTTCGGCTTCTCCGCCGACGCCGTGGCCGTCACGGTCCGCCGCGCGCTTGCCAAGGCGACCTCCTGGACGGACCACCACTGGAACGTCATTGCGCCCACGGTGCTTCCCACGGAAATCAACGTTGCCCTGGACGAGGTTCTCACCGAGGCCGTCGGCGCCGGGGAGCGGACCCCCACCCTGCGGTTCTGGGACTGGCAGGAACCCTCCGTCGTGATCGGCAGCTTCCAGTCCGTCCAGAACGAGGTGGATCCCGACGGCGTGGCCAAGCACGGCATCAACGTGGTCCGGCGGATCAGCGGCGGCGGCGCGATGTTCATGGAGGCCGGCAACTGCATCACGTACTCCCTCTACCTGCCGCAGACGCTGGTGGACGGGCTGAGCTTCGCCGACTCCTACCCGTTCCTGGATGCCTGGGTCATGGCGGCGCTGGAACGGCTGGGCATCAACGCGTTCTACATCCCGCTGAATGACATCGCCACGGACCAGGGAAAGATCGGCGGCGCCGCGCAGAAGCGGCTGGCCAACGGCGGCATGCTGCACCACGTCACCATGAGCTACGACATCGACGCCGACAAGATGGTGGAGGTCCTCCGGATCGGCAAGGAGAAGCTCTCGGATAAGGGCACCCGAAGCGCCAAGAAGCGGGTGGATCCGCTCCGCCGCCAGACCGGCCTGGCCCGCACAGCCATCATTGAGGCCATGATTGAGGTCTTCAGCGAGCGTTACGGGGCCACGCCGTCAACGCTGGCGGGACACGAGCTGGCAGCGGCCGAGGACCGTGTGGCCGCCAAATTCGGCACGGAGGAGTGGCTCCACCGCGTTCCCTAAACCACGGGGTTCCTTGACCCAGTGGTGGAGTGACAGCCGGGCTCACTGCGCAGGGACAGTCCCGGCGCAGTGAGCCGCAGCGTCAGTGCGCCGGCGCGGCCTGGGGCCGGTGGGGACCGACGGCGGCCTGGGCCGTGAGTGCCCGCAGCAGGTGGCTGCGCTGCTCGACGACGATCCGGCGCAGCGCCCGTGGGGCGTCCGGGTTAGCGTCCAGCCAGGCGTCTGTCCGCCGGACCACCAAATGTTCTGCGGGCTGCATGGTGACCCCAAGGTCCTGGGCTGCAGGGTACAGGCCCCGGACAATCCGGCTGGCGATCTCGATGCTCCGCGAGTCCCACACAGTCCGCAGGCACTCAAAGTACGGCTCCACATAGCGCGCCAGCAATTCGGGCGGCGCGGTGGTGAAGCCGCTGATGGTGGCCGTGAGGAGCTGGTTGGACAGCTCATTTCCATGCACCGCCGCGTTCCACGCCGCATCCTTGACGGCAGCCTCCGGACGGGCCGCCATCGCCGTTGCATGGCCTGCCCGGCCCGATGCCGTGGTGTCCCGCGCCAGCTCGGCGTCGATCTCGGCAGCAGTGGCCTCCCCATGGGCGGCCAGCGCGTGCCACAGCTGCCAGCGCAGGTCGGCGTCCACGGCCAGGCCCGCCACCGGCCCCGAGCCGTCGAGCAGGCCGCGGAGCCGGGGGAGCACGGCGCTGTCATGCCTGCCCAGGGCGGCAAGGGTGCGGGCCCAGGCCAGCTGTGCGTCCGATCCCGGGGCGGCCCGGTCCAGTTCCGCGGCGGCCGCGGACACGAAGGTTGACCGCACCGAGGACCTGGCGGCGGCGGGGGTGTAACGCTCAATGGCGGTGGCGGCGTTGTCCAGGATGTTCAGCAGGACGCCGATGCCGGTCTCCGCCGGTGCGAAGGCGGCCACGGCGTCGACATACTGGGCCGCAGGGCTTTCGCCGTCGCGGGCGGAGTTCCACAGGGCCGTCCAGCACAGGGCGCGCGCCATCGGGTCGGAAATCCGGTCCAGCGACCCCCGGACGGTGGCCTCCGAGACCGGGTCCAGCCTCACCTTGGCGTACGCCAGGTCATCGTCATTGACCAGCAGGAGCGCCGGCCGTGGCTGCCCTGCAAGCTGGGGGAGTCCGGTCCGCCCGCCAATAACATCGGTCTCCAGGCTCGCGGTCTTTACAAGCGCGCCGGAACCGTCAAAATCGTAGGAACCGACGCGGAGGCGGTGCGGACGCAGCTCATCCCGTCCCGTAACAGGGTCCACCGCCTCCTGGACGATCGCCACTTGTCCCAGGACGCCGTCGTCGTCCGCTGCCGCGCCCTGCGGAGCAATGTCAACGGACAGCGTGGAAATCCCCGAGGTCTGCAGCCACTGCCTGGCCCAACCGGACAGGTCGCGGCCTGAGGCCGCGCCCAGGGCCGCCAGCAAGTCCTGGAGCGTCGTGTTTCCGTAGGCGTGCTTGCGGAAGTACTCCCGGGAGCCTGCGATGAACGCGTCGAACCCCACATAGGCCACCAGCTGCTTCAGCACGGATGCGCCTTTGGCGTAGGTGATGCCGTCGAAGTTCTGCTTCGCCGCTTCAAGATCGGGAATGTCCGCAACGATTGGGTGGGTGGTGGGCAGCTGGTCCTGGACGTAGGCCCACGCCTTGCGCTTGTTGGCGAAGTTGACCCAGGCCGTGTCCCAGTCCGTTGCCCGGTCCACGGCCAGCGTTCCCATGTAGTCAGCGAAGGATTCCTTCAGCCAGAGATCATCCCACCATTGCATGGTCACCAGGTCGCCGAACCACATATGCGCCATCTCGTGCATCAGGGTATTCGCGCGTGCCTGGTACTGGGCATCGGTGGCGCGGGAGGTGAACACGTAGCTCTCGGTGAACGTCACCAACCCGGGATTCTCCATGGCACCCAGGTTGTATTCGGGGACGAACGCCTGGTCATACTTGCCCCACGGGTACGGGAAATCGAAAAGGCGGTTGAAGAAGTCCAGGCCCTTCTTCGTGAGGGCAAATAGCTCTTCCGTGTCGAAGGATTCCGCCATGGAAGCCCGGCAGTAGAGCGCCAGCGGGACGTCCAGGTGCGTGCCGTCGTCGAGCGTTGCCTGCCAGCGGTCCTCCGCCCTGAAGTAGGGCCCGGCCAGGATGCTGGTGATGTAGGTGGACATCGGCAGGGTGGTGGCGAAGTCCCAGCAGGCAGTCGCTGGATCGCTGGTCAGCGGGGTCCGGGCCACCTCGGCGCCGTTGGAGGCCACTTTCCACTCCGCCGGAGCCATCACGTGGAAGGTGTAGGTTGCCTTCAGGTCGGGCTGTTCGAAGTTGGCGAAGACCCGTCGCGCGTCAGCCGGCTCGTACTGGGTGTACAGGTAGGTCTGGCCGTCGGCGGGGTCAACGAACCGGTGCATGCCTTCACCGGAACGGCTGTAGAGGGCGGTGCCGGTGACGGTCACCTGGTTCTGGGCCCCGAGGTCGTCCAGCCTGATCCGTGCGCCCTCCACCACGTCCCCGACCTGCAGGCTCTTGCCGTTGAGGAGGACGCTGTGGACGCTGCTGCCGATGAAGTCCAGGAAGGTGCTGCTGCCGGGTTCGGCGGTAAAGGTGATGACACTGCGGCTGGGGTAGCCGGGAACGGCCGGATCTGCTGCCTGCCGCACATCGAGCGAGACGTCGTAGCTGGTGGTGCTGATCCGGGCTGAACGTTCGGCGGCTTCGCTGCGCTTCAGATTCTCATGTGACACCCGGCTATCTAATCACGCTGCCGGTGCGTCCACTCAGCCCGCGATCAGGAAGGCGGCCGCCAGGCCCAGTACGGCAATCAGGAGCCAGGACGCCAGCGCAGCCAGGAGCGCCTGGCCTCCCGTATGCAGCAGCGTGCGGATCCGCACCGCCGATCCCAGTCCGAACAGGGCCGCCCCCAGGAGGACGTCCTGCAGCATGGCCCCGATCTCCAGCCAGGCAGGAGCCAGCCAGCCGGAGGAGCGCAGGGCCACCATCGCCACAAAACCCAGCACGAACAGCGGCACCACCGGCGGCATTTTGGAGGTGGTGCCGTTGGCTGCACCCAGGGCCCGTTCACCACTCCTGTGGTGCACGCCGGCGATTGCGGCGACAGGTGCCAGCAGCAGCACGCGGGTGAGCTTGACGACGACGGCGATCGCCAGTGCGCCAGCCCCTGCAGTTTGTGCTGTGGCCACCACCTGGCCCACGTCGTGGACCGACGCCCCGGTCCAGGCCCCGAAGACCGTGGCCGTCAGCCCCAGGGGGTGGGCGATGAGGGGCAGGACACCGATGGCAAGTGTGCCGCAAAGCGTCACCAGGGCCACTGGCAGGACTGTTTCCGCATGCCGGATCCGGCGGACGGCGGCCACGGCACCGATAGCTGATGCGCCGCAGATGGAGAACCCGGTGGCCACCAGCAGCGACGTCACGGGCGGGAGGCGGAACAGGCGGGAGATGGCATACGTGCCCCCGAAACTCGCCGCCACGACGGCCACGATCAGGACAAGGGCCAGCCACCCCAGGTCAAGGACGTCCATGATGCTGACTTTCAGCCCCAGCAGCACGATCCCGCCGCGCATCAGGTGCTTGCCGGCGAAGTCGAGTCCTGCGCGGGCGCGGCCCCCGGTCCAGCCCGCCGTGCCGGGCAGGTTGGCGGCAAGGACGCCAAGGACCACAGCCAGGGTCATCCCAGGCAATGCCGGCACGAGCCCGTGCACCAGGAACGCCACCGTAACGGCAGCCGCCGCCGTCAGCAGGCCCGGAGCCAGCCGCGCCGCCGCGGGCCGGAAACGGCCGTGGCCCGGCTCGGGGAGGCTTCTGCTGACTGGCACTCACCTACTGTGCCCGACGAGGCCAGTAAAGTACGAACCGGACTGCCGGCGACAACACGCCAGAATGGATGGCAGTAATGAACTCGAAACAAAAAGATGGTTGGCTATTGGACATGTCAGACCTATTCCAGGATTACTCCGAGGCCGCGGGCCGCACCGGAGCGTACGACGAGATGTTCGCCCCGGGGCAACAGGCCAGGGACTCGTACGGGCAGGTGGCCGAGGCCCTCCGGAAGCTCTCCCTGGCGGACGTCAGCGCACGCGCGGACTCCATGGCCCGCACCTTCCTGGACCGCGGTGTCACGTTCGACTACGCGGGCGAGGAGCGGCCTTTCCCGCTCGACATCGTGCCCAGGGTCATCCCTGCGGCGGAGTGGGATGTCCTGGAACGCGGGGTGGCCCAGCGCGTCCGTGCCCTGGAAGCATTCCTGAACGACGTCTACGACAAGATGACCGTGGTGTCCGACGGCGTGATTCCCCGCCAGCTCGTGACCACCAGCGCCCACTTCCACCGGCAGGTCCACGGGTTCGAACCGGCCGGCGGGGTCCGGGTGCATATCTCCGGCATCGACGTGGTCCGCGACGCAGCCGGCACCTTCCGGGTCCTGGAAGACAACGTCCGCGTTCCGTCCGGCGTCAGCTACGTGCTGGAGAACCGGCGCGCCATGGCCAAGGGCCTGCCCGAAGCGTTCGGCCAGCAGCTCATCCGGCCCGTGGAGGAATACCCCCGCCGCCTGCTCTCGGCCCTGCGCAAAACCGCGCCCGCCGGCGTGGACGATCCCACCGTCGTCGTCCTGACCCCCGGCGTCTTCAACAGCGCCTATTTCGAGCACACCCTCCTGGCCGGCCTCATGGGTGTTGAGCTGGTGGAGGGCCGGGACCTGATCTGCCGTGGAAACCGCGTGTACATGCGGACGACGGCCGGCGAGCAGCGGGTGGATGTGATCTACAAGCGCATCGACGATGACTTCCTGGACCCGCTGCAGTTCCGTTCCGACTCGATGCTCGGCTGCCCCGGCCTGGTCAACGCTGCCCGTGCCGGCGGCGTGACGATCGCCAACGCGGTAGGCAATGGCGTGGCCGACGACAAACTGGTTTACAGTTACGTGCCTGACCTGATCCGCTACTACCTCAGCGAGGAGCCCATCATCGCCAACGTGGACACCTACCGCCTCGAGGAGAAGGAAGCCCGGGAGTACACCCTGGACAACCTCGCGGAACTGGTGGTCAAGCCGGTGGACGGCTCCGGCGGCAAGGGCCTGGTCATCGGCCCGGATGCCTCCCGGGACGAACTGGACGCCCTCCGCCAGCGGATCATCTCCGATCCCCGCGGCTGGATCGCCCAGCCGGTGCTGCAGCTCTCCACCGTTCCCACCCTTGGCGGTGACAAGTTCGGCCCCCGCCACGTGGACCTGCGGCCCTTTGCGGTGAACGACGGCGACGACGTCTGGGTGCTCCCGGGCGGCCTGACCCGCGTTGCGCTGAAGGAAGGGTCGCTGATCGTGAACTCCAGCCAGGGCGGCGGATCCAAGGACACGTGGGTCCTGGCCGACTCGCCGCAGATGCCGGTGGAAACCATGCCCCGCCAGTCCGTCACGGTCCGCGAGCGGGTCTCGGTATGGCCGGTGGAGAGCAACTGGCGCGACCGCCAGTCGGAGCAGCAGCAGTGAGGCCGGCACGTGAAGGCGTGGCCGGCGTCGCACATTTCTTAGACATCGTTCCGGGCGCGCAGGAGGTAGCCGCGAATGCTTAGCCGTATTGCCGAGTCCCTGTTTTGGATTGGCCGCTATGTGGAACGGGCCGACGGTACCGCCCGCATCCTGGATGTCCACCTTGAACGCCTCAACCACCTCCCCATGGAGGAACGGAAGAGCGTGGCGCAGGAACTCCTGGCCGTCATGGGAGCCAAGCCGCAGAGCGAGGATTTCGGCCTCCCGGAACTCCTTCACGCCCTGGCGTATGACAAGACCAGCGCCACCTCGATCGCCGGTTCCCTGGGGGCTGCCCGCGAGAACGCCCGCCGTGCACGCGAGACCGTGTCCTCGGGGCTGTGGGAAAGCCTGAACACCACGTACTACGGGCTGAGCCAGCACCGGAAGGACGTGGTGGGCACCTACCGGTTCTGCAACTGGACCCTGGAGCGTACCGCGATGGTCAGCGGGCTTGCCGACACCACCGTGAGCCACGACGAGAGCTGGCTCTTCCTGGTGCTGGGGCGTTCGCTGGAGCGCGCGGACATGACGGCACGGATGCTTTCCACCCGGGATGTGCTCTCTGCCGGCATGTCGTGGGTGAACATGCTCCGCTGCGCCGGCGCCTATGAATCGTTTTTGCGGACCCGGCGGGCAGCGTTTGGCGACCAACACGCCGCCGAGTTCCTGCTCCTGGACCGGCTGTTCCCCCGGTCCATCGTTTACGCGCTGCGGGATGCGGACGAGTGCCTCGCCAAGCTGGACCCCTCCGCCCAGCGCGTGGGCTTCATCAACGATGCTCGCCGCATCGTGGGGCAGGCCCGCACCTTCCTCGAGTTCCACCGCACTGACGACCTCATGTCCGAACTGCCCGAACACATGGAACGCGTGCAGAAGGCCGTGTCCCAGGCCTCGGACGCCATTTCCCGTAAGTACTTCAATCAGGCGGACGAACTTGCCTGGGTGGGAGAAGTGTCATGACCCGGTTGAGCATCGTCCACAGGACGGCCTACAAGTACAACAAGCGGGTGACGCTGTCCTACAACGAGGCCAGGATGACGCCGCTGACGGATTCGCAGCAGGTGGTGCTGGAGTCCGTGGTGAAGGTCTCTCCGTCGCAGGCAGCAGTAAGCACCTACCGCGACTACTGGGGCACCCGGGTCACGGCCTTCGACATGCAGATGCCGCACGAAAACCTCGAGGTGGTTTCCAACATCACCGTTGAAGTGCACAGGGCGGAGAAGATTCCTGCCGAGGCGGACATTGTGGGCTGGGACCAGCTGGCGTCCCCGGAAACCCTCGACGCATTCAGCGACTGGCTGCCCCAGTCCCGGCTGAGCGGGCCCGGTGAAGAAGTCCTGGGCATCATCCCGGGCGTCGTGGCAGGAAAGAACCCGCACGAGGCCGCCATGGCCGTGTTTGCCTGGATGCGCGGGGAGATGACCTACATGTCCGGCTCCACCGCCGTCACCACCAACGCGGAGGAAGCCTGGGGCCAGCGCCAGGGGGTGTGCCAGGACTTGGCACACCTGGCCATCGGCGCGCTGCGCAGCTGCGGAATTCCGGCCCGCTACGTCTCCGGCTACCTGCACCCCCGCTCCAGCTCCGGGATCGGTGAGACCGTTGCCGGGCAATCGCATGCCTGGCTGGAATGGTGGGACGGGGACTGGCGCAGCTGGGACCCCACCAACCACAAACCTGCCGGCGACTTCCATGTCACCGTGGCCAGGGGCCGCGACTACCGCGACGTCCCCCCGCTGAAGGGGATCCTGTCCGGGGGCGGCGGCTCGGCCTTGAAGGTCAGCGTGGAGATCACCCAGCTCGCCTGACGCATGGGGTTCCCCGGCCTCCTGGCCGGGGAACCCGCCGTCGGCCTATTCCTGGGATGCTTTGGCGGAACCGCTGATCTGGGTCCACCACGTCATCGGGTCCGTTACCTTGAAGCGGCGGCCCGTGACGCTGTCCGGGGTGATGCGGACGAACGCGTCCTTGCGCCCGGCCTGCCAGGGGAAGAGGTACAGGCGGGAGGTCTCCAGCACTTCCTCTGTGGCCTTGACCAGGGCAGCGGTGCCCTTGATCACCACGCTCCACGCCAGGCCCGTGTCAGGGTCCACGCCGTCCGCCTCTACCGCCACGGGGGCATCGCCGGAGGCAGCCGACAGTTTGGTTCCCTGCGCCGTCCTGAAGACCAGGGTGCCGCCGTCCACCGTGAAGTTGACCGGGAAGATGTCCGGCCTGCCCTCGACGAGGACCGCCAGCCTTCCTACTGACACAGTCCGCAGCAGCGCCCAGCATTCGTGGTGTTCAAGTTTCTGCACTTGGGAGGAGGATGACTCGTTGCTCATGCCGTGAGCATACCCCGCATCACCAGGGACTGGGCTTGTAATCCTTCAGGAAGACCCCGTACTGGTCCTCGCCGTTTTCACCCACGACGATCGGATCGTAGACGCGGGCCGCGCCGTCCACCAGGTCCAGGGGTGCGTGGAAGCCTTCCTCCATGAGCCGGACCTTGGTGAAGTGCGGGCGCTCGTCAGTGATCCAGCCGGTGTCCACGGCAGTCATCAGGATGCCGTCGGTATCCAGCATCTCCTGGGCGCTGGTGCGGGTCATCATGTTCAGCGCCGCCTTGGCCATGTTGGTGTGCGGGTGACCGGGGCCCTTGTACGCGCGGGAGAACTGCCCCTCCATGGCCGAGACGTTCACAATGTATTTGCGTCGCGCCGTGGACCGCTGCATGGCACCGCGGAGCCTGCTGACCAGCAGGAACGGTGCGGTGACGTTGCAGAGCTGGACCTCAAGCATTTCCAGGGGATCCACTTCGTCCACCACCTGCGTCCAACTGTTGATGGTGGCAAGGTCCGGGACCAGGCCCCCGGCGTCGATCGCGGTGCCCGCGGCGATGCGCTCCAGGGAGGCAGATCCGGTGGACAGCGCCAGGGACGTGACGGCATCGCCTGCAAGGACGGGGTGGTCGGTGACGCTGCCCGCCAGTGCCAGCGGGTGCTTGTCATGGGCATGGCCGAAGGTCAACAGTTCAGGGCCGCCATTGGCCTGGTCCAGTGCCGCCGGAAGCGGTTCCTCCTCGGCGTCCACCAGTGGCTTGTAGGCGTTGCCGGATCGGCGCACGGTCTGGGCCGCATTATTGATGATGATGTCCAGCGGACCGGCCTGGTCGAGGGAATCGGTCAGGGCCATGACCTGGGCAGGATCGCGCAGGTCGATGCCCACGATCCGGAGCCGGTGCAGCCACTCGCCGCTGTCTTCCATGGCGGCGAAGCGACGTGCCGCATCCTTCGGGAACCGGGTGGTGATGGTGGTGTGCGCACCGTCGCGCAGCAGCCGGAGGGCGATGTACATGCCGATCTTGGCCCGTCCTCCGGTGAGCAGGGCCCGCCGACCGGTGAGGTCGGTCCGGGCATCGCGCTTGCTGTGGCTGAACGCAGCGCATTCCGGGCAGAGCTGGTGGTAGAAGGCGTCCACCTGGGTGTAATGCTGCTTGCAGATGTAGCAGGGGCGCGACCGGATAAGGTGTCCCGCGATGTTCCCGGTGGCTGAGGTAGCCAGCTTGTTGCCGCGGGTTTCGTCATCGATCCGGTCCGGGGCCGCGGTGGCGGTCTGGGCAATCACGGCGCGGTCAGCCTCGGCGATGGAATCGCGCTTGGTTACCCTGCGGTGGCGCTTGACGGCCTTGAACATCTTCCCCGTGGCGCGGCGCACCGAGATGTAGTCCGGGTGCTCCTCGTCATACGCGTGGATGGTGTTCAGGACCTTGAGGCAGGCCTGGATGTCCTCAGGGGTCAGATCGGGGGAGCTCATTGGGAAAATTTTACAGCGTGCGCCGCAGGCCGGGGCACCATCTCTGGTGCCCCGGCCTGCGGGATGCCGTGGGAGGTCGTGCGTGGCGGGTCAGCGAAGCCGCGCGGCTGGAGCGGCCTCCGCCGCTGCGGCGGCGTGCGTGCCGGCCACCTTGTCGGCTGCCTCACGGACATCCGGGTACTGCTCTGCCGCCGCTTTGATGGCGTTGGGCAGGACGCTCAGGTGGCTCGCGGCGAGCTGCCGTTCCTGCTCACCGGGCTCCGGAACTTCCTGGCCCTTGGCGAGGACCGTGATGCCGGACTCTGTCACCTTGAATCCGCGCGACCGGTCCAGCTCGGGGTCCAGGCCGATGGCGGCTCCGGCGGGGACCTTGACGTTCTTGTCCAGGATGGCGCGGTTGATCACTGCCCCTTCACCCACCTGCACCTTGTCCATCAGCACGGAATCGATGACCCGGCCGCTGGTTGCTACATAGACGTCGTTGGACAGCACGGAGCCCTCCACGACGCCGCCGGAAATCACCACCCCGTTGGCCACGATGGAGTCCAGCGCCGTGCCCACGGTGTTGTTCTTGCCCCGGACGAACTTGGCGGGCGGGGAAATGCTCTGCCGGGTGTAGATGGGCCACTCGGAGTTGTAGAGGTTGAACACCGGCAACGGTGAAATCAGGTCCATGTGGGCGTCGTAGAAGGAGTCGATGGTGCCCACATCACGCCAGTAGGTGCGGTCCCGCTCGGTGGAACCGGGGATGTCGTTGAGGGTGAAGTCGTAGACTCCGGCCTCGCCCCTGTTGACGAAGTAGGGGATGATGTCCCCGCCCATGTCGTGCTTGGTGTCAAGGCGCTCGGCGTCCACGTGCAGCGCGGCCACCAGGGCGTCGGCGTCGAACACGTAGTTGCCCATGGAAGCAAGGAACTGTGAAGGGTCGGCGGCAAGCCCGGGGGTGCTCGAGGGCTTCTCCACGAAGGCGGCGATCTTTTGGGCGTCGTTCTGGTCCACTTCGATCACGCCGAACTGGTCAGCCATGTGAAGCGGCTGCCGGACGGCCGCCACGGTGGCTTTGGCGCCGCTGCGGACGTGCTGGTCCACCATTTGGGCGAAGTCCATGCGGTACACGTGGTCCGCGCCCACCACGACGACGATGTCGGGGTTGGCATCATGGATCAGGTTCAGGGATTGGTAGATGGCGTTGGCGCTGCCCAGGAACCAGCTCTTGCCGACGCGCTGCTGTGCGGGGACGGAGGCGACGTAGTTGCCGAGCTGGGTGGACATCCGCCATGCTTCGGAAATATGCCGGTCGAGGCTGTGGGATTTGTATTGGGTGAGGACCACAATCTGCAGGTAACGCGAATTCACCAGGTTGGAAATCGCAAAATCGATAAGGCGGTAGCTGCCCGCGAAAGGCACCGCGGGCTTTGCGCGGTCTGCCGTCAGTGGCATCAGTCTGTTTCCCTCGCCACCTGCGAGGACAATGGCCAGGACTTTTTTGGTCAACGGCATAATGGTCGCTCCTGTACGCCTTCGTAACTCCCCAAGACAGTCCGGTAGGCCCGGACTCCTTCACACTAGAACAGTTATGCGTGAACGACTACCTTGGGTCTTGTGCGAATAGACATTGTGACTAAAGAGTTCCCGCCGGAGATCTACGGTGGCGCCGGGGTGCACGTAGCCGAGTTGAGCAGGGTGCTTAGTAAGCACGTTGACCTGCAGGTTCGTGCATTCGGGGCCCCCCGGGACGCCGACTACCACGGCGCCACCGTGACGTCCTACCAGGTCCCGGAGGACCTCGGCGCGGCCAACGCGGCGGTGCAGACCCTGGGCGTGGACCTGCGCATTGTGCCGGACGTGCAGGGCGCGGACCTGGTCCATTCGCATACCTGGTACGCCAACATGGCCGGGCACCTGGCCTCGCTGCTGCACGGAATTCCGCACGTTCTCAGCGCCCACAGCCTTGAGCCGCTCCGGCCCTGGAAAGCCGAGCAGCTCGGCGGCGGCTATGCCCTCTCCTCCTGGGTGGAGAAGACGGCGTACGAAGCGGCGGCGGCGATCATCGCCGTGTCCGAGGGCATGCGCCAGGACATCCTGCGCAGCTACCCTGACGTTGACCCGGAAAGGGTCCGCGTGGTCCACAACGGGATCGACGTGGCCCTCTGGCAGCGTGATGAAAACGACGACGCCGTCCGTGCCCTGGGCATCGACCCGGCCAAGCCAAGCGTCGTCTTTGTGGGAAGAAACACACGCCAGAAGGGCGTTCCCTACCTTCTGCGGGCGGCAGCGAAACTGCCCGCCGATGTCCAGCTGGTGCTGTGCCTCGGCGCGGCGGACACTCCGGAACTGGCTGCGGAAACAGCGGCACTCATCGAGGAGCTGCAGAAGCAGCGCACCGGCGTGGTGCTGATTGAACGGATGCTGCCGCGCCACGAACTGATCCAGGTCCTCAGCCATGCCACGGCCTTTGCCTGCCCCTCCATCTACGAGCCGCTCGGCATCGTGAACCTTGAAGCGATGGCTTGCGGCGCGGCAGTGGTGGCCAGTGCCACCGGCGGCATCCCCGAGGTGGTCCAGCACGGTGAAACCGGGCTGCTGGTGGACCTGGAACAGGTCACCGATGGCACCGGGACGCCCCTGGACCCGGAGAAGTTCGTTGCGGAGTTCGCAGCCGCCCTGACCGAAGTGGTATCCGATCCCGCACGCGCCCGGGCCATGGGGCAGGCAGGCCGCGAGCGCGCCGAGAAGCACTTCTCGTGGGAATCGATCACGGAAACCACCCTTGAGGTGTACCGCTCGGTGCTGCCTGCCGGAGCCTGAGCGTCCCGGCAGTACAAACAACGACGGCGCCGCTCCCCTTTTGCCAGGGGAGCGGCGCCGTCGTTGTTTGCCTTGTTCGTGGTGTCCGCCGGGGGTCAGGCCTTCCGGCCGGTGGTCCTGGCGATCAGGACTTTCTCGTCCACCGGGGCCTGCCCGCTGGCCCGCTCGCTGCGGAAGTGCGCACGCGCCTCGTCCTGGCGGCTCATTTCGGCGCCCGTGGCGATGGCCGCACGGACGTGCTCCGCGCCGTACCCGAAGGCCTCCACCAGATCGAGGGCATGTGGGCGGATCTTTTCCACCAGCCTGTTGATGTAACCGCCCACCGTGCGGGCACGCTGCATGGAGAGCCTGCCGTTCATGAGGTACCAGGACAGGTTCTTCTCAATCAGGGACAGGCCAAAGAGGTCCCGCAGCCAGGTGAGCACCGTCCTGGTTCCCGGATCTTGCACCTCCCGGAGAGCCTCCGTGAACGCCTCCCACTGCAGCAGTTCAGCGTGCGCCTGGGCGGCGTCGATGAGTTCGTTCTGGTGCCGGTTGAACAATGCAGCGCCCTGGTCCTGCGGCAGGCGCTTGCTGCCCTTCAAGGCAGCGCCGGCCTCAGCCACCATGGTCTGTACCCGGTCCGTGAGCAGGGCTCGCTGGCCTTCCTCGTCGCGGAGCGCGATCGCGGCCTTCTGGACCGACCCCGTGTCCGCCATGAACTGGGCCACCTGGCGCAGGCCGGTGCGGTGCACAGCGGCGCCGGCGGCCTGGTTCACTACGTACCGGGCCAGCACGCCGAAGTCCACATTCCTGAACTCCTTGGCGTAGTCGGCCAGCAGGCGCTTGGCCACCAACTGGAGAAGCACGGTGTTGTCTCCCTCGAAGGTGACATACACGTCCAGGTCGGCGCGCAGCGAGGCGAACCTGTTTTCGATCAGGAAGCCGGCACCGCCGCAGGCTTCGCGGCATTCCTGGAGGGTGTCCAGGGCGTGCCAGGTGCTGAGGGGCTTCAGCGCTGCGGCCAGGGTTTCCAGGTCCTGGCGGTCTGCGTCGGTGTCGTGGGCGCCGGAGAAGACGTCGTCGAACTTCTGCAGCAGCTGCTCGTGCGCAAAGCCGGCCGCGTAAGTGGTGGCCAGGCGGGTGAACAGGCGCCGCTGGTGCCGCTGGTAGTCGAGCAGCACTTCTTCCTCCGTGTGCGAGGAAGCGTTGAACTGGCGGCGTTCGGTGGCGTACTGGATGGCGGCTTTCAGCGCGACCTTGGAGGCGGCCACGGCGGCGCCGTCCAGGGATACGCGGCCCTGGACCAGGGTGCCCAGCATGGTGAAGAAGCGCCGGCCGGGGCTGGCGATGGGGGAGGTGTAGGTTCCGTCCGCGTCGACGTTGCCGTACCGGTTCAGGAGGTTGGTCCGGGGGACGCGGACGTTGTCGAAGTGCAGCCGGCCGTTGTCGATGCCGTTCAGTCCGCCCTTGACGCCGTCGTCCTCCCCGCCGATTCCGGGCAGGAATTCCTTGGTGTCCGGATCCCGGAGGTCCACATAGAAGGCGTGGACGCCATGGTTGACGCCGCGGGTGACCAGCTGGGCGAACACGACGGCGCCGAGGCCGTCGTTGGCCGCGTTGCCGATGTAGTCCTTCCAGGCGGCGCGGAACGGGGTGTTGATGATGAACTCTTCGGTGCCGGGATCGTAGGTTGCGGTGGTGGCGATGCTGGCCACATCCGAGCCGTGGCCGGTCTCCGTCATGGCGAAGCAACCGGGGATTTCCAGGCTCATGATTCCGGGCAGCCACTTGGTGTGGTGTTCTGCGGTCCCCAGGTGCATCACGGCGGATCCGAAGAGTCCCCACTGGACCCCGGCCTTGATCTGCAGGGACGGGTCCGCCACTACCAGTTCCTCGAAGCCGGCGATGTTGCCCCCATGGTCGTCGGATCCTCCCAGCTCCGAGGGGAAGGCGCGGTGCACGGCTTCATTGTCCACGAGGTACTTGAGCTGTCCGAAGACGCGGGCGCGGTGTTCGGTGTGCGTCAGGCCCTCGATCTTGTGCAGTTCGGGCCGGCCGGCCAGGTCCCGTGCCTGGAGCCTGACATCGGCCCATTTGCCCAGGAGTTGCCTGCCCAGCGCCTCGATGTCGACGGCGGGTGCGGGGCTTTCGTCCGAGGGCTTGGCGGCGGGGGTTGCGGCGGGGCGGAGGCCCTTGCGCGCAGGGCGGTCCACTACGTCAGTCATGTCACAGTCCTTCTTTGGCGGATAACTTGGTGGTCGGTGAAGCGGGGGTGAGCTCGGGGACGATGCCCACGCACAGCCATGCCGTGATCTGGCGGGCCATGGTCTCCTGGTCTGGTTTGGTGGGGGAGTCCGGGGTGCTGAGCCATTGTTCGCCGGCGTTCCGGACCAGGCCGATCGCCGCCTTGGGCCAGTAACCGATGACGGTTTCCTTGACGTCCGCCAGGTGTGACCGCATGGGAGTGGCGATCATGTCCGCGATGGCGTCGAAGAAGGGCCCCAGCGGTCCACCTGCTGCGGCGGGGTGCGGAGGGTTGGCGGCATCAGCCGGGGCATAGCTGGTGACGAAGGTATAGACGTTGGGGCTGGTGGCGGCCATCTGGAGATAAGCCGAGACCATCGCGAGCAGGCCCTCCCGGGGCGTGAGTGCACTTTGCGCGGCCTCCTGGATGCGGTGCTGCATCTGGCTGAGGACTACCTCGCCCACGGCCTGCTGCAGCCCGGCCTTGTCCCCGAAGTACCTGTAGAAGACGGACTTCGATGTCCCGGCTGCCGTGGCGATGTCCTCCATTGAGGCATCACTGCCGAGGGCATGCACCGCGCGCCGGGCCTGCTTGATAAGTTCCCTGCGCCGCTCCTCCCGGTGGCTCTGCCAGCGCGACGAACGCCCGTCGGGGCTGGCCGGCGACGGCAGTTCGATGGTCAAGGGGGAGTGCGTGTCCTGGAGGTTCACGATACCCAGCGTATCAGGTACGCTGGGTATCGGTAACCACTTGTGACCAGAGGAGCCCTCCATGTCCACAGAAGGACAGTCCATCCCCGCACGCGGATCCGCGCTGCCTGCCGTTCCGGCAACGCGCAGGGCGGTGATCGTTGGCGGCAACAGGATCCCGTTTGCCCGCGCAGGCGGAGCCTACGCGAAGTCATCCAACCAGGACATGCTGACGGCGGCCCTCGACGGCCTGATCGCGCGGTTCGGGCTCCAGGACGAACGGATCGGGCAGGTGGCGGCGGGCGCGGTCCTGAAGCACTCCCGTGACTTCAACCTCACCCGGGAGGCAGTGCTGGGATCGGCACTCTCGGCGGAAACGCCCGTGTACGACCTCCAGCAGGCGTGTGCCACGGGCCTGGAGACCGTGGTGGGCCTGGCGAACAAGATCAAGCTCGGGCAAATCGATTCGGCCATCGCCGGCGGCGTGGATTCTGCCTCCGACGCACCCGTGGTGGTCAGTGAAGGGCTCCGCGAGGTTGTACTGGACCTTCACCGGGCCAAAACCCTTCCCCAGCGGCTCCAGATCCTCAGCCGGCTCCGTCCCAAGGACCTGGCGCCTTTGGCCCCGGGCACAGCGGAGCCGCGTACCGGCCTGTCCATGGGCGAGCACCAGGCCCTGACCACCGCGCAGTGGAAGATCTCCCGGGAAGCGCAGGACGAGCTGGCACTGAACAGCCACCACAACCTGGCCGCCGCCTACGACTCCGGGTTCTTTGACGACCTGATGACCCCGTACCGGGGACTGACGCGTGACGGGAACCTGCGGGCGGACACGTCGCTGGAGAAACTGGCATCCCTCAAGCCGGTCTTCGGCCGCAGCCTTGGCGCCGATGCCACCATGACGGCGGGCAATTCCACCCCGCTGACAGACGGTGCGTCCACGGTGCTGCTGGCGTCGGATGAATGGGCAGATGCCCGCGACCTGCCCAAGCTGGCAGCCGTGGTCGACGCCGAGGCTGCCGCCGTCGATTTCGTCCACGGCAAGGACGGGCTGCTGATGGCGCCCGTATTCGCAGTGCCCAGGCTCCTGGCCCGGCAGGGTCTGACGCTGGCCGACTTCGATTTCTTCGAGATCCATGAGGCGTTTGCCGCAACAGTGCTCAGCACGCTGGCAGCATGGGAGGACGACGAGTTCGGACGCACGCGCCTGGGCCTCGACGGTGCGTTCGGCAGCGTCGACCGTTCCCGCCTCAACGTCAACGGGTCCTCGCTCGCAGCAGGCCACCCATTTGCCGCCACCGGTGGCCGCATCGTCGGCACGCTGGCCAAGATGCTCCATGCCAAGTCTGCTGCCACCGGGAAGCCGGCCCGGGGCCTGGTCTCCGTATGCGCTGCCGGCGGCCAGGGCGTCGTCGCCATCCTGGAATCTCTGTAGGGGGCGGCCATGGCAGATACATACACCCAACTGGTCAACAGCGGCATGGGCCGCAGCCTGGCAAAGAAACTCGGCCTTCCGCAACCTGCGGTGCTGCGCCGGTACCAGCCCGGCCAGCCATTGGTCACCGGACCGGTCGTGGTCCTGGGAAACACTCCGGGGGCGGACAAGCTCGCCGCGGAGCTGCTGTCCTGGGACCTCGACATCCGGCGGCATGCTGTACCCGCCGAAAAGCTGGGCGCCATCATCCTGGTCCTGGACGAGCTGGAGCACCCGGCGGACCTTGAAAAGCCCGTGCTGGCGGCGGCAGGCTCCCTCCGTGACCTGCGCGCCGGCGGGCGGGTCATCACGCTTTCGCGCCCGGCGTCGGAAGCGTCCGCACCCGAAGCTGCGGCAGCCCGGCAGGGGGTGGATGGCTTCCTGCGGTCCCTGGCCAAGGAACTGCGGGCCGGCGCAACCGGCAACGGCGTGGTTCTGGCCGATGGCACCACCGCCACCAGTTCCAGTGCCCTGGGCGCCCTGCGGTTCTTCCTCTCCGGCCGGTCGGCATTCGTAGACGGACAGTTCCTGACCGTCTCCTCGGAGGACGGCAGCCTGCCCGCTGATCCGGAACGGCCTTTGGCAGGCAAGGTCGCCGTCGTCACCGGAGCCGCCCGGGGCATCGGAGCCCAGATCGCCAGGACGCTGCACCGCGATGGCGCCACCCTGGTCCTGGTTGATATTCCTGCCGCAGGGGACCAACTGGCCGCGGTGGCCAACGAGGTGCGGGCCACGGCGCTCCAGCTGGACATCACCGGTGCCGACGCCGGCCAGCGGATCATCGACCACGCCGTTCAACGGCACGGGCGGCTGGACATCGTGGTGCACAACGCAGGCGTTACGCGGGACAAGCTGTTGGTCAACATGGACCAGGCCCGGTGGAACCCGGTGATCAACATCAACATCGCCGCGCAGCTCCGTATCAACGAAGCCCTGCTGGCCTCCGAACACTTCCGGCAGTCACCGCGCATTGTTTCAGTGGCCTCCACCAGCGGCATCGCCGGAAACCGGGGACAAACCAACTACGCCGCGTCCAAGGGAGGGGTCATGGGAATGGTGCGGGCCACAGCCCCGCTGCTCGCGGCCCGCGGCGGCACCATCAATGCCGTGGCTCCCGGCTTCATCGAAACGGAAATGACGGCCCGCATTCCCTTCGCCGTCCGGGAGGTGGCGCGCCGGCTGAACTCGCTGCAGCAGGGCGGACTGCCGTCCGACGTCGCGGAGACCATCGCATTCCTGGCCAGCGATGCCGCGGGCGGGATCAACGGGGAGGTGCTGCGGGTATGCGGGCAAAACCTGGTGGGGGCATGACGGTCCAGCAACCGGTGGTCCTGGCCGAAATGCCCTCGCTGTCCAAGCTTTATGTCAACGCCGCCGCGCAGGCCGCAAGGCGCAGGCTCCTGGGAACGCATGACTCCGTAGTCCTCCCGGCGGAGAGCCATGAAGTCAGGGGCGTCACGGTCGGGGTGGAAAACCTTACGGCCTACCAGCACCTGATCGGCGAGACGGCCAGTGACGTCCTGCCCGCCGGCTTCATCCACGCCATCGCCTTCCCTTTGGCCATGAGCGTCATGAACCGGGACGACTTCCCGTTGCCACTGCTGGGGATGATCCACCTGCGCAACAGCGTTGAGCAAAGATCACCGCTGTTGTTCACCGACATCCTTGACATGGCCGCCCGGGTGGAAAACCTCCGCGGCCACCGTGCAGGGACACAGGTGGACGTCGTGGCGGAAGTGCGGCGCGCCGGCTCCGGCGAGGTCCATTGGCGCGGAGTTTCGACATACCTGGCCAAGGGCGTCTTCCTGCCTGGGATCGACAAACCCACAGCCATCCCTCCCAGGGCTGACTTCACGGCACCGGACCCCACGGCGCTGTGGCTGCTGGGCGTGGATACGGGCCGTGCCTATGCGGCTGTTTCGGGGGACTTCAACCCCATCCACCTCAGCGTGCTCTCGGCCAAGGCCCTCGGTATGCGGCGATCGATAGCGCACGGCATGTACCTCGCGTCCCGCGCGCTCGCAGATGTGGGGCCCGCCCGGGGTGACTCGTTCACGTGGGACGTGGAATTCGAAGCCCCGGTCTTCCTGCCATCCCGGGTGGCCCTGGAGATCGGCACCGAACAGACAGGTTCCGGGGCATGGAAACAGTCCAGCTTCGTCGCCTGGAGTCCACGCTCCGGGCGGCGCCATTTCAGCGGGACGGTTTCGGCACTGTAGGGACCAGGCCCGCTATTTCCGGCCAGGTCCTGCCTGGTCCTCCCGCCGGATGGCCCGCAGGATCCGGTGGAGGCTGAGGAGGACAGATTCTGAGGCAGGGACCGCTCCCTGTTCTGCCGGCCTGTGGGCGGTGGCAGCCATGCAGGCTTCCACCGCCGCGCTGGCAGCGTCGTAGCGGTCCTTCCACTCCTGGACGTCACCATCGGAGTCTGTGGACACCAGTTCCCCGGTGGCGGTGATGGCGTCTGCCAGCGGTTCATTGTCGTGCAGCGGAATCTCGTAGGGCACATCGTCCTCCCAGATCACATCGGACAGCACATCCGTCATGTCCTGGATGTGGAAGGTGACCCGTTCGAGGTTCCGCAGGTCCTGGTAGTCGCGGTCCATGTCCCGCGGGTGCAGCTTCCGCCGGGGATTGGCGCGCCGGCTGGCGTCCGCTTCCTTGACCAAATGACGCACTGAACGTGCCGCTTCCGCCAGTTCGTCCGACCTGCGCGACCAGTCCTCGTGCTCAGGGGGCCATTTTTCCTTCAGGGCTGCGCCCATGTCCGTCAGCTGCCGGCCAAGGGCGAGCCGCAGGTCGGCAAGGCTGGATGCGGCGGCGTTCAGGTGCAGCGGAGGAAAGATCAGGAAATTCACCGCGATCCCGACCACCACGCCCGCCGCCATTTGCACAAGGTAGCCGTAGGAGAAATCTTCGGCATTGCTGCCGCCCACCAGCAGGACCAGGAGCGCCGCCGTGGGAATCCAGTCACTGCCTGAGCCGATGCCCGGCAAGCCGCCCAGCAGGACGCCGACCCCCATGAACACGGCGACCGTCAGCGGCGAAGGTTCGCCGATGCTTACCAGGACGAAGGCAAGACCGATTCCCATCGCCAGCCCCGCCAGGGCCTGCGCCCCCTGCTTCATGGACCCGGCGACATTGCGGTACATGGCCACCAGGGCGCCCAGCGGTGCGTAGTACGCGTAGTGCGAGGCGGCGCCAGGCATGAGGGGTGCGATGGCGAACGCCAGCCCCGCGGCTATGGCAGCTTTCCCTGCCAGTTGCAGCCGCTGTGCGGCGAAGGCAGCAGAAAGCCCCGCCACTGATTGTCTAAGAAGTTGGGTCCCCCGAGCCCACCGTGCGTCCGGCCGTGCCTGAGTATTGCCCATCCGGACAACAGTAGGGCCGGGGGTGCCTCAGGACAAACCTGCTGCTGAGCGCCTTACCTCAGCGGCCAGCCTGTGGGCGCGGCCCGGGGTGCGGCCCTCTTCCGCGCGCCGGGGGATGTAGCCGAAGCCCAGCCCGTACGAGGGATCGGCGAAGCCCAGGGCAGCGTTCGCTCCCTCGTGGCCGAAGGCCCGGTGGCTCCCGAAGTTCCGCGAGGGGTGGGGTTTCATGAACACGACGGCGAAGGCATTGTCCAGGCCGGAGGACCGGTCCAGGCCCCAGACCTGTTCCCTCGTCATGGCCGTGATGGTCCCGCCGGAGAGGAACGGCCCTGCACCTCCGATACCGGTGGTGGCCGCTGCGTACAGGCGCGCCAGCCCCTCGGCGGAGCCCACTCCAGCCGCGGCGGACATGCCCGCGGCACGCACGGAGCGGATATTGGGCAGTTCCATGATGGTACTCACCGGGGCGTTGCTGTTCAGGCCGTCGAGGCTAAGCGGATCCAGCCACGCTTCGGCCGGGTCTGCTTCATACAGCACGTCCCGGTACCTGTCCTCCTGGCAGTCCGGCAGGCCCAGAAAGAAATCCACCGCCTGCGGCTTCCGGATTCTCCGTTCGTAGATGTCCTGCAGGGCCTCGCCCGTGGTCCGCCGGCACAGCTCTTCCATCAGGATGCCAATGGTGAGGGCATGGTAGCCGAACTGGCGGCCAGGCTCCCAGGCGGGAGCCGCAGCGGCCAGCCGGGCGGCGGCCCCGGAGGTGGTGAATTCGTCCAGGGCAAAACCGCCCTCGACCCCCAACAGCCCCGCCTGGTGCGACAACGCCTCCCGGACGAGCAACCGTTCCTTGCCGTGGACCGCAAACTCCGGCCAGTAATGGGCCATGGCCCGGTCAAGGTCAAGGACACCGTCCTGGACCAGCAGGGCGATGACCAGTGCGGCGACGCCTTTGGAGCAGGAGTAGGCGCCGGTCAACGTATCAGGGGCCATATCCGGGCCGCCGGTCAGGCGCACCACCTGCACCCCGTTCCGGTAGGCGGCCAACTGCGCGCTGTAGCGGGAGTCCTCCGCGAGGAAGGACTCAAACAGCGCCAAGACACCCTCGTACCCCGGCGCCACGAAACCCAGAGAAGTCTGCATGCCTTCCAGTGTAGGAGGAAAGCGATTTCCGTCCGCGGATAGGTCAGCGGGAGGCGCCGTGTCCGGTGGCGACTTCCTCCCCGGGGCGCACAGGCCCTGGTGGGGTGCCATCGCCAAACGGGCGTCCACCCAGCGCCTCCCGGCCGTGTTCCGTCAACCAACCGGCAAGATCCGGGCCGGCAGGAACAATCCCAGTGGGATTGATGTCCTCATGGACGATGTAGTAATGCCGCTTGATCTGCACGAAGTCGATGGTGTCCCCGAACCCCGGCGTCTGGAACAGGTCCCGCGCATACCCCCACAGGTTGGGCATTTCGCTCAGCTTTTGCCGGTTGCATTTGAAATGTCCGTGGTAGACGGGATCGAACCTGGCCAACGTGGTGAACAGCCTGACATCTGCCTCGGTAATGGTTTCACCCACCATGTAGCGCTGCCGCGAGAGGCGGTCCTCGAGCCAGTCCAGCGCGGTCCACAAACGCTGGTACGCCGAGTCGTAGGCCTCCTGTGATCCGGCGAAGCCGCAGCGGTAGACGCCGTTGTTGACCTCGGTGAAGACGCGCCTGTTTACCTGGTCGATCTCTTCGCGGAGATGCGCGGGGTAGAGCTGTGGGGCGCCCGGGCGGTGGAACTCTGTCCACTCGGTCGAGAAATCAAGGGTGATCTGGGGGAAATTGTTGGTCACCACTTCACCGCTGCGCACGTCGACGATGGCGGGAACGGTGATTCCGCGGGGATAGCCGGGGAACCGCTTGAAGTAGGCGTCCTGCAGGCGCTCGATTCCCAGGACCGGATCCACTCCACCCGGGTCCAGGTCGAAGGTCCAGGAACGTGCATCGTGGGTGGGTCCAGGCTGGCCAAGGGAAATGGCCTCCTCCAGCCCCAACAGCCTGCGGACGATGACGGTGCGGTTGGCCCATGGACAGGCCCTTGCGGCAATGAGGCGGTAGCGCCCGGCTTCCACCGGCCAGCCCGGTTCACCGTTGCTGCCGGGCGTGGCATTCCTGGTGATGCGGTCCTCAATGTAGTTGGTGTCCCGGGTGAATTCCGCCCCGCCTGTCACGTAGGCTCCGCGGGTGCTGTGCGCGTCGGCGGTGTCTGCTGGTGTGCTTTCCGTTTCCTGGCTCATGACACCAGCCTATGCGCCGGCTTCACGCCCTACGCGCCCTGCCGGAGGATTTCCACGATGGGCTGCCACGCCACCAGCCAGGAACCGGCCACGAGGAGCGTGAACAGGGCAATCCAGATGCCGGTCGGAACGGAGGTGGCCCGGTACAGGAGGTACGCGTCCGAGGTGTTGAGACGGTCGCGATGGCGGAGGTGCACCTGGGTGAGCTTGACCAGGTCCCGGACGGCGGCCACGAGGAGTGCCAGGCCGAAGATGACGGCGGCATGGCCGACGGCGGTGGGCGGCGCGAGGAAGGTGAGGGCACCGGTCGCGGCGATCGCGGCCCCCGTGATCGCGAAACCTGCAAGGTTGCGAAGGAAGAGGAGCGAGGCAGTCAACACCAATGCGCTGGCTGCCACGGCGGCCGGTCCCCATCCGTTGAGCCCGGACCAAACAAATGCGGCTCCCGCCAGCGCTGGTACCGGATATCCCCAAAAGCAGGACCAGGCAGCGGCCAGCCTGCTCCTGCTGTACGCACTGGTGGTTCCGGAGTGGTCAAGGCGAAGACGGATGCCGGAGAGCCGCTGGCCTGACGTAAGGGCAGCGAATGCGTGGCCCAGTTCGTGGGTGGCGGTGGCCAGGAGGCCGAAATATCGCCAGCTGCGCCTGGGGATGGACAGCACGACGGCGGCTGCCAGCGACAGCAGCAGCTCAGCCCATGTGATGTTGGGTACGTTCGTGTGGGTGAATGCCGCGCTGAAGGTGTTCCAGAAACTGGCAGGGCTGTCCAATAGTGCCTCCTGGCTGCCGTGTCGCCGTCGTAAGTCCTGCGCCCCACGCTACGCACCCAAGCTGGACGCGGGCAGGAACCTGCCATTGCTTAAAGCCGAAAGGCACGCCTGGTGCGGCGTGCCCTTCTTGCGGGGCCGGGCGTTGCAGCCCCGGTAAAACCTTCTGACTAACCTTCGCACTCCGTGCAGTAGCTGTGTCCGTCTTTTTGCCGGGCGATCTGGGACCGGTGGCGGACCAGGAAGCAGGAGTAGCAGGTGAATTCGTCCTCAGCCTGGGGGATGACCTGGACTACGAGTTCCTCAGCGACGAATTCGCCGCCAGGAACTCCGGCGCCGTCCAGCCCGTCAGCCTCGTCCAACTCCTGCACAACGCTGCGGGCGTCCGGAGCATTCGCTGACTGGAGCTGCTCGAGTGAGTTGTCCTGCGATTCCTTGACGTCGGAACGCAGTTCATCGTAATCGGTTGCCACTTTGGGTGCTTCTCTTTTCTTAGTTGGGCTGTCGGGTATGAAACGTACAGCATGAACCCGGTATTCCCCAACAGGAAGCGTAGATCCGTTGCCGGTTGGGTACAGGTTCATAGGAGCGGCCGCGGGTACTCAAACCGGCATCCGGCTGCGTGGGCAGGGGAGGGACGGCCATGCGTTTCCCTCCCCGGGACGGAAGGGGCAGTTCTTGGAGCAACTCACTGCAGAGCTTGGCGGTGCCGGACAAATCGGTGTGGGGGTAGGCCCGGTGCTGGAGAAGTTCGACGCCGTGTCCCGGATTGCGGTCCTGCGCGGAGGCGGCCTGGGGGATCTGATGTTCGCGATTCCCGCGATGGCTGCGTTAAAGGCGGCCTACCCTGCAGCACACCTGACACTGCTGGGCACCCCAATCCATGAGGCGGTTCTCGGGGCGGTGGAAAGCCCCGTCGATGAGGTGGTTGTCCTGCCCTTTGCCGAAGGAGTCCGGCCCGGGGAGGAAGATGCCGGCGAGCTGGACCGGTTCTTTGCCGGCATGCGCGGGCGCGCCTTCGATCTGGCTGTCCAGCTCCATGGGGGCGGACGGTTCTCGAATCCCTTCCTGCTGCGGCTGGGAGCCAGCCATACTGTAGGAACGCGGACGGCCGACGCCGCCCTGCTTGAGCGCAGCGTCCCCTACCTCTACTACCAGCACGAACCCGTCCGGGCCCTGGAAGTGGCCGGTTTCGCGGGCGCGTTCCCCGTCGACCTTGAAGCCCGCCTGGCCCCCGCCGGGCAGGCATCCTTCCCGCCGCGCCCCGGCGACGGCGCCCAGCCACTCGTGGTGATCCATCCGGGCGCCACCGATCCCCGCCGTCGTTGGCCTGCCGCAAAGTTTGCTGAGCTTGCTGCCGCCTGTGCAGCCGATGGTTCGCGGGTCGTCCTTATCGGGGACGGCAGCGAACAGGGCCTGGCGGCGGAGATTGCGGACAGTGCCGCTTCAACAGCGGTCAGTTCCCTGGCCGGCGCCCTGGATATGGCAGGGCTTGTGGCGTTGCTGGCGGCCGCCGACGTGGTGGTGGCAAACGACAGCGGGCCCAGGCACCTTGCACAGGCGCTGGGCGTGCCCACAGTCGGCATTTTCTGGGTGGGCAACGTAATCAATGCCGGAGCGCTGGGGCGGAGCCTCCACCGTGTCCACGCCTCATGGGTGACGGCTTGTCCAACGTGTGGTGTCGATGTCACCCAGGTCGGCTGGACCGCAGCGCGGTGTGTCCACGACGACTCACTGGTGGCCGGAGTTGCCGTCAGCGACGTCTATGGGGACGTCTGGAGCCTCACGGCCGGCAAGTTCGCAAAGCAGGATGCGTGACGGGCATGGATGCGCCACACGAAGCCGTTGTTCACGAGCCGGCAGACGGAAGGCCGGAGCTCCTGGTCCTGCGCGCTTTGAAGCTCGGAGACCTGCTGGTGGCCGTGCCGGCGTTGAAAGGCCTCCGGCAGGCCTTTCCCGGGCACCGCCTCCGGTACGCCGCGCAGGGGTGGTTGTCCGAGGCCCTCGGCCTGGTGGGCGGCTATGAACTGCTGCCCACGCACGGGCTGGACGAGCCGCTGGCGCTGCCACCGGGCGTGGTGGACGTCGCCGTCAACCTTCACGGCAGCGGCCCGGAGAGCCAGGGGCGGATAGAGGCGCTAAAGGCCCGGCGGACCCTGGGACATCGAAGTGCGCACCGGAACGGGCCGCACTGGCGGCCGGAACTGCACGAACGCGAACGCTGGGTGCGCCTCCTTGAATGGCATGGGATAGACGCCGATCCGTTGGACGTGCAGTTGGACACGCCCCAGGTCCCCAGTCCGGTCCCCGGTGCCAGTGTCCTGCACGTTGGGGCAGCGTACGGCAGCAGGCTTTGGCCTGCGGAGCGGTTTGCGGCGGTGGCGACCGCACTGACGGAAGCCGGACACCAGGTAGTCTTCACCGGCGGCAGTTCCGAGAGAGACCGGGCCGACGAAGTGTGCCGCCTCGCAGGAATCCCTGGTACCGCTGTCCTGGCCGGGGTGTTGGGCCTGGGGGAGTTCGCTGCGACCATTGCTGCTGCCCGCCTGGTGGTTTCTGCCGACACCGGCGCCGCGCACCTGGCATCAGCGTACGGCACACCGTCAGTGGTGCTCTTTGGCCCGGCCCCACCGGAGATTTGGGGGCCGCCACCGGGACCCCATATCGTCCTCACCCGGGCCGAACTGCGGCGCGGGGACACTTTCGCGGCGCGGCCGGATCCAGCCCTCCTGGCTGTCCAGGCCTCCGATGTCATGGCGGCTGTCAAAGCACTGGGCTTGCTCTGAAACGCTGTGGGTTTCAGCGTCCGCCATGTGGGTCCGCAAGGGAGTGGAACCAGCCCAACGAGCCTAAAATTCTGTGTATGAGCACTGAGCTGGAAATCGCTTTGGTGTTGGGAACGGCGCTCCTCTGGATTGCCCTAACGCTGACCATCCTGTCCGCCATCGACCGGCCGGAAAGAAAGGCCCGGCGGCAGGAACGCCGCAACGTCAGGGCCGATAAGCACCGGATTGAGTACCGTCCGGCGGCAGCGGCGGCCCACAGCCCCGGACGTAACCGGCACCCACGGACCCGGCGGCTTCATCCACACTGACATCGGCGGCGCTCCGGAGGTGGAAAGGCTGGGAGCACCCGGGCCGAACGCGGCTCCCGGCGCTCGCCGTCGTGCGCTCATGGCAGTCACGGGCAGGGCAGTGAACCACGCTGCACGCCCCGGCGCTCCCTTCGCGAGGTCTTGACGGGCCTGGCCGGATCCCCGACACTTTCCCGATGGGAGTAAGCGAAGAGTTGCGGGCGCTTGGCGACGTGGTGGACAGGCTTGCCGCGAAGTTTCCAGCCCTGTCCAGGGAATACATCGAAGATGTGGTGCAGCAGGAGCACAGCCTCCTGGATACGGGCAGGGTCCGCGCCTTCGTGCCGGTCCTGGTTGAGCATGCAGCCAGGGACAGGCTGGCACGGTAGGGCGTCAGGGGGCCGGCGCGACGTCGATCAGCACTTTTCCGACTGTCTCCTGTTCCACGGCGTCATGGGCTGCCGGGGTCTGGTCGAGCGGGAACCGTGTCAGGGGCAGTCCGTACTCTTCCCCCACCCGCAGCGCGCCTGCCGCCAGGGCCTCGCCGACGGCGGCAACGGCTTGACGTTTCTGCTCGTCGGTGACGGTGTAGGTGAGGATGAACTGGTAGCGGACGTTCCTTGCCATGCTTTCGCGGATTGGAACAGTGAGTGATTCTCCGGGGTTCGCCGCGTAAATGGAGATCGTTCCGCCCGGTTTGATGACGTCCAGGTCCGTTGTGATGTTCGCGGGTGCATTGACGTCCACGATCATGTCGACGCCGTTTGCGGCCACCTGGTGGACGGCGCCAACGACGTCCCCGGTCCGGTAGTTGATGATGGTGCCGGCACCGGCACGGCGGGCAAGTTCAGCCTTTTGCTCCCCGCTGACGGTGGTGATCACGGTGGCCCCGGCCCAGCGCGCGAGTTGGATGGCCGCGTGGCCTACGGCTCCGGCCCCTCCCGTGACCAGGACGGTTCGTCCTGCGAGGGCACCGGCGGAGAGCCTCGCCGGGCCGTCCTCGTTCGATGTCAGGGCCCGGTGCGCCGTCAACGCCGGGATTCCCAACGAAGCGCCGGTATCGAAGGATTCGGTATCGGGAAGGGGCACTGCTTTATTGCCGGGCACCACAACGTATTCCTGTGCTGTGCCTTCATTGCTGCCCCAGGCGACGTCCCACAGCCAGACTCGGCCGCCCACGGAAAGGCCGGTCACCCCGGGACCCAGCGCATCGATGACTCCGGCTCCGTCCTGGTTTGGAACTTTAGGGGCATCCAGCTTCTTGCTTCCGTTCCCGGACCGCGACTTCCAGTCGGTGGGGTTGACGCCGGACACCACCACCCGGACGCGGACTTTTCCGGGCCCCGGGACCGGCAGTGGCCTGTCCCGTAGCTTCAGCACGGATGAGGGCCCTGTTTCTTCGTAACTGATTGCCTTCACATCTACTCCCAACCCGGTTGCCGTTGCCCTTAATGCCCCAACCTACCGAACGTGCTGGGGGCGCATGAAAAAAGCGCACCCCGTTCGCTGAGTGCGCTTTTTCCATGACTGCCTGTCAGTGCTTGAAGGCGTCCTTGACCTTTTCGCCGGCCTGCTTCAGATCACCTTTTGCCTGATCTGCCTGGCCTTCGGCCCGCAGGCTTTCGTCGCCCGTGGCAGCTCCGGCTGCTTCCTTGCCCTTACCGCCGGCCTTTTCAGCGGCGTTCTCAATCTTGTCGCCCAGTCCCATGGTGATTCCTCCTCTGGTTGGCAGCCGTTCGCATTCGGCTGTGAATATCATAAGCATGCTTAGGAACCATTTTTCAAGTCCCCGGCCTACTCACTGTCCGCCTAAAACCTGGACGTGCCACGAAGCGGCCGGGGCCGCCCGTCCGGATCAACAATCAGCCGGTAGATCGGATCAGCCCAGATACGGTGGATGGCCCGGACCGGTTCGGGGGAGTGGTGCCGCACCTGGCCTGGCGGCCGCGGCCCTGATCGGCCGGTCCCGTGCCACTTTTCCAGGGCGCCGGCCATCCTGTTCCAAAGATCAATTTCTCCGCCGCCGGTGGTCAGGAGGGGGTCGTCCTGGTCCATGCCCAGATGTTCCGCCCAGAGCTGGAGCCGCAACTTCCGCGGGAGTGGCTGGGGCGTTCGGCCACCGGCGCTGCCATCGGCGTCAGCCGCAGCGGCGGTGTCGATCACTGCGCAGGTGAGCTCGCTGTCGGTGGTCCAGGACCGGCGGTTGAAGTTGTCAGATCCGCAGGTGAACCACGTGTCGTCGATGATGCAGATCTTCGCGTGGACGTAGATCGGTGTCCCGTCATTATTCTCCAGGTCGAACACCCCCACCCGGTCGGGTGCCGCCCGGCGAAGCATGCTGATGGCACGCTGTTGCCCCAAACGCCGGGGCGGGCCGCCAAGGAACCCGTCCGAGTCGGGGTAGCGCGGCACCACGATGATGACCTGCAGCGCCTGGTTGCGCTCCAGTGCCTCCGCGATGCCCGCGGCGACCTCTGTTGACCACAGGTACTGGTCTTCGATGTAGATGAGCGAACGCGCCTGGGCGAAAGCCTTTGCGTAGGCCCGCGCGATGCTCCGCTCTCCGTGAGGCGCGAACGGGAAAGGTGGGTGCTTCACGCCGTAGGTGCGGAGCAGCTGCACGGCGTGCGTTCCGGCATCCGGCGGGGGCGGAGCGGCTTCCGGCAATGGTTTGGGGTGCCTTGGCATGCGGGCCAGGCGCTGCAGCAGCATCCGGTAAGGGGTGCGGCGGTCCAACGGGTGGGGATCATTCCAGCGTTCCGCAAAAATAGCCAGCACATCGGCAACCACCGGCCCCCGAAGCTCGAGAGCGGCGTCGTGCCACGGGGGCGTCGGCCCGTAGCGGGAGTCCATCTTCACCGCCTGTGGGTCTCCCAGGTGGGCGGCGTTGTCCCGGCGGCTGTGTGACAGGTCAATCCCGCCCACGAAGGCGACGTCGCGGGAAGGATCGTCACGACGACGGATGACCACCAGTTTCTGGTGGTGCGACCCGAAGACGCGGACCCGTTGGTCCAGCAGCGCCTCGCCGCCGGCGTTATTGATCTGGCGGCTGAGGAGTTCGTTGGACCGACCGCTGATCGGGGCCGATATCCGCTCGCCGTGGGATCTCCAGACGAGGCCCCTGACTTCCACGCCGGACCGGGCCAGTCCCGCGAGCAGCCCGCCGATCGTGGTGTCGCCCGGCTCCAACTGCTCATCGCCGTCGCCGCGCCAGTCGGTGAACCACACCCGGTCTCCAGCCTTCAAGTCCGAGAGCTCCGCATACAGCCTGGCAAAGTAGGCTTCCCCATGCACCAGGGGCTCCACCAGGTTGCCTTCCGACCAGGACGCCGAGCCTGAGCCGCCCGCGTGGATCCCCGAGGCAGGGTTTCCCCGCTCAGCGCCGCTCAGGAACCACTTGCCAACGGTGCTGTCCACTCGGTGCTCCTTTCGGGGCCCGGGGACCCAGGCCGCTGCGGCTTCCAAACTAGCCTACGGCCGCTCCGGGGTGTCTTTCCCGCGGGGTGGAACCAGCCGGGGACACCGGATTACTCGGGCCGCCCGCGGGAATAGGCTTGTCCCGGAACGCTTTCCACCAAAGAAGAACGAGGCACGCCATGTCGTTGAAGGAACAGTTGAAAGGCGACGTCGTCGTCCACATGAAGGCGGGCAACCGGGTTGCCCTTACTACCGTGCGCAATGTCCTCGGAGAGATCGAAACGCGGGAGAAGTCGGGCAAGACCCCGGTGGAACTCGACGATCTCCAGGTCACCGCGCTGCTGCAGAAGGAGGCCGCCAAGCGCCGGGACACGGCCGCCACCTACTCGGCGGCGGGTCATGACGACCGCGCCCAGGCGGAGATCGCCGAAGCAGAGGTCATCGAGACGTACCTTCCGAAAGCCTTGACCCGGGCGGAAGCCGAAGCGATCGTGGATGGGGTCATTGCGGAACTGGGGGCGGACGGTATTGTGCTGACCATGCGCTCCATGGGTGCCGTCATGAAATCCGTGACGCCCAAAATCGGCGGCCGGTTCGACGGCAAGGCCGTCAGCGAGATGGTGAGGGCACGCCTGGCCTGAGTGCTCCCGGGAATGCCGCATCAGCTGCCACTGGGCAGCTGAACAACGATTTGGCGGCAAAAGTCCATAATCTGGGCTCCTGACCTGCGACGCTGAACATACTTGGATGCTTCTATATTCGTCAAGCAGCGGCTGGATTCCATCCGAGGAGTCCCAACGCACAGGGGAAGGACCGGAACGTGCGCCCAGCACCCCCGCGCATCCTGTGGAGCTAGGCTTGGGCTTCGAGCAGTCAAAGGAACTGCGGCCAAACAATAGGGGGACGGGCTTGGGAAGCGGGCAGCATGAAGGCATTGGTTTCCGTGAGGTGAGCAATGGGGACGGTACGGTACCGGCGACCATGACCGCGGCAGCGGCCGAAGAGATCGGGCCTTCGCCCCGGACAAAAAATCCTTTCATCATCATCCTGTGGGCGTTGTCAGGAGTATTGATCCTGGGCGGATTGTTGGCACTTCTGAATGGCTCTTTGGAGGTGAGCATGACCCAGCGGGTCAGTATGGCCGACATCCTCTTCACCTTCGCACCGCAAAGTGTCTTCATCGGCGTCACTACCGTTATCGCACTCATGTTCTGGCACGCTTGGCGGTGGCAACGAGGACAAGGTTAGTGGGGCCTGGCCTCTAGATATCGGCAGGTGATCAAGCAGCCCTGCGCGGGGGAAACCAGGCTCGCATTCCAAAGTATTCAGATCGAACACGGCGAGGGCAGACCGACCACGAGGCGAAGTTCCTTGCTCAATAACAATATGCTCAACAATTACGCGGTGATCGTCACGCCCTGTACCCATGTGGGCGGTGCCTTCGGAGAGTATTACCTGCAGTTCCGGATGACGTAGCCCGAGGAGGATCCATGGTTGGGGGCCGCCTGCCGCGTGGCTCCCAACTTGGCTTCTGTCAGCCCTTTCCGCGGCTAGGGGAGTGGAGAACTTGGGCCAGTCCGATGTGCGACAAACCCGCGGACAGTCCCAGGTAAACCTAGATTTCTCGTCCATTGGGGGCTAAGCTCTATTTACTAAATAGGGGGAGAAATGCTAAGTCGAATTAACCTTTTGCCTGTTTGGGCGAAGATTCTATGTCTTTCCTGCCTTGCATGTGGCGTCATCTTTATTATAGTCACATTGGTGGCGCTTGGTCGCGGTTCGGAGGTTACTGAATTACTTTTTAATCTACTGCTGATCGCCGCTTTCGTTGGGCTTGCAGCTGCGGTCGCTTCGAAGGCTAAGCCGGCTTCAAGTCGAGACGGACACAACTCAGGAAAGCGGCGAGGACCCCTTTTCTTTTAGACCTTTAGCAGATCTAAGAGACTCCCTGCCGCGGGCATCCCGCTGCAGGTAAGGATTCCTGTGCGGCATTTAGGGTTCGATAGATTTGCCGCGTTATGTAGCGCTTGAGGCTTCGGATGATTTCCTTCTTAGTTCTGCCTTGGCTTGTTCGCTTCGTCACGTAACCTCTGGTGGCAGGGTCCCGGTTCATTCTGATGAGGGCGATAGTGTAGATCGCTTTGTTGAGTTGGCGGTCGCCGCTGCGGTTTAGTCGGAATCGTGTGGTGCCGCCTGATGAGGCCGGGACCGGGCAGGTGCCGGCAAGAGCTGCGAATGCGGCTTCGGAGCGCACTCTTCCGGTGTGTGACCAGGCTGTGAGGATGATTGCGGCCAGGACCGGACCAACGCCGTAGACATCGAGGAGACACGGCTGGACTTGCTTCACAAGGATCTCAAGTTCTGCGTGATTCCTGGTCATTTGCTCCTGCAGTGTGAGGATCTGCTTTGCGAGGCGTATTGCTTCGCGGCGGCAGGTTTGGACTCCGAATTCTTCGTCTCTTTCCCGCCATCCTGCGATGGTACGGGTCTGGGTGACGGTCAATGGTTTCCGGGCGTCCATGCCGAGGTCTACGACGCGTAGGAGAGCCGTGAGTGCGTTGATGGCTGCGGTGCGTTCTCGTGCCATGGTGCGGCGTGCGTTGGAGAGGATCCGTAGTGCCATGTGGTTCTGCCCGGACCGGGGTTCTCGGAGGCGGTCCATAGGTATGCTCAGCGTCCCTCGTGCTGCCCGCGCTGCGTCGATGGAATCGGATTTTCCCTGATATCTCCCGAGCCGTTGGTTCGGGACGGGCGCTTCGGTGACTTGAAATCCGGCGTCTGTGGCCTGCTGCCGGAGTTTGGCACCGTACGAACCCGTTCCCTCCATAGAGAGTAGAACCTGTCCAGGAGAAGCTTCGGTGCGGCGCAGGACCCAGGACAGTGCGCGACTGCCTGCGGCTGCGGTGGCCGGGAATGTTTCGTTCGCGACTTCTCCACCGCTGCCGGTTTCGATGATGGCGAATGTATGCGTTTTGGCGTGGGTATCGATGCCGACGACGAAACCGAAGTGCTCTGCCACAATCATCTTTTCCTCCTGAGTTCCGAGAATGGAAACGCGTCGGTGGGTTACGGCGTGGCAGGTCTGTAATGGGCCACACCCGGTGCACGGGTGGGCATGCTTCTAATCAGGCCAGCGCTGTAGACACAACCGATGCTGGGCCCGGCCAGGGCGGACATATCCAAGAAAGCGCACTCCGAAATACTGAGCTCGGAGGCAAACCCATGGGTGAGTCACACCCCAGCCCGGCCACAGCACCAGCCTGCCAGCCGCTCACTGAGCAACCGGGTAAAGACTTACAGCTCATGGGGTTCCAGGCTTTTTGGGCAAGGCCGCCGGGGAAGAGAGTTGTCACGGCGGCCACAGGCTGCGTCTTGTTCGCAGGCTGTTTGTCCGCCTGTGCCGGAACATGGCAAGGAGAGCCGCCCTGCTTTCCTCCCGCCTATGAGGTGAGCCCCGGCGTTGCGGGCCCCGGAGACCCAGTCACCGTCCGCGCAGCCGACGCCGGCTGCAATCCCCGGTACGGAAACAACGCCCGGATTCACATCACCGTCACGGACGCCGCCGGGCAAAACGTCCTGAGTACGACGTCGCCGATGAATGACGCCGGCGGATTCGTTTTCCAGTTTGAAGTCCCTCCGCACGCGGCGCCGGGCGTTGCCACTGTGGAGGCCTACCCGTTCGGCGTGGATTGGTGTGATGACACCGGAACGAATAACCGGGTGCCGCATGCTCAAGGTTTTAGCAGGACCTCGTGCGCGGCTCCCGCGAAACCATTGACAATCGCATCCTGAGCCCCAACCGAATGCCAGGCTCCATAACGGAGGCATTGATCGGATACGCGAAAAAACCCCGGAACATCGATGATGTTCCGGGGTTTTCCCTTTTTGTGCGCGGAGGGGGACTTGAACCCCCACCCCCTTTCGAGGACTAGCACCTCAAGCTAGCGCGTCTGCCATTCCGCCACCCGCGCAGGTGGTATTTCGGAAAGCGGTTCCGCCTTTCAGCGTTTCGCGCCTCTCCGAAGCAGCGAGAAAAACTCTAACACGAACTTTCCGGGAACTACGAATCGGGCCAAGTAGGTAGGCTGAAGGCAGCGATTCAGCTCGTGCCACCCAGTCATTCCCTACCAAGGAGCCACCAATGCCTGACGTCCTGCCCGAGGATGAAGTTGTCCGGATCTGCCAGGAACTCATCCGGATCGACACCTCCAACTACGGCGACGGGTCGGGGCCTGGGGAGCGGGCGGCGGCCGAGTACGCGGCGGGGCTTATCGAGGAAGTGGGCCTGGATGCCGAGATCTTCGAGTCTGCCCCGGGCCGGGCGAACGTTGTCACCAGGATGGCAGGGGAGGACCCCTCGGCCAGTGCGCTGGTGGTACACGGACACCTGGACGTCGTTCCCGCACTCCGGGACCAGTGGTCCGTTGACCCGTTCGGTGCGGAACTGAAGGACGGCCTCATCTGGGGACGCGGCGCCGTCGACATGAAGGACATGGACGCCATGATCCTGTCAGTCCTGCGGGGATTTGCCAGGGAGGGCAGGAAGCCCAAGCGTGACATCATCTTCGCGTTTTTCGCGGACGAGGAAGCCGGCGGGGTTTACGGCGCCCGCTACGCGGTGGACAACCGGCCCGAATTGTTCGAGGGCGCCACGGAGGCCATCTCGGAGGTGGGCGGCTTCTCCGCCACCATCGGCGGCCAGCGCACCTACCTGCTGCAAACCGCCGAGAAGGGGATCTCCTGGCTTCGGCTGGTGGCACATGGCAGGGCCGGCCACGGCTCGCAGATCAACACGGACAACGCGATCACCCGGCTTGCCGCCGCTGTGACCAGGATCGGCGAGTACAAGTGGCCCATCGAGCTCACCCCCACCAGCAGGCAGTTCCTTGACGGGGTGACGGAACTCACCGGCGTGGAATTCGACGCCGACAATCCGGACCTCCTGCTCGACCAGCTCGGCACGGTGGCGAGATTCGTCGGGGCCACCCTGCAGAACACGACGAACCCCACCCTCCTCAAGGGTGGCTACAAGCACAACGTCATCCCCGAGTCCGCCGAAGCCCTGGTGGACTGCCGCACCCTCCCGGGCCAGGAACAGCAGGTCCTGGAGATCGTGCGCGAACTCGCCGGCAACGGCGTGGACGTCAGCTACGTCCACCACGACGTTTCGCTTGAGGTCCCCTTCGCCGGCAACCTGGTGGACTCCATGATCGACGCGCTCCACAAGGAGGATCCCGGCGCCAAGGTGCTGCCCTACACGCTTTCCGGTGGCACCGACAACAAATCACTCAGCCGCCTGGGCATCACCGGTTACGGTTTCGCGCCCCTCATGCTGCCTGACGAGCTGGACTTCACCGGCATGTTCCACGGGGTGGACGAGCGGGTTCCCGCGGATTCCCTCAAGTTCGGTGCCCGGGTGCTGGACACGCTGCTCACCAACTACTGAGAGGAACCGGCCATGACTCCAGAGGACCTGCTGCCGGATGACCTCCTGGAGCGCATCCGCAGCCGTGCCGCCGGCTATGACCGCGACAACGCCTTCTTCCATGAGGACCTGCAGGAGTTGGCAAAGGCCGGGTACTTGAAGCTGTTCGTACCAGCGTCCGACGGCGGCAAGGGGCTGGGGCTCGAAGCGGCGGCGCAGTGCCAGCGCAGGCTGGCAACGGCTGCACCGGCCACCGCGCTGGCCGTCAACATGCACCTGGTCTGGACCGGCGTCGCCCACGTCCTGGCGGCCCGGGGCGACCACTCACTTGCCTTCGTCCTCGAGGAAGCCGCGCAGGGAGAGGTATTCGCTTTCGGCAATTCGGAGGCCGGCAACGACTCGGTCCTGTTCGACTCCCGGACCACGGCGGTGCCGGACGAAGACGGGGGCTACACCTTCACGGGAACCAAGATCTTCACCAGCCTCTCGCCGGCCTGGACCCGCCTGGGCATCTTCGGCAAGGACCCGGACGCGCGGGACGGTGCCGGTGAACTGGTCCACGGGTTCATCACCAGGGAAACTCCCGGCTACCGGATCCTGGACGACTGGGACACCCTGGGCATGCGGGCCAGCCAGTCCGCCACCACGGTCCTGGAAGGCGTAAGAGCTCCAGCCGGCCGCATCTTCCGCAAGCTGCCCGTCGGCCCCAACGCCGACCCGCTGATCTTTGCCATCTTCGCCTGCTTCGAAAGCCTCCTTGCCGCCGTCTATACAGGCCTGGGTGAACGCGCCCTGGCAGTCGGCGTGGAGACCGTGAAGCGGCGCGCCTCCTTGAAGAACGGCGGCCGCAGCTACGCGCAGGACCCTGACATCCGCTGGAAGGTGGCAGAGGCTGCCATGGCCCTGGACGGCCTGTACCCCCAGCTCAAGACCGTCACCGCCGACGTCGACGCCCTGGCTGACCATGGCGCCCAGTGGTTCCCCAAGCTGGTGGGGCTGAAGGTGAACGCCACCGAGACGGCGCGGCGCGTAGTTGACCTCGCCATCCGCGTCAGCGGGGGATCGAGCTACTTCAGGGGCTCCGAACTGGAGCGGCTTTACCGGGACGTGCTGGCCGGGATGTTCCACCCCTCGGACGACGAGTCTGCCCATAACACCGTGGCCAACGCGTGGCTCGGGCCGGTCGAAGACTGAACTGTCCCCTGGACCGCGAGTCGCTAAACGGTCCTTTGGACCTGCATCACCCGGCGCCGCAGCCAGAAGCGCCGGCCGCCGCCCACGTAAAGCTTGCTGCGTTCCAGTTCCCACTTGCCATATTCGGAGTGTTCAACGAGCCGGCGCCGCGCCTCCGGCAAGGAATCATCAGGGCTCACGGTCAGCACGAGGTACTCGTACTGCCGCAAATAATCCCGCTCCCGCTGGACCGAGCTGGTGAGAAATTGTTCCTTCATTTGCTCTCCATTTTCGTCCTTTTCCGGCTAACGTGAAGTCATGAGCATCGATCCGCGTGTCGCGCTTTCGTCCCTGACCACCGCTTTGGAAGAACACCTTATAGCAGCATCGAACCGCCGCGGGGACGGTGATCCCTCCGTTGAGGCAGCGTTTTTCGCAGTTGCCGATGCTTTCGAAGTTTACGAGGACGCCCTTTACGAGGCCTACAACGAAGTAACGCCCCTGCAGGTCTTCGACGACGAGGATGACGAGGACGAAGAAGCCGACGTGGACGAGGATGAGGACCTCGAAATCGTCGAGGAATAGCAGCGGCCCCGGATCAGGGAAATCCGGGAACAAACCCTAGGACACCGCGGAAACATCCTCCAGCGCGCGCGCAATCTGCGGCGGCAGGGGCGCCAGCTGGGCATCGAGGATTTCCTTCAGCTGCACCGGAGTGCGCGCGCCAACGATCGCCGTGGCAACTCCCTGCTGCGCGAGCAGCCAGGACAGCGAGACATCCTGCGGAGTCCGGCCCAGCCCGTTGGCAGCCATGCACACGGCATCCACGATCCGCGACGGCTTGTCCTCCAGATACGGCTCCACGTATGCGGCTTCGCTGACGGAGGCGCCGCGTGAACCGGCGGGAATGCTGCCACGGTACTTTCCCGTGAGTACCCCACGGCCCAGGGGGGCCCAGGCCATCAGGCCGAGCCCGGCATCGTCGGCGGCCGGCATCAGTTCCGCTTCCGCCGTCCGGTCAAGGAACGAGTACTCCGCCTGGACAGCCACCAGCGGCACAACGCTGGTTGCCGCGGCCTTCGCGGCCTGCCAGCCCCTGTAGTTCGAGATTCCCGCGTACCTGGCCCGCCCGGTGCGGACTGCGAATTCCAGCGCCGCCAGGGTTTCGTCGAGGGGAACGTTGCCATCCCAGGCTTCGGCGAACCAAAGGTCCACATAGTCCGTACCCAGCCTTGCCAGGCTGGCGTCCAGTCCGGTGAGCATCGCATTGCGTGACGTGTCCACCGCGCGCCGGCCATCCGGCGTCGTCATCCCCGCTTTCGTGGAGATGGAAACCTCCGTGCGGGACACTACATCGCCCAGCAGCGATCCAAGGATCGCCTCCGATCCGCCGCCCGCATATGACGCCGCCGTATCCACGTGCCGGCCGCCCGCCTCGAGGAAGGTGCGCAGCAACTCCGAGGCGTCCTGCTCATCCGTGTCGCCACCCCAGGACCGGGTGCCAAGGGAGAGGGCTGAGACTCGCAATCCACTGTTGCCGACGTAACGCTGCTGCATAGCAGCAAGCTTACGGGCAGGAGCACCGCCGCCATGCCGTAGGGTCTTAGCGTGAACTGGTTTGAAGCGGCCCTGCTGGGCCTAGTGCAGGGACTGACCGAATTTCTACCGATTTCATCAAGCGCGCACCTGCGGATCGTGGGGGAGTTCCTCCCCAACGCGCAGGACCCGGGGGCAGCCTTTACGGCCATCACCCAGCTCGGCACGGAGACCGCCGTCCTGATCTTCTTCTGGCGGGATATTGTCCGCATCGTCAAAGCCTGGGCCGGCTCCCTTTCCGGCAAGGTGCCACGGCAGGACCCTGACGCACGCATGGGCTGGCTGGTGATTCTGGGCAGCCTGCCCATCATCGTGCTGGGGCTGCTCTTCCAGGACCAGATCGAATCCGTGCTCCGCAGCATGTGGATCGTGGCCACCATGCTGATCGTCTTCGGCCTCATCCTCGCCGTGGCGGACGCAACCGGCGCCCAGAAGCGGGACCTGGCCCACCTGACCTACAAGCACGGCATGTTGTACGGACTGGCGCAGGCCCTGGCCCTTATTCCGGGCGTCTCCCGCTCCGGCGGAACCATCACCGCGGGCCTGCTGATGGGCTACACCCGTGAGGCCGCGGCACGGTACTCGTTCCTGCTGGCAATCCCCGCCGTTTTCGGCAGCGGGCTGTACCAGCTGTACAAGGTGGTCACCAAGGAAGGGATCTCCGGACCCTTCGGCCTTCCCGAAACTGCGCTTGCCACCGTCATCGCCCTTGTGGTGGGCTACGTCATCATCGGTTGGTTCCTGAAGTTCGTCTCCACCCGCAGCTACCGGCTCTTTGTCTGGTACCGGATCTTCCTGGGGCTCGCCCTCTACCTCCTCCTCGGTTTCGGCGTCATCAGCGCCTAGGACTAGGCTTGGCATGTGAAATCCTGGACTTCCCGCCCTGTGCCTGCCCTGCCCGGAAACATGCCCGCCATCCGCCTGTTCGACACCGCGGCGGGCCGCGACGTGGCACTGGAACCGGAGGCCCGGCCGTCCATGTACGTCTGCGGCATCACCCCCTACGACGCAACGCACATGGGGCATGCGGCCAGCTACGTGGCTTTTGACCTGCTGAACCGCGCCTGGCGCGATGCAGGCAGCGAAGTCTCCTACGTTCAGAACGTCACGGACGTGGACGATCCCCTGCTGGAACGCGCCACCGCCACCGGCGTCGACTGGCGCGACCTCGCCGCGGAACAGGTGGAACTCTTCCAGACCGACATGGAGGCGCTGAACGTCCTCGCGCCGGACAACTACGTCGGCGCCGTCGAATCCATCGGCCTGATCGTCCCCGAAGTGGAACGGCTGGTCAGCATGGGGCTGGCGTACCGGGTTGCAGGCACCAACGGCGAACCTGACGGGGACGTCTATTACGACGTCGAAGCCGCCGGCAAGCAGTCAACGGCACCTGATGCGTGGGCCCTGGGGTCCATTTCCCACCTGGGTGAAAGCGCCATGCTGGAGCTCTTCGCCGAGCGCGGCGGGGATCCGGGCCGCGCCGGTAAGCGGCAGGCCCTGGACCCGCTGCTCTGGCGGGTGGAACGGGAAGGGGAGCCGAGCTGGCCTGGTGGCAGCCTTGGACCGGGACGGCCGGGCTGGCACATTGAGTGCACCGTGATCGCACAGAAGTACCTCCCCGCGCCCTTCACCGTGCAGGGCGGCGGATCGGACCTGATTTTCCCGCACCACGAAATGGGCGCGGGCCACGCCTACTCACTGGCCGGCGTCCCGCTGGCGAAGCACTACGCCCACGCCGGCATGGTTGGGTTGGACGGCGAGAAGATGAGCAAGTCCAAAGGCAACCTGGTGTTGGTTTCGAAGCTCCGCGCTGCCGGGGAAGACCCGGCGGCCATCCGACTGGCCATCCTTGCCCACCACTACCGCTCGGATTGGTCCTGGACTGACGAAGGCTTCGCTGCCGCGAAGGCAGACCTGGCGGCCTGGCGGACGGCGCTCGACCACGCCCCGGAGGGCTCGGGCCCGGCCCTGCTGGCCGGGATGCGCGAAGCGCTGGCAGCCGACCTGGATGCGCCTGCAGCGGTCGCCGCGGTGTCGCGCTGGGCCCGGGCAGCCAACGACGGCGGTGCTGCCGCCAGCGCCCCTGACGCAGCGCTGGTCAAGGACGCGGTTGACGCGCTCCTGGGCGTCCGGCTCTAGGAGTCGATCCACAGCAGCAGACGGGAAGGGCCTGGCGGGATCGCTCCCGGCCAGGCCCTTCCCGTTGAGGCAGTCAGTACGGCCGCATCAGGGCCGGTCCTGGCCCCGGCGCTTCAGGTAGCGCTCGAATTCACGGGCGATGGACTCGCCGCTGGCTTCGGGCAGGTCTGCGGTGTCCTTGGCTTCCTCCAATTGCCGGACGTACGCGGCAATTTCAGGATCCTCCGTGGCGAGTTCGTCCACGCCGCGCTCCCACGCGTCAGCTTCCTCCGCCAGCTCGTGCGTGTCCAGCGGCACCTGGAGGAGCTCCTCGATCCGGTGCAGGAGGGCCAGCTGGGCTTTGGGGGAGGGCGCCTGGGCCACATAGTGCGGCACTGCGGCCCACAATGACACGGTGGGGATGCCGGCCAGGAGGGCCACCTCTGACAGGACGCCCACGATCCCAACGGGGCCCTCATACTGTGACGCCTCCAGGTTCATGCGCTCACGGAGCGGAGCGTCGTCCGAGGACGTGCTCACCGGGATTGGGCGGCTGTGCGGAACGTCGGCCAGGAGCGCCCCCACCAGCACCACGTAATCCACGTTCAGGGCCTCGGCATGGACCAGCAGCTCGGCCGTGTAGGCACGCCACTTATAGGACGGCTCAGTGCCCTGGACAAAGATGACGTCCACATTGGAGTTGGGGGCACTGGCCTTGTAGATCCGGGTGGAAGGCCATTTGATCTTCCGTTCACCGGCCGCGTTCCGGCGCACCGTGGGGCGCGTGAACTGGAAGTCGTAGTACTCGTCGGCATCGATGGAAGCGACTTTCTTGCCGCCCCACAATTTGTTCAGGTAGCGCAGCGAATCGCTGGCTGCTTCTCCGGCGTCGTTCCACCCCTCAAAGGCGGCAAGCATCACAGTTATGCGCTGTCCGTCAGCGACTGGCTGCAGGAACCGTTCCCGCTCGGGTCCGGCACCCTGTTCGGCGGTGTCTCCCTCGAAGCTATTCATTTCTTCACCCTACGTCCAAGCGGCTGGCCCGTGCAGAGAATGAAGCGCCACAAATCCCGCGAAACCCACCCGCTGGGCCGTCCGGCCGCGGCATATTCGCCGAGGGCGTAGCCCACAGCCGCCGCCCAGCCACGCCCCGTAGACTGGCGGTATGCCAATTCCTGCCGCCAGTTCCCCGCTTAAAGCCGTCCTCTGGGACATGGACGGGACCATTGTGGACACCGAGCCATACTGGATCGCCGCGGAGCATGCGCTGGTGGAGGCCCACGGGGGAACGTGGAGCCATGACCAGGCAATGCAGCTGGTTGGCCAGTCGCTGACGTTTTCCGCCGGCCTGCTCCAGCAGGCCGGCGTCGAACTCGAAATCCGGGAAATTATCGACACCCTGACCGCCCAGGTGGTCAGCAGCGTCCAGCAGCAGGTGCCGTGGCGGCCCGGCGCCCGTGAACTCCTTGAGGAACTGCACCTTGCCGGCGTGCGCTGCGCTTTGGTGACCATGTCAGAGGGCCCGTTGGCCCGCGAAGTGGTGGCCAGCCTTCCCCGGCCGTACTTTGACGTACTGGTTACCGGGGACACGGTGAGCCAGGGCAAGCCGCACCCCGAGGCGTACCTGACCGCCGTCGAACTCCTGCAGGAGGACGATCCCCACCTTGGAATCCACCACTGCGTAGCCCTTGAGGATTCCGTTCCGGGCGTGGCCGCGGCCGTGGCCTCCGGTGTGGCCACTGTGGCTGTCCCGCACATTGTTCCCCTCCCGGACAACGGCAGCTATGCGCTGTGGGATTCCCTGTCCGGCCGGGGCCTGGAGGAGCTGGAAGCCCTGCTCCTGCCGGCCGGTTCCACTGGGGCGGCCGCCTCGCGCGGTGGTCACCGTGGCTGAACCGGATACCGGACAGGGTCCCGCAGCGGGCACGCCAGCGCGCCGCGCGGGCATTCCCCTGGGGCGCATCGCCGGCGTTCCGGTGGTGCTGGCATACTCGTGGTTTGTGATCGCGGCCTTCACGGTGATCGTCTACGGGCCGGTACTTGCGCGGAACAACCCCATGCTGGGCGCCAGCGCCTATGTGGTGGCGTTCGCCTATGCCGTGTTGCTGCTCATTTCCGTCCTTGTCCACGAACTCGCCCACGCCCTGACGGCAAAAATCTACGGCTGGCCCACCCAAAAGATCGTCCTCAACCTCTGGGGCGGCCACACCCAGTTTGAAAGCTTCACCTCTTCTCCGGGCCGGTCGTTGCTTGTTGCTTTGGCCGGGCCGGCCGCAAACTTCGTCCTGGCCGGCGGAGCGTGGCTGGTGCTCAGCACCAACAGCCTGGGCAGCGTGGCCGAAATCCTGACGAACATCTTCATGTGGGCCAACTTCCTCATCGGTGTCTTCAACGTCCTGCCGGGCCTTCCACTCGACGGCGGCCGGCTGGTCGAATCCATCGTCTGGAAAGCCACCGGCAGCCAGGCGAAAGGCACCGTGGCGGCCGGCTGGGGCGGCCGGATCATCGTCCTCGCCATCGGCTACTGGTTCCTCCTTCGTCCGTTCCTCGCCGGCGACCAGCCCGAATTCAGCCTCCTGATGATCACCATCCTGGTGGGCGGGTTCCTGTGGATGGGCGCATCCGCATCCATCCAGCAGGGCACCCTGCGCGGGCGGCTCCCACTGGTCAGCGCCGCAGCATTGTCGACGCCGGCTGCCGGCGTTCCCTCCAGCGGTACGGTCCGGGACGCCCTCCGCCTCGGCGAAGCAGGAACAAAATCCGTGGTGGTTTGCGGCCCCGACGGACGGCCGGAAGGCGTGGTGGACACGGGCGCCCTTGCAGCCGTGCCCGGTTCAGCGGCAGATACGACCCCCGTCACCGCCGTCTCGTTTCCCCTGGCCGCCGGCGCCTATATTCCGGAGTGGTCCAAGGGGCAGGAACTGATCCAGTTCCTCTCCCAGCTTGAGGGACGCCACTACGCCGTGGTTGACCACCACGGAACCGTTACGGGTTTGCTGACGCAGGAAGCCGTCCTGGCCGCCATCACCGGGAAGCGCCTGCGCAACGATAGGCACCCCCAGGGCCAGAACCGGTAGAGTTACCTGCCGGTCGTGCATTGCCACCGCACGTAGCCGCGTCCCTGGGAGCATCAGGCAGCGGCACAACAGGTTTACAGGAGCGAGGAAGAAACATGAGCAGCGAAACTGCCGTCAACGACGCCAAGGGAGCAGCGCAAGCCGGTGCTGCCGCCAGCGGCTCGCAGCCGGTGGGCGCTGCCCGTCGCCGGGGCCCATTCCGGGAGGGCGAACGCGTCCAACTGACCGACGAGCGTGGCCGGATGAACACCATCACCCTGGAACGCGGCGGCGCTTTCCACACCCACCGCGGATTCCTGAACCACGACGAAATCATTGGCCAGGTGGACGGCTCAGTGGTGGTGAACAACGTGGGCCAGCAGTACCAGACCCTCCGGCCCCTGCTCTCGGACTTTGTGCTGTCCATGCCGCGCGGCGCCGCCGTCGTATATCCCAAGGACGCCGGCCAGATCGTCACCATGGCGGACATCTTCCCCGGCGCACGCGTCGTGGAGGCCGGCGTGGGCTCGGGGGCACTCTCCATTTCCCTGCTCCGCGCGGTGGGGGACAACGGCTACCTGCACTCCTTCGAAAGGCGTGAGGAGTTCGCGGACATCGCCCGCGGCAACGTGGAAACCATCTTCGGTGGCCCCCACCCCGCGTGGCAGATCTCCCTTGGTGACTTCCAGGAGGAAGTGGTCAAGGCCGAGGCGCCCGGCTCCGTGGACCGCGTGGTCCTGGACATGCTGGCGCCGTGGGAATGCCTCGACGCCGTGGCCACCGTGCTCGCGCCCGGCGGCGTCTGGATCAACTACGTCGCCACGGTGACCCAACTCTCCCGCACGGCCGAAGCCATCCGCGCGGACGGACGCTTCACCGAACCCGATGCCTGGGAGTCGATGGTCCGCGGGTGGCACCTTGAAGGACTGGCCGTGCGCCCCGACCACCGGATGGTGGCCCACACAGGGTTCCTGCTGGTCACCCGGCGGTTGGCAGACGGCGTCACCGGGATTTCGGTCAAGCGCCGCCCGTCCAAGACCGAGTTCAACGAAGAGGACGTCAACGCCTGGACGCCAGGAGCGGTGGGGGAGCGGGCAGTGTCCGACAAGAAGCTCCGGCGTGCCGCCCGTGACGCCATCGCGGGGACCAACGTCGTGGACAACCCCGAAGTTACGAACTAGTCCATATTTCGGGAGCCTCCATCCCTACCCGGCCTCTTGGGACTAATGTCTTAAGAGAAGCGCAGGAAGGGGCTGATACATCATGGAGACACCAAACCAGGACTCCGGACGTACACCGGCAGAGCAGTCTGCCGCCAACGACCTCTCGGTTGCTGACCGCCAGGTCAACATACTTCGGGACAAGCTCAGGCACATCGACCGCCAGTTGGCAGCGGCAACGCAGAACAACTCGAAGCTGGTCAGCATGCTTGAGACGGCGAAGGCAGAGATTCTCCGCCTGAAGAACGCCCTGGACCAGGAAGGGCAACCGCCCTACAGCTTCGGCACCATCCTCCAAATCAACCCGAAACGGCAGCCCGCCCCCGGCAACAGCGGCCAGGCTGCCACCGAGGAATCGGTGGACATCTTCAACGCGGGCCGGAAGATGCGCGTGGGCATCAGCCCGCTGGTCAACATCAACCAGCTTGCGGTCGGCCAGGAAGTGCTGCTGAACGAGGCACTCCTGATCGTCGCGGGGCTGGGCTACGAGCGGGCAGGTGAGCTGGCCACCCTGAAGGAAATGCTCGGACGGGACCGCGCCCTTGTGGTTGGCCGCGCGGACGAAGAACGCGTTGTCCGGCTCTCCGGTGCGCTCCTTTCCGAAAAACTGCGGGTCGGCGATGCCCTCTCCGTCGATTCCCGGACCGGATACGCGCTGGAGAAGGTTCCCCGCTCAGAGGTGGAAAACCTTGTCCTCGAGGAAGTTCCGGACATCACGTATGAGGACATCGGCGGCCTTGGCCCCCAGATCGAGCAGATCCGGGACGCCGTGGAACTGCCGTTCCTGCACCCGGACCTCTACCGTGAGCACGGCCTCAAGGCTCCCAAGGGCATCCTGCTGTATGGCCCTCCCGGCTGCGGCAAGACCCTGATTGCCAAGGCCGTTGCCAACTCGCTCGCTGCCCGCGCCGCGGAGCGGTCCGGGAATGTCGACCTGAAGAGCTACTTCCTGAATATCAAGGGCCCGGAACTCCTTGACAAGTACGTTGGCGAGACCGAGCGGCACATCCGCCTGATCTTCGCCCGCGCCCGGGAGAAGGCCTCGGACGGCAGCCCCGTCGTGGTGTTCTTCGACGAAATGGACTCGCTGTTCCGCACCCGCGGCACCGGCATTTCGTCCGACGTCGAAACCACCATCGTGCCCCAGCTCCTCAGCGAGATCGACGGCGTCGAGCGCCTGGACAACGTGATCGTGATCGGCGCATCCAACCGCGAGGACATGATCGATCCCGCCATCCTCCGGCCCGGCCGGCTTGACGTGAAGGTCAAGATCCAGCGGCCCGATGCGGAGGCAGCGGCCGACATCTTCAACAAATACATCACGCCGGACCTGCCATTCCACGAATCAGACCTGGCCGAACACAACGGTGATGTCCAGGCAACCGTCGACGCCATGGTCCAGCGCACCGTGGAGGCGATGTACTCCACCGACAAATCCAACGAATTCCTCGAGGTCACCTACGCCAACGGTGACACGGAAATGCTGTACTTCAAGGACTTCAACTCCGGTGCCGTGGTGCAGAACGTGGTGGACAGGGCCAAGAAGTATGCCATCAAGGACCTGCTGACATCACACCAGAAAGGTCTCCGGATCGAGCACCTGCTGCGCGCCGTGGTGGACGAATTCCGTGAGCACGAAGACATGCCCAACACCACGAACCCAGATGACTGGGCACGCATCTCCGGAAAGAAGGGTGAACGGATTACCTATATCCGCACCATCGTGCAGGGCAAAGCCGGCCAGGAGCCCGGCAAGTCCATCGAGACAATGCCCACTACTGGACAGTATCTGTGACGGGTTCACAGGGATCCGCCGGCGGGGAGGCCCTCCCCGCCGGCGGGGCCATGCGGGTTATGGGGGCAGAAACGGAATACGGAATCCACGCTCCGTCAGCCCCTTCCGCCAACGCCACCATGATGAGCGCCCGCGTGGTCCAGGCCTACGCGCAGGTCACCCGGCAGCGGGCGGCCGGCGGGGCAGAGACGCGTTGGGACTACACGGATGAGGAGCCTTTGCACGATGCCCGCGGCTGGACAGTTGACCGCGGTGCCGCCCATCCCTCCCAGCTGACGGACCAGCCGCCGGTGCTCGATGCGGAGGCGGTGGCTTTGGCCTACGGCCGCGAGGAACTGGAGCTCGACGGCCAGGACGAGTCGGGGACGCTCCTGATGAACATGGTCCTCGGCAACGGCGCGCGGCTCTATGTCGACCACGCCCACCCCGAGTACTCCAGCCCCGAGGTAACGAACCCCCGGGACGCTGTGGCCTGGGACGCCGCCGGTGACCTTGTGGGCCTGGCGGCCGTGCGCCGACTGGCAGCCGACCCGACCCTGCCGCCGGTCAATCTCTACAAAAACAACACGGACAACAAATCGGTTTCCTACGGCTCGCACGAAAACTACCTCATGCCCCGGTCCGTACCGTTCGGGGACATTGTGCGCGGGCTGACACCGTTTTTCGTCAGCCGGCAGGTGGTGTGCGGGGCAGGCCGGCTGGGTATCGGTCAGGACAGCTCCATCCCTGGCTTCCAGATCAGCCAGCGCGCCGACTTCTTCGAAGCAGAGGTGGGCCTGGAAACGACCATCCGCCGGCCCATTATCAACACCCGGGATGAGCCCCATTCCACCGCTGACAAGTACCGGCGCCTGCACGTCATCATCGGGGACGCCAACCTCAGCCAGGTGTCCAACTACCTCAAGTTCGGCACCACCGCCCTGGTCCTCAGCCTGGTCGAAGCCGGGCTGGCTCCGAAAATCGAGGTATATGAGCCCGTCACCGCCCTCAAAACGGTGAGCCACGATACGTCCCTGACTGCCAAAATCCGGTTGCTGGACGGCAGGCGCGTCACAGCACTGGATCTCCAGTGGATGTACCACGAGGCCGCCGCCAAACTTGCGCAGGACACCGGTGTGGGCGATGCCGTGGACGGCGACGGACACACCCATGAGGTCCTGGAACGGTGGGCGTCTGTCCTCACCCAGCTCGACAGCGACAGGGCCGCGGCGGCCACCGCGGTGGAATGGCTGGCCAAGCTCTCCCTTTTGGACGGTTACCGCCAGCGCGACGGCCTGGACTGGAGCGACGCCCGGCTGGGCCTTGTCGACCTGCAGTGGGCCGACATCAGGCCCGAGAAGGGCCTCTACTACCGCCTGCTGTCCAGGAACCGGATGCAACGGGTGGTGGATGATTCCGCCATCGCAGCTGCCGTGGCGGAGCCACCGGCGGATACCCGGGCGTTCTTCCGGGGCAAGTGCATCAGCAGCTTTGGCAAGGATGTGGTGGGGGCAAGCTGGGATTCGGTCATCTTCGACGTGCCCGGCTACGGGAGGCTTCAGCGGGTGCCCACCCGTGAGCCACTGAGGGGAACCAAAGCCCTGACTGGAGCGTTGTTTGAGCGCTACCGGGAAGCGGGACCGTTCCTGGGTGAACTGCTGGGACACAACAGCACTCCGCCTGCGGCGTAAACAGCGCAGGAACGCCCGTCCCGTGGCAGGATGGGCATATCGGAGGATCCGCCGGATCCACCGACGGAAGAAAGAGGAAAACCAATGGCAGGCCAGGAGCAGCAGCAGCCGCAGTCACGTGACACCCAGGTCGACGAAGACATCCCCGAAGCACCCCCGGCAGCACCGGAGGCGCAGGCCTCGGCATCCACCGAAGGCGTGGATGACCTGCTCGACGAGATCGACGGCGTCCTCGAATCCAACGCCGAAGAGTTCGTCCGGGCATTCGTCCAAAAGGGCGGCCAGTAACCCGGACCGCTGGGTGGCTGAAGCCGCGGAAGGCCGGGATCTGTACCGACGTTGTGAGTACCACATTCAAGGAGTGATGAGTGCAGGAATCAACCGCCAACCAGGTAGCCGCCAACGCCACCTCGTCCTTTACCGAACACCTGCAGCGGGACCGGCCTGAGCTGTTGCCCTTCAGCCGGCCCCTCCCGGGAGGTGCGTCAACCGCTGCGCCGGTCCAGGTTCCCCATGCCACCACCATCGTTGCCATGAGCTATGGCGGCGGCGTCCTGATGGCGGGCGACAGGCGGGCCACCATGGGAAACGTCATTGCCAGCAGGCACATCGAGAAAGTCTTCCCGGCTGATCATTTCTCCGTCCTGGGCATCGCCGGAACTGCCGGCATAGCCATTGACCTGACGCGGCTGTTCCAAGTTGAACTTGAGCATTACGAAAAGATTGAAGGCACCCAGCTCAGCCTTGAAGGCAAGGCGAACCGTCTGGGTGCCATGATCAGAGGCAACCTCCCCCTGGCCCTGCAGGGACTTGCGGTGGTGCCCCTGTTCGCCGGATTCGACATCAGCGCCGGCGTTGGCCGCCTGTTTTCCTACGACGTCACCGGCGGCAGGTATGAGGAACACGAACACCACACCGTCGGCTCCGGCTCCGTGTTCGCCCGCGGTGCCCTGAAGAAGCTTTGGCGGCCCAACCTGAACCCGGAGCAGGCCCTCTCCGTTGCCGTGGAGTCTCTGTATGACGCCGCCGACGACGATTCGGCAACGGGCGGTCCGGATACAGTCCGCCAGTTGTGGCCGGTGGTGTACACGGTTGATAGGACCGGAGCCCGGCGCGTCCCTGAAGCCGAACTCGCGGCGGCCTCGCGCAGCGTAATCGAAGCGCGCACCATCGCCGGACGGGAGGCCTGAGATGACCCAGCAGTTCTATGTCTCACCTGAACAGCTAATGAAGGACCGCGCGGACTTCGCGCGGAAGGGCATCGCGCGGGGCCGCTCCGTAGTGGTCATCAGCTGTGCCGACGGCATCGCCCTCGTAGCCGAGAATCCGTCGCCGTCCCTGCACAAAATCGGGGAAATCTACGACAAAATCGCCTTCGCCGCCGTCGGCAAGTACAACGAATTCGAAAGCCTCCGCCAGGCCGGAGTGCGCTACGCCGATGTGAGGGGGTACTCCTACGACCGTGAGGATGTGACCGCGCGGGGCTTGGCCAGCGTGTACGCCCAAAGCCTGGGAGCCGTCTTCACCGCCGAGCAAAAGCCCTTCGAGGTGGAACTCGCAGTCGCCGAAGTTGGACCCACGCAGGCCGAAGACCATCTCTACCGGCTTACCTTCGACGGTTCGATCGCCGACGAACACAGCTTTGTCGTCATGGGTGGACAGGCTGAGAAAGTGTCGTCCGCCATCGGGGAAGGGTGGCAGTCCTCGCTGGGCTTCGCCGATGCCGTGAGGCTGGCACTGAAGGGACTCACCCCCGCCCAGGAGGGGGACCAGCCGGCGGCACCGTTGCCGCCGGGTGCACTGGAAGTCGCCGTCCTGGACCGGGTCTCCGAAAACTCCCGCGGCACCCGGCGTGCCTTCCGCCGGCTGAACGACGCGGACATCACCGCACTGCTGGCCTAGGAGGAACACATGGACAAGAGAATCTTCGGTATCGAAACCGAGTTTGGGATCTCCTACTCGAGCCCCGACTCGAGACCTCTTGCGCCGGAGGAGGTGGCCCGGTACCTGTTCCGCAAGGTGGTCAGCTGGGGGCGCTCGTCAAATGTGTTCCTCACCAATGGTTCACGGCTGTACCTCGATGTCGGGTCGCATCCGGAATACGCCACGGCCGAGTGCGACGACCTTGCCCAGCTGATCGCGCACGACCGGGCCGGCGAACTCATTCTCGACGACCTCGTGGATGAGGCCCAGGCACGCCTCGCTGCCGAAGGCTTTAACGGGACCGTGTACCTGTTCAAGAACAACACCGACTCGGCCGGGAACTCCTACGGCAGCCACGAGAATTACCTGATTCCCCGGCGCGGCGAGTTCTCCCGCCTGGCCGAAATCCTGATTCCGTTCCTGGTCACCCGCCAGCTCATAGCCGGCGCGGGAAAGATCCTGAAGACGCCCCACGGTGCCACGTATGCGTTCTCCCAGCGTGCCGACCACATCTGGGAGGGCGTCTCGTCCGCCACCACCCGGTCCCGGCCCATCATCAACACCAGGGACGAACCGCATGCCGATGCCGAGTTCTACCGGCGGCTGCACGTGATCGTGGGCGACTCCAACATGTCCGAGGCCACCGCGCTGATGAAAGTCGGCACCGTGGACCTGGTCCTTCGAATGATCGAGGCCGGGGTGATCATGCGCGACATGCGGATGGAGAACCCCATCCGAAGCATCCGGGAAATTTCCCACGACCTCAGTGGCCGCGCGCTGGTCCGCCTGGCCAACGGACGGCAGCTCACCGCACTTGAAATCCAGCAGGAGTACCTGACCAAGGTCACAGCCTTCGTCCAGGAGCACGGCGCCCACAACCCGCATGTTCCCCTGATCCTGGACCTGTGGGAGCGAACGCTCCGTGCGATCGAGTCCGGAGATGCCAGTGGGATCGATACCGAAATCGACTGGGCCATCAAGAAAAAGCTGATGGACAACTACCGCGAACGGCACAACCTTGGCCTGGAGGCCCCCCGGATTGCCCAGCTCGACCTGACGTACCACGACATCTCCCGCAGCCGCGGGCTGTACTACCTGCTGCAGTCCCGGGGTGCGGTGCGTCGTATTGTCGACGACACCGTGATCAAGGGAGCCGTGGACGCACCGCCGCAAACAACGCGCGCCAAGCTGCGCGGCGACTTCGTCCGCCGTGCGCAGGAACTGGGACGCGACTACACCGTGGACTGGGTGCACCTGAAGCTCAACGACCGCGCGCATCAGACAATCCTTTGCAAAGATCCCTTCCGCAGCGTTGATGAGCGCGTGGATGCCCTGTTGGACTCTATGGGCTGACGTCCAGCTTCAGGGTCTATTCTGGATAAGGTCCTTTTTAAAGGGACCTTCTACGGCGTTGTCCGCAGCCATGCGGAAAGCCGTGTCCACCCTGCCCCGACGAAAGTTTTACTACGTGCGCCGACTACTAGCAATCCTCCTTCCCGGCCTGCTGCTCCTGACCGCCTGCGGAGGCACAGCCCCGCAGCCTGAGCCAAGCAGCCAGTCCGCCGGGGAGACTGCAAAGTTCGACTCCCTCAAGCTGACTGACAACGGGGACAAGAAGGCCCCGGGTGTGGACTTCGACAAGCCCCTGGCCGTCACCCAGCCCACCATCAAGGTGGTTTCCGAAGGCAGCGGCGACACCGTCAAGGCAAACCAGGTAGCCAAGATCTCCATCCTGGCCGTCAACGGTTCGGATGGCTCCCAACTTGAGGATACGTTCCCCAATGAGCCGGAAAGCCTGGAGCTGAACGACGAGCTGAAAACCAGCAGTGCCGTGATCTACAACGCGTTCGTCGGTGCAAAGGTTGGCTCCAGCCTTGCCCTGGCCGTCCCTGCCCAGCAGAGTGCACCCTCGGCCAGTCCGAGCCCGTCAGATGGCGCGAGCCCCAGCCCCAGCGCAGCAGCCGGGCCATCCCAGCTGCTGATCATCAAGGTCCTTTCCGCCTCGGACCCCACCCCCGTCCTCGACAAGCCTCAGGGTGACGCGGTGACGCCGCCGGCCGGGCTGCCGACTGTGACGGAAAAAGACGGCGTCCCGGAGATCAACGTCGCAGGGGCACCCGCTCCCACCGCCCTGGTCTCGCAGGACCTGATCAAGGGCACGGGCGCCGCCGTCAAGGAAACCGACACGCTCACCGTGAACTACGTTGGCGTCAATCTCTCCGACGGCACCAAATTCGACTCCAGCTTCGACCGCGGCCAGCCGGCCACTTTCCCGCTCTCGGGCGTCATCAAAGGCTGGACCCAGGGCCTCGCGGGTAAGACTGTGGGCTCCCGCGTCCTGCTTGTCATCCCCAAGGATCTGGCTTACGGAGACGCCGGCCAGGGCCAGGCAAAGGGCGACCTTGTCTTCGTAGTGGACATCCTCGGGGTCAAGTAGCAAGACTTACAGGGACGCCGCGTCCTTCGCGGCACCCATCACCACGCACTCATTAGGAGCAAGCATGTCGTTTGGACAGCGGGAATTCGACCGCCAGAAGCCCGAGATCGACTTCCCGGAAGGCGACGTCCCCACGGAACTCGTCATCACGGACCTCATCGAGGGTGACGGTAAGGAAGCCAAAGCAGGGGACACCGTCTCCACCCACTACGTCGGCGTCGCCTGGTCCACGGGCGAAGAATTCGACGCCTCCTGGGGCCGCGGCGCACCGCTGGACTTCCGGGTCGGTGTCGGCCAGGTCATCCAGGGCTGGGACCAGGGCCTGCTGGGCATGAAGGTCGGCGGCCGCCGCCGCCTGGAGATCCCCTCAGAACTGGCATACGGCTCCCGTGGAGCCGGTGGAGCGATCAAGCCCAACGAGGCACTGATTTTCGTCGTGGACCTCGTCGCCGTCCGCTGAGGCGGCAGCACAAGCAGAAACTGATCGCACCGCAAAGCGCGGCAGCAGGGGGACACCCTCCCGTGCTGCCGCGCTTTCTGCTTTCACCCGGGGAGTTTAGTAACGTAACCAAGGTGTCCGTATCCCGTACTGAACGACTCCTCAACCTGCTGATTGCGCTGCTCAATACCCGCTACGGACTGCGCCGCAGTGAATTGCGGGAAAAGGTCTACCACGACACCTCCGGCAACGACGTCGCGTTCGGGCGCATGTTCGAGCGGGACAAGAACGACCTTAGGGCCATGGGGTTCGAGGTTGAGACCCTGACGGACCTCGGCTGGAGCGAGGATGACCCCGCCACCACGAGGTACCGGATCGGCAAGGAATCCAGCCGGCTCCCGGACGTCCAGCTGGGACCGGAGGAATGGACAGTCCTCCTGCTGGCCTCCCAACTCTGGGAGCGCGCGGCGCTGGGGACAGCCGCCCAAAGCGCCCTCCGCAAGCTCCAGGCTTCGGGAAGGCTGGCCGAGGTGGAACTGCCGGCCGGCGTCCAGCCGCGCATCAAACCCGCCGGCCAGGCCTTCGATGACATCGTTGCCGCCATGCACGCCCGCCATCCAGTCAGCTTCACGTACCTCGCCGGAAGCACCGGCAAAGAGGAGGAACGGACCGTTGAGCCGTGGGGCCTGGGCAGCCGTTTCGGCCAGTGGTACCTCATGGGCTACGACCGGGCCCGCAACGCTCCCCGCCATTTCCGGCTGTCGCGCTTCACCAGCGCCGTGGCCGTCCTCAACAAGGAGCACTACCGGCCGCCAGCAGACTTCAACATCCGCGCCGAACTGGCCCGGCTGCCAGAACTGCCGCTGCGCACCGCCGTCGTTGACGTCAGGCAGGGCCGCCTGCTGGCGCTGCGCCGACGGGCCATGGACGGCCGCGCAGACCAGGGTGCCGGAACGCCCGACGACGGCTGGGACCGGCTGGTCCTCGAGTACCGCGACCCGGAAGTCCTCGCCGAAGAGTTGGCCAGCTATGGCCCCGATGCCCTGGCAGTGGAACCCGCGGAGCTGGCAGCGGCAGTGCGGCGCCGGCTGCAGGCTGCTGCCGACTTCACCGCCGCGCCCGTCCCCGCCTACGCGTTCTCCGATACCCGGCCCCGGGCAGCCCGGAAGGGGACCTCGGAGGACCAGCTCAAACGCATGCTGCAGTTGGTCCCGTTCCTGGTCCATAACCAGGGCCTGCACATCCGGGACGTCGCAGAGCACTTTGGCATCACCAGGGAAGAGCTCGAGGCCGACCTGCGGATCCTCATTTGCTCAGGTTTGCCCGAGGGCTATCCTGACGATCTCCTCGACATCCAGTGGGACGACGACCACGTGTACATCACCCAGGACCTCGACCTGAACAAGCCCGTCCGCTTCACCGTGTCGGAGGCATGTGCCCTGCTGACCGGGCTTGAAACCCTGAACACCCTGCCCGGCCTGCCCGGCGGAGGCGCCCTGGAATCGGTCACGCTGAAGCTGCTGGCCGCCGCCGGCGAGGAAGGACTCGGCGCCGCCTCCATCGCAGGGCCGCAGGTGGCTCCCGCGGACGCTGCCACCCATGCCACGGTCCGCCAGGCAATCGAGTCCGGTTCCCAGCTCCACCTGTCCTACCTCGCGCCGCAGCGGGACGCGGTGACTGAGCGTGACGTAGACCCCCTGCGGCTCTACTCCCTGGACAACACCTGGTATTTCGAAGCGTGGTGCCATTTGGTGGACGGGCTGCGGAACTTCCGGCTGGACCGGGTCCAGGAGGTGCGCCCCAACGGCCGGCCCGCCGCCACGCACGGGCCGCCGGCGGGAGGGGCCCCCGCCAAGCTCTTCACGGCGAACGACGACGACACGACAGTCACCGTCCAGCTCACCCGGCAGGGCAGGGGGTTGGCGGAGGACTACTACGCGGAACGCACGGCGGAGTTGCCCGACGGCGGATTAGTGGCCGAAATCAGGTTCGGCAACACGGCGTGGCTGCCGATGTTCGTGGCCCAGCACGGAGGTATGGTCCGCATCCTGGCACCTGTTGGGCTGGCTGACGCCGCGCGGGAGTGGCTGTCTGCCTCGTTGGACAGGTACGCCGGATAGACTTCACAGCATGCCTTGGTGGTCCTGGATTCTTATATGGGTGGCGCTCGTCGCAGTGTCCGTACTGTTTTACGTCCTTTTGGGCATCCGTCTCTTCCGCCAGTTCATGGCGACGGTCAAGGATCTCAGCGCTGCGGGTGAAAAGCTGGGACATCTGGCCCCCGTTAACCTCGAGGAATCCACCGAGACGCGGCCGGCCGCGCCCGGTTCTGCCGTTTTTGCCTCACCCGCCGCGATGCGACATGATTACGAGGCATCCAAATCGGCCCGGCGCGAAGAACGCCGCCGCCGGCGAGTGCAGCGCAAGAAGGACCGGGGCCAGCCGCAGGCGCTCGGAGATCTCGACTTCACATAGAAGTAGGATGTAGTTAGAGGAAAGGATTTCCCGTGGGAAGACTCTTTGATGGCCCTTGGCCGATCGTCATTATCATCGTTGTTGCTTTGCTTCTCTTCGCCGCCCCCAAGCTTCCGGCCATGGCCCGCAGCCTGGGCCAGTCCATGCGGATTATCAAGTCCGAGGTCAAGGAAATGAAGAACGACGGCAAAGCCGACACCACCACTGAGGCTTCCGGCCCGGTGGAAGGCACCATCGTGAACCACCCCAAGGCGAAGCCCGGTGAGCCGACTGACGGCACTGACGTTCCGCCGTCCACCCGCGCCTGACCTACCGTGGCACTGTCGCGGGCCCGTAAAGCCAATCCTGAGGGGCGAATGTCCCTCTGGGAACACCTCAATGAGCTGAAGAACCGGCTGATCAAGTCGGCTATCGGCGTCGTTATCGGCGGCATTGGGGGCTGGATACTTTACGATCCGCTGTTGAAGGCCCTCGCCGAACCAGTAAACCGGATTTCGAATGAAACCGGGGGCCTGGCGGCCATCAACTTCGGCACCATAGCGTCGCCCTTCGACTTCAAGCTGCAGATGTCGCTCCTCATTGGGGCCGTCATCTCCAGCCCCATCTGGATCTACCAGCTCTGGGCCTTCATTACTCCGGGGCTTACCTCCAAGGAACGGCGCTACACGCTGGGCTATATGGCAGCTGCAATTCCGCTCTTCCTCGCCGGAATCTGGGTGGGCTGGCTCGTGGTTCCGCAGGTGGTCCACGCGCTGACCCAATTCACGCCGGCAGGTTCCTCCAGCGTCATAGATGCCAGGACCTACATCGAATTCGTCACCCGCATGGTGCTGATGCTGGGCCTGGCCTTCCTTGTCCCCGTGGTGCTGGTCGGCGTCAACATGGCCGGCATCGTGTCCGGCCGCACCATCCTGAAGGCCTGGCGCATCACCGTTTTCCTGGTGTTCGTCCTGGCAGCCATCGCAGCACCGGGTGCGGATGCCATCTCCATGTTCATGCTGGCCGGCCCATTGCTGGCGCTCTTCTTTGCAGCGATCGGCATTTGCATCATGAACGACAAGCGCCGGGAACGCCGTGAGGCCAGGCACGTCGAGGAGACCGAAGCCACTGCCGACATCGCCACCCCCAGCAGTGAACTTAAGAAGCTCTAGCCTGCCGCTAGGCTTGGGGTATGTCCTCCACCACCGGACCCTTCTCCGCCGGCCCCGTCGATCCCGATGAACTTTCGCCAGCCGAGAGGTACCGTGCCAGCGCCGAGCGCCGGGCAGAGGCGGCCACCTACCTCGGACAGTTTTCCCGGACGCTTGAGTTCGAGCTTGATGACTTCCAGCGCGAAGCCTGCCGTTCTTTGCAGGAGGGCAGGGGAGTCCTGGTGGCTGCCCCTACCGGAGCCGGCAAGACCATCGTGGGGGAGTTTGCCATCTACCTCGCTCTCCAGCGGGGCCTGAAGGCCTTCTACACCACCCCCATCAAGGCGCTCAGCAACCAGAAGTTCAGTGAACTGAGCCAGAAATACGGCGCGGACAACGTGGGCCTCCTGACTGGGGACACCAGCATCAACGGGGACGCGCAGGTGGTGGTCATGACCACCGAGGTCCTCCGGAACATGCTGTACGCGGACTCAGCCACGTTGGGCGACCTGGGCTACGTGGTCATGGACGAGGTCCACTACCTTGCCGACCGGTTCCGCGGAGCAGTCTGGGAAGAAGTCATCATCCACCTGCCCAGTGAGGTCCAGGTCGCTTCGCTGAGCGCCACCGTTTCGAACGCCGAGGAATTTGGTGCCTGGCTGGATACTGTCCGGGGGGACACCGACATCATCGTCTCCGAACACCGGCCGGTGCCACTGTGGCAGCACGTCATGGTGGGGCGGCAGATTATGGACCTGTTCGCGGGGGAAACCACGTTTGATGAGATCGCCCCGCCAGTGGATGAAGAGGGACAGCCACCTGCTACGTCCGTGAACCCGGCCGGGACCGCCAAGGGGCGCGGCTTCGACGTCAATCCTGACCTGCTCTCCGTTGCGCGCAGCGAAAGCCAGCAAAGCTTCCGGAGCCGCCCCGGCGGCCGGGGGCAGCGTGGCCGCCGGGGGTACGAGCGGCCGGGCCGGGGAGAGTCGACCGGAGTGCGCCCTGCCAGCCGGCCCCAGGTCATTGCAAGCCTGGACCGGATGGACCTGCTGCCGGCTATCACCTTTATCTTCTCCCGCGCGGGGTGCGAAGCCGCGGTCGCTCAATGCGTAGGGTCCGGCCTGTGGCTCACCACCGAGAAGGAACAGCGGATTATCGCCCAGCGTGTGGACGAGGCCGGGCAGGACATCCCGCCGGACGATCTCGACGTCCTGGGATTCTGGACTTGGCGTGATGGCCTCCTCCGGGGCTTTGCTGCCCACCACGCCGGCATGCTGCCCACCTTCAAGGAAGTCGTCGAAAAGCTGTTCGCCGACGGCCTGGTGAAAGCCGTTTTCGCTACTGAAACCCTGGCCTTGGGCGTCAACATGCCTGCCCGCTCGGTAGTGCTGGAAAAGCTGGACAAGTTCAACGGCGAAGCCCACGTGGACATAACGGCGGGCGAATACACCCAGCTGACCGGAAGGGCCGGCCGGCGGGGGATCGACGTCGAAGGCCATGCCGTGGTGCTGTGGCAGCCCGGGACGGACCCGACGGCGGTGGCCGGCCTGGCGTCCCGGCGAACCTATCCGCTGAACTCGAGTTTCCGGCCCACCTACAACATGAGCATCAACCTTTTGGCACAGTTCGGGCGTGCCCGGGCCCGCGAGATACTTGAGTCCTCGTTTGCCCAGTTCCAGGCCGACCGCTCGGTGGTTGGGCTGGCCCGGCAGGTGCGCAGCCGGGAGGAGTCGCTTGCCGGCTACGCCAAATCGATGACCTGCCATTTGGGTGACTTCACTGAGTATGCCCGGCTGCGCCGGGAACTTTCCGATGCCGAGAGCGCCACCTCCCGGACCAAGTCCCGCGTCCAGAAATCGCTCAGCGGCGACTCCCTGGCCCGCCTCCTGCCCGGGGACGTGGTAAACGTTCCCGGCGGACGTGCCCCCGGGCCCGCCGTCGTCCTTAGTTCCGACCACGGAAGCCGTGAACCCCGGCCGGCCGTGCTCACCCTGGACAACCAGCTGCGCCGGATTGGAACCGATGACCTGGAGGGACCTATCGCGCCGGTTACCCGGGTCCGGATTCCCAAGTCCTTTAATGCAAAGGTGCCAAAATCGCGCCGGGACCTGGCATCCTCCGTCCGCAACGCCCTGCGCGAAAACCGTCCTCCGGCTCCCGGGCAGAACCGCAACCATGACTTCGGCCGTGGCGCCGCCCTCCCCAACCAGGAGCGGCGGATCGCCGATCTGCGCCGGGCCCTCAAAGCCCATCCCTGCCACGGGTGCAGCGAACGCGAAGACCATGCCCGGTGGTCGGAGCGCTGGTGGAAGCTGCGGCGCGAAACGGATGGCCTGGTCCGCCAGATCCAGGGCCGCACCAACACCATCGCCAAGACCTTCGACCGGGTCTGCGACGTCCTTTCCGCGTACGGCTACCTGGAAGACGCCGGAGAGGGCCGGCTGAACATCAGCCCTGACGGCCAGCGGCTGCGCCGGATCTATGGTGAAAAGGACCTGCTGATCTCCCAGTCCTTGCGGCTGGGCGCGTTCGATGACCTGGATGCGGCGGAAGTGGCTGCCCTGGCCAGCGTCCTGGTCTACCAGGCTAAACGCGAAGACAGGGGCCTGCGGCCGCGCATGCCCAGTGTTTCCCTGGAGACCTCGGTGGACATCGTGGTTAAGGAATGGTCCGTTCTCGAAGACGTGGAAGAGGAAAACAAGCTTCCGCTGACAGGCGAACCTGAACTCGGACTGGTGTGGCCGCTGTACAAATGGGCCCGCGGGCGCCACCTGCAGGATGTCCTGAGCGGCACCGACCTTGCCGCCGGGGACTTTGTCCGCTGGGTCAAGCAGGTGGTGGACCTGCTGGACCAGCTCGCCAAGATCCCGGGCCTTGATCCGCGCCTGGCGCGGCTCTGCGCCGAGGCGATCAACCTCATCCGCCGCGGCGTCGTGGCTTACTCGTCCGTTCTGTAAACCCGATAACCCCCGGCCGGGCCGACACGGCCTGCCCACCTTCCAGGAGTCCTGACTTTATGCCCCGCCCTGATTCGACCCCCGCCGACGCCTCCCGACCAGCCCCGGTGCTTTACCGCAATGGATCCGTGTATACGGCGGCCGATCCGTTCGCCACCGCCATGCTGGTGGATGGGGACACAGTTGCCTGGGTGGGATCGGAACAGGCGGCGACGTCCATTGCCGACAGCACCATGGACATCATCGACCTCCGCGGCGCCCTGGTTGCACCGGGCTTCGTTGACTCCCACATGCACCTGACCGAAACCGGAATCGCGCTCGAGTCGCTCCAGCTGGGGCCGGTAACGTCGGCCCGGGCACTGCTGGATGCAGTCGCCGGGGACCGCGGGGACGGACCGGTGCTGGGCCACGGCTGGGACGAGAGTACCTGGGCGGATCCCACCCTGCCCACGGCGGAAGAACTTGACCGGGCAGCCGGGGGCCGGCCGGTTTACCTTTCCCGTGTGGACGTGCACTCGGCGCTGGTGTCCACGTCCCTGGCCAGGTCTGCGGATCTTCAGGACAAGGACGGCTACGACGGCGGCGCCCGGGTGGCACGGGCGGCCCACGAGGCAGCGCGGCAAGTGACCCGACGGCTGCCCCAGGGCGTGCTGAAGCGGCACCAGGCCCGTGCCCTGGCGGAGGCTGCGGCGAACGGGTACGTCGCCCTGGCCGAAATGGGCGCACCCCACATCGGCGGGGCTGAGGACCTGAGGCTGGCTGCAGGATGGAACGCCCCTGAAGCCGGGCAGCCCCGCTATCCCGACGTGATGCCGTACTGGGGCGAGCTGGTCTCGTCCGAGGAGCAGGCACGCGCACTGGTGGCCGAACTGGGGGCGGGAGTCCGCGGCCTGGCAGGGGACCTGAACATCGACGGTTCCCTGGGCTCGCGCACCGCCGCCCTGCGCGCCGGTTACAGTGATGCGGGCCAGGAACGGGGCACCCTTTACCTGGGCGTAGACCAGGCGGCAGCCCACCTTGCCGCCTGCTCCCTTGCCGGGATCCAGGGCGGGTTCCACGTGATCGGCGACGCCGGGCTGGACGCTGCGCTCGAGGCCCTGGACCTGGCGGCCAAGGAAGTGGGCGAGCAGCGGGTGCGCGCGGTGGGCCACCGGTTTGAGCACGTGGAGATGGCTGATGCCGCGGCCGTGGCAAGGCTGGCGCACTACTCGGTGACCGTCAGCGCGCAGCCCTCCTTCGACGCAGCCTGGGGTGGCCCCGGAGGCCTGTACGAGCAGCGGCTGGGGGAGCGGAGCCGGTCGATGAACCCGTTCGCTGCCTTCCACTCCGCCGGAGTTCCCGTCTGCTTCGGCAGCGACAGCCCCGTCACGCCTCTGCGTCCCTGGTCCAGCGTGCGCGCCTGCGTGGAACACCACAACGAGGACCAGCGCATTTCCGCGCGCGCAGCGTTCCTGGGGCACACCCGTGCGGGCTGGAGGGCGGCACGGCACGCCAACCCCATGGCCGGCCAACTGGTCCCGGGCGCCCCTGCCAGCTTCGCCGTCTGGGAGGTTGAGGAGCTGATGGTCCAGGTGGCTGACGGGAGGGTGCAGTCATGGAGCACCGATCCGCGCGCCAGGACCCCCCTTCTTCCGGCGCTCGACACGGGCTCGGACCCGGTGTGCCTGCAAACCGTGAAAGACGGTGCCGAACTGTTCGTGAGCCCGGCCCTGCGTTCCTGACCCGGGAACGCTCCACCCTATAATGGGGAGTTGCGCCCGCCGCCGGCCCACCCGGTATCAGGTGCACCGACCACTTCCACCAGGAAAGGCCCTCTGTGCGCGTCCTTACGATCATTCCCACTTACAACGAACTGGAATCGCTGCCCAAGACGCTCCAGCGCCTGCGGACGGCCGTTCCGGCGTCGGACGTGCTGGTGGTCGATGACAACAGCCCTGACGGCACCGGCCAGCTCGCCGACGGCTTTGCAGCAGAAGACTCCCAGGTTCACGTCCTGCACCGCAAGGGCAAGGAAGGGCTGGGCGCCGCCTACATTGCCGGTTTCAAGTGGGGCCTGGATGCCGGCTACGACGTCCTGGTGGAAATGGATGCAGACGGCTCCCACCAGCCGGAACAGCTTCCCCAACTGCTGGAGGCCGTTGAGCAGGGCGCAGACCTGGCCATGGGGTCCCGCTGGGTTCCCGGCGGCAGCGTGGTCAACTGGCCGCTGTACCGCCAGGCAATCTCCCGCGTCGGCAGCACCTACGCCCGGTTGATGCTGGCCCTGCCCATCAGGGACGTGACCGGCGGATACCGCGCCTTCCGCAGGACCACCCTGGAAAAGCTCAACCTGGACCAGGTGGACTCCGTGGGCTACGGCTTCCAAGTGGACCTGGCATGGCGCGTCGCCAAATTGGGCCTGCGCATCGAGGAACGCCCCATCACCTTCGTTGAACGCGAGCTCGGCGCATCCAAGATGAGCGGCAACATCGTGGTCGAAGCCATGGTCAACGTCACCAAATGGGGTCTGGCAGCGCGCTGGAACACCCTTGCCGGCAAGCTGAAGAACAAGCGGGCCTAGGGCGTGTCTCCTAAAACTGTTAGCCAGATGCTGATTGCCCAAAGAACCGCTCCTCCGCGGTAGGTGAGGGCGAGTTTGTCGTAGCGTGTTGCCAAGGCACGCCATTGCTTGAAGACGTTGAAGTTCCGTTCGACGACGTTCCGGCCTTTGTAATCCTCTTTGTCGAAGGCCGGGGGCCGGCCACCGGAGGAGCCGCGTCGCTTCCGGTGGCCGATCTGGTCGGAAGGCTGCGGGATGACAGCAATAATGCCGCGGTCGCGGAGGTGGGTTCGGATCGCTCGAGACGAGTAGGCCTTGTCACCGCGGACACGGTCCGGGCGGGTTCTGGGTCTGCCCTGACCGGCCCGGTTGATCTTCAGCTGGTTCATGAGGTGGGCGAACATCGGCGCGTCCCCGCCCTGGCCCGGGGCGACCAGCAGAACCAAGGGCCTGCCTTTGCCATCAACCAAGGCGTGAATCTTGGTGCTCAGTCCGCCCCGGGACCGCCCAACCGCATGATCGTCCGGCTCAGCAAACAGATTCATGTAATTCGAGCCGGCCCCCTGTGGCGCGCGGAAGGTTGGTGCCGTGCTGGTGGGCACGGTTCACCGTCGAATCGACCGAGACCGACCAATCCACTTCACCCTGAGAGTCCGCGACCGTCAGCAGTGCAGCCAGGATGCTGTCCCACGTTCCGTCACCGCTATAGCGGCGGTGACGCTTCCAAATGGTCTGCCACGGACCGAACTCGGCAGGCACATCCCGCCACGCGATCCCGCACCGATACCGGTAAATGATGCCCTCGACCACGCGCCGGTCGTCCCGAAAAGGACGACCCCGACGACCATCAGAGGACGGCAACAACGGCTGGATGCGGGCCCACTGCCCATCAGTCAAAACAGAAGTACGCGACACCCATCAAGCATCCCGCCTAAACCAACCCAGGTTTAGGAGACACGCCCTAGGCCTCTGCCCGCGGGGGCACCGCCGGCGTCACGCCGGCACAAAAATAGGGGGCGGCCCCGCACCATTGTGCGGGGCCGCCCCCTATTTGCGGACTGGCTCTATGCCGAGCGCCGCTCTCCGCGGCGTTCGCGCAGGATGGTAAGGCGGTCCTCGAGGATCTGTTCGAGTTCAGGCAGGGAGCGGCGTTCGAGCAGCATGTCCCAGTGGGTGCGGACTGCTTTGTCGTTGCTGGTGTCAGGCTTTTCGCCGTCGACCAGGAGCGCTTCCTTACCGGTTTTGGAGACCCACACCGGAGGAATTTCCGCCTCGGAGGAGAACGTGACGAAGACCTGCTCGCCATCCGCGCAACGGTACTCGACCCGCTGGCGCGGAGCCGGCTCAACTCCGGACTCGGTCTCCATGCTCTGCGCACCAAGGCGCATGCCCCGCAGGCTGCGATCGCTCATGATTTCTCCCTCTGGTCGGTTCGCGGATGAAATCTCCGCGCTAGCCGGTGGCGCCGTGGCACCGCCGGACTACTTTGTGCAGTGTGTTGCATCATAGGATTCAACGCATTGCGAAGCTTGGTTGTTCCAGCTGGTATTCTCCTGCCGGACAAATACCCAATTATACGACTCTTATCCCACCGCAGACAAAACAGGAGGGTTCGGCGTCCGCGGCCAAACCCTCCTGGTGTTCGGGATGCTTATGGTTGCGTGCGCTCTGTGGAGGCGTCCTGGAACAGTGTCCCGGCCTCCCCGTTGGTGCCGCCCAGGGCGTTCCCAATTCCCTTCAGGGCTTCCCCGACTTCGCTGGGGATGATCCACAGCTTGTTGGCGGAGCCTTCGGCGAGCTTGGGCAGCGTCTGCAGGTACTGGTAGGCCAGCAGTTTCTGGTCCGGGTTTCCCTTGTGGATGGCGTCGAAGACCTTCTGGATGGCCTGCGATTCGCCGTCCGCCCGCAGAATGGCGGCCTTGGCTTCACCCTCCGCAGCCAGGATGGACGCCTGGCGCTGCCCCTCCGCGGTGAGGATGGCCGACTGCTTGGTTCCTTCGGCGGTCAGGATCGCGGCCCGGCGGTCACGTTCGGCGCGCATTTGCTTCTCCATGGAGTCCTGGATGGAGTGGGGCGGATCAATGGCCTTCAGTTCAACCCGCGAAACGCGGATGCCCCAGCGGCCGGTGGCCTCGTCCAGGACGCCGCGGAGCTGCCCGTTGATTTGGTCCCGGGATGTGAGGGCTTCCTCCAGGTTCAGGCCGCCCACCACGTTGCGCAGGGTGGTGGTGGTGAGCTGTTCGACCGCCTGGATGTAATTGGCGATCTCATACGTCGCGGCTCGGGGGTCTGTTACCTGGAAGTAGACCACCGTATCGATGGAGACCACCAGGTTGTCCTCGGTGATGACGGGCTGCGGCGGAAAGGACACGACTTGTTCACGCAGGTCCAGGAGCGGCAGGAGCCGGTCCACAAAGGGAATCAGGATGGTCAGGCCCGGATTCAGGGTTCGCTGGTACTTACCCAGCCGTTCAACGACGCCGGCGCGCGCCTGCGGAATAATCCGGACGGACCGGACCAAAACTATGATGACAAAGACGATCAGAACCACCAGCACAATGGCCAGTGCGGTTCCGCCTGCGTTTTCCATACAACTCCTTGTTCCCCAATTGTCAGGCTGTATCAGGCCCGGTGGCCGCCGTGGGCGGCACCGAAACCACTGCTGTTGCGCCGTCGATGGCCGCTACAACCACCGTCTGGCCTGCGGGAAGCACTCCCGCAGCGGAGCGTGCACTCCATATATCTCCACCGATTTTCACCAGGCCGCCGTCGGACGTCACGGCCTCCATGACCACGGCCGGCTCACCGATCAGCCGGTCCACGTTGGTCCGCTGTTCCGAGGGTCCCTTCTTCAGGTGGGACAGGGCCACGGGCCGGACGAAGGCCACCATGAGCAGCGACACGATGCAAAAGATGACTACCTGGAGCCAAGGCTCGGCGCCGGCGAAATCGGCTACCAGTGCGGCAAGCGATCCGCCGCCCAGCATGATGAAAAACAGGTCAAGGGTGATCATCTCGATCACTGCAAACGCCAGGAAAGCCGTAAGCCACAACGCCCACCAGTTTTCCCCAAGCCATTCGAACATTCCTGCTTCCCCCTTTGTCACGGGGGAGCCGCGTCCGCGGACCCGCCAGTAACTGTCTTTTCATCGTAGTCCGCGGACCTGGCTTGTGGGCGGGTTCACAGCGGGCGCCGGGGGATAGTGGCCAAGTCGTTACGGGGCGCCCTGGGCCCGGGGCCGGAACACGGAAATCCGAAACCTTGCGTCGTCCCGAACCGGTTCCGGGGAGCTTTCCAGCCGGGCCGTGATCTGGTCCCGGTCGAGGTGGTGGCCGGCCGGTCCCATGAACGCCAGGTCCGCCGCGGCCGCGCGGCCCAGCGTGAGCGGTATGTCCACGTCAAGGGATGTTTTGGGCTCGAAGTGCCCGGCCATTGCGTCCGCCAGGCGCTCGTCCTTGCCCTCTTCAATGCCGAGCATTCCGGTTACGGCCGCGATGCCTGCCAAATGTCCGGGCCGCGGCGTCACCACTGCCAGCACGCCCCCTGGGCGCAGGACCCTGGCGAACTCTTCGGGGTTCCGCGGAGCGAAGACCACGGTGACCGCATCCACCGAATTCTCCGCCACCGGAAGCGGCCGCCAGATGTCCCAGACCAGGTTGACGGCCTCCGGGTTGAGGCGGGCAGCCCGGCGGAGGGCGAACTTCGAGATGTCCAGGCCGATCGCAGAAGCCGGGCGGCCCGCGGTGGCTGCAGCGTCGAGGATCTCCCGCAGGTAATGGCCGGTCCCGGTTCCGGAGTCCAGAACCACAGCGCCTTCCTCCCGCAGTAAAGGTACGACGGCGGAGGCCAGGGCGTGTGCCAGCGGCGCGTAGTGGCCGTTCCCCAGGAAGGCGAACCGTGACGCCACCATCGCGGCGCTGTCAGGTTCAAAGGGTGTGCCCTTACCCACCAGCAGGTTGAAGTAGCCCTGCCGGGCGGCATCGAAGTTGTGCCCCTCCGGGCACGACAGGCGTGGCTGGCGCGTGGCCTCCGCAGGCAGGTACTCCAGTGGACGTGAGCAGACGGGGCACAGGAGGGGAAGGTCCGCGGAAGGCATGGGAACCAGTTTAGGGCTGGCTGGGTGTTCAGCCCTGCCGCCCTGCATGCGGAGGAAGCGGTAACTGTCAGCCGAGGGAGATCCCGGCGGGTCCGTCGTCGAAACCCAGCCCTTCCCGCGCCTTGGTGATGCCCGCTTCCGCCCAGTGGGCCGCGTACTCGGCGTTGCTGCTCAACGAACGAAGCTGGGCACGGTCTATGTACAGGATGCCGTCGAGGTGGTCCGTCTCGTGCTGCACGATGCGCGCCTGCCACCCGGAAAACTCACGCCGCTCCGCCGCGCCGTCGGGCGTTGCATACTCCAGCAGGACGGTCTCGGGACGCGCCACCACCGCCTGCAGCCCGTTGAGGGAAAGGCAACCTTCGAAGAATGACGCATGTCCCGGGCCAACCGGTGTATAGCGGGGGTTGAGGATGGCAAGGAAGTCCAGGGGGCTCCGGTTCCTGAGGGCGGCAGCAGCCGGGTCGATGTCGTACTGGTCCTCCAGGACGGCCAGCCGCAGGGGGATGCCCAGCTGCGGCGCGGCAAGGCCTACTCCGGGTGCTTCATGCATGACCTGGCGCATGACTTCGACCAGGCGGCCCAGCTGGTCGTCTGACAGCTGGCCATCGAAGTCAGCGGCACACTGCCGGAGTGCCGGGTGCCCGGCCTGGACAATGGGCGGGAGGGATCCGGCAGAGAGGACCTGATCAACAAGCTCGCGGATCTGGCCGGCGCTGGCGGTGGTCGGGGGAACAGTCTGGGTCATGGGTTACTCCTATGTCAAGCCGCTAAGGCGGCGCAAGTCGTTGTCTGTTTCTGGTGGTCGGTTCGGAGGTTGTTGAAGACGATCCGGGCGAGGCGTCGTTTGAGGCAGCGCAGGGCTTCGGGTTTACTGTCTCCGCCGTCGAGGCGTTTCTCGTAATACACCTTTCCCAGCCCTTCGAGACGTGCCTGGGTGATCGCGATACGGTGCAGGGCGGCATTGAGTTGGCGGTTTCCCGAACGCGTCAAACGGAACCGTCCTGCGGTATTGCCTGACCAGACCGGCACGGGGGCTACACCGGTGTGCCGGGCGAAGGCGGCTTCGGATTTGAAGCGTGCGATGCCAGCGACCTCGCCGACGATCTTGGCCGCGGTCAGCTCCGCGCAGCCAGGCATTGCCACCAGTGTGGGAGCGACTTCACGAACCAGCGAACAGATGCGCTTTTCCAGGGCCTTGATGCGCCCGGTGAGTTCGACAACGTCCTGCAGCTCATCCACCGCGATCTCGGCCAGCACCCCGTGGAAGCACTCGAGCCGCGCCCGCAGCTGTTGCTGATGCTTGGCAAGGCCCAGCGAGCGGGCAGGCGGGGCCATCGAGGGGTCGAGTTCGTGCACCCGCCACAGCAACCGGTTTACGGTCGCAGTACGATGCTTGACCAGGTCCTCGCGCCGGTCCACTAACAATCTCAGCTCACGGGAGACTTCATCATGACTGACAGCGGGAAGGTCTGGTTCCCGCTGCACGGCCCGGGCCACGGCAAGGGCATCAATCGGATCCGACTTGCCCCGGGTGCGGGCGGAGGCCCGTGACTGGGCCATGAGTTTGGGTGGTACCCGCACTACCGCCTGGCCCGCGGCCAAAAGGTCCCGTTCGAGCCGCGCCGAGAGATGCCGGCAATCCTCGATGCCCCACAGCACCTCCCGCCCAAAGCGCTCCCGGGCCCACCGGATCGCCTTCCCGTGGCCTTTCTCATCGGCCGTGACCGTGACCTGGCCGAGCTCGCGGCCGACCTCATCGACCGCAACAAACGTGTGCGTACGCTTGTGAACATCCGCGCCAACGACAACCATGGTGGTTGCCTCCTTCCATTCTGAGGACGGCTGGGCCGGTCGGCGGACAAACCTCAGTGGGGGCGATGCCACGCTCCTATCAAGTCACGCCGGCCGGTCCATCACACCCGGACGCCGGCAAAACCCATGCACGCCAACCCGAAGGCGGCAGCCAGCCTAAGAGCCAGACAACCAGGTGATCAGGATCCAACCACCGCAACAGCGGCAAGACCACCCTCACACTGAGGACAGCCTACTGGCGGACGGCACGCAGGAACGGTCGGCTAGGGTCTACTGCATGGCTGATGATTCCCTTCCTGCACAGTCCCCGCTGGAACACGTCCTGGCATTCATCCGGGTCCTTGAAGCGGGTGGCGGTGCCGCGGACATCCGGCCGTTCCTTGCGGAGCAGTTCGTGCTGATCGAGGCCCCGCACCTGTTGGCACCGGAAGGTTCCACGCGGACACTGGCGGCGGTGCTGGCCGGCGCCGACCAAAGCCGCGAGGTGGTCAAGGACCAGCAGTTCACTGTCCGGCGCACCACGTGCGAGGGCGGCCGGGTGGTGGTGGAGGCTGACTGGTCCGCCACGGTGCTCATGGACCTGAAGTACTGGGACCGGGGCGAGACGATCCGTGCCAGGACGTCGTCCGTCTTCCAGGTCAGCGACGGTGTGATCGTGAGCCAGGACAGCTACGACTGCTACTTCCGGTAACCGCCCTCCGCGCCGGAAACCTGCTACTGCATGGTGAAGCGCTTCGCGGCCCAGCGGTTCACCGCGGGTATTGCCGCGGCCGCACCAATGCCGGCAACACGGAACTGCAGGAGCGGCTGCGGCAGCGGCCTGCCCAGCATCATGTTGATTTCCGCCTGCCGACGGGCCACATGGGCTGCCCGGCGGCGGTTCCGCTCGAATTTCCGAAGTTGAAGGCCCATGGGTTTGCCCGACAGGGCGGCGCAGACCAACGGCGCAAGGTCCCGGGCTCCCAACCACCCAAGGTTCATGCCTTGCCCGCCGATGGGGCTGATTTCATGGGCGGCGTCACCCAGCAGCACTGCGCGTCCGGCGACTGTCCTCTGCGCAATTCCGGAACGCACGCTGAAGGCGCTCAGCATGGAGTTGGACGCTGGATCCGGCTGATTCCCGGTCCGGCGGCGCACCAGCTCCGCAAGATCGTGGGGCCCTGCAGCCGCTCCGGCGGGGGAGTCCAGCCGCACCACCCAGCGCCGGACGCCTCCCGGCAGCGGAAACGACTCAACGATTCCGTCGGGCTCGAGGAACAGGACGGCATTGTCCCCGTACTCCGTGCCGTCCTCAAAATCGCCCATGAGGTAATGGTCCGGATAGGTCCTGCGGACAACGGGGACGCCGAGCCGCTCCCGCAGCGCTGACCGGGCGCCGTCGGCCGCAACGAGCAACGCTCCAGTCGCACTGCCGCACGGACGCGTGGCACCCGGGCCGGCCTCCACCGCAGCGGTGACCCTGCCGCCGTCGTCCGTAACCCCCGTGACGCGGGCGCCCCTGACAATCGCGCCCGGATCGAGGGCGAGGACACGCTCTTCCAAGAGCTGTTCGGTCCTAAACTGCGGGAGTGCCAGCACGAATGGAAAGTCCCTGGACACATGGTCGAACACCATGGTTCCCGTCGTCCTGCCGCCGCTGACCGCCATTCCGGCACGGATGCGGACGCCTTCGTGAACCATGCTGGATGCCACCTGCACCCCGGCAAGGGCCTCCAGGGCCGGCGGGTGGATGCCGATCGCCCTGGTATGCCGGTTCGGGGCTTGCCGCTGCTCGAAAACCCTCACCGTTACGCCTTCCTGCAGCAGCGCGGCTGCCAGGTACAGGCCCACGGGACCGCCGCCCGCGATCAGGACATCGGCGTCCATGTCAGTCCTTCCGGCAAGCCAGGACCTGGTGGAAGGCCGACGGGCGCTCCACGGACCAGCCCGGGGGAGCGGAAGCGGCCAGCTCCGCGGGCGTATAGCTGCGCCGGATGGAGGTGAGGCCGTCCCCGCGGATGTAGGACTTCCTGAAAGGCAGCGCGGCCACACTGAACAGGGCAAAGGCGGCGGGGCTGCGGATGAGGTCGTTGTGCAGCGCTTTCCTGGTGGCCAGGATTTCCGAGTCCGACAGCAGCTGCCGGAGTTCCGCGCGATCAAGGTGGTGCAGTACGTGGTTGGAAATCACGACGTCGAACCGGGCGCCTTCCCGGACCAGGTCGCCGCTGTGCGCCTGCCGGAAGTCGACGCCAGGGATTGCCGGACGCCGGCGGGCGAATGCGGCGGCGCGCGGGTCCGGATCGATGCCGGTGACGTGGATTGGCCGGCCGTCCCGCTCTGCCCAGCGCGCGAGCATGACGGCAAGGTCGCCGCCACCGGAGCCGATGTCCAGCACGGTCAATGGGCGCTGCTGCGACGCAGCGGCGGTGCGCAGCTCCGTCCGGTACAGCCGCCGCCAACCGGACAGCACCCTATTGATGACCCAGAACTGCCGGTACGTATTGTCCAGGAGCCGGGCATCGCAGTCGGCGCGGTCCATCTGCTCCACCGCTCCGGCAGCGCGCGTTCGCAGCAGGATTCCCACGCGAATCCCGTCAGGCCATCTCAGTCATCCGGTCCTGGCCCGGCATGAGGGAGGCCACCGCAGCGGATTCCCGCAGTCCGGGGTCCCAGGTGCATGCCGCGGCTTGCCGGAGCTTGGTGAACAGGCCGGTCTCCACCGTGAGTCCCGGGCCAAAGGCCATGGAACAGATGGCCTCGCCGTCGTGGCGACCATCCGGGTGCAGCGGTTGTTCCAGGATGTGCTTGAGGACGAACAGGACTGTGGCGCTGCTCATGTTGCCGTAGTTGCGGAGAATGTCCCTGGCGGGAACCAGCTGCTCATCGCTGAGGCCAAGCCGGGACTGGACCTTGTCGAGGATGCTGCGCCCGCCGGGGTGGATCGCCCAGTGGGGGATTGCGGTGTAGGGGAGTGCCGCCAATTCCGGGTCTTTTGCCAGCAGCGGCTGCAGGGCACCGACGATGTGGTCATCGATGATGTGGGGCACGTAGTTGCCCAGGACCATCTCGAACCCATGATCGCCGATGTTCCACGCCATGGAGTCCTCACCAACAGGGGTCAGGACTGTTTCGAAATGGTCCAGCTTCAACAGTGCGGCTTCCTCTACGCCGGGGCGTGCAGTCACGACGGCGGCAGCGGCGCCATCGGCGAACAGGGCCGAACCCATGATTGTGTCCGGATCATTGGACGTGCGTACGTGCAGTGAGCAGAGTTCGGCGCAGACCACCAGGACAACCGCATTCGGGTCGGATTCACAGAACAGCTTGGCCGCGCGGAGGGCGGGAAAGGCCGCGTAGCAGCCCATGAAGCCCAGGTGGTACCGCTGCACGGAAGGACTAAGTCCTAGCTCGCGGACCACCTTGTAGTCCGGGCCAGGATTGAAAAAGCCCGTACATGACACCGTCACGAGATGAGTTATGTCAAGTAAATCCAACTCCGGCGCAGCCTGCAGGGCAGCCCGGGCCGGTTCTACGAAGAGTTTGGTGGCTTCCCGGGCAAAGATATCGTTGCGGACTTTGGTGCTGGGGTTCAGCAGGAGCCCGGTGTCCGGGTCGTAAAACTGGGGGTTCTCCGAGCGTGACGCGTTGGTGAGTTCCTGGACGGCGGTGAATCTCGTCTCGATGGCTGCGCCGTCGAAACAGGTGTTGACCAGGCGGGACCCAAGCCGGGAAAGTCCCGGTTGGGCGGCAAAGACATCACGGGCTTCGGACTGGATCAGTTTTGTCGCCGGAACTGCAGTTTCAAGTGAACGCACGTAAACCGTCATCACGTCATTCTTGACGTGCGGTTGGAGAAAGACAATGGGCCCGGTGACTGGAACGGCGGTGCTGGGTCTTTGATGGCGCATCCAGGCCCGGACGGCCGAAGTCGATGCTCCGCTTCCGGACCTGCCCAAAGCGCCGATAATCTACATTATGTCAAGTAACGGCAAGATGGCACTCCCTCATTCGGCCACCCAGCCTCTAGTGGCTCCGCCGAATTGAGGCCCCCACAACGGCACCCAGGCCGAGCCCCACTGCGAAACCCCAAAACGGCGTGTGGAAGATCGCCAGGCCCAGGCTGATCCCCAAAGCAGCACCCACCAGGCTGCAGATCCATAGGGCTTTATTCACGGTGTCTCCGTCATGGCTAGGGGGCCTCACCTACTGCAGCGAGATTACTGCATCCCCAACAAGGGGTGCCACGGTGACAGCCCGCTTCAGTAACCGGCACTAGAGTCCACTCCCCTTCTTTAGAGAGCCCGTCAGCGCGCCTCCTGGCGGCAGCTAAGCTCGAAACATGAGTTCCCTGAAAACCAAGCCTGCACCGACCACACCCGCACGGTCAGCACTGGCTGCAGCAGTGGCCGACGTCGTGCTGATCCTTGTTTTCGCCGCTATAGGCCGGGATGCGCACCACCGCGAGGAGCCCGTCCTCGGCGTGCTGCTGACCGCCTGGCCATTCCTTGCCGGCGCAGCGGCAGGATGGGCGGCTGCCAGGGTGTGGCGCAGTCCATTGGCCATCGCCCGGGCCGGCGTTCCAGTCTGGCTCGCTACCCTGGTTGGCGGAATGCTCCTCCGGGCCCTGACCGGGCAAACGGTGGTCCTTCCCTTCATTATCGTTGCAACGCTGGCCCTCGCCGTGTTGCTGGTGGGGTACCGGCTCCTGGTGGCAGGCGTGGTGCGCTTCCGCCGACGGCAGGGCAGGTAGAGAAGGCGGATTCAGGGTGTCAGCCGGGTCCGGCGCCCGTGTAATAGGCTGGCCAGAGAGAAAAGCCTGCCGTGGGTCATCGCGGCGGCACTGATTGAAGGGGTTCAAGCGTGGTTACCGCATTTGTTCTGATCAAGACTGACGCCGCCCGCATCCCGGAGACGGCTGAAGAGATTTCAGCCATCGAAGGCATCAGCGAGGTGTATTCGGTCACCGGTGAATGGGACCTCATTGCAGTAGCGCGGGTCCGCAGGCACGAAGACCTCGCCGACGTCATCGCGGACCGGCTTTCAAAAGTTCCCGCAGTGGTCCACACCACCACGCACATCGCGTTCAGGGCCTACTCGCAGCACGACCTTGACGCCGCTTTTTCCCTGGGCTTCGAACAATAACCGCGGTTTAGGCGCGCGAGAGGGACACCCAACGGTCCAGCACGGCCGCGGCGGCACCGGAATCGATCGAGTCCGCCGCCCGCGCGAATGCCTCCTTCATGCGGTCAAGGAACGGGCCCTCGGCGTCCCGGTCGAACGCAACCAGGCCTGCCGCGGCGTTCACCAGCACGGCGTCCCTTGCCGGGCCCTCACTGCCGGCCAGCACATCCCGGACAACCCCCGCGTTCGCCGCCGCATTACCGCCACGGAGTTGTTCAACAGTAGCCAGCCTGATGCCGAGGTCCTCCGGGGAGAAACGCAGTTCACTGACGGCCCCGTCGCGGATCTCCCAGACAGTGGACGGGCCCGTTGTGGTCAGTTCGTCCAGCCCGTCATTGCCGCGGAAGACCAGTCCCCTGCTCCCCCGGCGGGCCAGGACCCCGGCCACGAGTGGTGCCATCCGCGCATTGGCGACGCCCACGGCTGACGCCTGCACATTGGCAGGGTTGGTGAGCGGTCCCAGGAAGTTGAAGGCTGTGGGTACCGCCAGTTCCCGCCGCGGGACGGCCGTGTGCCGGAACGACGGGTGGAACACCTGGGCAAAGCAGAACGTGATTCCTGCCTCCTCCGCGTTCCGGGCCACCTGGGCAATGGGCAGGTCCAGCCGGACGCCGAGCGCCTCAAGTACGTCAGCGGAACCGGACGACGACGACGACGCGCGGTTCCCGTGCTTGACCACCTTGGCGCCGGCCCCGGCAGAGACCAGCGCGGCCATGGTGGAGATGTTGATGGTGTTAAGTTGGTCACCGCCGGTACCGACAATGTCGAGTTTTTCCCCGCTGATGGTCACGGGGTTGGCGTGGGCAAGCATTGCCTCCACGAGGCCGGAGAGCTCATCCACCGTCTCGCCTTTGGCGCTGAGGGCCACAAGGAATCCGGCGATCTGGGCCGGTGTTGCTTCCCCGGACATGATGGTGTCCATGGCCCAGGAGGTGTTCTCCGCAGTGAGGTCAGTGCCCTTGATGAGCGCCGAGATCAACCGGGGCCAGGTGTTGGCGGACGCTTTAGTTGCCTGAGAAGTCACGTGCTGATGCTATCGACCGATGGCGGCCAGTGACCAATGTGAACCGTCGCGGGAACTTTTCCGGGCAATTTCGCGTCTTTGTAGAAAAAGTCCTCCGAAAAGGCGGTTTGCGTTGGGCAGCACGGACTTTTACAGACATAATGTCTATGTGACATCTGCGACCCATGCCCCCAGTACCCCGGCGCACCCCACGCTGAACCGCCCCAATATGGTTTCTGTCGGAACCGTTGTGTGGCTGTCCAGCGAGTTGATGTTCTTCGCCGGTCTCTTTGCCATGTACTTCACTCTGCGCTCCACGAGCGGACAGATGTGGGCGGAAGAGACGGCCAAGCTCAACTTCCCCTTTGCGCTCGTCAACACGATCGTCCTCGTGGCCAGTTCCTTCACTTGCCAGATGGGCGTCTTCGCCGCAGAGCGGCTGCAGCCACGGCGCACCGGCGGTGCCCTGCAGTTTGCCCGCTGGGGAATGAACGAATGGTTCACCCTGACGTTCCTCATGGGTGCGTTCTTCGTTGCCGGCCAGACCACCGAATACGCCATGCTGGTTTCAGAGCACGTATCGCTCTCCTCCAATGCATACGGCTCGGCCTTCTACATGACCACGGGCTTCCACGGCCTCCACGTGATCGGCGGCCTTATCGCCTTCCTGCTCATCATGGGCCGGTCGTTCGCCGCGAAGAAGTTCGGACATTTCGAAGCAACGTCCGCGATCGTCACCTCTTACTACTGGCACTTCGTTGACGTCGTGTGGATCGGCCTCTTCCTGGTCATCTACGTACTCAAGTAGCCAGCTTTGATTCTTTTTCTACAAGAGGCAGAATTTCAGGTAGCGGCTCCCGGAGCCGGCGCAGGATCGAATAAAGGAACCACCACGTGAAGGCACTCTCACAAAAGCGGCGTCACCCACTTGCAGCAATAGCGCTGCTTCTGATGGGGCTCCTCATCACGGGTGGGCTGTACGCCGTGGCAACCACCGTCAACCAGGCCAAGGCTTCCACCACCACGTTCAGCGCAAGCGACACGGAAGAAGGCGGCAAGCTCTTCGCCGCCAACTGCGCCACCTGCCACGGCATGGGTGCCAGTGGTTCCAAGGATGGCCCGTCGCTGGTGGGTGTCGGTGCAGCCGCTGTTGATTTCCAGGTAGGCACCGGCCGCATGCCGATGCAGATGAACGGCCCGCAGGCCATGAAGAAGCCCGTCCAGTTCAACGACGAGCAGACCCACCAGCTTGCAGCCTACGTTGCGTCCCTGGGAGCCGGCCCGGCAATCCCTGCAGAAGACCTGACAAACGCTGGCGGCGATGCAGCTGCCGGCGGTGAGCTCTTCCGCACCAACTGCGCCATGTGTCACAACGCCGCCGCTGCCGGTGGTGCACTGACCCGCGGCAAGTTCGCGCCTGCCCTGGCCGACGTCTCCGGCAAGCACATCTACGAGGCCATGGTCACGGGCCCGCAGAACATGCCGGTGTTCAACGATGCCAACATCACTCCTGAAGGCAAGAAGGACATCATCACCTTCCTGAAGCAGATTGAAACCACCGGCTCGCCGGGTGGGGCCGACCTCGGCTCGCTGGGTCCGGTTGCCGAAGGCCTGTTCGTTTGGGTAGCTGGCCTTGGCGTCATCATTGCCTTCACCATCTGGCTTACGTCCAGGACGTCCTGACTTTCCGCAGGAACCCACAACTTCTGCTGCCCAGTCAGCAGCTTGAAATTAGAAACTAACCCGGCAACTGCCGGGACGAGAGAAGGATGAGGCGAATTATGGGCAACCATAGTGACGGCAGTCCGAACCACTCGGGCACCGTAGCTACGGCTGGTCAGAATGAGGTGGAGAAGTTCCAGGATCCTGGAATTCCCCCGCATCGTTTGCGCCTGGCTGACACGGACCCGAAGGCCGCAAAGCGGGCAGAACGGCAGGTCGCCTTACTATTTGGCATTTCTGTTGTTGGAACCCTGATCTTCCTGGTGGCGTACTTCGCCATTGATCTGGGTGATGACTCCAGCATTGCCACCATCCGGCTCCAGAATGCCCTGCTCGGCATTGGTACAGCGTTCGCCATGCTGGGTATCGGTACCGGTATCGTGCACTGGGCCAAGGCCCTGATGCCCGACCACGAAGTCTCCGAGGAACGCCACGCCATCCGGTATGAAGAAGACCGCCAGGCTGCGGTCCGCATCGTCGACGACATTGTGGAAGAGACCGGCATCAAGCGCCGCCCGCTGATCCGCAACACCCTCCTGGGTGCGGTCGCACTGGCCCCGCTTCCCGCCGTCGCCATCTTCGGTGACCTCGGTCCCCGCCCTGACGACAAGCTCGCGCACACCATGTGGGCTCCGCAGGACGGAAAGCGAAAGCGCCTCACCCGCGACCCTGATGGAACTCCCATTAAGGCCTCGGACGTCACCATCGGTTCAGCCTTCCACGTCATCCCCGAGGGCCTGAATGAACTGCAGGAAGGCAAGCTCAACGAGAAGGCAAAGTCCGTTGTGCTGCTTATGCGCCTTGATCCCGCATCGCTGAACCCCTCAAAGGGCCGCGAAGAATGGGGTTACAACGGCATCGTTGCCTACTCCAAGATCTGCACCCACGTTGGCTGCCCCGTTGCTCTGTACGAGCAGCAGACGCACCACCTGCTGTGCCCGTGCCACCAGTCCACCTTCGACCTCACGCAAGAGTGCAAGGTGATCTTCGGCCCCGCCAGCCGTCCTCTGCCCCAGCTGCCCATCGCAGTTGATGACGAGGGCTACCTCGTCGCTACCAGCGACTTCCATGAACCCGTAGGACCAAGTTACTGGGAGCGTGATTCGCATGAGCGCAGCATCAACAGCTGAGCCGGCTTTCGTCGCCAAAACCAAGACAGGCCGGATCACCGACTTCGTCGACTCGCGTGTTGGCGGCTCCGGAATCCTCCGCGAGTTCGGCCGTAAAGTCTTCCCCGACCACTGGTCCTTCATGTTCGGTGAAGTGGCGCTGTACTCCTTCGTCATCCTTCTGCTGTCCGGAACCTTCCTGACGTTCTTCTTTGATCCGTCAATGGCGGAGACCCATTACGACGGCGGCTACATTCCCCTCAAGGGAGTGGAAATGTCGGTGGCGTACAGCTCCTCGCTGAATATCTCCTTTGACATCCGGGGCGGACTCTTCATGCGCCAGGTGCACCACTGGGCCGCCCTGCTGTTCGTGGCCTCCATCGCAGTCCACATGCTGAGGGTCTTCTTCACCGGCGCGTTCCGCCGTCCGCGTGAAATGAACTGGGTCGTGGGCAGCGTCCTGCTGATCCTGGCCATGGCTGCCGGCTTCACCGGCTACTCACTCCCCGACGACCTGCTGTCAGGCAACGGCCTGCGCATCATCGACGGCGTCATCAAGTCGATCCCGGTCATCGGAACGTACATCTCGTTCTTCCTGTTCGGCGGCGAGTTCCCGGGCACGGCCATCATCAGCCGCCTCTACATGCTCCACATCCTGCTGGTTCCGGCCTTGATCCTGCTGATGATAGTCCTGCACCTGTTCATGGTGGTCGTCCACAAGCACACCCAGTACCCCGGTCCCGGCCGGAACGACAACAACGTTGTCGGCTACCCTCTGGGTCCTGTCTACGCAGCGAAGGCCGGTGGGTTCTTCTTCATCGTCTTCGGTGTTATCGCACTGATGGCAGCATTCTTCACCATCAACCCGATCTGGAACTACGGTCCGTATGACCCCTCCCCCGTGTCTGCCGGTACGCAGCCTGACTGGTACATCGGCTTCGTCGATGGTGCGCTCCGGCTCATGCCCGGAACGCTCGGCAACTGGCACGTGGAACAGATCTTCTTCGGACATGTGTTCACGTTCAACGTGCTGCTCCCGGCACTGGTCCCCGCCGGAATCCTGTTCACCGTGATGTTCACCTACCCGTGGATCGAACGCTGGATCACCAAGGATGACCGCGAGCACCACGTGCTGGACCGTCCGCGCAACGCCCCGACCCGTACGGGCATCGGTGTGGCTGGCTTCATCTGGTATTGCGTGATGTGGGCAGCTGCAGGTTCAGACCTCATTGCCACGCACTTCCACGTGTCCCTCAATGACGTCACCTACTGGCTCCGCGCCCTGTTCTTCGTCGGACCGGTAATCGGCTTCATTGTCGCCAAGCGCGTCGCCCTGGCGCTGCAGCGCAAGGATCGGGAGATCGCCCTCCACGGCCGCGAGACCGGACGGATTGTCAGGCTCCCGCACGGTGAATTCATCGAGGTCCATGCGCCGCTGGACGAGTACAAGCGATACAAGCTGGTTGGTTTCGAGTCACCCCAGGTTCTGCCTGCTGTGCCGAACGAGCACGGTGTCGTGACCCGCAAGGAAAAGCGCCGCGCGTTCCTCTCCCGCTGGTTCTTCGAGGACCGTGTTGCGCCCGCAACGCCCGCAGAGCTCGAAGCAGCCCATGGCCATGGCCACGAGGCAGTCGAAGCAGCTGAAGGATCCAAGAGCCTGACGCACTAGGCTCTGTGTTCCAACAGTGAAGGCCCGATCCGTAAGGATCGGGCCTTCACTGCTTAATTGTCCCGACTGCGGCAAGACCGCTCGCCGCGGCTGTCCCTGCGTGCTGCAGCAAAAAGGTAATCGTGAACCTGTCAGTGGTTGCGGGCGCGGCGGGCTCCGGGCCGTTGGAGGGGCACCCACAGCTTGTACCGGTCCGCCCGGTAATAGGACACGGAGTAGTCAACCATCGCCCGGGCCACGAAGGCATGCCGCTGGATCTTCAGCAACGGCGCCCCCACCTCTACGTTCAGGAGCCGGGCGGTGGACGGTGAAGCGGCCGTGGCCTCGATCATGTCCTCACCCCACTCCATCACCAGCCCGAACTGCTCGCTCAGGACGTTGTACAGGGACGTGGGCGGCTCACCATCGAGCAGGCCGGGGACGCGGTGGGCCGGGATGAAGTTCTCATCCACACTCATGGGCTCCCCATCGGCCAGCAGCAGCCTGCGGAACCGGACCAGCGGTGTACCCTCATCGAGCTGGAGCTCGCGGGCCAGGAACGCGCTGGCACCTATTTGCTCGAAGCTAAGCACCTTGGCTGCGGGCACCATGCCGCGCCGCTGCATCTCTTCACTGTAGGAGGTGAGCTTCACCTGAAGATCCAGTTTCGGCCGCCGCACGAAGGTCCCGAGGCCCACAACCCTCTCGATAACCTCCTCCCCCACCAAGGCATCAATAGCCTGGCGCACTGTCATGCGCGCCAGCCCGAACCGGTCCGCCAGGTCCCGTTCTGACGGCAGCGCAGATCCCGGTGGGCAGGACTGGGCGATGTACGCCCGAAGGATCTCACGAAGCTGGACGTAAATCGCCGTGCCGGTGGTGCGGTCAATGTCGCCCGTGATTGCCGCGGCGCCAGCTGCCATGTTCTTTCTCCTGCCGTTGGGTTCATTCAATTTTAGGACGGTCTAGACCAGCGCCGGCACAGTCTCCGTCTTTGCTAACCACAACGTGGTGACCGCTATATTTGGTCTGGAAATTCACTAAATGACGGAGGGGGCCGTCTCTCGAAAAGGAGTCCCTTTGCCAGTAGAAAAGGCAGTGGTGGCAGCGCCGGCAGGCCTGCATGCACGTTCCGCAGCGGTATTCGTCCGGGCCGCCACGGACACCGGGCTTCCCGTCACCATCAGCAAGGCCGGCGCCGCGGAGGTGGACGCGCGGTCGCTGCTCCAGGTGATGGGAGCTGACTTCGCGCAAGGCTGTGAGGTGGAGCTCTCGGTGAGTGAAGTTCCGCTGGCGGACGCTCAGTGGCTTGGAAGGGCGAAGGCGGCCCTGCGGGAGCTTCGCGATCTTTTGGAGTCGCAGGTGGCTGGATAAGGGCCGTTGGAAGGCAATTAACGACGCCGGGCCCCACCAATCTGGTGGGGCCCGCCGTCGATATTCTCTTTGTTGCTTAGTGTGCGTGGTCTCCGCGGCTGTACTCGTACACCCAGCCCACGAGGGCTACGACGGCGATGCCGCCGGCGATGAAGATGATCCAGGGACCAACGGCCAGGCCCAGGAAGCCGGTAGCGCAGGCGATACCGAGGACCAGAGGCCACCAGCTCCAGGGACTGAAGTGGCCCTGCTCGCCGGCGCCCTCGTGGATCTCAGCATCGCTGCGGTCCTCGGGACGAAGCCCTACGCGACGGGCGGTGAAGCCGAGGTAGGCACCGATCATGCCAGCCAGGCCGCCCAGCAGCAGGATGCCCAGGATACCGACCCACTCACTCCAGTTGGTCAGGAAGCCGTAGACCAGCGAGACGGGTACGAAGAAGAAAACTCCGGAGCCAAAGATCCAGGATTCGATTTTCACTGTGCAGTGTCCTTCTGGTCGGCGTTACCGAGAACTGCGGCCGCGGGAGCCGGCGAATCGGCGGTGTGGACCTGGCGGAGTTCCGGGTGGTGCAGGTCCAGGGCGGGACGCTCCGAACGGATCCGGGGCAGGGACGTGAAGTTGTGCCGCGGCGGCGGGCAGGAGGTGGCCCATTCCAGCGAAGCTCCGAAGCCCCAGGGGTCGTCAACCTGGACTTTCTCAGCCTTGCGCCAGGTGATGTAGACGTTCCAGAAGAACGGGATCAGGGAGGCGCCGAGCACGAAGGAAGCGACGGTGGAGAACTGGTTCATCCAGGTGAAGTTGTCCTCCGGCAGGTAGTCCGCGTAGCGGCGGGGCATGCCCATGACGCCGAGCCAGTGCTGGATCAGGAACGTGCCGTGGAAGCCCAGGAACAGCAGCCAGAAGTGGATCTTGCCGAGCCGCTCGTTGAGCATCTTGCCGGTCCACTTCGGCCACCAGAAGTAGAAGCCGGCGAACATCGCAAACACGACCGTGCCGAAGACCACGTAGTGGAAGTGCGCCACCACGAAGTAGGAGTCCGACACGTGGAAGTCCAGCGGCGGGGACGCCAGGATGATGCCGGTGAGGCCGCCGAACAGGAAGGTGATGAGGAAGCCGAGGCTCCACAGCATGGGGGTTTCGAAGGTCAGGGACCCCCGCCACATGGTGCCGATCCAGTTGAAGAACTTCACGCCGGTGGGTACCGCGATGAGCATGGTCATGAAGGAGAAGAACGGCAGCAGGACCGCGCCGGTGACGTACATGTGGTGGGCCCATACGGTGACCGACAGGGCTGCGATGGCAATGGTCGCGTAGACCAGGCCCTTGTAGCCGAAGATCGGCTTGCGGCTGAACACCGGGAAGATCTCCGAGACGATGCCGAAGAACGGCAGCGCGATGATGTACACCTCGGGGTGGCCGAAGAACCAGAACAGGTGCTGCCACAGGACGGCGCCGCCGTTGGCGGGATCGAAAATGTGGGCACCGAACTTCCGGTCCGCACCGAGGGCGAACAGTGCCGCGGCCAGCGGCGGGAACGCCATGAGCACCAGGATGGCGGTGATCAGGGTGTTCCAGGTGAAGATCGGCATGCGCCACATGGTCATGCCCGGGGCGCGCATGCAGATGATGGTGGTGATGAAGTTGACGGCACCGAGGATGGTGCCGAAGCCGGACAGTGCCAGGCCAAAGACCCACAGGTCGCCACCGATGCCCGGCGTAAATGTGGTGTTGGACAGGGGCGCGTAGGCGAACCAGCCAAAGGATGCCGCGCCCTGCGGGGTGATGAAGCCGGACACGGCGATGGTGGAGCCGAACAGGAAGAACCAGAAGGCCAGCGCGTTCAGGCGCGGGAACGCCACGTCAGGTGCGCCGATCTGCAGCGGCATGATCACGTTCGCGAACCCGGCGAACAGCGGGGTGGCGAACATCAGCAGCATGACGGTGCCGTGCATGGTGAACAGCTGGTTGTACTGTTCCTTGGTCTGCAGGATCTGCATGCCGGGCTCGAAGAGTTCGGCGCGGATCAGCAGCGCCATAACCCCGCCTGCGCAGAAGAACACGAAGGACGCGATCAGGTACATGTACCCGATGGTCTTGTGGTCGGTGGAGGTGATCCAGTTGACGACGATGCGCCCCTTGGACTTGGGTACCACGGGAGCAGACAGGACTCCCGTGGGTGCGGATTGGGTGTACGTAGCCACGTCGCTCCCCTTACTTGGTTTCGTTCAGGTTCGGGTTGCGGTCGTACTCAACACCGAGCAGGCCGGTGTTGCCTGCAGCCTTGAGCTGGTCCATGTGGGCCTGGAATTCGGATTCCGACACCACCTTCACGCGGAACAGCATTTCGGAGTGGTACTCGCCGCAGAGTTCGGCACACTTACCGTCGTAGGTGCCCTCTTTAGTGGGGGTGAACCGGATGTAGTTGGTCTTGCCGGGAATCATGTCGCGCTTCTGCAGGAAGGCGGGAACCCAGAAGGAGTGGATGACATCACGGGAATTGAGCTCGAGGTCAACGGACTTGTTGACCGGCAGGTACAGGGTGGGGAGCTGTTCCATATCGATGGTGTTGCCAGTGAGATGCGCCTGGACGCCTGCCTCGTGGAGGTCTTCCTGGATCACCTGGCCGGACTTGTAGTTGAAGTCCCAGGCCCACTGTTTGCCGCGGACGTCCACGACGACGTCGGCAGGCTGTGAGCGGTCATCGATCGCCTGCTGGTCACGGTCCGTGAAGTAGAAGAACACCAGGACCATGAAGATGGGGATGGTGAGGTAGAAGACTTCCAGCGGAAGGTTGAAGCTGGTCTGCCGCGGGAAGCCGACGGTTCCCTTGCGGCGGCGGTAGGCGACAATACACCAAATGATCAGGCCCCACGTGATGGCGCCAACCACGAGCGCAGCAATCCATGAGTTGACCCAGAGGTCCATGATGCGGTCGGTGTTGCTGGTAGTGCCCCGTTCAGTGGGCATCCAGCCTTTCTCTACCTCTGGCGAACATCCGGTCAAAACCAACGCGCCGGCTATAGCCAAGCTTGAGATCGTGGTGATCGTTTTGCGTCGGCTGCCGGTTCGGTTCTGCGAACTCACAGACGGCCCTTCCTACTTGTTGCTGTTGTCCGGGCAGCCCATCGGCGCTCCGGGCACAAAAAAGTTTTACTACTCGATGTAGAGCTTACCGCTCCGCCGGGCGTTTCGCCCACATGTCGGCGCCGAGCCCCCGTGCCGTTTTAAACGGCTGGAAGCCCGGCGCCGACATCAGGCGAAATAACCGGCTTAGTGGAATGAATCGCCGCAGGCGCAGGAGCCGCCGGCGTTCGGATTGTCGATGGTGAAACCCTGCTTCGAGATGGTGTCCTCGAAGTCGATGCTTGCACCGCTCAGGTACGGCACGCTCATCTTGTCGACGACGACTTCCACTCCGTCGTAGTCGCGGACAGCGTCACCATCGAGGAGCCGTTCGTCGAAGTAGAGCTGGTAAATCAACCCTGAGCAGCCACCGGGCTGCACGGCAACGCGCAGGCGCAGGTCCGTGCGGCCTTCCTGCTCGAGGAGGCTGCGCACCTTGCCGGCGGCGACATCGGTCAGGTTGACCTCGTGAACGGGCAGTTCGTCGCTGGCCACGGTGGTGGCGGTGCTGTTTTCGTTGGTTGAGGTGCTCATTGGCCTACCTTCTTAGGACGGTCTGGCGGCGTCGCCGTAACGGCGCCTGCCCCTACAAATACGGTATGGGCTATAGCTACATGCTACGCGCGGCAGTCCTGTAGCTCTAACTCCTGGCGTAACCGTCAAAGAACCCAGCTTGTTCCCTGGCAGCAGGGCAGGTGCCGGTGTTCCGAACGGCCATCAATTCCCTGTGGTGAGGGCTTCATTGTTCAACCGGCTGAGCATGAGGGCTTCAGCCAGGATGGCATTACGGAAGTCGCCGATGTGCAGTGACTCGTTGGCACTGTGCGCACGCGAATCGGGGTCTTCCACCCCGGTCACCAGGATCTGGGACTCGGGATACAACTCAGTGAGGTCTGCAATGAAGGGGATGGACCCGCCGATGCCCGTTTCGACCGCCTGAACGCCCCAGGCCTCCCCCAGTGCCCACATGGCCACAGTTGCAGCGGGGGACGATGTGTCGGTCTGGAAGGGGTTGCCTGCCTCGCCCGGGGTGAAGACAACCTTCGCCCCGAAGGGCGCGTTGGCTTCCACATGCCTGCGCACTGCATCCATGGCCTCGGCCGGGACCTGGCCGGGCGCCAGCCGCAGGCTGAATTTTGCCCTGGCCCGCGGAAGCAGCGTGTTGGACGCCACCTCGACGGCGGGAGCGTCGAAACCGATGATGGACAGGGCCGGCTTGGTCCACAGCCTCGAGGCGATGCTTCCCGTCCCGGCCAGGCGGACGCCGTCGAGCACGGACGCGTCGGCGCGGTAGTCCGCCTCCGGCATCTCCACGGCAGCCGTATCGGTGGCCACCAGCCCTTCGATGGCGACGTTTCCGTCGGCGTCGTGAAGCGTGGCAATGAGCCGGGACAGCAGGGTGGGGGCGTCCAGGACCGGCCCACCGAACATGCCGGAGTGCACCGCGTGGTCGAGTACCTGCACCTCGACAGTGCCGTCGACCAGGCCGCGGAGGCTGGTGGTGAGGGCAGGCGTGCCGACCTTCCAGTTGCTCGAGTCGGCAACCACAATGACATCGGCCCGGAGCAGCTCCCGGTTCGCTTCCAGGAAGGTCCGGAACGTGGGCGACCCCGCTTCTTCCTCGCCCTCGATGAAGAATGTCACGCCGAGGCCCAGGGAACCGCCAAGGACCTCGGCTGCAGCTGCATAAGCGGCAATGTGCACCATGATGCCGGCCTTATCGTCGGCGGCGCCGCGTCCGTACAGCCGTCCGTCCTTCTCGACGGCGGTAAAGGGCTGGGTTTCCCACAGCGACTCATCGCCCACGGGCTGGACGTCGTGGTGGGCATAGAGGAGGACAGTCGGCTTTCCAGCGGCAGCAGGGCGGCGGGCGACGACGGCCGGCCCGCCGGGCGTGCCGTCGTCCTTATTGACGGAAAGCACCTGGACGTCGTCGATCCCAGCGGCGCGGAGGAGCTCCGCGACGGCGTCGGCGCTTCGCTCCAGGGGGGCGCGCTCGAAGCTGGGCCACGCAATCCCCGGGATGGCAACCAACTCCTTAAGCCGTGCCAGGGTCTGGTCGAAGGACCGGTCTACAGCGGACCGAAGGTCTTCCGTCCCGCCGCTGGCCTCCCGGCCCGGTCCTGTCGTAGTGGTCGTGCTGCGCGGGGTTGCCGCAGGTGATGAAGTCATGGCCAAAACATTACCCCCGCCACTTTTGGCCGCCGGCCAGCGGACCTGCCACCGCAGGCAGGAGGCGGTCCGCTGCAAGGTATTCTGGTCAGGTGTTCGGACGTAGAAAAGAAGCGCCCTCGGCGCAGGAGACCATAGACCAGCAGGCAGCGGAGGCGGCGGCTCGGCAAGGAAGCGTGGCGGGCAAGGGCGCACCCACCCCAACGCGGAAGGCCCAGGAAGCCGCCCGCAAACGGCCGCTGGTACCCGAGGACCGCAAGGCATCCAAGGCCGCCGAACGCCAGGCCGTCCAGGACCAGCGCCTCAAGATGCGCCGGGCCTTGGATACGGGCGATGAGAAGTTCCTGCCGCTTCGCGACAAGGGTCCGCAGAAACGGTTTGCCCGCGACTTTGTGGATGCCCGGTTCAACCTTGGCGAGTACCTGATGTTTGGTGCCCTGGTTTTCGTGCTGGTGTCGCTGGTGGTTCCGGCCTCCAGCGACATGATGATCTACGTCCTGGGAGCTTTTTGGGTGATGTTCCTGGCGGTCTTCGTGGACGTGTTCATCCTGTCCCGCAAGCTCCGCAAGCGCCTGGCGGAAAAGTTCGGCGAGCTGGAGCGCGGCACGGTCTGGTACGGCTCCATGCGGTCCCTCCAGTTCCGGAAACTGCGGCTGCCCAAGCCCCAGGTGCAGCGCGGCCAGTACCCCGCCTGACCATCCATCAACCTCTTAACCACAGGCACCCCGGCGGAAATCCGCCGGGGTGCCTGCTTTTGATATGGGCCGCGCCCATCGCGGGCGCCGTGGGGCTCGAGGGTCAGGAGCGGCGGTTCCTTGCCAGCTGCTTGTTGATCCGGGCAGCCCAGAACGGCCCCTCGTAGAGGAAAGCCGTGTAGCCCTGCACCAGGGTGGCGCCGGCGTCGAGCCTTTCCTGGACGTCCTGCGCCGACTCAACGCCGCCTACCGAGACGAGGCTCAGGGCGCTGCCGGTGGCGTGCTTGAGCCGTTTCAGCACCTCAAGGGAACGCTGCTTCAGGGGAGCTCCGGACAATCCGCCGGCGCCGCATTTCTCCACCGTTTCCGCCGGCGATGCCAGCCCTTCGCGGGCGATGGTGGTGTTGGTGGCAATGATGCCGTCCAGCTTCAGGTCCAAGGCAAGGCGCGCAACGTCGTCGATGTCCTCGTCGCTGAGGTCCGGTGCGATCTTCACCAGCAGGGGTACGTGCCGTCCGGCGGCGCGATCGGCCTCCTGTCCGACGGCGGTAAGCAGGGGACGAAGTGTTTCCACGTCCTGGAGCAGCCGCAGTCCGGGGGTGTTGGGGGAACTGACATTCACCACGAGGTAGTCGGCAGCAGGCGCCAGGCTGCGCGCGCCCACCAGGTAGTCATCAACTGCGTCGGCAAGTTCCACCACTTTGGTCTTGCCGATGTTGACCCCGATGACCGGACGCACGGACGGGTAGCGGCGCTGGAGTGCGGCACGCGCTGCCTTCAGCCGGGGCGCAACGGCAGACGCGCCGTCGTTGTTGAATCCCATCCGGTTGATGACGGCCCGGTCCTGGACCAGGCGGAAGAGCCTCGGCTTGTCATTGCCGGGCTGCGCCTGTCCGGTGATCGTGCCTACTTCGATGTGCCCGAATCCAAGGTCCGCCAGGGCCTCTATCCCGTGGCCTTCCTTGTCAAAACCGGCGGCGAGTCCGAACGGCGACGGAAAAGTCACGCCGAAGGCCGTGGTTTGCAGCGATGGCGCCGGAGCAGTCAGCTTCTGCAGGACCCTCCCGGCTCCCGACGCATGCGCGAGCCGGATGCCCTTAAATCCGATCTTGTGGGCGCGCTCGGCGTCCATCCATGAAAAGGCCAGCCTGAAGAAAGTGGGGTAAACGCGCATGCCTTTAGTTTCGCGTCTCCGGGGCCCCGCACCAAAACGGAGACGCGGCCGAACGGACCGGCGCGGCGCGGCGTCCCGGTCTAGCATGAGGGACATGCAGTGGCAGCAGGACATCCTGGGGGAGGATTTCGAGTCCCAGACCTTTACGGCCGCCGGACCTGACGGGGTGGGCCGGACAGCCACCTTGGTGCGGCTCAGGCCAGGCCAGGGCAACGCGTCCGACGACGGCCCGCGCCGGGCCGTGCTCTTCCTGCACGGCTGGAGCGACTATTTCTTCAATGTTGACCTGGCCCGGTTCTGGGCTGCCGCCGGCTATGACTTCTACGCCCTGGACATGCATAATCACGGACGGAGCCTGCGCCCGGAGTCACCTGGGGGTTACGTGGCGGACCTGGCCGCTTACGACGCAGAGATCGAAGAAGCCGCCCGCTTGATCCGCCAGGAGGGAATCCCCGGGCCGCTGGTTTTGATGGGACATTCGACCGGCGGGTTGGTGGCGGCCCTGTGGACCAGCCAGCATCCGGAGGCCGTCTCCCTGCTGATCCTGAACAGTCCTTGGCTGGAGATGCACGGAAGTTCGCTGGTCCGGCGGGCAGCCTCCAGCATGGTGCGTCCGGTGGCCCGCTTGCGCCCGCAGGCGGTCCTCCGCCTTCCGGAGCGTGGCCACTACTGGCGTACCATCAGCGACGCCGCCGACGGCGAATGGCCGGTTGATGAGCGCTACCGCCCCCGCCTGGCTTTTCCCGTTCGGGCAGGGTGGCTGCGGGCAGTCCTCGCCGGGCATGCCCGCGTGGCGCGCGGCCTGGACATCGAGGCGCCGATCCTGGTCTTGCTGTCCAAAGGAAGTGCCAACGGCCTGCTCTGGTCCGAAGAAATGCGGCGCACAGACGCCGTCCTGGATGTGAACATCATCAGCACCCGGGCACTTGCCCTGGGCCGTACCGTGACCATCGAGCGGATTGACGGTGCGCTGCATGACGTCTTCCTCTCCCCCGGGCCGGTCCGGTCCGACGCCTATTTCCGGCTGGCCCGCTGGCTGCGGGCGTACGGCGAACGCTAGTCCGCCTGGGGATCCGCCGGTGCAGCGGCAGCATCTATGGCACCGCCGTAGCGGCGGTCCCGCCTGGCATATTCCTCGACGGCGGTCCAAAGGGTCCGCCTGTCGACATCGGGCCACAGCGTGTCCATGAAGACGAACTCCGCATACGCGGACTGCCAGAGCAGGAAGTTGGAGAGCCGCTGCTCCCCCGAGCTGCGCAGGAAGAGGTCCACGTCGGGGAGGTCGGGCTCATCCAGGTACTTCTGGATGGTCCGCTCGGTGATGGCGCCCGGCTTGAGCCTGCCAGCTGCGACGTCCGCAGCGATCGCGGAGACGGCGTCGGTTATCTCGGCCCGGCCGCCGTAATTAACACACATGGTCAAATTGCAGGTGGTGTTGGCGGCGGTGAACTCCTCAGCCTCCTCCAGTTCCCGAATCACGGAACCCCAAAGGCGCGGCCGGCGGCCTGCCCAGCGCACGCGCACCCCCCAGTCGTCCAACTGGTTCCGTTGCCTTCGAAGCACGTCCTTGTTAAATCCCATCAGGAAGCGGACTTCCTCCGGCGAACGGCGCCAATTCTCGGTGGAAAACGCGTAGACGCTGACATACTCAATCCCGAGCTCGATGGCACCGGCCATCACATCAAGCAGGGCCGGCTCCCCCGCCTTGTGGCCCTCGATCCGGGGCAGGCCGCGCTGGTTGGCCCACCGGCCGTTGCCGTCCATGACGATGGCCACGTGCCGGGGAATGAATTCAGCGGGGATGAAGGGTGCCACCGCGCCCGAAGGGTGCGGATACGGGGCCACCACGGGATGGGTGCGCTTCCGGGGTGCATTGTTCTTTTTTCCCAAGGCCACTGTCAGCTGCGCTCCACATGTTTGAGGGATTTCAGTACTCGTTCAAGATGCCATTGCAGGTATGCCGCCACCAGGCCGGCGGCCTCCTTGCGGTGCTGCGGCAACGACGCATCCGCAGTGGCCCAGTCACCGGTCAGCAGGGCTGCCAGCAGGACAACGGTTTCGGAAGCGGGTGCAGGTGACCCGGGCGGCCTGCACTGTGCGCAGACCATGCCGCCAAGGGGTGCGGAAAACGCTGTATGCGGGCCGGGCATTCCGCAGCGCGAGCAATCGGTAAAGCTGGGGGCCCAACCGCCGGTGGCCAGGGCACGAAGCAGGTAGGAGTCCAGGATGAGGCCTGCGGCGTGGTCGTCGCGGCTCAGTGCGGCGAGGGCGCCCACCAACAGGTTGTATTGGGCGGTTCCGGCTTCACCGTCCACATCGGTCAGTTTCTCCGCGGTCTCCGTCATGGCGGCGGCAACCGTGTACCTGCCGTAATCCGCGGCAATACTGCCGCCGTATGCACCTTTGGCAACTGCCTGCGTGACGATGTCCAGCGTGCGGCCGGACACCAGTTGCAGGTCTGCCACCATGAAGGGTTCAAGCCGGGCACCGAACCGGCTGCTGGTGCGGCGCACGCCTTTGGCGACGGCGCGGACCTGGCCATGGTGCTTGGTCAGGAGCGTGATGATGCGGTCCGCCTCACCCAGCTTGTGGGTACGGAGTACCACGGCGTCGTCCCGGTACGCCCGGGAGGCAAAAGACTGTTGAACCACGCTCTATCTTCCCATCCTGCCCGGCAGCCTGCCGACAGGTACGGTGGTGCGGCCGCTTGGAACCGGCGGCACCACCGCCAGGTGTCAGGCCCGGGCGTCCCGGATGGCCCGGTTGACCGCCGAAATGACGGCCTTGAGGGAGGACATGCTGGTGTTCGCATCGATGCCGACACCCCACAGGACCCGCTCCCCCACGGCGCATTCGACATACGCGGCCGCGGCGGCGTTGCCGCCCTCGGACAGGGCGTGCTCGCTGTAGTCCAGCACCCGGACGTCCACGCCGTCCTCGTGGAGGATGTTCAGCAGGGCCGCGATAGGGCCGTTTCCCGTCCCGGTGCGGCTGACCTGGGCACCATCGATGGTGAGCGAGGCGTGAAGCGTCATGCCGCCGTCGGCATCCGTTTCCGTCTTGACCCCGCCCAGGGAGTAGCGGCCCCACTGCCCCTCGGCGTTGCCGGACGGCAGGTACTCGTCCTGGAAGATCTGCCACAGCTGTGCTCCGCTGACCTCGCCGCCCACGGTGTCAGTGCGGCGCTGGATGACGCCGGAGAACTCAATTTGCGCGCGGCGCGGCAGGTCCAGGCTGTGCTCATTCTTCAGCAGGTAGGCCACGCCGCCCTTGCCGGACTGGGAGTTCACGCGGATGACGGCTTCGTAGCTGCGGCCCAGGTCCTTGGGGTCCACCGGCAGGTAAGGAACCTGCCAGGTGAAGTCATCCACGGCCTTGCCGGCCGCTGCGGCGTCGCGCTCCAGTGCTTCAAAGCCCTTCTTGATCGCGTCCTGGTGGGATCCGGAGAAAGCGGTGAACACCAGGTCGCCACCGTACGGCGAACGCTCGGGAACCGGCAGCTGGTTGCAGTACTCCACGGTCCGGCGGACGTCGTCGATGTTGGAGAAGTCGATCATGGGGTCGATGCCCTGGACGAACATGTTCAGGCCCAGGGTCACCAGGTCCACGTTGCCGGTCCGTTCACCGTTTCCGAACAGGCAGCCTTCGATGCGGTCGGCGCCGGCCATGTAGCCCAGTTCGGCGGCAGCCACCCCGGTTCCGCGGTCGTTGTGCGGGTGCAGCGAGAGGATGATGCCTTCGCGTGGGTGCAGGTGGCGGCTCATCCACTCGATGGAATCGGCGTAGACGTTGGGGGTGGCCATTTCCACAGTGGCGGGCAGGTTGATGATCACCTGGCGGTCGGCGGAGGCTTCGAAAACATCGGCGACGGCGTTGCACACCCGCACGGCGTACTCGAGTTCCGTACCGGTGAAGGACTCCGGTGAGTACTCGTACGTCACGTGCGTGTCAGCGAGGGTTTCCTCGTACTTCCTGCACAGGCGGGCCCCCTGCAGCGCGATGTCCAGGATGCCGTCCTCGTCCTGGTTGAAGACCACGCGCCGCTGCAGCACGGACGTGGAGTTGTAGAGGTGGACGATGGCCTGCTTGGCGCCCACCAGGGACTCGTAGGTCCGTTCGATCAGGTGTTCCCGGGCCTGCGTCAGGACCTGGATGGTGACGTCATCCGGGATGTGGTTACCTTCGATGAGCTGGCGGACAAAGTCGAAGTCCGTCTGGGACGCGGACGGGAAACCAACCTCGATTTCCTTGTAGCCCATGCGCACCAGCAGGTCGAACATCTTCATCTTGCGGGCGGGGCTCATGGGATCGATCAGCGCTTGGTTGCCGTCGCGCAGGTCAACTGCGCACCAGCGCGGGGCCTTGGTGATGACCTTGTCCGGCCAGGTGCGGTCCGGCAGCTCAACTTTGATCTGGTCCTGGAACGGCGTGTACCGGTGGGCGGGCATTCCGGAGGGCTTTTGTGCGTTACGCATGATGTTCGTGGCCTTTTCTATCGATCTTCAGTGAAAGGGTGGCCGGGCAACACAAACTCCGCAGCGAGGGTGGGCCGTGCGCTAGATAGCGTCTGTGGCCTCGCCGCGGCAGCTAAGGAGAAGGAGCTCTGCACGCACACTTTGAGGGTAACACGGGTGCGTAAGATGAAAGGGCACTACCGTCCGTAAAGTCCAGCATGCAGACGCTCTGCGGTGTTCCGCCCGGCAGCGGCGTCCCAGCAAAGGAGTTGCAGTGCCCATTTCGGGGATCGATCTGTCCACCATTGATCACACAGTCCGCCCGCAGGACGACCTTTACCAGCACATCAACGGCGCCTGGCTGAAGGCCACCGAAATTCCGGATGACCGTCCCCTGGAGGGGACCTTCACCGCCCTGCGGGACGGGTCCGAAATTGCCGTCCGGGACATCATCGAGGAGGCCGCGGCAAAGGGCGGCGACGCCACCGGGATCGAGCGGAAGATCGGCGGGCTTTACAGCAGCTTCATGGACGAAGCCACCGTCGAGGGCAAAGGCATGGAGCCCATCCGCGGGCGACTCGCGGAAGTTTTCGCCACCGCCTCGGCGCGGGACCTCATTGCCCTGGCGGGACGGCTGTTCCGCAAGGACGTGGGCGGCTTGTTTTACATCTACCCCGCGCCGGATGCGGGCAACCCCGACCGGGTCCTTCTCTACACCGGCCAGGGCGGCCTGGGCCTTCCCGATGAGTCCTACTACCGTGACGGGAAGTTCGCCCCGATCGTTGCCGCGTACACGGCACACGTGGAGAAGATGTTCGAACTGGCCGGTGTTGCGGATCCGAAGGGTGCAGCAGCGCGCGTGGTCGGGCTGGAGACAAAGCTCGCGTCCCACCATTGGGACAACGTCACCCTCCGGGACCCGCAGAAGACCTACAACCTGAAGACAGCGGAGGAGGCCGCCGGGCTCTTCCCCCTGCTTGCCACCTGGTTTGACGCCGCCGGAATCGATGCGGACAAGCGCACTGAAATCGTGGTCAGCACTCCTGACTTCTTCGCCGGCGCTGCCGGGCTCCTGGACGAAGTCCCGGTCAGCACGTGGCAGGAGTGGCTGGCCATGCGCGTCGTCAGTGCGGCCGCACCCTATCTGTCCTCCGAGTTCGTGGACGCCAACTTTGCCTTCTACGGCACCACCATCAGCGGCACGCCCAGGAATAAGGACCGGTGGAAGCGCGGCGTCGCGGTCGTCGAAGCAGGCCTCGGTGAAGCTGTCGGCCAGATCTACGTGGCACGCCATTTCCCCGAGTCCCACAAGGCGCGGATGCAGACTTTGGTGGCGAACCTGATCGAGGCCTACCGCCGCAGCATCAATGACGTCGGCTGGATGGGCGAGGACACTAAAGCCGAAGCCCTGCGCAAGCTGGAGGCGTTCAGGGCGAAGATTGGCTACCCGGACGAGTGGATCGATTATTCGGCCGTGGAGATCGACCCCGAGGACCTGCTGGGCAACGTGGAACGCGCCCACAACGCGGATGTCGACAGGCACCTCGATGAGGTGGGCAAGCCCGTGGACCGGAACAAGTGGCTGATGACGCCACAAACGGTCAATGCGTACTACCACCCGATGATGAACGAGATCGTCTTCCCCGCGGCTATCCTGCAGCCGCCGTTCTTTACCGCCGATGCCGACGACGCCGTCAACTACGGCGGCATCGGCGCTGTGATCGGCCATGAGATAGGCCACGGCTTCGATGACCAGGGCTCACAGTTCGACGGCGGCGGGGCCCTTCGGAACTGGTGGACCGACCAGGACCGGCAGGCTTTCGAGGCGCTGACGGCCCGGCTCGTGGCGCAGTACGACGCGCTCTCCCCCACCGCCGCGCCCGGGCACCACGTCAACGGCCGGCTTACGCTGGGCGAGAACATCGGCGACCTGGCAGGGCTCACCATCGCTTACAAGGCGTACCTGATCAGCCTCGACGGCAGGGAACCCGAGGTCCTTGACGGCCTGACCGGTCAGCAGCGTTTCTTCGCTTCCTGGGCCGCGGGCTGGCGCCAGGTCATCCGGCAGGAGGAAGCCATCCGCCGGCTTGCGACCGATCCCCACTCACCGAACGAGTTCCGGACTAACGCCATAGCGAAGAACCTCGATCCGTTCCATGAGGCCTTCGATGTCACCGAGGACGATGGAATGTGGATGCCGGCCGCCGAGCGGGTCAGCATCTGGTAACCGGAGCGCAAGAACATGGGCCCCGCCGTTTTCGGCGGGGCCCATGATCTTGCTGGTGGCGCTTGAGCGCCGCAGGAACCGCTGCTGCTACCGGACGATCAGCTCGGGGTTTGCCTGCTGGCAGACCTTGTCACCTGCGGTCTGGTTGACAATGTCCTGGGGCAAGGCAGCGGCAGTTCCGCCACCTGCCGCTCCGTAGGCCGTGCCGGTGGTGAAGTCGCTGCCGACATACACCTGAACGCCGGACACGCCCGGGGCAGGAATCATGAGCGTGGCAGGGATTCCCAGCAGCGCGGCCACATCGGCAGCCACATCCGCGAAGCCATTCCCGTAGTAGACCGCTGACTTGGCGACCGGCTGGGCGAGGAATTGCCCGGTCTGGGTGAAGCCGCCGGCTACCAACGCCTGGACCAGCTCCTGGGCACGGCCGTTGACGCCGCTTCCGTTAGCGACCATGACCGGCTGGATGGCCTTGTTGTACGGCGGAACCGGCGGAGCGGTCTCTGTGGGGGCCGCCGAAGGCGGTGCCGACTCCGTGGGCGACGGCGTGGTGGGCGCAGTGGGATCGGTCAGGTCCACGTTCTTCCGCAGCGCCGAAAACAGCTGGGCCCCTGCGGGTTCTGCGATGACGAGCCTGTTGGGGTCGACGGGTGCGGGCGTCGTGGGCACCGCGACGAACGCCACCTTGCTGATGTCGATGTTCTTGAGCCGGTTGCCGATGGTCAGCAGCGTGGGAACGGAAGCGAGGCCGTCATCCACCGTCAGGTTCTGGGTTACGACGTCGGCGATCTTCAGCATTTTCGCGGGGTCCGACAGGGTGCCTTCGTCCTTGATCTTTCGCGTCAGCGACGAGAGGAAGCCCTGCTGGGCCTTGATGCGGCCCAGGTCGCTGCCGTCGGCGAAGGCGTGGCGGGTACGGAGGAAGGAAAGCGCCATCTCGCCCTGTACGGACGACGTGCCGGCCGGAAGCCGCAGCCTCGAATCAGGGTCGTAGACTGCGTCGCTGATGCAGACGTCCACGCCGCCGACGGCGTTGGAAAGTTCCTTCACGGCATTGAAGTCCGCCATCATGAAGTGGTCCACCTGCATGCCAGTGAGTTTGTTGACCGTGTCCACGGCGCAGCCGATGCCGGCCTCGCTCATGGCCTCATTGATCATGACTCCGGTGCGTGCCGGGTAATCCTTTTTGGTCTTCGTGTCCTTGCAGTCGGGGATGTCCACCAGCAGGTCGCGGGGAAAGCTGATGACGTTGACGCGCTTGTTGTCCTCGGAGATGTCCATCAGCATCATCACATCGGACTTGCCGTACCCGGTGGAATCATCGGCAGTCCCATACTCCGAGTTCTTCCCGTCGCGCGTGTCCGAGCCAAGGATGAGGATCTGCAGCCGGCCCGTGGCATCGTTCCCCGGGGACTCGGTGCTCTCCCCGCCCGCGTTCAACGGCGCCTTGGAGATATTGTTCTGGAGCCGGAAGAACCAGAATCCGGCGAACGCAGCAGCCGCGACGAGGACCAGCGCCACCACACCGGTGACGGCCTTCAGCCACAAGGGCATGCTCCGCAGGGGCCCGAGGTGCCGTGCGGCACCCACGGTATGGCTGTCCGCGTGACGGGATACCGGTCCCGGTCCGGCTGACAGGTCAGCCCCGTTGTCGCGATTGTCGCGGCCTCCACCCACGTGGTGAACCTTCCTCTAAAAACGAAATCCGGTCCATTTTAGTGGTCCAGTCTGGTCAACTTACCTTGCACGCGCCCGCGAACAGTCCCAATGCTGGTCAGAAACCGAGTTTGACCAGTTGTTTCGGGTCCCGCTGCCAGTCTTTGGCCACCTTGACATGGAGATCAAGGTAGATGCGCGTGCCAAGGAGGGCTTCGATGCCTTTGCGCGCGTTGGTACCGACTTCACGGAGGCGGGCGCCGCCCTTGCCAATGATGATGGCCTTCTGTGAGGGGCGTTCGACGTAGAGGTTGACGCGCACGTCCAGCAGGGGGTTGTCATCCGGCCTGTCATCACGGGGAACAATTTCCTCCACCACGACGGCGAGGGAGTGCGGAAGCTCATCCCGGACACCCTCCAGGGCTGCTTCGCGGATCAGTTCTGCCACCATGACAGCCTCGGGTTCGTCCGTCAGTTCCCCGTCCGGGTACAGCGGGGGCGACGGCGGCATGTGGCTGATGAGCACATCGGCCACCGTTTCCACCTGGAAACCGTCGGCGGCGGAAACGGGGACGATGTCCTTCCAGCCGTCCTCGCCCATCACCTCGCGGCCCAGGGCGGCCACGGCCAGGAGCTGTTCCGTCAGCGCCTGCTTGTCCACGAGGTCGGCTTTGGTGACGATGGCGACCACAGGCTTGCGGCCCACGGCTGCAAGTTGGGCGGCGATGAACTTGTCGCCGGGCCCGATCTTTTCGTTGGCAGGCAGGCAGAAGCCGATGGCGTCCACTTCGGCGAGGGTGTCGGCCACCAGGTCATTGAGGCGCTTGCCGAGGAGGGTGCGGGGACGGTGCAGCCCCGGCGTGTCCACCAGGATCAGCTGGGCGTCGTCGCGGTGCACGATGCCCCGGATGGTGTGCCGGGTAGTCTGCGGCTTGGCGGAGGTGATGGCCACCTTCTTCCCTACCAATGCATTGGTCAGGGTGGACTTGCCCGCGTTGGGCCTGCCAACCAGGACAGAAAACCCCGCGCGGAAACCGCCGAAGTCGTCCGGTTCGGCAGCCTTACTTTTCTTGCTCACGTGGAACTCCCTGCTGGGTTGTTTCGGCCTCTTCGAGGAGGCCTTCAAGGTCAGTCTCTACTCTTGGTACGGGCGCCGCAATGATGTGGCTGACGCGGTTCCGCCGGCCCTCGAGCCGTTCGGCCCGCAGCGAGACGCCCTGCACGTCAACGCTGCTTCCCACGATGGGGACACGGCCGAGCGCCTTCGCGAGGAGGCCGCCCACTGTGTCAACCTCGTCGTCGTCAATTTCGAGGTCGAAAAGCTCGCCGAGGTCGTCGATGCCCATGCGGGCGCTGACCCGGTAGGAGCCGTCCCCCAGCGCCACGGCTTCGGCGCTCTCGGTATCGTATTCGTCCACGATCTCGCCCACGATCTCCTCGATCAGGTCCTCGAGGGTTACCAGCCCGGCGGTGCCGCCGTACTCGTCGATGACGATGGCCACGTGCGTGGACTCCTTCTGCAGCTCGCGCAGGAGGTCGCTGACGGGCTTCGACTCGGGCACATAGCGCACCTCGCGGGCCAGTGATTCGACCAGCGGCGGCTCCTGCCCGGGTCCCATCTGATGGATGACGGCGGCCACGTCCTTGAGGTAAACGATGCCGAGGATGTGGTCCGTGTTCTCGTTGATGACCGGGATCCGCGAATATCCCGAGCGCAGGAACAGCGACATCGCCTGGTGGAGGCTGGAGCCGGCGTCGATACTGACGATGTCCGTCCTGGGAACCATGACGGCCCGCACCAGGGTATCGCCGAAGTCGAAGACCGACTGGATCATTTCGGCTTCGGTGTCCTCGATCATGTCGGACTCGCTGGCGCGGTCAACGAGTTCCCGGAACTCCTGCTCGCTGAAGAACGCGTCGTCGCCGCCGGGTGCGCCTGGAGCTGCCGAACTTCCCAAAGCCACCAGCCAGCCCGGGATGGGACCCAGCACGCTGGTGAGGAACCGGACCATCGGGGCGGTGAAGCGGACGACCGCGGAGGAGTGCAGCCTGCCGAGCTGGCGGGGTGAGACCCCAACGATCACGAACCCCAGGACGGCCATGATGCCGGTGGCGACAAGTCCTGCGAGCCAAACGTTGTCGAGCAGGCTTGCGATCAGGACGGCGACGGCCACCGCGGAGGCCATTTCGAACCAGACGCGCCAGAAGCGAAGCGCCCGGGTGTGGGCCACGGGTTCAGCCAGGATGCGGCGCATCGCAGTGTCGCGGCTCCTGTGGAGTGCCTCTTCAGCGTCGTGCCGCGGAAGGAAGCTGAAGGCAGCCTCGGCCGCCGTCAGCAGGGCTGCGACGGCAAGGAAGACCAGAGCCACCGCAACCAGCAGCAGTTGTGTCACTGGGTGGTCTCGGCAGGTGCTTCTTTGCCGGTAAAGCCGGACAGGAGTTCCCGCTGGAGCCCGAACATCTCCGCCTTCTCTTCCGGTTCGGCGTGGTCGTAGCCCAGCAGGTGAAGGATGCCATGTGTGGTAAGCAGCAGCATTTCGTCCTGCAGCGAATGCCCGGCGTTCCTGGCCTGGACCTTGGCGACCTGCGGGCAGATGGCGATGTCGCCCAGCATGCCCTGGGGCGTGGGCCGGCCGGGTGTCCCGGGGGTCAATTCGTCCATGGGCACCGAGAGCACATCCGTGGCGCCCGGTTCGTCCATCAGTTCAATGTGCAGCTTCTCCATGGCCGGCTCATCCACGAGGAGGATGGACAGTTCGGCCTGCGGATTGATGTAAAGATGTTCGAAGATGTACCTTGACAGGGCCACAAGCGCGGACTCATCCACCTGGATGCCGGACTCGTTGTTGACCTCGATACTCACGCGTGTTCCCCCCGTTTTTCGCGGCTTGCTGAATGCTTGACGCGGCTCCGCTGGGCTTCGTCCCAGATGCTGTAGGCGTTGACGATGTCGCCGACGAGCCTGTGCCTGACGACGTCGGCGGCGTCCAGGACGGAGAAGTTCACGCCCTCGATCCCCTGCAGGATTTCTTCGACGATCCGCAGCCCGGACCGCGTCCCAAAGGGAAGGTCCACTTGGGTCACGTCTCCGGTGACCACCATCTTGGACCCGAACCCGAGCCGGGTGAGGAACATCTTCATCTGTTCCGGCGTGGTGTTCTGGGCTTCGTCGAGGATGATGAAGGCGTCGTTGAGGGTGCGTCCGCGCATGTAGGCGAGGGGTGCCACTTCGATGGTGCCGGCGGCCATGAGCCGGGGAATGGATTCGGGGTCCATCATGTCGTGCAGGGCATCGTAAAGCGGCCGCAGGTAGGGATCGATCTTGTCGCTGAGCGTGCCGGGCAGGAACCCGAGACGCTCCCCCGCCTCTACCGCCGGCCGCGTGAGGATAATCCGGCTGACTTCCTTTTGCTGCAGTGCCTGCACGGCTTTCGCCATGGCCAGGTAGGTCTTGCCGGTGCCGGCCGGGCCGATGCCGAAGATCACCGTGTTGGCGTCGATGGCGTCAACGTAGGTCTTCTGGTTGAGCGTCTTGGGCCGGATGGTCCTGCCGCGGCTGGAGAGGATGTCGTGCGTGAGCACGTCCACGGGATTCTGCAGCGACTGCGTGCGGAGGAGGGCCACCAGCTGTTGCAGCACCGCTGGGGTGATGACGGTGCCCCGGGCCACTAGGCCACGGACCTCCTGGAGGAGCCGCATGATGCGGGGAACGTCGCTGACCGGTCCGCTGATGGACAGTTCGTTGCCGCGGGCATGGAAGTTGACGTCCGGGAACTGCTCCTCGATGAACCGCAGTGCCTCGTCATGACTGCCGAGCGACTGAACCATCTGGTCGGAGTTCTCGAAGAGGACTACTTCGGTCCGGATGCCGGGAAGGGAGTGCGGGAATTCCCCCGGACTGCCATCGCCCGTGTTGAGCCGGCGCTTACCATTTGCTGATTCAGTCATGGTGCTGGCCCGCAGGCCCGTGGTCCCCTCAAAGATCGACATCAGTTGTTCGCTGCAGCCGATGCCCGATGAACGGGGCACCTGCCAGCGGGTCCCTTTATCTTACGCCAGCACACGCCCCGGCCGGATACCTGCCGGGGCAGTGACCTGCACCTCCACCACCCTGAAGAGCCGTTTGCGGGCAGCGAAATGCAGCGTTTGGTATCAACTTCATATCGGCCTCATATCGTTCCCGTTGCAGTTGGGGCCGGGGAGGCGAATGCGCGGTTGGGGCGGCCCTCCCCTGTGTAATGCTGGAAATCCAGCATCTGCTGGAACGCCAGGCCGCCAGGGGGATCGGCCCGCCACGCCATGAAAGGACAAGGGCAGGACAGTGCCGGAAACCTCTGCGCCCGAAAGGGCAGGACGACCCATGGGGCGCCTGCGCCCGGCCGTCCTGGCAGGAATCCTGGTGCTCGTTCCGGTCCTCACTGCCTGCACTGCCGAAGGCGGACCAGCCCCCACGGGGACCGTCGCCTCGGTCCCCGCCACAGGCGGCACCATGCCGGACGCTCCCTCCACCAGCGCCCCCCTGGAAACCACCCAGTCCTCCAACAAGGCGCCCGTGTACTGGATCGGCCGCACGGGCGGGAACGTCTTCCTCTACCGCGAGTTCCGGGACGTCCCGGAACAGGAAAACCCGGTGACCCGCGCCCTGCGCGCCATGATGTCAGAGAAACCGCTTGACCCTGACTTCTTCACGCCGTGGCAGAATCCGGACAAACTTGCCACGTCCATTTCAGGCAAGGACATCATCACCGTTGACGTCTCCGCAGATGCCTTCAACAGCAACCTCGACGCTGATATGGCAGCCCGTGCCATCCAGCAGCTGATCTATACGGCCACCGCCGCCGCTGCCAGCTCGGGCCTGATCGACACCGGGCAGCAGGTCCGGGTCCGGATCCTGGTGGACGGCCACACGGACTACGTGGCGTTCGGAAAAGTCCAGCTGGGCGCGCTGATGACCCGGGCCGCCGGCCTGGTGGCACCGGTCTGGATCATCGATCCCCAGGAAAACACCGAGGTGCCCAGCGGCAGCGTGAAAATCACCGGCCGCAGCACGTCGCCGGGGGCAAAGCTGCACTGGCAAATCCTGCAGTCCGGGGACGGTGGCAGCAAATCGCCCTTCCTGACCGGAGAAACCACGGCGGCCGCCGGGCAGGGGCAGGCCGGAGTTTTCACGCTGGCGCTCAACCTTCCGCCGGGCGACTATGAGCTCCGGGTGGCCCAGGCAGGTTCCGGCGGGGAGCCGGACCGCAATGAGGACACGAGGTCCTTCAAAGTCAGGTAGCGGTCCACCGGCCAAGGATGTCGCTTGCAAGCACGACGGCGGCGGGACCGGCTGTGGAGGACCGCAGGACGTGGTGCCCCAACAGGGCAGTCACGGCACCTTTGTCGCAGAGTTTCGTTACTTCCCGCGGGCTGATTCCACCCTCCGGACCGACAATCAGAAGGACTTCCAGGATTCCCGCCCGGGCATTCCCCTGCCACTCTTCAAGGACAGCACGCAGCGGGCGCACTGCGTCTTCGTGCAGGATGACTGCCAGGTCAGCGGCCTCCACTGCAGCGGACAGCCCTGCTGTTTCAACCGCTGCCCGGACTTCGGGAATCCAGGCCCGCCGGGCCTGTTTGGCGGCTGCCGCCACGGCGGATTCCCACTTGGCGTGGGCGCGGGCGGCCCTGTCGCCCTTCCACCGGACGATCGACCGTTCCGACTGCCACGGTATGACGGCGTCGATCCCCAGTTCGGTGGCCGTCTCGATCGCCAGCTCGTCACGATCTCCCTTGGCCAGCGCCTGGACCAGCACCAGCCGTACGTCCGGCATTTCATCCGTGGCCACGGCACCGCACTCCACTTCAAGGCCGGAGGGTGCAGCGGAGACGACCTTTCCGGTCATGCGGGTGCCGGCCCCGTCGACGATGTCCACCGACTCCCCCGGCGACAGCCGTTTAACCGTGACTGCGTGGCGTGCCTCGGAACCGTCCAGGACAAAGTGGCCGCCGGGGGCCATTCCGGCCAGCGACCCGGCGGGTGTGAAGAAGACGGGATTGCTCACCGCTACAGGTTACCGAACCGGTCCCGGAGCTTGGCGAACATGCCGCCGCTGGCAGCGAGCTTTCCCTCCGTGATCTGTTCCCCGCGAAGCTTGGCGAGCTGCCGGAGGAGGTCTTCCTGCGCCGGGTCGAGCTTCGCCGGGGTGTCCACCTGGAGGTGGACCTTCAGGTCCCCGCGGCCGTAGCCGCGCAGGTGGGTGACACCAAGGCCGCGCAGGGTGATGACCTCGCCGGACTGTGTTCCCGGCTTGACGTCGATGTCCTGGGTGCCGTCGAAGGTTTCCAGGTTGACGTCGGTGCCCAGGGCAGCGGCAGTCATGGGGATGTGCAGGGTGGCGTGCAGGTCGTCGCCTTCCCGCACATAGGTGGCGTCATTGTTGACGCGGATTTCCACGTACAGGTCGCCGGCGGGGCCGCCCGCCGGGCCGGCCTCACCCTGCCCGGAGAGCTGGATCCTGGTTCCGGTGGCTACGCCGGCGGGGACCTTGATGGTCAGCGAACGCCGGCTGCGGATCCGGCCCTGGCCGCTGCATTCGTTGCAGGGGTCCTTGATGACGGTGCCGAAGCCTTCGCAGGTGCCGCAGGGGGCCGCAGTCATGACCTGGCCCAGGATGGAGCGGACGGCCCGCTGGACCTGGCCGCTGCCGCCGCAGATGTCGCAGCGCTCGGGGTGGGTGCCGGGCCGGCAGCAGGATCCCTCACAGGTGGGGCAGACCACGGCGGTGTCCACTTCGAGCTTCTTGTTCACGCCGAACACGGCGTCGCGAAGGTCGATCCGGACGCTGATGAGGGCGTCCTGGCCGCGGCGGACACGGGAAGCCGGGCCGGAGCTGCCCCCGGCGCCGAAGAAGGTGTCGAAGATGTCCTGGAATGCGAAGCCCTGGCCCGCGTAGCCGGCTCCGCCGAAGCCGTTGTCCGTGCCGTTCTCGTTGCCCGTGGTGTCGTAGATCCGCCGCTTCTGGGGGTCGGAGAGGACCTCGTAGGCGTGAGTTACTGCCTTGAAGCGTTCCGAGGCATCCTCACCGGGGTTTACGTCCGGGTGGAGGGTGCGGGCCAGTTTGCGGTAGGCCTTTTTGATCTCTTCGCCCGTAGCTTCGGGTGAGACTCCAAGGACGTCATAGTGGCTGCTCAAAGTTCGTATCTCTTCCTTGTTGTACTGCGTTCAGTCGGGCGGCCCGGCCCGTTGTTCCCGGCCGCAACATGCTCCGGCCGCGCGGGTCAGGGCCCCAAAATCCTGGAAAGGTACCGGGCCACTGCCCGGACGGCGGCCATGGTGGTGGGGTAGTCCATCCTGGTGGGCCCGAGGATTCCTACCTTGGCGACGCTGTCGGGGCCGTAGCCGGTGGCCACCACCGACGCTTCGGCCAGGCCGTCGTAGGGGTTTTCCCTTCCGATGCTGACGGCAACGCCGCGGTGGTCCTGGGCCATCTCGCTCAGCAACCGCAGCATCACCACCTGCTCCTCGAGGGCCTCGAGCACGGGACCGATGCTGAGGGGGAAGTCAACGTTTGACCGGGCCAGGTTGGCTGTCCCGGCCATGACCATCCGGTCCTCCCTGGTGTTTTGCGCCAGCCCCTCGAGGCCAAGTGCCAGGGCGTGCGCAGCCTGCCGCTGTGCCTGTGCCGTGCCGGCCACGACGGAGGGAAGCGCCGTGGCAAGCCGGCTCAGCGGCGTCCCGGACAGTGCGGCGAGGAAACGCGTGCGGAGTGCTGCCACTGCGTCGTCGCCCAGGTCCTGGCCGACGTCGATGACCCGCTGCTCCACCTTGCCGCTGTTGGCAATGAGGACCACCAGCACCTTGCGGGGGGCAAGCAGCACGAATTCGATGTGGCGCACCAACGCCTTGCTGAGGTGCGGGTACTGGACCACAGCCACCTGGTTGGTCAGCTGCGACAGCAGCCGGACGGTGCGGTCCAGGACGTCGTCGAGATCGTCTGCGCCTTCAAGGAGGGACTGGATAGCCCGGCGTTCGGCCGCCGACAGCGGCTTGACCGCCGAGATCTGGTCAACGAAAAGCCGGTAGCCCTTGTCCGTGGGAATCCGCCCTGCACTGGTGTGGGGGGCCGTGATTAATCCCTCGTCCTCAAGGGCCGCCATGTCATTCCGGATGGTTGCGCTGGAAACCCCAAGGTGGTGCCGCTCAACCAGGGCTTTCGACCCAACCGGCTCGCGGGAGTGGACGTAGTCCTCCACGATGGCCCGCAGCACTTCCAGTTTGCGTGGCTCGCTCACTCTCCACCTCCATCCATGGTGCAGGGCCCATGCCCCGTCAGATGCCACCTTGTTAGCACTCGACATGCCTAAGTGCTAACAGTCTATTATGCCTTGGCCCGTTGTTAGCATTGGTACCGCTCCGGGCGAAATTCCGGTGCGGAGGACCTAGCGCTAGGCGGATCGAATCCATGGACTACCAAAACTGGGGGCCCCGCGGCATTTCCGCCCCGGCCAAGTCGGAATTGCCCGAGGTGCCGGTGGAGCGGGGCATGGTGCTGGAGGATGTGCAGTCAGGCTGGGTAGGCGCCGTGACGCGGGTGGAAAAGTCCGGAGGGATGCACGTGGTTGCCCTGGAGGACCGCCGCGGGAAGTCCCGGTCCTTCAAGCTGGGCTTCGGTTTCCTCCTGGAGGGCCGCCCCATCAGGCTCATACCCCCGGCGCCGCGGCCGGCTGCCGGCGCTCCGGTTGCCGGCAGGACGGCCTCCGGTTCTGTCCGGGTCGCCGGCCAGCGGGCCCAGGTGGCCAAGGCAAGCCGCATCTGGGTGGAGGGCAAGCACGACGCCGAACTCGTGGAAAAGGTCTGGGGCGACGACCTTCGGGTGGAAGGCATCGTCGTCGAACCCCTGCATGGCATCGATGATCTGGCGGCGGCGGTTGCCGGCTTCAACCCCGGTCCCGGCCGGCGGCTCGGCGTCCTTGTGGACCACCTCGTTCCGGATTCCAAGGAGTCCCGCATTGCCGACGCGGTCATGGCATCCCCCGGCGCGGCCGGGAATGTCCTGATCGTGGGACACCCCTATGTTGACGTCTGGCAGGCCATCCGGCCGGCGGTCCTGGGCATCGACAAGTGGCCGGCTGTGCCCCGCGGACAGGATTGGAAGACCGGGATCCTTAAAGCCTTCGGCTGGCCGCACGCCAACAAGGAGGACATCGGCCTCGGATGGCAGAAGCTGCTGGGCGCCGTACGCACCTACGCCGACCTGGAAGCATCGCTGCTGGGGCGGGTTGAGGAAGTCATCGACTTCCTCACCGTGCCCTGAGGGGCGGACACCGCGCCGGAAGCCAGTATTCTTGGTAGTGCAATGCCGCCTTTTTCAGGGGCATTGCACTACGCGCCCGTATTTGACGTCAGCACCACTTGCATCTCCGAAGGAACAGACTGTGGCAGAAAACGCACGTGATCACAGGGATGGCCAGGGCCGCTCCGAGTACCATGGCGTCCCCGCCAATGCCCTGCCGCTCACGGCCAGCGAAGACCGCCAATGGGCCACGCTGGCACATTTCGGCGGGATCCTTGGCTGTGTCCCCTCGCTGCTGATCTACCTGATCTTCCGCGACCGCGGGCCGTTCACCGCGCAGGAATCCAAAGAGGCGCTGAACTTCAGCCTGCCGCCCACCATCGCCGCCGTGCTGGCCAACATCCTGGTGTTCATCCCCTATGTTGGCAACATCTTCGCCGTGATCGCGACCCTGATCTGGGTGGCGCTGACCTGCTTCTCGGTGGCCGCAGGAATCCACGTCAACAAGGGCCAGCCGCACCGCTACCAGTACAACCTGCGCTGGATCAAGTAGCGGCGCAGGCCGTCCCCCTGGACGCGCCGGTGGCCGTCAGTCCGGAAGGACGCGGCGGACCACAGCGTCCGCCAGGAGCCTGCCCTTCAGTGTAAGGACAAGGCGGCCCTTGAAAGCGGCGGCCGGCTCCACCAGGCCGTCAGCGATGAGCCCGGCAACCTGGTGCCTGCCCCCGGCGCCGAGGGCCGAAACCTCAAGCCCTGACTGCAGGCGCGCCTCCAGCATCACCCGTTCCATGTTCCTGGTTCCGGCGTCAAGGGTTTCCCGGCCCGCCGCGGGCGAATGCCCCTGGGACAGTCGGTTGGCATAAGCGGACGGGTGCTTCACGTTCCACCAGCGCACCCCGCCCACGTGCGAATGCGCGCCGGGGCCGATGCCCCACCAGTCGTCGCCACGCCAGTAGGCCAGGTTGTGGCGGCACGCGTGCTCCGGGCTCCGCGCCCAGTTGCTGACCTCATACCAGCCGAGCCCGGCGTCGGTGATGAGCTGGTCGGCGAGTTCGTACTTGTCGGCGTGGTCGTCGTCGTCAATTCCCGGCACCTCGCCGCGGCGCATCTGCGCCGCCAGCTTGGTCCCGTCCTCGACAATCAGGGCGTAGGCGCTGATGTGGTCCGGCTGGTAGGACAAGGCAGTTTCCAGGGAGTGTCGCCAGTCGGCCAGCGACTCCCCCGGCGTCCCGTAAATCAGGTCCAGGCTGACATCCAGCCCTGCCTCCCGCGCCCACTGCACCACCTGCGGAACCCTGCTGGGCGTGTGGGTGCGGTCCAGGACCTTGAGCACGTGCGGGACGGCGGACTGCATCCCAAAGGAGACCCTGCTGAAGCCCGCCTCCTTGAGGACGGCAAGGGACTCCGGCGTGACCGAATCCGGGTTGGCTTCCGTGGTGACCTCGGCGCCGTCCTCGATTCCCCACCGGTCAATGGCGGCGCGAAGGATCAGGGCGAGGTCATCGGCCGGAAGCAGGGTGGGCGTGCCGCCCCCGAAAAAGACAGTGCTGAGCTTGCGCTCCGGCAGCCCGGAACGGGTCATCACCCTGGCGGCCAATGACACTTCCGATACTGCCGTTTGGGCGTAGGCGTCCTGTGACGCGCCGCCACCCAGTTCCGTGGCGGTGTAGGTGTTGAAGTCGCAGTACCCACAGCGCACCGCACAGAACGGGATGTGGACATACAGGCCAAAGGCCCGGGCCGCCGCACCGTCTGCTGCCTGGGCAGGCAGCAGACCGTCCGACGGCGCCGGGTCGCCGAGGGGAAGCGTGCTGGGCATCAGCGGGTCCCCTGCTGCGCGGTGGTCACTTCTTCTTGGCCTTGTCCTTCGATTCGTCGGTGGTCAGGGCGGCGATGAACGCTTCCTGCGGCACCTCCACCGTGCCCACCATCTTCATGCGCTTCTTGCCTTCTTTTTGCTTCTCCAGCAGCTTGCGCTTCCGGGAGATGTCACCGCCGTAGCATTTGGCCAGCACGTCCTTGCGGATGGCCCGGATGCTTTCGCGGGCGATGATCCTGGAGCCGATGGCCGCCTGGATGGGCACCTCGAACTGCTGCCGCGGGATGAGTTCGCGGAGCTTCCCGGTCATCATCACGCCGTAGGCATAGGCCTTGTCCCGGTGGGTGATGGCGCTGAAGGCGTCCACTTGTTCGCCTTGGAGCATGATGTCGACCTTCACAAGGTCGGCAACCTGTTCGCCGTCGGCCTTCCAGTCAAGGGAACCGTAGCCACGGGTCTTGGACTTCAGGATGTCGAAGAAGTCGAACACGATTTCCGCCAGCGGCAGGCGGTACCGGATTTCCACCCGGTCCTCGGAGAGGTAGTCCATGCCGCCCATGACGCCGCGGCGGGACTGGCACAGTTCCATGATGGCGCCGACGAATTCGTTGGGGGCCAGGATGGTGGCCGACACCATGGGTTCGCGGACCTCAGCGATTTTGCCCGTGGGGTACTCACTGGGGTTGGTCACGCGGACCACCTTCTTGTCCTCCAAAGTCACCTCGTATTCCACGTTCGGTGCGGTGGAGATCAGGTCGAGGTTGTACTCGCGCTCCAGCCGTTCGCGGGTGATCTCAAGGTGCAGCAGGCCCAGGAAGCCCACGCGGAACCCAAAGCCCAGCGCGGCCGAGGTCTCCGGCTCATAGACCAGTGCGGCGTCATTGAGCATGAGCTTTTCGAGGGCGTCGCGGAGTACCGGGTAGTCCGCGCCATCCAGCGGATACAGGCCCGAGAACACCATGGGTTTGGCGTCGGCGTAGCCGGGCAGGGACTCGGCCGCCGGCTTGGCAAGGTTGGTGACCGTGTCGCCCACCTTGGACTGGCGGACGTCCTTGACGCCGGTGATCAGGTAGCCCACTTCACCTACGCCGAGGCCCTTGGAGGGTGTGGGTTCCGGGGAGCTGACGCCTATTTCCAGGAGTTCGTGAGAGGCCCTGGTGGACATCATCTGGATGCGTTCGCGGGGGTGGAGCATGCCGTCCACCACGCGCACATAGGTCACGACGCCCCGGTAGGTGTCGTAGACCGAGTCGAAAATCATGGCGCGGGCCGGCGCGTCCGGGTCGCCTTTCGGCGCCGGCAGGTCCTGGACGATCTTGTCCAGGAGGGCCTCCACGCCGACGCCGGTTTTACCGGACACCCGCAGGACATCCTCGGGGTCGCCCCCGATCAGGCTGGCCAGTTCGGCTGCGTATTTTTCAGGCTGCGCCGCCGGGAGGTCGATCTTGTTAAGGACCGGGATGATGGCGAGATTGTTCTCCATGGCCAGGTACAGGTTCGCGAGCGTCTGGGCCTCAATGCCCTGGGCCGCGTCGACCAACAGGATCGCGCCTTCGCACGCGGCCAGCGACCTGGACACCTCATAGGTGAAGTCCACGTGGCCAGGTGTGTCGATCATGTTCAGCGCGTAGCTGACACCGTCCACCTCCCACGGCATGCGGACTGCCTGGGACTTGATGGTGATGCCGCGTTCGCGCTCAATGTCCATCCGGTCCAGGTACTGGGCCTTCATGTCGCGCGCCTGGACCACCCCGGTGGACTGCAGCATGCGGTCAGCAAGGGTGGACTTGCCGTGGTCGATATGCGCGATGATGCAAAAGTTCCGAATAATTGCCGGATCTGTCGCGGCGGGCACCGGTGCGGTGCGGGCCATGGGAGACACGCAGGGTCCTTACTGTTGGCTTTTCTGCAGCCCTCCGCCAGGCACACCGAAAGGCGCCCGCGGTCCAGCCGCACATCTTGAACTTCCAGTGTCCCACGTCCCGGACCCCGCCTCCGCATCCTGGCGGCTCGTCCACAGCACCCGGTGCCGCCACTCCGCCGATAGGCTGTCCGGATGGCAATTAATCTGCGTTCTCTGGGCAACGCCGTCCGCCGCGGCCTGCGCATGCTGCAAAACCGGCCCCCGACCCAGCCGACCGCCCCGGAACAGCATTCAGGCGGCCGCGGCCCCGCGTTCGGCAGCCTCGGCGTGCCCGCCGAGGCTGCCGCCTATCCCGGTGATTACCGCGGCCGCGTCTCCGTCCGCTACGCTCCCCAACCGGACGGAGACCCGGATCCGGGCGAGGTGGTGTGGGCCTGGGTCCCGTACGAAGAGGATCACAGTAAGGGGAAGGACCGGCCGGTGCTGCTGGTGGGCCACGATGGCCCGTATCTTTTGGGGCTGATGCTGACCAGCAAGGACAGGGTTCCCGCCGGTTCGTCGTCCATGGATTATGTGGATTTGGGCGCCGGCGGCTGGGACAAGCAAGGCAGGCCCAGCGAAGTACGGCTGGACCGTATCCTGCAGATCCGCGCGGAGTCCATCCGGCGCGAGGGTGCGGTGCTGGACAGGGCCCGCTTTGAAAAGGTGGCGTCCGGTCTCCGGCGGCGACACGGCTGGGAGTGACCGCCCGGAAATGGCCAGAGCGGCCGCTGACCTGCTAGTCTTTATTGCTGTGTGTCCGTGCAGGTCGACGGTCACTGATGGTTGGCCGCCATAGGTATCCCCACGCCGCTCAGTCAAGGCCAGCCTGAAAGCCCTCTAGACCATTTCCGCATTACAAAGAGAGTTCACACGTGGCGAATATCAAGTCCCAGAAGAAGCGCATCCTGACCAACGAGAAGGCCCGCCTGCGCAACAACGCAGTCAAGTCTGAGCTGAAGACGGCCATCCGCGCCGTCAACACTGCTGTTGAGTCCGCTGACAAGGAAGCTGCTACTACTGCGCTCGTTTCTGCCAGCCGTAAGCTGGACAAGGCTGTCAGCAAGGGTGTTCTGCACAAGAACAACGCAGCGAACCGCAAGTCGGCGATCTCCAAGAAGGTCAACGCACTCTAAGGTTTCCAGTTCCCACGAACTGATGGTGTGGCCGGTACCCGAGGGTACCGGCTACACGCTTTTAAGCTGTCCCGCCTGACCGCGGCAGCACGCCGTCGGACGTCGCCGGGACATCGCGGGGCGGGACGCCTAAAAAAGGTTAGGCGCGTCAGGCGCTATCTTCCCTGGACCGACATGGCAATTACCGTGACGGCATGCTCGACGGCGTAGACGGGGTCCCGGGACAAACCCTTGACCTGCGCGTCCGCCTCAGCCGTGGCCTGGATGGACCGCACCAGGCCCTCGGGGGTCCAGCGCCGGACGTCCCGCTGCGCCTGCTCCACCAGCCAGGGCTGCATGCCCAATTCCGCGGCTATCTGCGCAGACGAGCCGGACGCACCAGCCACCCGCGCCACTGTCCGCAACTTCGATGCGAGTGCGGCCACCAGCGGAACCGGGTCGGCGCCGGTCGCCAGGGCGTGGCGCAGTGTGGAGAGGGCAACAGGGGCGTTTCCCGCCATGGCGGCGTCCGCTACCTTGAAGGCAGTAGCTTCGACCCGGCCGCCGTAATACTTGTCCACGGTGTCGGTGGTGACCGTGCTGCCGGCATCGGCGATCAACTGGGCGCACGCGGCAGCAAGTTCTGAGAGGTCTGCCCCCACGGCATTCACCAGCGCCTGCACGGCGTCCTGGTTGATGCGGCGTCCGGCTGCCTTGAACTCCGCGGCAACGAACTGGACCTTGTCCGTGTCCTTCTTCAGCGGTTGGCAGTCAACCACCGGCCAGCCGGCCTTCCTGACGGCGTCAAGGAGCTTTTTCCCGCGGACACCGCCGGCATGGCGAAGAACGACGACAGCGTCCTCCTCCGGATGCTGAAGATACTGGAGCGCGTCGGCGAGGAAGGCGTCATTCATGCCCTCCACGGCTTCCACCTCGATCAGCTTGCTTTCGCCGAACAGCGACGGGCTCACCTGCATGCTGAGGGTCCCGGGCTCATACCCAGCCGCATTGATGCGGCTGACTTCCACGTCCGGTGCTGCCGCCCTGACCTGGGCGCGGATCGTGTCCATGGCCCTGATGCCCAGGTACTCTTCGGGCCCGCTCACCAGGACGATCCGGGCCGGAGCTACGTCCCGCCAGGAAGCTGTGTTCGATGCCGGGGAGCGGGATGCTCGCTTTTGCGCAGCGGCCATCGAATGTTCCTTCCGGAGGTTTTATTGCAATAACCAAGCCTGCCACGTCTGTGCCCGCGGTCCAAGCTGCCCGGGTCCCGGAGACCGGTCAGCCGCCGCCCGGCACCGTCCAGCAACCCTACGGTTGCGGCGTGAGCCTTCCGGATCAGCCGCACAACCCTGCGGGGCCGGGCCACCGCCCAGAGCGCAGCCAGCGACAGGACCGACAGCAGCACCATGGACAGCATGCCGGGCACCCCTTCCGGCCATGGCAGCGCCGAGCCCGGCAACTGGGCAGCGAGCCTGGCCGTGGCGGCAACGCCGGCACTGAAGGTTCCGGCCACGGCTACCAACGCCGTGGCGGCCCAGGGCAGCACCACCACCAGGGGCACCGCGGCAGTTCCCAACAGGGTGACCGGAGCCACCAAGGGCGACGCGACGACATTTGCCGCCAGCGAATAGGTTGAAAACTGGGGCTGCAGGAGCACGATGACGGGTCCGCACAGCAGCTGGGCGGATAAGGGGACCGCTAGTGCCGCGGCTGCCCACCGTGGAACTGCCGGGGGAATCCAGCCGATGATCCGCCGGCCCAGGATGATGATGCCGAGCGTGGCCAGCACCGAGAGCAGGAACCCGAAACTCGAGCCCAGCGCCGGGTCGGCCAGCAGGAGCCCCATAACGGCGAGGCAAAGAAAACTGAGGCCACGTCCCGAGCGTCCACCGGCCAGGGAGGCCACCCCGATGGCCCCCATCAGGGCTGCCCGCAGGACACTGGCATCGGGCCCGACCAGGACGACGAAAAGGGCCAGGCCCCCAAGGGCCGTGGCCGCAGCCAGTACGCGCGGCAGCCGGAGCCGCCGGCAGAGTAGCAGCAGCGCCCCCAGCACCAGGCTGCAGTTCGCCCCACTGACAGCAGTCAGGTGGGTCATGCCCACGGCCTTCATGGCGTTGTTCAATCCCTCGTCCAGCGCACTGGTATCCCCGGTAACCATTCCCGGAAGGAGTCCGCTGGCATCGGGCGGCAGGAAGGCCGCGGCGGCGACGAAACGCTCCCGAAGTTTCCTGGCGGACCCTTCCAGCAGTGATCCGCCCACCGCGGGGCCGGGCGGGGTGGACGCTGCCAGGTTTCCGGCTTCCGGACCTCCGGGGTCCGCCGCCCGCAGCTTGCCCGCTGCACGCAGCGTCTGCCCCGGCACAACGCCGCCCCATCCCTGCCCGCCCATCACCACCAACCGGGCGCGGGTCCGCACCTGGATTCCTCCCGTCGTCACTTCCTGTGTCCACACCGGCACGGACCAACGTCCGTCCGACCCGCCAGGACCGGCCACAGCCCGGGGAGTTCCTGCTACCTCGACGACGGCGACAGCGGACTTTCCGGCTGTGACCGCCTCGGCAAGCGGTCCGGTGAACCGCTGGCTGGAGGCTGTGGCAGAGTGGGCCGCGGCCGCGCCCGCCAGCAGCAGGGCCACGCCCGCAGCGGCCGGGAAGCTTCGAACCCGCGGGCGGGACACGGGATTACGGCCCCCACCGACGGCGTTGGAGATCCGACGCGCCCCGCCGCCCCTGGCCGCCCGGGCGAGCACGAGGCCGCCGACTGCAGCCAGGGTGCAGCACAATACGGCAAGCTCGGCGGGCGGGAGCCACAGCCCTGCCAGCGATGCCGCCCACACCAGGGCCGCCGGGAGGGCGAGCCGGAGGTCGATGCGGCGGCGAGGTTGCCCGGAACCTGCTTCCCTTTCCGCCTCGGCCCCGCTGCGATCGCCCATCTGCTTGCGTACGTGGGCCGCGCCCTGCGCCAGGAGCCCTTGCAATACCTTGCGGTGCCGTCCGGGCAGGCCACGTGACTTCAGGCGTCCCCGAGTTGATGGCGGCCGCACTCCCCCGGAATGGGACTGTGGTGTGGCAGCCTGCACTGTACCTGCGGGGGTCCCGCCCTGCTGTCCGGGTCCGGCGCCCTGAACGGCAGATTCAACGAACCGGCTCCAAGGACTTCCAGACCCTTCTCCGCCGGTGGCCGCGCCCCGCCCCGTCTGCCCGGCCCCTCCCGTCCTGCCCGTGGTCGCAGACATGGAGCGCCCTAGACCGTTACCAGGGGCAACAGGGCTTCAAGCATCTTCGGCCCGACGCCATCCACCGCATCCAGTTCTTCGATGCTCTTGAAAGGTCCGTGGTCCTTCCGCCAGTCCACAATCCGCTGGGCGAGCACCGGCCCGACTTTTGGCAGCGTGTCCAGTTCCGCAGCGTCCGCTGTGTTGAGGTTGACCTTCCCGCCGTGTGTCCCGGATTGCCCGCCGGCAGGACCGGCGCTGCCTGGACCAGGATCCTCCGCACCCGCACCATCCGGTCCTGCCGGCAGTGGCTCCCCACGCTGCGGCACGTAGATCTTCTGCCCGTCCTCCACTACGAGGGCAAGGTTGAGCCGGTTCACGTCGGCGTCCTGGGCGGCGCCGCCGGCGGCAGCAATGGCGTCATCAACCCGGCTGCCCTGCTGGAGCCTAATGACGCCGGGCGCCGCCACAGAACCTGCAACATGCACCACCACAAGCCCGCCGGCAGGATCCGCAGGTGGCGTACGGTCGGGATCAGCTCCAGCCTCTCCTGCACGTCTGCCGTCAGAACTGGCGCCGCTGAGCGGCAGGACTTCCGGGGATGCCAAACCTGCCTGCCACCAGAACCAGGCTCCAGCCGCCACCGCCAAGGCACCCAGCAGCAGGGCAACCCGCAGACCTATCCGCCACCGGAGAGACGGCGCTTCGGCTGAACCGGCCTGGGTATTGCTGCCGGTTTCGGTTCCGTCTGCCCCGCCGGCGCCGCGGTACTCGAAGCCACCGGCGCCGCCTCCATCCTCCAGGAGCCCGGCGGGGGCCTCTCCCAGTGCCGCCTGCAACCGGTCCCTCGCATGCCTTGCCTGCTGACGTGCTGCTCCAGCATCCCGGCGTGACATGGTCCCACCCTAGGAACCTCCGGTGGCGCGCCGCACCGGGCCAATGATGCTATGTGGAAAGGTGCGCACCTTGTGCTCCTGGAGCACGCATGATCTCCTCCAGGCTCCGGCTGCCGTCCCGAACTGGAACGTCGCTGATGGGGGCGACGCTACGGATTCCGGCGAATGGCCGCCAGAAGAGGCTAGGGGCCCTGCAGTTGGTGTGGCAGCGTGCCACCCACTGTCACCCGCTTAGCTGGGCCCTCCACCGCCATGAACCTGGGCCGACCTGCCGACAATCACCGCAAGGACCCCGAGGCCGGCGTGCGCTGCCAGGACCGCGGGAAGGGAGCTGATCTGCGCGGGCAGACAACCGGGAAGCGCCGCTTCAAGCCTGGCAGCCAGGCCTGCAGCCTCCTCCTGGTTGCCGAAGTGGTGCACGGCGAGGACGACGGAATCGTCCGGCTGCGGTGCAGCGGCGGCCACGACGATTTCCTCGAGGCGTGCCACGGCCCTGGCCGCTGAGCGCACATTTTCCAGCGGGACGATCCTTCCGCCGTCGACTGCCAGGATCGGTTTGATGGCGAGCATGGTGCCCAGCAGCGACGCCGCTGCCCCGATGCGTCCGCCGCGTCGCAACTGCTCAAGGCTGGGCACGTAGAAGAAGACATGGGTGTTTTCCGCCTGGGCCGCTGCAGCCGCGGCCACCTCAGACCGGCCTGCACCGGCTGAGGCGGCTTCAACGGCAGCCTGCACCGCCAGTCCCTGCGCCATGCCCACGGTGCGGGTGTCCACCACATCCACGGGAATACCCACCCTGCCGGCGGCCAGCCGCGCCGCGTCAGCCGTGCCGGAAAGTTCGCCCGAGATATGCACCGAGACAATTCCATCGAAGCCCCGAAGTTCCGCGGCCCGGTAGGCCTGCTCGAACTGTCCCGGCGAAGGCCGTGACGTTTTGACCGGAGTCCCGGCAGCCAGGGCAACGGCAATGGTCTCGAGGATGTCGTCTTCGCCCTCGCCGTAGATTTCGGCGCCCACCATGACGGGCATCGGAGTCACGGTGAGGATCCCATCCGGGGGAAGTCCGCTGACATAGGCCGCCGGCAGGGCAGCGGCTGAGTCGGTGACGACGGCGGTCCGCACCACAGCGCCTGGGCCCGGACGCCTGGACCCCGGCCGGACGGCCGGACGCAGGCCCGACAGCCGAGCACGGACCCACGGCCAGGCTGCGGCATTACTGTCGGGCAAGGTGCCTCCTGGAATCGGCGTCCGGCTCAACCGGCACCGGCCGCCGGAAAGCTTCCGACGGCCGGTAAATCACTGCGGGTACAGCAACTAGGCCGGAACGATGTTCACCAGCTTAGGGGCACGGACGATCACTGTCCGGATGCCCCGGCCGTCCATGGCCCGCTGGACGTTCTCCGACGCCAGGGCCAGCTCGCGCAGCTGGTCCTCCGAGACGTCCGGGGACACTTCCAGCCGGTCGCGGACCTTGCCCTGCACCTGGACGACGGCGGTCACCGTGTCCTGGACCAGGAGGGCGGGATCGTGGGCCGGCCAGCCCGCGTTGGCAACCGATGCAGGGTGCCCCAGCAGGTTCCACATGTCCTCGGCAGTGTACGGCGCGAACAGGCTGAGGATCACGGCCACTGCTTCCGCGGCTTCGCGGACCGCGGGGTCCCCGGCACCCGCCCCGGAGTCGATTGCCTTGCGGGTGGCGTTGACCAGCTCCATGAGCTTGGCCACCACCACATTGAACTTGTTGGCGTCCAGCAGTTCGGCGGCATCGGCGATGGTGCGGTGGGTGACGGACCGCAGCCCACGGTCGCCGGCGGCGGCGTCCGCACCCGGGGCACTCGCCACATCCTGTGCCAGGCGCCAGGCCCGGGCCAGGAACTTGGCTGAGCCGGACGGCGACACGTCGGCCCAGTCCACGTCGTCCTCGGGCGGGGAGGCGAACACCATGGTCAGGCGGACGGCGTCCACGCCGAACTTGTCCAGCTGTTCGCCGAGGTCAACGCCGTTGCCCAGGGATTTGCTCATGGCCTTGCCGCCGTTGAGGACCTGGCCCTGGTTCAGCAATGCACTGAAAGGTTCGTCGGCATCGATCATGCCCAGGTCGTGGATGACCTTGGTGAAGAAGCGGGCGTACAGCAGGTGGAGGATGGCGTGCTCCACGCCGCCCACGTACTGGCCCACCGGCATCCAGTCATTGATCTTCTGCGGATCGAAGGGGCCGTCGGTGTAGTGCGGTGAAACGAAGCGCAGGAAGTACCAGGACGAGTCAACGAACGTGTCCATGGTGTCGGTGTCCCGTTTGGCCGGCCCGTTGCAGGTGGGGCATTCCACGTTGACCCAGGACTCGGCTGCCGCAAGGGGCGAGGTGCCCTTGGGTGCCAGGTCCTCACCGCGGAGGTCCGCGGGCAGCGTGACCGGCAGCTGCTCGTCCGGGACGGGAACTTCGCCGCAGGACGGGCAGTGGATGATGGGGATGGGCGTGCCCCAGAATCGCTGGCGGCTCAGCAGCCAGTCCCGGAGCCGGAAGTTCACGAACTTCTCGCCGGTCCCCTGCTTCTCCAGCATGGCGATGGCGGCGGGGATCGCCTCACCCTTGGGCATGCCGTCCAGCTCGCCCGAGTTGATCAGGGTCCCCTCCCCCGCCGTTGCGGTGCCGGACACGGCCGGGTCCTCCTCGCCGGTGTCCAGGACCGCCCGGACCGGCAGGCCGAAGGCCCTGGCAAAGTCGAGGTCGCGCTGGTCGTGGGCCGGCACGGCCATTATGGCGCCGGTTCCGTAATCCGCCAGGACATAGTCGGCAGCCCACACGGGCAGCTTCTCCCCGTTCAGCGGGTTGATGGCGTAGCGGCCGGTGAAGACGCCGGTCTTCTCGCGTTCGGTGGACTGGCGTTCGATCTCCGAGAGTGCCTTGACCCGTTCGCGGTATTCGTCCAGGGCCGCGGCGTGTTCGTCAGTGACAAGTTCGACGGCGAGGGGCGCGTCCGCAGCGACCACGAAGAAAGTTGCCCCGTACAGGGTGTCCGGGCGGGTGGTGAAGACCGTGACGTCCCTGGCGGGCTTGCCGCCGTCGGCCTCGATCACGAAGTTCACGTGTGCACCCTCGGACCGGCCGATCCAGTTCTTCTGCATGGCCAGGACACGCTCGGGCCAGTGGCCGCGGAGCTCGTCCATGTCATCCAGCAGGCGGTCGGCGTAGTCGGTGATCTTGAAGTACCACTGGTTCAGGGACTTCTTGGTGACGGTGGTGCCGCAGCGCTCGCAGGCGCCGTTGACTACCTGCTCGTTGGCCAGGACGGTCTGGTCCTTGGGGCACCAGTTGACCGGGGAATCTTTCCGGTAGGCCAGCCCGCGCTCGTAGAAGCGCTTGAACAGCCACTGGGTCCAGCGGTAGTACTCGGGGTCTGAGGTGTGCAGGCGGCGCGACCAGTCGGCGGAGATGGCGTACCGCTTGAAGGACGCTGCCTGGGTGTCGATGTTGGCGTAGGTCCACTCGCTGGGGTGGGCGTTGCGCTTGATCGCGGCGTTCTCCGCGGGCAGGCCAAAGGAGTCCCAGCCGATGGGGTGCAGGACGTCGTAGCCCTTCTGCCGCAGGTAGCGGGCCACAACGTCGCCCATGGCGAACGCCTCGGCGTGGCCCATGTGCAGGTCGCCGGACGGGTACGGGAACATGTCAAGCACGTAGCGGCGCTCCCGCGACCCGTCGTCCACCGGGGTGAAAACCTTGAGGTCTTCCCACACCTGGGGCCACTTGGCCTCCATGGCGGCGAAACTGTAGGTGCCCTCTTCAGGCTCCGCCGATACTGTTGTTGCTGTTCCGGTCTCTGTCTCCGGCTGAACGCCCACTGCTGCCCTCTTCTGTTCTGTTACGGCATCTGTGCTGCCATAACGGCCTGATCCTCCTGCTGCCGGCCCGGTGCCATGCCCCGGACACACAAAAGCCCCTCTCCATGGAGGGGCTGCCGCTCAGCTGTCCGATAATCGGAGCCGGCGGCTAACTAAGCAGAAGGATCGCACGCATGGATCTACTTTAGCGCACCGGCCCGGCCCCCGCCTCAGCCGGGCCTAACGGCCCGTTGCATTGGCCGGGGCAAGCGCGCATGATCATCCCACAACGTTGGGAGGCGGCACACCATGTCAGAGGCAACCACCGCCGGTCCTGCTGAAGGACAGCCACTCTCCCTCTGGCTGGCAACAACCGGAGCCACCGACTTTCCGGTCCTGCACGGCACCGTGGAAGTGGACGTGGCAGTCATCGGTGGAGGCATCGCCGGGCTGACCGCCGCGCTGGCCCTGAAACGCTCGGGGCGCTCGGTGGCCGTCCTCGAAGCCGGCCGGATCGGCACGGGCGTCACTGGCCACACCACCGGCAAGGTGACCTCCCTGCACCGCCTCGCCTACACGGATCTGCAGCGCAGCCACGGCACGTCGGCTGCCCGCGTTTACGGAGCAGCGAACCAGGCCGCCCTGGAACATATCGGCCGCACAGTGGCGGCCGAAGACCTTTCCTGCGGATTCCGCCGCGTTGCCAACTACACCTTTGCGGCAGGTCCCGAGGCGCTGCCGGAGGTACGGGCGGAAGCCGGACTTGCGGCCACCCTCGGCCTTCCGTCGACCTTCACTACCGACGTCCCCCTGCCGTTTCCGGTGGCCGGCGCCGTCCGGTTTGACGGCCAGGCCCAGATCCACGCGGTCCAGTACCTTCAGGGGCTGGCCGGAAAGGTGGACGGCGGCGGCAGCTTTGTCTTCGAACGGACGCGCGCGGTGGATCTTCGCGAGGGCACGCCCGTCACCGTTGCGGCCGCGACAGGAACAGTGCTGGCCGGGGACGCAATCGTGGCCACGAACGTCCCCTTCGGAGACCATGGCCGATTTGAGTCACTTTGCCGGCCGCACCGCTCATACATCGTCGCCGCGCCGGTTGATACGCCTCCCCTGGACGCCACCTTCATCAGCGCCGATGAACCCATGCACTCGCTGCTGACCGTGCGGCTGGACGGGACTACATACCTGCTGGTTGGCGGCGGAGGCCATCCCGCCGACGAGCAGGTTGATCCGGCACCGCGCCACGCCGCGCTCGCCCGCTACGCGCGCAGCCACTTCGGGGCCGGCAGCGTGTCCTACCGCTGGTCCACCCAGGATGCCCTGCCCCAGGACGGGCTGCCCTACGCCGGGCCGCTGAACCCTGACAGCCGGCACGCGTTCGTGATCACCGGCCTGCGCAAGTGGGGCCTGACCAACGGTACGGCCGCAGCATTGGCACTGGCTGACCTCCTCAATGGCACTCCCAACGCGTGGGCCGCCCTGTTTGACAGCAACCGAGCCCCGCGGCGGCCCACAGCGCAGGCAGCCCCACGGGCCGGGGACAGCGTTTCCCACACTGACTCCGCAGCGCGGGCAGCTGACCTCGCGCCGGGCGATGGAACGGTGCTTGACGCGGACGGAACCAGCACGGCCTGCTACCGGGACGAGGCCGGACACGTCCACGCAGTGTCGGCTGTCTGCACCCACCTGGGCTGCACGGTGGGCTTCAACCGGGCAGACCGGACGTGGGACTGCCCCTGCCATGGCTCCCGGTTCGATGTGGACGGCAAAGTCATCCAGGGTCCGGCCACTGAAGATCTGCCACCGCGGCCCGTTCCCTGACATCCCCACGCTTAGGCGGATTTAATCCCGGACACGGCAAGGGGCCGCCCCGCCGGAAAGGCAGGACGGCCCCTGGGTTGAAGAACCTACTTGACGTCCTCGTCCACCCAATCCATGGACTTGGTGACCGCCTTCTTCCAGAGCCGCATCTGGCGTTCCTGCTCGGCCTTGTCCATCTGCGGTTCCCAGCGCTTGTCCTCGGACCAGTTGGCCGAGCACTCGCCCAGGTCCTTCCAGAAACCGACGGCCAGGCCTGCCGCGTAGGCAGCACCCAGTGCGGTGGTCTCAATGACCTTCGGACGGATGACCGGCACGCCCAGGATGTCCGCCTGGAACTGCATCAGGGCGTCATTGGCCACCATGCCGCCGTCGACCTTCAGCTCGCTCAACGGCACGCCGGAGTCCGCGTTGACCGCGTCCAGCACCTCGCGGGTCTGGAATGCGGTGGCTTCCAGCGCTGCCCGGGCGATGTGGTTCTTGTTGACGAACCGGGTCAGGCCCACAATCGCGCCGCGGGCATCCGAACGCCAGTACGGGGCGAACAGGCCGGAGAACGCCGGAACGATGTAAACACCGCCGTTGTCCTTGACTGATGCAGCGAGGGTTTCCACCTCAGGGGCGCTGCCGATCATGCCCAGGTTGTCCCGCAGCCACTGGACCAGCGAACCGGTCACCGCGATGGATCCTTCCAGCGCGTAGTGGGGTTTGGCATCGCCCAGCTTGTAGCCCACCGTGGTCAGCAAGCCGTTCTTCGAGTGGACGATTTCCTCGCCGGTGTTGAAGATCAGGAAGCATCCTGTGCCGTAGGTGTTCTTAGCCTCGCCCGCATCAAAGGCTGCCTGGCCGAAGGTCGCTGCCTGCTGGTCGCCCAGGATCCCGGCAACCGGTGTTTCGCGGAGCAGCTGCGAACTGTGGACGCTGCCGTAAACCTCGGACGAGGACTTGATCTCCGGCATCATGCTGCGCGGCACGCCAAAGATCCCGAGGATTTCGTCGTCCCACTGCAGGGTTTCGAGGTCCATGAACAGGGTCCGGGAGGCGTTGGTGACATCGGTGACGTGGACACCGCCGTCCACGCCGCCCGTGAGGTTCCAGAGGACCCAGGCGTCGGTGTTGCCGAACACCAGGTCCCCGGCCTCTGCCTTTTCACGGGCGCCGTCAACGTTGTCCAGGATCCATTTGATCTTGGTGCCGGAGAAGTAGGTGGCCAGCGGAAGCCCGACTTTTTGCTTGAAGCGGTCCCCGCCGCCGTCCTTGGACAGTTCATCGACGATGTCCTGGGTCCGGGTGTCCTGCCACACGATGGCGTTGTAGACCGGCTTTCCCGTGGTCTTGTCCCACACCACCGCGGTTTCGCGCTGGTTGGTGATGCCGACGGCGGCAATATCGTGCCGCGTCAGGTTTGCCTTCGAGAGGGCCGAACCGATCACCTCGCGGGTGTTGTTCCAAATCTCCGAGGCGTCATGCTCCACCCAGCCTGCCTGCGGGAAGATCTGCTCGTGCTCCATCTGGCCGGAGGAGACAATGGCGCCGCTGTGGTCAAAGATGATGGCGCGGGTGCTGGTGGTGCCCTGGTCGATGGCGATTACGTACTGGTTCATAATGACGTCCTTGTCTTGTTGATCGAGCTGTTTGCCGGGGGCTTAGGAGGCGGCGGTGATGATGATCGGAACGATCCTTGCCACAATGCCGGCGAGGGCGCCGCCGACGAGCGGGCCAACCACCGGAATCCAGGCATAGCTCCAGTCACTGGAGCCCTTGCCCTTGATGGGAAGCAGTGCGTGGGCAATGCGGGGTCCGAGGTCACGGGCCGGGTTGATGGCGTAGCCGGTGGGGCCGCCGAGGGAAACACCGATGCCGACAACGAGCAGCGCCACAGCCAGGGGGCCAAGCCCCGAGGGGGTACCGCCGAGAGTCAGGATCACGAAGACCAGGACGAACGTGCCGATGATCTCGGTGATCAGGTTCCATGGGGTGGAACGGATGGCAGGGCCGGTGGAAAACGTACCCAGCTTGCCTGCGGGCTCTGGCTCGTCATCAAAATGCTGCTTGTAAGCCAGCCAGCAAACCACGGCACCGAGGAAGGCCCCCACCATCTCGCCACCGAAGTAGGTCAGCGTGGTGCCGAAATCAACAGCGACTCCCGGGGCGTACTCGGCCTTGCCGTTGAGCAGCAGGCCCAAGGTCACGGCCGGATTCAAGTGGGCACCGGACTTGGCGGCGACGAAGACACCACAGAAGACAGCGATACCCCACCCCCATGTGACCATCAGGAATCCGCCGTTGTTGCCTTTTGTCCCCCGCAAAGCCACGTTGGCAACGACGCCGCAACCCAACAGGGTCAGCATGCCCGTGCCAAAGACTTCGGAGAGGAAGACTATTCCTAGAGACATCTTTGACTCCTTCTTTGTTTAGTTGTCGGTCCTTCGCTGGTGAAGGACCGTTGGGCCGGGACGCTGGCGCGCCCCGGCCGGCCGCCCGGCCTCAGGAGACCAGGCTGTGCGTTTCCACGCGGTGGAATCTCTGCAGCACGTCCTGTGCGTGCTTGATCTCAGCGGCGCGGGCTGCAGCGTCCCACTTCAGCGGCACTGACAACACCTCCGCCACTTCGTTGAGGAGTTCCCCGGTGACCAGCCCCCGGAAGGCCAGGGACGTACGGCGGATGAGGACATCCACCAGGTGCCCCACCTGTTCGTTGGCCGCCATGAACTCCAGCTCCCGTACGCTGAGCTCGCGGGTGGACCGCAGCGGCTGGTCAGGGGCAGCGTCGAGGTATGCGATCACGTCGTCCGCCCGGGTACCGTACCGGGTCAGCAGCCCTGCTGTGCGGTCCGCGTCGCGGCCGGCACCCATGTGCGCCTTGATCCATTTCTGCACGCCTGCCTCGTCGGCCGGGAAGCCTGCGCCGCCGCCGATGGGGAGCTGCGCCGTCGACACCTTGCGCTGAACCCCGAGCTCGGAGAGGACGTCATTGGTCAGGTGCTCGGCGAGGGCCCGGAACGTGGTCCACTTGCCGCCCACCAGGCTCAGTACGACGGCGCCGGTTCCGTCTGTGCCCGTGGCGCGCCGTTCAATGCGGTAGTCGCGGGAGACGAAGCCGGGCTGGGTTGCGTCGTGGCTCGGCAGGGGGCGCACTCCCGAGAATGTGTAGACGATGTCTTCGGGGGTCACGTCGATGGACGGGAAGACGTGGCCGATCAGGTCGAAGAAGTACTGGATCTCCTCATCGGTGCAGACGGCGTCTTCCGCCATGTCCGCGTCGACGTCCGTGGTGCCCACCAGCACCCGGTCGCCCATGGGGTAGATGAGGACAATCCGGCCGTCGGTGTGTTCAAAGAAGATTTCCCGGCCGCGGCAGGCGGCGAGCAGGCCCGGGTGGTCCAGCACGATGTGCGAACCCTTGGTGCCGCCCATGAAGGCAGAGGCTGCACCCATGGCCTCATTGGTCAGGTCCACCCACGCGCCTGTGGTGTTCACGATGATGTCCGCGGTGAAGTCGAATTCCTCTCCGCTGAGTTCGTCGCGCAGGCGGACGGTGCTGCCCCGGCCGGTCCCTGGGTTGGGCTCCGGGGACATGGCTGTCAACGAGAGGTAGTTGCTGGCCCGGGCGGTGTCACCCTGCGCGGCGGCGCCATGGGAATGGCCGGCCTTTTCGCCGTCCTGCAGGACGTCAAGGGTCAGCCGCTCCGGGTTGTGCACCGAGGCGTCGAAGTAGGTGGCAGTGTATTTGACGTCGGACCGGAGCGCGGGGAGTTCCTGCAGGGCTGCCTTGTGGGTGCGGAACTGGTGCCGGGGCACGGTGCCGCCATCGCGGGAGAATGAGTCGTAAAGGCTGAGGCCCACCTTGATGAGGAATGCGCCGCGCTCCTTGGGCTTGCCCTGCTGCTTGTGGGTAAGGAAGCGCAGGGGCGCGGAGAGGATCCCGGAGAAGGTGCTGAAGATGGGGATGGTGGTCTGCAACGGCTTGACATAGTGCGGGGCGATTTTCAGCAGGCGGTTCCGCTCCACCACTGATTCGCGGACCAGGCGGAACTCACCGTTTTCCAGGTACCGGATGCCGCCGTGGATCATGTGCGACGATGCACCGCTTGCGCCCTGGCAGTAGTCACCGCGTTCCACCAGCGCCACATCGACGCCCTGCAGGGCCAGGTCACGGAACGTTCCCACTCCGTTGATGCCGCCGCCAACCACCAGCACCTTTGCGTGCGGACGGCGCCGGAGGCTGTGGACCGACGCGCGTTCGCCTCCCGGACGGGGCGTGTTAACAGTCGGTTGGACAGTTGAATCCTTGGGTCCCAAAACAACTCCCTTGGGGCTTTGTGTGTTGCGGTCACCACTGTGCGGCACCGCCGTTCTGCTCTATTGTTTGGAGAAATGGAAAATGGAGTCAAGCACTATGCACAAACGTGCAGAACGGAAGTGAGATGGCACTTTCCCGCGACCAGGATGCCCTCCGAGCTGCACAAATGTATTACCTGCAGGACCTCACCATGGACGCGATCGCACGCGAACTGCGCACGTCCCGGTCCACGGTTTCCCGGCTGTTGTCATCGGCGCGGGAGTCCGGCCTGGTGCAGATCCAGATCCGCAACCCCCTGGATACCGGACCGGAACTGGAGGGCATGATCCGGCGCCGGTACAACCTGGACGTCCATGTGGTCCCCATCCTCGGGACTCTCAATGAAGCCGAAACCCTGGACCGGGTGGCCATGCAGGCCGCCCGCACCATCGGACCCCTGGTGGACTCGAACGCGATCATCGGCGTGGCCTGGGGATCCACGCTCAGCGCGGTGAGCAGGCACCTCACCAGGAAGATCACCCACGACAGCGTGATCGTCCAGCTCAACGGCGCCGGAAACATGCACACCACCGGCATCACCTACGCAAGCGACATCATGCGCCGGTTTGGCAGCGCCTACGGAGCACGGGTGGAACAGTTCCCCGTCCCGGCCTTCTTCGACCACGCTGCCACCAAGACGGCCATGTGGAACGAGCGCAGCGTGCAGCGCGTCCTGGAACTGCAGGCGAAGATGAGCATCGCCATCTTCGGCGTCGGTTCCGTCCACGCCGACTACCCAAGCCACGTCTACGCCGGCGGCTATCTCGACGAAGAAGACCTCAACGCCCTTGCCAACTCCGACGTCGTCGGAGACGTTGCCACCGTGTTCTTCCGGGATGACGGGTCTTCTGACGGGATCGTCCTCAACGAACGCTCCACCGGCCCGTCACTGGCCCAGCTCCGGCAGGTACGCCGCAGGATCTGCGTGGTATCCGGGGTCTCCAAGATCAACGGCCTGCGCGGAGCACTGGCGGCCAGGCTTGCGACCGACCTGATCCTGGACGAAGCCACCGCACGCCGCCTCGTGGATTACGAGGGCCTGACCAGCTGAAGTAGGTAGAGTCGTTGCCATGAGAACCTCACCCCGGCTCAGCCTGAACAACGGCGTGCTGATCGACCAGCTCGGCTTTGGGCTGTACAAGGTGCCGGCAGCCGAAGCCGAAGGCCTGGTCGCCACTGCGCTCGCCGCCGGCTACCGCCACTTCGACACCGCCGCCATGTACGGGAACGAGACCGGCGTGGCGCGCGGTATCAGTTCCCAGCTGGACGCGGGGTCCGGCAGTGGCGGCTCAGGCGAACTGTTCCCGCCCCTGTCGCGTGAAGACGTGTTCGTCACCACGAAGGTGTGGAACGACCACCATGGCTTCGACGCCACCCTGCGCGCCTTTGACGATTCCATGGTCAACCTGGGCCTGGACTATGTGGACATGTACCTCATCCACTGGCCATGCCCCCGCCGCGGGCTCTTCACCGAGACCTACCGCGCCCTGGAAACCTTGTACCGGGAGGGAAGGGTCCGTGCCATCGGCGTCAGCAACTTCCAACCGGCCCATCTTGACCGCCTGCTCGCAGGCGCCGAGGTGGTTCCCGCTGTCAACCAGATCGAACTCCATCCCTGGCTGCAACAGGAGGAGCTGCGCAGCAAGCACGCGGACCTGGGCATCCGCACCGAAGCCTGGAGCCCGCTGGGGCGCGGCCAGGTGCTGGCAGACCCGGTCATCCAGGCCTGTGCTGCCGAGCATGGCCGGACGCCCGCGCAAGTGATCCTCCGCTGGCACATGCAACTGGGCAACATCGCCATTCCCAAGGCGAGTTCGGAGGCGCGCATCCGGGAGAACCTCGATGTCTTCAACTTCGAACTCTCAGCGCGCGACATGGCGGCGATCAACGCTCTGGACCGCGGGCAGCGGACCGGGTCCCACCCGGACAACGTGAACTAGGGCAGGCCATGGATACCGTGAACCCGGGGCCCTCCCCTGCGCCCGCCTACGTCAGTGCCGGCCTTTCCGGCCGTACCCTGGCCTCCGCCGTCACCCTCGACGGCGGCACCGTTGCTTTCTGGACCTATGAGCCGTTGGAGGTCACCCCGGATACCCGCACCATCCTGGTGGTCCATGGATTCCGCGGCGACCACCACGGGCTCCTGCGGGTGGCGGACCAGCTTCCGGACATGCGCATCATCATGCCGGATTTGCCCGGCTTCGGCAGCTCGGACGCTTTTACCCACGGCCCGCACTCCGTGGAACGCTACGGGCGGTTCATCTTCGACTTCATGGCGGCGCTGGGCCTGGGGAGGGACACGGTACTGCTGGGGCACTCGTTCGGATCCATCGTGGCGGCCCACTTCGTGGCCAGCAACCCGGACGCAGTTCGTCCCCTCATCCTCATCAACCCCATTGCAGCGCCGGCGCTGGAGGGGCCCAAGGGGGTAATGACCCGGCTTGCGGTGCTGTACTACAAGCTTGCTGCGCGCCTTCCGCGCAGGCCCGGACTGGCCTTGCTGCGCAATCCCGTGATTGTCAGGGTTATGAGTGAGACCATGGCCAAGACCCGCGATCCCGGCCTGAGGGCCTATATCCACGGCCAGCACCATGCCTACTTCAGTTCCTTCGCCGACAGGGACAGCCTCCTGGAATCCTTTACCGCCTCCGTCAGCCACCACGTGGCCGAGGTAGCCGGCCTGCTGCAGCTGCCCGTGCTGCTGGTCGCCGGCGAGAAGGATGAAATCGCCACCCTCCCCAGCCAGCACCGGCTCCTGGGCATGCTTCCGGACGGTGAGCTGAAGGTGATTCCCGGCGTCGGGCACCTGATCCACTACGAAACACCTGAACCGGCCGCCCGCTACATCCGCAGCTTCCTTAAGGACCATCCCGCGTGAAGATCGTCATCGATGCACGTTTCACCCGTACCGACCACCACGATGGCATCAGCCGCTACGGGGCAAGCCTGATCGCCGCAACGGCAAAGATCGCGGACGTCTCGATGCTGGTGTCCGACGAGCGGCAGCTGGCGCTGCTCCCTGACGTGCCCTACACGCTCATCAGCAGCCCGCTTTCGCCCCTGGAACTGTTCGTTGCCCGGAAGGTCAACGCCCTTGGCGCGGATGTGGTTGTCTGCCCCATGCAGACCATGGGCACCTGGGGACGGAAGTACGGACTGATCCTGACCCTGCATGACTTGATCTACTACGAACACCCCACTCCCCCTGGTTTCCTGCCGGCCCCCGTCCGCCTCCTGTGGCGGCTGTACCACAAGGCGTTCTGGCCACAGCGCCTGCTCCTGGACCGGGCCGATATTGTTGCCACCATCAGCCGGACCACCGAGGCGCTGATGGCCAAGTACCGGCTGACACGCCGGCCCGTGCGCATCATTGCCAATGCCCCGCAGCCGGCCCAGGAACCGCGCGAGCCCGCCGCCGGGGCGGACAAGACAATCATCTACATGGGTTCGTTCATGCCGTACAAGAACGTGGAAACCATGGTGGCCGGTATGGCCGGACTCCCGGGCTACACGCTGCACCTGCTCAGCCGGATCACCCCGCAGCGGCGGGCAGAGCTGGAGCGTATTGTCCCCCAAGGCGCCTCCGTGGTGTTCCACAACGGCGTGACGGATGCTGAGTATGACCGGCTCCTGCGCCGGGCCACGGCACTGGTGAGCCTGTCCCGGGCCGAGGGGTATGGTCTTCCGCTCGTGGAGGCGATGGCGGTTGGTACGCCCGTCATCGCCAGCGACATTCCCATCTTCAGGGAGGTGGGGTCGGATGCCGCGATTTACGTGGATCCAGAGTCACCCGCACAGTTCGCTGACGCGGTGGGCCAGCTGCGGGACGACGGGCACTGGCAGGACCTGTCCCGCCGCTCCCTGGCCCGCGCGGCCGGGTTCAGTTGGGACGAATCGGCGCGCCAGCTGGTGGACGCGGCCCACGAGGTAGTTGCAAAGAGGCGACGGGCCTGACGTACGTCCTCCCGCAGGACGGACCTAGAGCACGTCGACGCCGTCCAGCCGCAGCTGCACGGGGTCCATGGTCCGTTTAGCGGCCACGGCGGCGCGGGTGACCCGGAGGACGCGGACGACGGCGGCGGCGTGGCCGTACGGGAAGAACAGCAGGGTCCGGACGTCCTCGGCCGAGCGCCTGCCGGTGGGCGGCGCGGTGAGCAGCAGCGGCGCCGGGCCCGCCGTTCGCACGGCGATGCCCGCGCCGGCCAGGTCCGCTTCCACCGCACCCGTGTAGTGTTCAACGGCGGCGCGCGGCCCCGTCACGGAGGCGATGCGTACCGCCGGTGGAAGCTGGAGTTCCATTCGCAGCGACAGCTCGCGCCGGGCATAGCCGGCCGGGTCCCACCGCAGCAGCGCCCCGGTGGCGGCGGTGTCCGTGGCAGTGACCACCACCAGGCCTTCCGCTGCCCCGGGCCGGACCAGGGCGGCTGCGTTGAACCAGCGGCGCAGGGTGTCTTCGCCTGCGCGGAGGCTTTCCCGGCGCAGCAGCGAATCTCCATCCAGCAGCAGGGCGGCCGCATAACCCCCGTCTGCGACGGGTTCGGCCCCAACTGTTGCCACCACCAGCGCCTTGCCCGCGCCCACTGTGGCCTTCACTTGGTCGCCCGATGACGTGACGACCGTGGTGCCCGGAAATGCGCGGCCCAGCTCTTCAGCGGTGCGCAGGACTCCCGTGGCCCCTTTACGGAGCCGCCGCCCGCCGCAGTGGGAGCACTTCCATTCCGGAGCCGGGGAGGAACACCAGCGGCACTGGGGCAAGGCGGCTGTTCCGGCCAGGGCCAGGGGCCCCTGGCAGTGCCCACACCGGGCGGGTTCACGGCAAGTTTCGCACACGAGGGAGGGCGCGTAGCCGGCCCTGGCCACCTGGACCAGGACGGGGCCACGATCCAGCCCCTTCTTTGCCGCCTGCCAGGCAGCATGGGGCAGCCGCGCGATAGTGGCCAGGGGATCACGTTCCTGCTCGAAGCTGTCAGCCGTGTTGACCACGCGCGGAACGGTCCTGCGGACCGTGGAACGCTCGGCTTCAACGGGCACGGCCCAGCCGGCCTCCACCAGCCGCTGGACTTCGGTGCTGCGGGCGTGCCCCGCCAGGAGGCAGGCTGTGCCCTCCTGTTCTGCCCGCAGGAGGAGGACTTCCCGGGCGTGCGCGTAGGGTGCGCGCTGCTCGATGTGGAGGTCGTCGCCGTCGTCCCAGCAGGCAACCAGGCCCAAGTCCTGCACCGGCGCAAAAGCGGCGGACCTGGTGCCAATGGCGATCCTTGCCCGGCCCGCAAGGAGTCGCAGGAAGTTCCGGTACCGCGGCGTGGGGCCGTCGTCCGCCGTGAGCCTGGCCACGGCCTCCTCCGGCAGCAGTTCCATCAGCGCCTGCTCCAGCCGGTCCAGGTCGCGGTAGTCGGGCACTACCAGCAGCGCGCCCCTGCCTGAGGCGTAAGCAGCGGCGGCAGCCTGGGCCAGGAGGGCCGGCCACCCGGCGGCCCCATAGCCCTGGAGCGGATTGATGACCGCACGCGGGGATCCCCCGGCAGCCAGGTGCCTCAGGAAAGCAGCTCCGGTGCGGTACGCGGTCCACGCTGAAACGCCGGGGACAGCCGGGATGCCCAGGGCGCCTTCGGCTTCAGGAGCCTGCGGTCCTGCCGTGCCATCCAGGCCTGCAGTCCCACCCGGATCTGCAGGGTCCAGTGATGCGGGGTAGTCCTTTTCGAGCCGTGCGACGCGGGGCGGTATGGCCAGGCGGAGGACGTCGCTGACCGTGCCGGCGTACCGCGCCGCCACGGCCCCGGCAAGGTCCTGGGCTGCGGGCGTGAGGACCGGAACCGGGGACACGACCTTCGACAAGGGCACCAGGATGTGTCCGGCATCGGATTCCGCCAGGCGCTCCAAAAGGAAGCCGTTCAGATCCTGGCCATTGAACTTGACCTTGACCCTGACTCCCGGCTGGGCGTCGTGGTCCAGCGCAACCGGGACCGCGTAGTCGAAGGGGCGGTCCAGGTGCGGCAGCGACGATTCCACGAGGATCCGCGCCACGGGAAACGGCTTGGCCAGGTCGACGCCGACAGGCAGTGCGCGGGCCGGAAACCCCTGCAACAGGGATGGCTGGACGGAACTGTCAGCAACCACCGTGGCTCCCTCCGTTCAGCTGCCGGGTTGGACATGAACAGCCAAGCATAGGCCACTGACAGTGCACTTCCTGTCCGGGCCCGCTGCTTCCGGGTCCGGACCGGAATTCACCTATGCGTTGAAGAACGCCTTCAAATCATCTACCCGGTCAAGTCGTTCCCACGTGAACTCGGGCTCATCGCGGCCGAAGTGCCCGTGGGCGGCAGTCTTGGCGTAGATCGGGCGCTTCAGGTCGAGGGCGTCGATGATGGCGCGGGGACGGAGGTCGAAGATTTCCGCAATGGCGTCGCTGATCCGGGCGGGATCCACAGTCTCGGTACCAAAGGTCTCAACATAGGTTCCTACGGGGCGGGCCTGGCCGATGGCATATGCGATCTGGATCTCTGCGCGCTTGGCCAGCCCCGCGGCCACCACGTTCTTGGCAACCCACCGCATGGCGTAGGCGGCAGAGCGGTCCACCTTGGATGGATCCTTGCCGGAGAAGGCACCGCCGCCATGGCGCGCCATGCCGCCGTAGGTATCGACGATGATCTTGCGGCCGGTGAGGCCTGCGTCGCCCACCGGGCCGCCGATGACGAATTCGCCGGCCGGATTGAGGATGTTCGCGGCACGGGAAATGTCCAGGTTGGCCGCGGCCAGGACGGGTTCAATGACGATGGCGGCAAGGTCCGCGCGCAACTGCTGCAGGCTTGCACCCTCGGCGTGCTGGCTCGAAATCACCACGGTTTCGATCGAAACGGGAACATCCTTGTCGTACCCCACCGTGACCTGGGTCTTGCCGTCCGGCCGAAGGTAGGCCAGCTGGCCTGTCTTGCGGACATCGGTGAGGCGCTCGGAGAGCCGGTGGGCCAGCCAGATGGGCGTGGGCATGTAGGAAGGGGTCTCGTCGCTGGCGTAGCCGAACATCAGGCCTTGGTCGCCTGCGCCCTGGAGGTCGTAGTCGTCCTCCTGGCGGCCCTCGCGGGCTTCCAGCGAGTTGAACACACCGCCGGCGATGTCGTTGGACTGCTGGCCAATGGAAACAGACACGCCGCAGCGGGCACCGTCAAAACCGTTCGCTGAGGAGTCGTAGCCGATGCCAAGAATGGTTTCGCGGACGATCTGCGGGATCTCGACGTACGCGTCGGTGGTAACTTCGCCCGCAACGTGCACCAGCCCGGTGGTCGCCATTGTCTCCACGGCCACGCGTGACTCGGGGTCCGCGGCCAGCAGGGCGTCCAGGATGGCGTCGCTGATCTGGTCGCAGATCTTGTCCGGATGGCCTTCGGTGACCGACTCGGACGTGAAGAGCCGGAGCGCGGAGGGCGTGGCCCCATGGGTCTGGGGAAGGTGCAGCGGTAAAGTCACTCAACTACCTTACTGGTTGGAAGGCGCCGGCCCCGCGGGAGATGTCCTCCCGAGAAGCAAACGTGGTGCGGAACACTCAGGTATGGGGTGAAACCCTGGTCAGTTCAAAGCCGATGCGGGCAATGATGGCTTCCGAAACCTCAGTCTTGGTTCCGGCCGCTTCCTGTGGTTCGTCGCCGGCGCGCGAAAGGATGACCACCGAGTTGGAGTCCTGCCCGAAGACTTTGTCCGCGCCCACATGGTTGACCACCAGCAGGTCGCAGCCTTTTCGCTGCAGTTTCGCTTCGGCGTATGCGAGGACGTCGCCCTGGCTGTCACCGGTTTCCGCCGCGAAGCCGACGATGAGCTGGCCGGTCCCGGAAGGTCCGGCTTTGCGTTGCTCCACGAGTTCCTGCAGGATGTCCGGGTTGCGGACCAGGGTAATGACGGGGTCTGCGGTGTCGTCGCGTTTCTTGATCTTGGTGTCGGAGACATCGGCGGGGCGGAAGTCTGCCACGGCGGCGGACATGATGATGACGTCGGACCCGGCAGCGGCATCCAGCGCAGCCGCCCGGAGCTGCAGTGCAGTCTCCACGCGGACCACCTCCACCCCGGCGGGCGGCTGGACCTCCATGTGTGCCGCCAGCAGCCGGACGGTGGCACCGGCGTTCCGGGCGGCGACGGCCAGCGCGACGCCCTGCTTGCCGGAGGACCGGTTGCCGAGGAAACGGACGGGGTCCAGCGGCTCACGGGTGCCCCCTGCACTGATGGTTACGGTGCGGCCGGCAAGGGGCAACTGGAAATCGGACTGTCCCTGGACCAGTGCCATGGCGGCGTCAAAGATCGCCTGCGGTTCCGGAAGCCTTCCCGGTCCGGAATCAGCGCCGGTCAGCCTGCCGGAGGCGGGTTCGAGGACTGCGGCGCCCCGGCCGCGGAGCGTTTCAACGTTGGCGCGGGTGGCGGCGTGCTGCCACATTTCCGTGTGCATCGCGGGCGCGAACAGCACTGGGCCGTGCGCCATCAGCAGCGTGTTGGTCAGCAGGTCACCGGCCTGGCCGGTGGCGGCTTTGGCCAGGAGGTCAGCGGTTGCGGGTGCAACAACCACCAGGTCAGCTTCGTGGCCAAGCCGGACGTGGTTCACCAGGTGGACGTCGTCAAAGACGCTGTTGCTGACGGGGTTTCCGGACAGCGCCTCCCAGGTGGCGGTGCCGATGAAGCGGGTGGACGCCTCCGTGGGGATCACCGTGACGTCATGTCCGGCTTCAGTAAAAAGCCGGAGGAGCGATGCCACCTTGTAGGCGGCAATCCCTCCCCCGACTCCGAGGACTATGCGCACGTGATCTCCGTCAGCAAGTCAGTTGGCGGCAGGTTACTCAGCGGCTTCGATCGGCGTGGAGACCAGCTTGCCTTCGTTGATCTCGCGCAGGGCGATCGAAAGCGACTTCTCGTTCAGCTTGGTGTCAACCAGGGGCCCGACGTACTCGAAGAGGCCCTCGTGCAGCTGGGCGTAGTAGGCGTTGATCTGACGAGCACGCTTGGCACCGAAGATCACCAGGCCGTACTTGGAATCCGCTACCTTCAGCAGATCGTCGATCGGCGGGTTGATGATGCCTTCAAGGTTCGTAGACACGAATTTCTCCAAATTCCTAGCGGGCTGACGGTTCCGGCAGGTGTGGATGCGGTGTCAGCCCCATGAGTGAAACAAGCTCGTCCGCTGCCCGGCGGACGTCATCGTTGATGACGGTGTGGTCGAACTCCGGTTCAGCAGCAAGTTCCAGTTTAGCGGTTTCCAGCCGGCGCTGCTGTTCCTCCGGGGTTTCGGTCCCCCGGCCCACCAGCCGGCGGACCATCTCGTCCCACGTGGGCGGGGCCAGGAAAACGAACTGAGCGTCCGGGACTGCCGCCTTGACCTGGCGGGCGCCCTGGAGGTCAATCTCCAGCAGCACCGAACGGCCTTCTGCGATGGCCCCGTTCACGGTGCTCTTCAGGGTGCCGTAGGTGTTCTGTCCGTGGACCACTGCCCACTCCAGGAGTTCACCATCGGCGATGAGCTGCTCGAACTCCTCCTTGGTCTTGAAGAAGTAGTGGACGCCGTCCACTTCGCCGGGCCGGGGCGCCCGGGTGGTGGCTGAAACGGAAAGCCAGACCTCGGGGTAGTTGTCCCGGATGTAGGTGGACACGGTGCCTTTGCCAACAGCCGTCGGACCTGCGAGGACTGTCAGTCCCGGTTTCTTGCTCACGTATTCCTTTTGCCACGGTTGGGGGAAGGACAGGCGCGGCCTGTGCCTCAGTGCTCGTCTATAAAATCTACCAGCGCCCGGCGCTGGTGGACGCCCAGCCCACGGACCCTGCGGGACGCCGCAATGCCCAGCTGCTGCATGATGGCGGCGGCCCGGACCTTTCCGATGCCGGGAAGGGCCTCAAGCAGCTCCGAAACCCGCATGCGGGCCAGCGCATCATCCTCCAGCGCGGAACTGATGATATCCGCGGCCGACCTGTCACCGTTCCGTAGGCTCTCCTTGGCAGCAGCCCGGGTAGCCCTGGCCGCAGCCGCCTTGCCCAGGGCCTCGGCCCGTTCAGAAGCGGATAAAGGTCGCAGGACCATCACGGACACCCCCGGAGTCGGCGGATTTCATCCAAGGGCGGCCGCCCTTGGACCTGTCCTGAAACTACCCTTTGGTGCAGCCCGAATCAATGCATCCGGACAATTGGCGGCCTATTCGCCCCGCAGTCCCGCCAGCGTCCGCAGGGCGGCCTCACGCAGTCCGCGGATTTCCGGTCCCGCCGCGAGGATGTCGCGGCTCGATGTTCCCAGGACGAGCGGGTAGGCGTCGCCGAACGTGGTCCTCAGCCCGGCCGGGGTAGCCCCCTGGGCACCGAGCCCGGGTGCCAGGATGGGTCCACGGACGGCGGCGAGGTCCAGTTCCAGGTCTGCCAGGGCGCTCCCCACGGTGGCGCCGACCACCAGGCCGACGGAGCCGAGGCTTCCGGCGTACCGTGAGTTCTCCGCGGCCGCGGCCTCCGTGATCCGGCGGGCCACGGAATCCTTTCCACCGACGTGCTGGACCGAGGCGCCTTCGGGGTTGGACGTCAGTGCCAGCACGAATACGCCGCGCCCGGTTTCCGCCGCGAGGTCCAGCGCGGGGCGCAGCGACTCGAAGCCGAGGTAGGGGCTCAGCGTGACGGAGTCCGCCGCCAGCGGGGAGCCGTCCCGGAGCCAGGCATCGGCATAGGCGGCCATGGTGGAGCCGATGTCGCCGCGCTTGGCGTCGGCGACCGTGAGTACCGACTGGTTGCGGGCTTCAGCCAGGACCTCTTCCAGGACGGCCAGGCCGGCCGATCCGTGGCGCTCGTAAAGTGCCACCTGCGGCTTCACCGCGGCAGCGAGGGAAGCCACTGCCTCCAAAGCCGTCAGCGAAAACCGGCGCAGTCCGGCGGCGTCGTCGTCCAGCCCCCATGCCTTCAGCAGGGCCGGGTGGGGGTCGATGCCGACGCAGAGCGGGCCGCGGGCGGCCATGGCTGCGCCGAGCCGGGAGCCGAAGGACTCCCGGCCGGCGCCTGGCCCCGGGGTGGTGCCGGATACCTGCTCAGGCATGCTGCAGGGCCGCCTTCTGCGATTCCGCGAGGGCTGCCGCGTGTTCCTGCAGGCTGGTAACGGACCACTGGTAGGTGCGCATGGCTTCGATGGCCTGGACCGCGGCGTTGAATTCGGCCACGGTGGTGATGCACGGGATGCCGATGGAGGTTGCCGCGGCGCGGATCTCGTAGCCGTCGCTGCGCGCCTCCCCACCGGAGGGCGTGTTGAAGACCATATCGATTTCCCCCGCCACGATCAGGTCGGCGATGGTGCCCTCACCTTCGGCGCTGCTGCCCTCGGCAACCTTGCGGACTGGAGTGGCCTGGATGCCGTTGCGGCGCAGAACGTCCGCCGTGCCGCCGGTGGAGACGATCTCGAAGCCAAGGTCCGAGAGGCGCTTGACCGCCATGATCACCGAGCGCTTGTCCCGGTTGGCCACGGAGACAAAGACCTTGCCCTCGGTGGGCAGGGCGTTGTTGGCACCGGCCTGGCTCTTGGCGAAGGCGGTGTCGAAGTGCTTGTCGATGCCCATGACTTCGCCGGTGGAGCGCATCTCGGGTCCGAGCAGGGAGTCCACCACCTTGCCTTCGAGGGTGCGGAACCGGCTGAACGGGAGCACCGCTTCCTTGACGGCCACGGGGGCGTCAAGGGGCAGGGTTGAACCGTCGCCGGACTCCGGCAGCATCTTGTAGGCGCTGCGGAGCTGGTTGATGGTCACGCCGGTGCCGATCAGGGCCGCGGCCTTGGCCATCTGGACGCCGGTGGCCTTGGACACGAACGGCACGGTCCGCGAGGCGCGGGGGTTGGCTTCCAGGACGTACAGCACGTCCGAGGCCAGCGCGAACTGGATGTTGATCAGGCCCCGGACGCCCACGCCTTCGGCGATGGCGCGGGTGGCTACACGGACACGCTCGATGACGTTGCCGCCCAGGGTGATCGGAGGCAGGACACAGGCGGAGTCGCCGGAGTGGATGCCGGCTTCCTCGATGTGTTCCATGATGCCGCCCAGGTACATGTCGGTGCCGTCGTAGAGGGCGTCGACGTCGATTTCGACGGCGTCCTCGAGGAACCGGTCGATCAGCACGGGGTGGTCCGGGGTGATTTCGGTGGCGTTGGCGATGTAGCGGGAGAGGTTGGGCTCGTCGTAGACGATTTCCATGCCGCGGCCGCCCAGCACGTAGGACGGGCGGACCAGGACGGGGTAGCCGATCTCGTCCGCGATCTTCTTGGCGTCCTCGAAGGAGACGGCGGTGCCGTTCTTGGGCGACACCAGGCCGGCCTTGTCCAGCACGCGGGAGAAGGCGCCGCGGTGCTCCGCGAGGTCGATCGCCTCCGGGGAGGTGCCCAGGATCGGCACGCCGGCGTCAGCCAGCTGCTGCGCCAACTTCAGCGGGGTCTGGCCGCCGAGCTGGACGAAGACGCCCATGACGCCGCCGGTACGTTCCTCTGCCGCGATGACCTCCAGCACGTCCTCGAGCGTGAGCGGCTCGAAGTACAGGCGGGTGGAGACGTCGTAATCGGTGGAGACGGTTTCCGGGTTGCAGTTGACCATGACGGTCTCGTAGCCGGCCTTGCGCAGCGCCATGGAGGCGTGGACGCAGGAGTAGTCGAACTCGATGCCCTGGCCGATGCGGTTGGGGCCGGAACCGAGGATCAGGATGGACGGCTTGGAGTGCAGCGCAACCTCGTCCTCCTCGTCGTAGGCCGAGTAGTGGTACGGGGTGTACGCGGCGAACTCGGCGGCGCAGGTGTCAACGGTCTTGTAGACGGGGCGGATGCCCAGGGCCTGCCGGACACCGCGGACGACGGCCTCGGAGTTGTGGGTCAGGGCGCCGATCTGCTCGTCGGAGAAGCCGTGGCGCTTGGCACGCTGCAGCATCTCCTTGGTGAGGGCTCCGGCCTGCCGGATTTCGTGGGAGATCTCGTTGAGCAGCTGGAGCTGGTCCAGGAACCAGGGGTCGATCTTGGTCGCCTCGAAGAGCTGCTCCACGGTGGCGCCGCCCAGGAGGGCGCGCTGGACCTGGTGCAGGCGTTCGGTGGTGGGACGCTTGGCCTTCTCGATAAGCTCTGCCACTTCGTATTCCGGGACGCTGCTGAAGTCCAGCTGCGAACCCTTCTGTTCGAGGGAGCGGAGCGCCTTCTGCAGGGCTTCGGTGAAGTTGCGGCCCATGGCCATGGCTTCGCCCACGGACTTCATGGTGGTGGTCAGGGTGTCGTCCGCGGCCGGGAACTTCTCGAAGGCGAACCGCGGGACCTTGACCACCACGTAGTCAAGGGTGGGTTCGAAGGACGCCGGGGTCTTCTGGGTGATGTCGTTGGGGATCTCATCCAGGGTGTAGCCGAGCGAGAGCTTGGTGGCGATCTTGGCGATGGCGAAGCCGGTTGCCTTGGATGCCAGCGCCGAGGAGCGGGAGACGCGGGGGTTCATTTCGATGACCACCACGCGGCCGGTGGCGGGGTCGATGGCGAACTGGATGTTGCAGCCGCCGGTGTCAACGCCCACTTCACGGATCACGGCGATGGCTACGTCGCGGAGTTTCTGGTACTCCCGGTCGGTGAGGGTCAGGGCCGGCGCCACGGTGATGGAGTCGCCGGTGTGCACACCTACGGGGTCGAAGTTTTCGATGGAGCAGACGACAACCACGTTGTCGTTCTTGTCCCGCATCATCTCGAGCTCGTATTCCTTCCAGCCCAGGATGCTCTCTTCGAGCAGCACCTCGCTGGTGGGGCTGTATTGCAGGCCCTGGCCGACGATGCGGCGCAGGTCATCCTCGTTGTAGGCCAGGCCGGAGCCCAGGCCGCCCATCGTGAAGGAGGGGCGGACGACCATCGGGTAGCCGAGGTCACCGGCGGCGTTGAGGGCCTCATCCATGGTGTGGATGATGTGGCTGCGGGCGGATTCGGCGCCGCAGCGCTCCACGACGCCCTTGAACTTTTCGCGGTCCTCGCCGAGTTCGATGGCGGCGATGTTCGCGCCGATCAGCTCCACGTTGTACTTCTCCAGCACACCGTTCTTGTCCAGGGCGATGGCGGTGTTCAGCGCGGTCTGGCCACCCAGGGTGGGAAGCACGGCGTCGGGGCGCTCCTTGGCGATGATCTTCTCCACCACCTCGGGAGTGATGGGTTCAACGTAGGTGGCGTCGGCGAACTCGGGGTCGGTCATGATGGTGGCCGGGTTGGAGTTCACGAGGATGACGCGCAGGCCCTCCTCCTTGAGGACCCGCAGGGCCTGCGTGCCGGAGTAGTCGAATTCGGCGGCCTGGCCGATGACGATCGGGCCGGAACCAATGACGAGGACGCTTTTGAGATCTGTACGTTTCGGCATTACTTCTTGTCCTCAGTCTTGTTGTGGTTGGCGGTCTTGGTGTCCGCCATCAGGTCGATGAACCGGTCGAACAGGTAGGCGGCGTCGTGCGGGCCGGCCGCAGCCTCGGGGTGGTACTGGACGGAGAAGGCCGGGATGTCCAGGCAGGCGAGGCCTTCCACGACGTCGTCGTTCAGGCTGATGTGGCTGACTTCCACCCGGCCGTAGCGTGCCTCCGGAGCCTGGGTGGCGCCGTCGAGCGGGGCGTCCACGGCGAAACCGTGGTTCTGGGAGGTGATTTCCACCTTGCCGGTGCGGCGGTCCATCACGGGCTGGTTGATGCCTCGGTGGCCGTAGCGGAGCTTGTAGGTGCCAAAGCCCAGTGCGCGGCCCAGGATCTGGTTGCCGAAGCAGATGCCAAAGTAGGGCAGCTTCTCGTCCAGGACAGAGCGCAGGAGCTTGACCTGGGCGTCGGCGGTGGCGGGGTCGCCAGGGCCGTTGGACATGAAGAAGCCGTCCGGGTTGACGGCCTTGACGTCCTCGAGGGTGGCGGTGGCCGGGAGTACGTGGACCCGGACGCCGCGCTCGGCGAACCGGACCGGCGTCATGGCCTTAATGCCGAGGTCGATCGCCGCGATGCTGAAGCGGGGTTCACCCTCCCAGCCGTGGTCCTTGGGTTCCACCACATAGGCTTCGTCGACGCTGACTTCCTCGGCCAGGCGCGAACCCTCCATGGGGGCACTGGCCAGGACGGCGTCGAGCAGTTCCTTGTCGGTGCCCTGCGCCGCCTCGCCGGAGAAGATGCCGGCGCGCATGGTCTTATGCTCACGCAGGTGCCGGGTGATGGCGCGGGTGTCCACACCCTGGATGCCGACGATGCCCTGGGCCACCAGCTCCTCATACAGCGACCGCTCGGAACGCCAGTTGGAGGGACGGCGGGCGGCGTCACGGACGATGTAGCCGGCCACCCAGATGCGCCGGGACTCGGCGTCGTCATCATTCACGCCGGTGTTGCCGATGTGCGGCGCCGTCTGCACCACCAGCTGGCGGGCGTAAGAGGGATCGGTAATGGTTTCCTGGTAGCCGGTCATGCCGGTGGCAAAGACGGCCTCGCCCAGGGCGGTGCCGGTGGCACCGTAACTGGTGCCGCGGAAAATGCGTCCGTCTTCGAGGACCAGGGCTGCCGGAGCGGAGGTGGTTGCTGTCAATGTATTCGCTTTCACTGTCTTACTTTCCACTGGTGGCACCAGCCGCTGGGGCTGACGAAATCAATTCCTGAAGGGCCTGGTACAGCACGTCCTTGTCCGCGGCGCGGCGGGTTCGGAAGCCGGTATCCAGTTCATGCGTGCCGTGCGTCCATCCGAGCACCAGGAGGCCGTCCTTTTCCACGAACTTCCCTGCCATGCCGCTGTCCTGGCGGACTTCGGTGAGGGAGGCTGCGGGGATGTACAGCGCAGGTGCGCCGGACCGCCCGTAGAGGACGCCGTGCGGGTACACCTCGAGGGTGGAGTTGGTGCGGATGCCCAGCCCGTGCACGGCGATCCGGTCAAGCCAGTCACCGGCCGTCGTGGTGGCCACGTACTGCCCTTCGGCGGCGGCGGTGGGCTCGCCCGGGGCGGAGGGCGCCGGGGGCAGTTGTTCGACGTCGGACTGGCGCTTAAGGCGGTTGCGCCAGCCCACTGCGAGGAGGACAAACACGACGGCGACCACCGCCAGCATGGCAAGGCCGGGAAGGATCTTATCCATCAGGCAGCGCCTGCAGGGGTTGCGGCGGAGTCCGGGTGGGGCGTGTTGAGGCCACCGTCGAGGACCGTGGGGTGGCCGCGGAAAAAGGTTGCCACCACCTTGCCCGGGAGTTCCCTGCCCTTGAAGGGCGAGTTGCGGCCCATGGTGGCCATCTTGAAGGGGTCCACCGTCCAGCGCGCGGCCGGATCCACCAGGATGAGGTTGGCTGGTTCCCCCGCTTCGATGGGCCTGCCCTGGTCGGCCAGCCGCCCGATCTTCGCTGCCGCGCTGGAGGTGACCCGGGCGAAGTCGGCCCACGTCATCAGTCCGGTCTCAATCATGGCGTGCTGGACCACGGACAGGGCGGTTTCCAGTCCGGTCATGCCCATGGCAGCCTGCGCCCACTCGCATTCCTTGTGCTCGCTGGGGTGCGGTGCGTGGTCGGTACCCACAACGTCGATCGTGCCGTCTGCCAGGCCGGCGCGCAACGCCTGGACGTCCGCGTCGGTGCGCAGCGGCGGGTTGACCTTGAAGACGGGGTCGTAGCTGCGGACCAGGTCGTCGGTCAGCAGCAGGTGGTGCGGGGTGACCTCCGCCGTGACGTCGATGCCGCGTTCCTTGGCCCAGCGGATGATCTCCACAGATCCTGCCGTGGACACGTGGCAGACGTGCAGGCGAGAGCCGACGTGCTGGGCCAGGAGGACGTCGCGGGCAATGATGCTTTCCTCGGCCACGGCGGGCCAGCCGGTGAGGCCCAGGACGGCCGAGACGTCGCCTTCGTTCATCTGGGCACCGGCGGTCAGGCGCGGTTCCTGGGCGTGCTGGGCCACCACGCCGTCGAACGCCTTGACGTACTCCAGCGCGCGGCGCATCAGCACGGGGTCGTGGACGCAAATGCCGTCGTCGGAGAACATCCGCACCCGGGCGCGGGAATCGGCCATCGCGCCCAGCTCGGCAAGCTGCTCCCCCGCCAGGCCGACGGTGACCGCGCCTACCGGGCGGACGTCCACCCACCCTGCTGCCTGGCCGAGGGTGTAGACCTGCTCCACCACACCCGCGGTGTCGGCCACAGGAGTGCTGTTGGCCATCGCGTGCACGGCGGTGTAGCCGCCCAGCGCCGCTGCGCGCGTTCCGGTCTCGACCGTCTCGGCGTCCTCGCGGCCGGGTTCGCGGAGGTGGGTGTGGACGTCCACCATGCCCGGCAGGGCCACCAGCCCGGCGGCGTCGATGACGGTGGCACCATCAGCGGACAGCCCGTGGCCGATCTCGGCAATGATGCCGTCGCGGACCAGCAGGTCGGTGGGTTCGCCGCCCAGGATGGCGGCGCCCTGGATGAGGTACGTTCCGGTGTTGCCTGCCATCAGTTGCTCTCCTTGGTGGACGGGGCAGCGGCGAACGCCGGTGCCCGGGTTGCGGCTGGTTCCCGGGTGTCCCCGGAGAGCAGCAGGTACAGTGCGGCCATCCGCACGGACACGCCGTTCCGGACCTGGGCCAGGACGGTGGAGCGCGGCGAGTCCGCGGCGGCGGCGCTGATCTCCAGGCCGCGGTTCATGGGGCCCGGGTGCATGATGATGGTGTCCGTCATGCCCAGGTCGTCCAGGGCCCGGAGCCGGTTGTCGTCGAAGCCCCAGCGGCGGGAGTATTCGCGGGTGCTTGGGAAGAACGACGCGTTCATGCGTTCGCCCTGGACGCGGAGCATCATGACGGCGTCCACGCCGTTTGCGAGGGCTTGGTCCAGGTCGTAGCTGACGCTGCAGGGCCACTTGTCGACGCCGACCGGCAGCAGGGTGGGCGGCGCCACGAGCGTGACTTTCGCTCCCAGGGTCCGGAGCAGCCAGACGTTGGAGCGGGCCACGCGGGAGTGCAGCACGTCACCGGCGATGGCCACCCGCATGCCCTTGAGGTCCGTTCCTTCGGAGCCCGTTCCGGCCAGGCGGGCCCAGTGCCGCCGCATGGTGAAGGCGTCCAGGAGGGCCTGGGTGGGGTGCTCGTGGGTGCCGTCACCGGCGTTGATCACGGCTGCATCGATCCAGTCCGTGGCGGCCAGGCGGTGGGGTGCCCCCGACGCCCAGTGACGGATCACGACGGCGTCAGCACCCATGGCGGACAGGGTCTGGGCCGTGTCCTTGAGGGACTCGCCCTTGGAGACGGAGGATCCCTTGGCGGCGAAGTTGATGACGTCGGCAGAGAGCCGCTTGGCCGCGGCTTCGAAGGAAATGCGGGTGCGGGTGGAGTCCTCGAAGAACAGGTTGACCACGGTGCGGCCGCGCAGCGCCGGAAGCTTCTTCACTTCCCGCTCGCCCACGGCCGACATTTCCTCGGCAGTGTCAAGGATGCGGATGGCGTTCGAATGGCTCAGGTCCCCGGTGGACAGGAGGTGTTTCATGCGCCGCCCTCAATGACGACTTCGTTGACCGGCGCTCCGGCGTCGGAGGTGTCCGTTTCTTCCAGCCGGACCCTGACCTTTTCCGCGGAGGAGGTAGGCAGGTTCTTGCCTACATGGTCGGCGCGGATGGGGAGTTCGCGGTGGCCCCGGTCGATCAGGACCGCGAGCCGGACGATCCGGGGGCGGCCGAGGTCAACGAGGGCGTCCAGCGCGGCGCGGATGGTGCGGCCCGAATAAAGGACGTCGTCGATCAGCACCACGACTTTGTTGTCGATGCCGGTCCGGGGAAGCCTGGTGGGGTACGGCGGCCGCGTGCCCTGGTGGGAGAGGTCGTCCCGGAACATGGTGACGTCGAGCTGGCCCACGATGGCGGCGGCATCAACGGTGTTGTCTGCGGCAGCAATCTTTTCGGCGAGCCGCACGGCCAGCGGGTAGCCGCGGCGGGGAATGCCCAACAGGACCAGGTCCCGGGACCCCTTGTTGGCTTCGAGGATCTCATGGGCGATACGAGTGAGGGCCCGGTCAATGTCCGCCTGGCTGAGGACAACCCTGGCTGGAACCGGTGCGCTGGTGACAGATGTCAACGCTCGTCTCCCCTTTCCCCGCCTCACAGGACGGAATTAAAAAAGGAATGTTTGCTGTTCAAAATTACCACACGGACTTTCCCGGTCCGGTGCCGTGGGAACGCGGCGCTGATCACATTCCAGCGGTCCGATGCCGGGGTTCTTTGTGGTGCAGAGGTACGCGCCTAGGCTTTCGGATATGGCGATGTACCCGCAGCAACCCCCTTCCGGGCTTCCCGACGACCCCTACCGCGGCACGCCCGGCCCCCTGCCGCAGCAGGCCAATCCCAGCTGGATGGGCCACGTACACCCGGAGCACTACCGGACCGCCCCGGGCCACCAGGGCCAGCCGCTGGCCGTGATGGCCCCTGCCCGGGCAACGGCGCCGCGGACCCGCGGCGGCCTGGCAGGCCTGTCGGTCGCCGGCGGCATACTGGCCTTCCTCAGCCTGTTCCTGGTGGTGCCGTTCCTGCTGTCCAACACCGGGGCCGGAGGCTTCCTGATCGGCTTCCTGGCGTCCCTGGTCCCCCTGGCCGTGGTCCTGGCCGCCGTCCACATCATCGACAGGTGGGAGCCGGAGCCCAAGCGCCTGCTGTTCTTCGCTTTCACGTGGGGTGCGGCGGTGTCCGTTGCCGTGACGCTGTTGATCCAGCCGTTCTTCGTCTTCGCGTTCCAGTTCACCGGAGAACCGGACCTGCGGACCTACATGGCAACGGTGCAGGCGCCCATCGTTGAGGAATTCGCCAAATCACTTGGATTGTTGATCCTCCTCCTCGCGGCGCGCCGGCAATTCGACGGCCCCGTGGACGGCGTGGTGTTCGCCTTCACCATCGCCGGCGGATTCGCGTTCACCGAGAACATCCTCTACTTTGGCCGTGCCATTGCAGAGTCCGCATCCCCTGCCGGCGGCCTCGCCCAGGTCTTCTTCCTCCGCGGCGTCATGTCCCCGTTCGCCCATGCGATCTTCACCGGCACCACGGGCCTGGTGATGGGTTTCTCCGCCCGGCGCTGGCATACGGGCGCATCAATCGGTGCATTCTTCGTGGGACTGCTGCCGGCCATGTTCCTGCATAACAGGTGGAACAGCATGGGCCAGGGGTTCCTGCTGGATTACATCGTGGTCCAGGTACCGATCTTCCTGCTCGCGGTGGCCGGCATCATCTTCCTGCGGGTGGCCGAGAAACGCCTGACCCGCCAGCGCCTGCTGGAGTACTCGGCCGCGGGCTGGTTCACCCCGGCCGAAGTCCAGTTGCTGGCTACGGTGGGTGGCCGGCGCACGGCCCTGGCGTGGGCTGCAAGGTCGGGACGGAAACGACAGATGAAGCAATTCCTGAAGGCAGCCACCCAGCTGGCCAACACCCGGCAGCGCATCCTCAGTGGACGCGACGTGCCGCTGCACCAGGCCGAAGAAAGGCAGCAACTCCAGCACATCCTCTCCCTGCGCGCGGCGGTGGCCGGCTGACGACCGGCCGTCAACGCAGAAGGCCCCGCCGGTGGCGGGGCCTTCTGCTGTTACGGTGCATTGTCCTTGGGTCAGGCCAGCAGTGAGGGCTTCAGCTGCTGCAGCCGACCCAGCAGGCCGTTGATGAACTGCGGAGACTCGTCGGTGGACAACGTCTTGGCCAGCGCAACTGCCTCGCTGACCGCCACCCCGTCAGGGACGTCGTCGTTGTAGAGGAGCTCCCAGGTGCCAATGCGCAGGATGATTCGGTCCACGGAGGGCATGCGCTCCAGGGTCCAGCCCTGCGAGTAAGTCTCCAGGAACTCGTCGATGGCCGCCTGCTGGGAGACTACGCCTTCGACGATTTCCAGGGTGTAGGGGTTGACCACCTGGTCGGTCTTTTCGCGGCGTGCGCGAAGCACGTCGAACGCCGAAACAGAGCGCTGCTCCGCTTCGAAAAGAACATCCAGTGCCCTGCTGCGGGCTTTACCGCGGGCGCTCACTACTCAGAAACCCGGCCCAGGTAGCTGCCGTCGCGGGTGTCCACCTTGACCTTGGTGTTGTTCTCGATGAACAGCGGGACCTGGATTTCGTAGCCGGTCTCCAGGGTGGCAGGCTTGGTGCCTGCGGAGGAGCGGTCGCCCTGCAGGCCCGGCTCCGTGTAGGTGATTTCGAGGACGACGCTCGGCGGCAGTTCGATGTAGAGGGGGTTGCCGTCATGGATGGCAATGTTGACCATCTGGTTTTCGAGCATGAAGTTGGTGGCGTCGCCTACCGTGGCGCCGGAGACGGTGATCTGGTCGTAGTCGGAGGTGTCCATGAAGACGAAATCCGCACCGTCCTGGTACAGGTACTGGTAGTCACGGCGGTCTACGGTGGCCGTCTCGATCTTGAGCCCGGCGTTGAACGTCTTGTCAACAACCTTGCCGGACATCACGTTGCGCATCTTGGTCCGCACAAAGGCGCCGCCCTTGCCGGGCTTGACGTGCTGGAATTCGATGACGTTCCAGAGCTGGCCCTCGAGCTTCAGGACCGTTCCGTTCTTAATGTCGTTAGTGGTTGCCACTGGTTTCCTCTGGTTTCTTTGTCTGGCCGCGTGGTCAGATGCTGTATGCCGGGCGGGCACGCCGCAACGGCCCGCCTGCACGTGTTTGTCAAAAATCGCGTGGATGCAAAAATTCCACAACCATTCTACCGGTAAATACCGGGAAGCCTTTCCGGTGCTGCGGGACGGGGCTCAGCAGGCCAGGTCCAGGACGTCCCGGGCGCGCTGCAAGGCCACGGTGGAGGAGTAGATCTGGGCCGCATCCGCTGACTGTGCCACCCGGAGGTCCAGGGCCTTGGAGAAGGACTCAACGGCGGCCGAGGTCTGGCCGGCCGCGTATTGGGTGCGTCCCAGGTATTGCAATGCGGGCGCTTCGCGGGGTGTCCCGTGCACCTCGGCGACGAGCTGGCGGAACAACTCGATGGCGCGGTCCATCCGGTGCGAGACGCTCAGCACCTCGGCCTCGAAAAGGCGCAGCCGGAATGATTCCGGGTCCTTGAACCGGGCTTCGGCAAGCAGTTCGGCGGCGTCGGAGGCATGGCCCTCCACGAGCAACACGAAGATCGGGTCGGCAGGGTCGGTGGAGGCAGCCAGGGCCTCCCTGACCGCGTCCTCGTTGATGATCTGCGGGCGCAGGGTATCCGGGTTGATCCTGATCCCCGGGAAGCCGGCCTCTGGCCAGTCAGCGGTCCCACTCATATCGCCCTGCATCAGGAAGCAATCTCCTGGTAGGCGGCAAACAGCAGCGACGTGTCCGGGACGTCGAGGATTCCGGGCTTGGCGATGCCGTCCAGGACGACGAAGCGCAGCAGGTCCCCCCGGGATTTCTTGTCACGGCGCATACCGTCGAGCAGGCCCTGCCACCGGTCCCGCCGGTAGGTGACCGGAAGCCCAAGCCCGTCAAGGATGCTCCGATGCCGGTCGGCGTCGGCATCGCTGAGCCGCCCGACGCTGCGGGCGAGTTCCGCGGCGAACATCATCCCGACGGACACGGCGGCCCCGTGCCGCCAGGAGTAGCGTTCCACCAGTTCGATGGCGTGGCCCAGGGTGTGGCCGTAGTTCAAGATCTCCCGGAGGCCGGATTCCTTGAGGTCCTCGGAGACCACCTTCGCCTTGACCGCAATGGCCCGTTCAACGAGTTCGCGGAGCGCTTCGGAGCGGGGGTCCACCACCGCGGCGGGGTCCGTTTCGACCAGGTCAAGGATGGCGGGATCGGCGATGAAGCCGCACTTGATGACCTCGGCGAGGCCGGAAATCATCTCGTTTTTCGGCAGCGTGTCCAGCGTGTCCAGGTCCGCCAGGACGGCAGCGGGCGGGTGGAAGGCACCCACCAGGTTCTTTCCCTCAGCGGTGTTGATGCCGGTCTTGCCGCCCACGGACGCATCCACCATGCCCAGCAGGCTGGTGGGCATGTGGATGACCTTGACCCCGCGCAGCCAGGTGGCGGCGACGAAGCCGGCGAGGTCGGTCACCGCGCCCCCGCCCACGGCAACAATGGCATCGGAGCGGGTGAAATCATTCTGGCCGAGGACCTGCCAGCAGAAAGCGGCCACCTGGATGTGCTTGCCTTCTTCCGCGTCCGGGATTTCGGCGGTGAGGGAGGTGAAGCCGGCAGCGGCGAGTTCGTCCCGGACAGTGTCTCCGGTGAGGCGCAGGGCACGGGGGTGGATCACCAGGACCCGCCGGACGCGCTCCCCGAGCAGCCCGGGAAGGTCACCAAGCAGGCCGCGCCCGACGACGACGCCGTAGTTGTTGCCGGCACCTTCGCCGGTGACGTTGATGACTGTTGATTGCGTGTTCACTTTTCAACTTCCTGTTTGGCAGCTGCGTGGTTCCGCAGTGCTGCTTCCAGCCGGCCGCCGAGCTCAGGTATTGAGCCGTGGCGGACGTCCAGGGTGATGTCGGCCAGCCTCTCGTAGACCGGCCTGCGGGTGGCGAACATTGCCGTCCAGCGGCCCATGGCATCGCCGGCGAGGAGGGGACGGCCGGAGTTCCGGGCTATCCGGTCCGCCACGGTATCGGCGTCGCACTCCAGGTACACAACGGTGCAGCGGCTGATCAGTTGCTGCGTTCCCGAGTCGAGTACAGCCCCGCCGCCCAGCGAAATTATCGTGGGTGTGCCTTCGGCTTCCTCGACGGCGTCGGCGACGGTCCGGGCCTCGATCTCCCGGAACGCGTGCTCGCCGCGTCCTGCGAAGATGTCCGCGATGGACCCGTGGCCGGCCACGATCACCGCGTCCGTGTCGATGAACCTGGCGCCCACCTGCTGGGCGAGCTGCTGTCCGATGGCCGATTTTCCCACGGCCATCGGGCCGATGAGCACTATCGGCCGGTCGCCGAGAGGTCCGGGACTGCTGCGGTGGAGCACTACTGGCCGATCGAGTCCAGGGATGCCGGGATGCTGTCCAGGTAACCCTTGATGTTGCGCGCGGTTTCCGCCACGGAGTCACCGCCGAACTTTTCAATGACGGCTTCAGCGAGGACCAGGGCCACCATGGCCTCGGCCACCACGCCGGCAGCCGGAACTGCGCAGACATCCGAGCGCTGGTGGTGTGCCTTGGCCGGCTCCCCGGTGCTGACGTCGATGGTCCGCAGGGCGCGCGGAACGGTTGCGATGGGCTTCATGGCTGCGCGGACCCGGAGGACATCGCCGATGCTCATGCCGCCTTCGATGCCGCCGGCGCGGTTGCTGGCGCGGACAATGCGGCCGTCGCCGTCCCGGACGATTTCGTCGTGGGCAGCGGAGCCACGGCGTGCAGCGGTCAGGAAGCCGTCGCCGACCTCAACCCCCTTGATGGCCTGGATGCCCATGAGGGCGGCCGCCAGCCTGGCGTCCAGGCGGCGGTCCCAGTGCACGTAGCTGCCCAGTCCGGGCGGTAGCCCGTACGCCAGGACTTCCACCACGCCGCCCAGGGTTTCGCCTTCCTTGTGCGCAGCATCCACTTCGGCCACCATGGCGTCCGAAGTTTCGCGGTCGAAGCAGCGCAGGGGGTCCGTGTCCAGGGCGATGACGTCACCGGGCACGGGCAGCGGGCGGCCTTCGGGTACCGTCACGCTGGCGATGGACACGGTATGGCTGACAAGTTCAATGCCGAGGTGCTTGAGGAACTGGGCCGCCACGGTCCCCAGTGCCACGCGGGTGGCGGTCTCCCGTGCGCTGGCGCGCTCCAGCACCGGGCGGGCTTCGTCGAAGCCGTACTTCTGCATGCCCGTGAAGTCGGCGTGCCCCGGGCGCGGCCGCGTCAGGGGCGCGTTGCGCGCCTGGTCGGCGAGGAGTCCGGGTTCCACCGGGTCGGCGGACATGATCTGCTCCCACTTGGGCCATTCGGTGTTCGCCACCTGGATGGCGACGGGACCGCCCTGGGTCAGGCCGTGCCGGACACCGCCGAGGATAGTGACCACGTCCTGCTCGAACTTCATCCGGGCCCCCCGCCCGTAGCCAAGCCGGCGGCGGGCCAGGGAGTCTGCGATGTGGCCGCCGGTGATTTCCACACCGGCGGGGACGCCTTCAATAATTCCCATCAGAGCCGGGCCATGGGATTCACCGGCAGTCAACCAACGCATAATTTCCATCCTGCCACGTAGGGCGGTCAGAACGCCCGCCGGGCAAGGCCGACTGCGTCACACATCACATCTATGACAGCTGCATTAACGTCTTCCCCGCGCCGGGTGAAGAGCCGCACCTGTTCCACGGCCTGGTACAGCAGCATTTCCAGGCCGGGCACTACGGCACCCCCGCCGGCCTGCCACACGGAAGCAATCAGGCTGGGCCACGGATCGTAGGCAACGTCCAGCAGGACGCCGGGGGTCCTGGTCTTCAACGCCGCAATTTCCGCGGCGAGTCCATCTGCCGCGCGGGGCGGCAGGGTGGAAATGACGACGTCGGCCTCCGCAGTGGGACGGGCGGCCGCAGCCAGCGGACGGATTTCGAGGACCACGTCCAGGCTGTCAGCGGCGGAGCGGACCTCCGACGTCCGGGACGCATCACGGACAAAGACCTGCACGGTGCCGGTGCCCAGCTCCTGCAGGGCAGCGATGGCCGATGCCGCTGTTCCGCCGCCGCCGAGGATGACGGCCGACGGGGCCGCCTTGGTGCCGGCGTGCCGCAGGGCGTTGACGATGCCTGTGACGTCCGTATTCGAGCCCACAGTCTTCACGCTGCCCGCCGATTCCTCGAACGTTACGGTGTTGACCACGCCGAGGGTCCCCGCCACCCCACGTACCTCGTCCACCTCGTCCAGCATGGCCGTCTTCAGGGGCATGGTCACCGAGAGGCCCCGCCAGCCCGGCTGGTTCCGGATCTGTCGCATGAACGCTGGCAGCAGCGCCTCCGTGACGTCGATGGCCGTGTAACTGATGCCCGCCCCGAGCTGCCCGTAGGCGGAGAGGTGCAGCGCCGGGGACTTCGAGTGGCTGATCGGGTGGCCAAGGACGGCAGCCCGCAGGCTCATGTGCAGCGGCCCGCGTTGGCCTGGCACCACGCGTTGTACTGCTCAACGTAGGTGTTGTGTTCGGCCAGCGTCTTGGCGAACTTGGTCTCCTTGGTGTCCAGGTTCACGGTCACCCAGTACAGGTAGTCGTTGGCCTTGGGCCGGGCGGCAGCGTCGATGGCGGTCTTGCCCGGTGAGCCGATGGGCCCGGGCGGCAGTCCCGGATTGGCGTAGGTGTTGTACGGGTTGGACTTGTCCTTCCGCTGCTCATCAGTGAAGTTGAAGCTCCGGGTGCCCAGGCCGTACGTGACGGCCGAGTCAACCTGCAGGAACCCGCCGGTCTGGTCGTTGGGCTTGAGCCGGTTGTAGATGGCACCGGCCACGTCGCCGTAGTCGGCCTGCCCGCCTTCGGCCTGGACGATGCTTGCCACAATGACGGCCTCGTACTGTTTGGCCGGATCGGTGATGCCCTGGGATACCAGTTCGTCGGTGGTGGACTTCACCAAGGCCTGCAGGATGTCCTTGACAGGGGTGCCCAACGGAAAGCGGTACTCGCCGGGAGCGAGGTAGCCTTCGAGGTTCTTGGCGTTGGCCGGCAGGCCGAACTGGGCCGGTTGGTTGCTGAGCGCCTGAAGTTGCTGCATGGACGCTCCGGAGCCCTCGGAGATCGCCTGCAGGGACTCGCTGATCCGCAGGCCCGCACTCAGCGCAAAGTAGATGACTTTGGTCTTGTCCTTGCCGGCCAGGACATTGACGGCATCGGCGTTCTTCATTTCGTTCTTGAAGACGTAGTCGCCGGGCGACAAGGTTGCCCCGGAGGCATGGAACGCCTGCATGAAAGTGTCCGCGTTGGCTACGACACGCTGGTTTTCCAGCTCGGTGGCGACGGAGCGCGTCCCCTCGCCGCTGGCAACGGTCACGTGCACCTCGCCGGTTCCGGGACCGGGAAAGTCCGATGGCTTTCCGTCGCCCAGCAAAGGTTTGAGGAACTGGGCGCCTACGGCGACCGCCGTCACAAAGACAGCAAGGGTCAGGAACAGGGCCAGCAGCCTGCGGCGGCGCCGGACCTTCTTGGACGGCCGCTTCACCACTTCAGCGGACGCTGCCGGGAGGATTCCGGCCACCGGGTCCACGTGCGCCGACTCCGGGTGGGTGTCGCCGTGGTGGTAATCCGTCGACCCGTAGTGGCCGTGCACGTCCTCCTCATGGTGGAGGTGGCTGTCCCGGTGCGGGACGTCGTGGTGGTGTGCGTCGGCGTAGTGGACCTCGTCCCCGTGGTGCGGGACGTCGTCGTGGTGCGCCACTTCCCCATGGTGCGCGTCGGCGTAGTGCACCTCGTCCTGGTGGGCGGCGTCGTCATCGTGCGCCGCTTCCCCATGGTGCGGTACGTCGTCGGGGTGGCCGAGGGGCGGCGGCGCGCCGGCGGCGCCTTCTTCGGAGGTGCCGTGCACGGCGTGGTCGTCCTGGATGGACGGTGGCGTTTGCGGTGCTGCCGGGACATCTCCAGTAGCGGGATGCGGGGCAAAGGTGGGCGCGGCCGCCGCGGCGGCAGGAGGTGCCGCCGGTGGCGGCGGGACGTCACCGGTTTCGTAGGCCTGCTCGGGCACGGCGTCGTGGCCTCCGGTGTTGAGGCTTTTCTCCCGGGCCCGCAGTTCCTTGCGGGTCAGTGGCCTCCCGGCCCCGGGGTCCAGCGGACCGGAGGTGTCGTCAATGTTGGCAGGGCTCACTGTTGCCTTCCATTATCTGAAGATTGGTTCGTGTCCGCGGGGATGGCGCGGACGGGCTGGTCCGCCCCACCGGCCCCCAGGTCCACGGACGGGGATGGCGCTGTCACGCGTGAGCCGACATCCGCTCCCCTGGCTTTCTGCATGTCGATGGCGTGCTGAAGAATACCCGCCGCCGCGACCTGATCAACTACTTTACGGTGGTCCCTGCTGCTCATGCCAGCTTCATGCAGGTTCCGGTGGGCCGAGACACTGCTGAGGCGTTCGTCCACGAGGTTAACCGGAACTGCCAGGCCGCGGCCGGCAAGCTCGGTTGCCAAAAGCAGTGCATAGTCGGCCGCCATCCGGGCAGACGCGTGTTCCTCGCCCTTCATGGTTTTGGGGAGGCCGACGATGACCTGAACGGCTCCAAGCTCTTCCGCGAGCTTGGCGATCACGCGCACGTCCGAATTCTTTTTAGCGTTCCGGTCGAGGGTCTTATAGGGCGTGGCAAGAATCGAATCGCGGTCGCAGATGGCCACCCCTACGCGGACGGTGCCGACGTCCACCCCCAGCTTCACGCCCTGGGGGTAGCCGCCGTCAGCAACAGCACTGGTCATGGCCCGGTTATCGCCTTGAGATGGCGTCGACGACGGCTGCCAGGGCAGCGCCGACCTTTCCGGCGTCGGTTCCGCCGCCCTGGGCGACGTCGTCCTTGCCGCCGCCGCCACCACCGAGGACACCGGCGGCGACCCGGACCAGGGCACCGGCCTTAACGCCTGCCTCCCTGGCGGCCTCGTTGGTGGCCACCAGGATCAGGGGACGGTCATTGGCGACGCCGGCGACGGCAACGGCCGCCGCACCGGAACCCAGGCGGTTGCGGAGGTCGAGGGCCAGCCCGCGGAGGTCGTCGGCGCCGCTGACGGTGCCGGCGTCATGGGCCAGCACCTGCACTCCACCGGCGTCGCGGGCGGCGCTGACCAGCTGGGCGGCCGACGCAGCAAGCTGTTCCTTGCGGAGCCGGTCCAATTCCTTCTCCGTGGCCTTGAGCTTGGCCAGGGTTGCGGAAATCCTGTCGGCAAGCTGGCCGGACGGAACCTTGAGCAGATCAGTCAGCTCAGTCACCAGCGCCCGTTCGGCCGCAAGGTGACGGAACGCCTCCATGCCGACAAACGCCTCCACGCGGCGATTGCCTGAACCCACAGACTGTTCGCCCAGCAGGGACAGGCTGCCAATCAGCGAGGTGTTGGCGACGTGGGTGCCGCCGCAGAGCTCGCGGGACCAGGCGCCGTCGATCTCCACCACCCGCACTTCGCTGCCATAGTTCTCGCCGAAGAGCGCCATGGCACCCAGGGCCTTGGCCTCGGCCAGCCCCATGATCTTCGTTTCCACCGCGTAGTTGTTGCGGATGGCAAGGTTGGAGACCTCTTCGATCTCGGACCGCGTAGCAGTGCTCAGCCCCTCGCCCCAGGCAAAATCGAAGCGCAGGTAGCCGGCCTTGTTGAAGGATCCGCGCTGGGTGGCTTCCGGGCCCAGGATCTGGTGCAGGGCGGCGTGCACGATGTGCGTGCCGGTGTGCGCCTGCTCGGCGGCATGGCGGCGTTCACGGTCGACGGCGGCGCGCACCAGGGAGTCTGCGCCGATTTCACCTTCGCGGACAACCGCCTTGTGTACGCTCAGTCCCTTCACAGGGCGCTGGACGTCCAGGACCTCGACGACGAACCCGTCACCGGTGATCAGGCCCGTGTCTGCTGCCTGGCCGCCGGCTTCGGCGTAGAACGGCGTCTCGGCAAGCACGAGTTCGATCTCGTCACCGGTGGACGCCTGCTGGACCTGCCGGCCCGCGCTGAGCAGTCCGCGGACGCGGGATTCGCCTTCGAGTTCGGAGTACCCGGTGAAGACTGTCTCGCCCTGGCCCAGGATTTCCTGGAAGACGCTGACGTCGGCGTGGCCGCCCTTCTTGCCCTTGGCGTCGGCCTGGGCGCGCTGGCGCTGTTCCTGCATGAGGCTGCGGAACGCCGCCTCATCAACCTTCAGGCCGGCCTCTTCGGCCATCTCAAGGGTGAGGTCGATCGGGAAGCCGTAGGTGTCGTGCAGGGTGAAGGCATCCTCGCCTGACAGGGGCTTGTTGGCCGCCTTCGACTCCTTGACCGCGTCCTCGAGCCGGGCGGTGCCGGAGGCGATGGTGCGCAGGAATGCCTTCTCCTCGGCGTAGGCGATGCGGCTGATCCGGTCGAAATCGGTCGCCACCACCGGGTAGACGCCCTTCATGGCGTCGCGTGAAGCCGGCAGCAGGTCGGGCAGGCAGGCCTGCTCGACGCCGAGGAGGCGCATGGAGCGCACGGCGCGGCGGATGAGGCGGCGCAAAACGTAGCCACGTCCTTCGTTGGACGGCGTGACCCCGTCGGAGATCAGCATGAGGGCCGACCGGACGTGGTCTGCCACCACGCGCATGCGGACGTCGTCGGTGTGGTGCGGATCGTCCTCGGTTTCCGCGGAGGTGTACTCCTTGCCGGAGAGTTCGGCGGCCTTGTCGATTACGGGGCGGACCTGGTCGGTCTCGTACATGTTCTCGACGCCCTGCAGGATCATCGCGAGGCGTTCCATGCCCAGGCCGGTATCGATGTTCTTCTTCGGCAGCTCTCCAACGATGTCAAAGTCGACCTTGGAGCGGACGTTCTCGATCTGGTACTGCATGAACACGAGGTTCCAGATCTCGATGTAGCGGGTCTCGTCAGCCAGCGGTCCGCCTTCGATGCCGTAGGCCGGTCCGCGGTCGTAGTAGATCTCGGAGCAGGGTCCTGCCGGGCCGGGCTGGCCAGTTGACCAGTAGTTGTCCGACTTGCCCATGCGCTGGATGCGTTCGGCGGGGACGCCGGTGTTCTTCAGCCACAGCTCCTCGGCCTCGTCGTCCTCCTCATAGACGGTCACCCACAGCTTCTCGGGCGGAAGGCCGTAGCCGCCGTCGTCAACGCCCGTGGTGAGCAGCTCCCAGGCGAACTTGATGGCGTCTTCCTTGAAATAGTCGCCAAAGGAGAAGTTGCCGCACATCTGGAAGAAGGTGCCGTGCCGGGCGGTCTTGCCCACTTCCTCGATGTCGCCGGTGCGGATGCACTTCTGGACACTGGTGGCGCGGGAGTAGGGTGCTTCCTCGCGGGCGGTGAGGTAGGGAATGAACGGGACCATGCCGGCCACCGTGAACAGCAGCGAGGGGTCGCTGGAGACCAGCGATGCGGAGGGAACCGCGGTGTGGCCCTTGCTGACAAAAAAGTCCACCCAGCGCTTTGTGATCTCCTGCGACTTCATGAGCTGTTTTCTTACCCTTCTTGGTCCGCGCCGATGGGGCACGGGTCTTTCGTTCAGGTGGCCTGGCCCCGGATAGGGGGTCCTGCCGGTTGTTGGCTGGCTGCCGGTGTTGAGCCCTGCCGGGCCTAGCGGCGGACCACTTCAGCGGACTCGATGCCCAGGGCGGACCTCAGGTCTGTTTCCCGTTCCCGCATCCCGGCGCGGACGGCGTCGGCGAAGTCGTAGACCCCGTCGGCCAGCCGGCCCACAGAGCGGTTCAGCCCTTCCGGCCCCAGGCTGGCTTGGGCTTGGCTCACTTTTCGGAAGGCAATGACGCCGATGGCCACGCCGATTCCCATCCAGACAATTCTCTTCATGTTTATTCTTTTCGGATCTAGCGGCTGCGGCGCCCGGCGGCGGGCTTCCGTCGGTTGGCGAAGGCGCTGCGGACGCCGTAGCTGAAGGCGGCAACCTTGATCAGCGGGGAGCCGACCGTTGCGGCGACCAGCGAGGACAGCGCGGAGATGTTGGCCGAGGCATCCGAGACGTTGGACGAGATGCCGTCCACCTTCTTCAGCTGCTGGTTGGTCGTGGAGACGGTAGCCGTGACCTCGTCCATGAGGGGCGTGGCGCCGTCGCTCAGGGACCTGATGGTGGTCCGCACCTCATCGAAGACTTTTCCCAGCTTCAGGATGGGGACCGCAAGCAGCAGGACCAGGAGCGCGAACACCCCGGCAGCGATCAGGCCGGCAATATCGCCACCAGACATAGACGTTCATCTCCTCGAAATTCCGTGGTTGGGTTCCATCCTGCCCGCGCCCGCAAGGGGCGCCGCGCAGATGTCCCCCAAGTACCTTACATACAAAGAAGCCCGCGGCGCTTGCCACGGGCTTCTTTGGGTACGCTGCTGGGATTTAGCGTGCGTAGAATTCGACGACGAGCTGCTCTTCGCAGGTCACCGGGATCTCGGAACGCTTGGGGCGGCGGACCAGGCGGGCCTGCAGGGCTTCCAGCTTGACGTCCAGGTAGGCCGGAACGGCAGGCAGGACGTCGCGGTGGGCGCCGGCTGCGGCAACCTGGAGCGGAACCATGGTTTCGCTGCGGCTGTGGACGTGGACCAGCTGGCCCTCGCCGACGCGGAACGACGGACGGTCAACGCGGACGCCGTCAACCATGATGTGGCGGTGCACAACCAGCTGGCGGGCCTGGGCGATGGTGCGGGCAAAACCGGCACGCAGCACCAGGGCGTCAAGGCGCATTTCGAGCAGTTCGATGAGGTTCTCACCGGTCAGGCCCTTGGTGCGGCGGGCTTCTTCGAAGGCACGGGTCATCTGTGCTTCGCGGATGCCGTACTGTGCACGCAGGCGCTGCTTTTCGCGCAGACGTACGGCGTAGTCGGAGTCCTGCTTCTTGCGGGCGCGGCCATGCTCACCGGGGCCGTACGGACGGCGCTCCATGTACTTGGCGGCCTTGGGGGTCAGGGCAATGCCGAGGGACCGCGAGAGGCGGGCCTGACGGCGAGCACGAGTGTTGTTAGCCACTTGTGTCCTTCCAATATCTGCGGTGTGTCAGTGTTACTGGCCTCCACGATGGAGAGCATCGGCCAACCGCTGCCTTTTGCTACTGGGCACAGGGCATAACCTTGCCAAACTGAATTGGGGAGATTGTGCGTCCGCGCCTTGCCAGACAAAGATTCAGCTTACCACGCCATCACGTGCCCCGGACAATCCTCCGCAGGCGCTCCAGCCGTTGGGCGATGTCCCGTTCAGCACCGTTGCCGGTGGGCTGGTAGTAGTCGCGGCCCACCAGGTCATCGGGCGGATACTGCTGGGTGGCCACTGCGTGCGGCGCGTCGTGGGCGTACTTATAGCCAACACCGTGGCCCAGCTGCTTGGAGCCCGGGTAATGGGCATCGCGCAGGTGGGCGGGAATTCCGACGCCGAGGCCGGCCCGGACATCTGCGATGGCTTTGTTGATGCCCATGTAGGCGGCGTTCGACTTGGGGGCGGTGGCGAGGTGGACCACAGCCTCCGCCAGGATGATCCGGCCCTCGGGCATGCCAATGAGCTGCACGGCCTGTGCTGCTGCTACGGCGGTCTGCAGCGCGGTGGGATCTGCCATGCCCACGTCCTCGGCCGCGGAGATGACGATCCGCCGGGCCACGAACCGGGGGTCCTCCCCCGCCTCGAGCATCCGGGCGAGGTAGTGCAGGGCCGCGTCCACGTCGGATCCCCTGATGGACTTAATGAACGCGCTGGCCACGTCGTAGTGCTGGTCCCCGGCACGGTCGTAGCGGACGGCGGCCGCATCCAGGGCGCGCTCGGTGTGGCGCAGCTCCACGGTGACCGGCTCTTCGGCGGCAGGTTCGGAAGGTGCGCCGTCCTCCCCCGCTGGACGTTCGACGTCGTCCGCGTCACCGAAAGCGACGCCCGCAGCGGCTTCCAGGGCGGTAAGCGCCCTGCGGGCGTCGCCGCCGGACAGCCGGACCAGGTGCTCCAGGGCTTCCTCGCTGAGCCGGACCTTGCCGCCCAGCCCGCGCGGATCCTCCACGGCCCGCACCAGGAGGCCCTCGATGTCCGCATCCGTCAAGGGCTTGAGCGTGAGGAGCAGGGAGCGGGAGAGCAACGGCGAGACCACCGAGAAAGAGGGGTTTTCCGTGGTGGCAGCCACGAGGACCACCCACCGGTTTTCGACGCCGGGGAGCAGGGCGTCCTGCTGGGCCTTGTTGAAGCGGTGGATCTCGTCCAGGAACAGCACCGTGGTGGTCTTGTAGAGGTCGCGGGCGGTCAGGGCGTCGTCCATGACCCGCCGGACATCCTTGACGCCGGCAGTGATGGCGGACAGCTCGACGAACTTCCGGCCCGGCCCCCGCGCAATGACGTGCGCCAGCGTGGTCTTGCCGGTACCTGGAGGGCCCCACAGGATCAGGGAGCTGGGTCCGGCCGGACCGGCGGCGTCCGCGCCTGCCCCGGCCGCCAGCTGGCGCAGCGGCGAGCCCTGGCCGAGCAGGTGCTGCTGGCCCACCACCTCGTCCAGGGTGCGGGGCCGCATGCGAACGGCAAGCGGGCTGCGCGGCGAACCGTTGCCCCGGGAACCGGCGCTCTCCCTGGCGGCGGGACGGTCGTCGTCGTCGTTTTCTGGCCCGTTCCCGAAGAGATCATCCACATAGATAGGCTACTTCCAGTCCGGCACCTGCTTTTCCCCTCCCCCTGACCGCAAGGAACCGCCATGCATGCCCCCGGCCACTCCGGCGCCCAGTCTTCCGTGAGGACAGCATTCGTGTCCGGCCCGCGGCTGCCGGGCTGGGCGGAACGCTTCGGCACCTCCCACGGCGGTTACCGGTTGCAGGACGGCGACGACGGCCTGCTCCTTGTGGCGGCCGACGGCGCGGAGGCGCTCCTGCAGGCTCCGTGGCCGGCCGATGGTCGTCCGGGCCGCGGCACCGGACCGCTGGAGCGGCTCGCTGCACTTGCTTCCCAGCCGCGCCGGCTGGGACTGCTGCTGGTGAGGCGGGGCGGATACGGCATCGGGGTGGCAAGTGAGGGCGTCCTGCTCGCATCCAAGGCGGGCACCCGGTACGTCCAGTCCCGCACCGCGGCGGGCGGCCAGTCCCAGAAGCGCTTTGCCCGCCGCCGTTCCAACCAGGCCGATGCCCTGGTGGGTGCCGTGGCGCAGCAGGCCGTGGAGGTGTTCCGCGGGGCCGCCTTCGAGTATGTGGTGCCCGGAGGCGACAGGACCCTGGCGGACCTGGTCCTTGCCGAGCCGCTGCTGCGCGGGTACGCACGCTTGCCGCGCCTTGCCTACCTGGACGTTGCCGAGCCCCGGACCGCCGTGTTGAAGAAGGCCGCGGCGGATGCCTGCTCGGTGCGGGTCACGGTGACGGATCCGGCGGGTTAGCCGGCCGTCCTTGATTGTCAGCAGCCGGTGGGGGCGCGCCGGGGGCGCTCCTGACGGTACAGGTAGCGGCCGGCTTCGCGGAAGCCTGCCTTCGCGTACAGCTCCTGCGCGCCATGGTTCGCTGCCGTGACCAGCAGCCAGAAACCGTGCACGCCCCCCGCTTTGCCGGCGTGAAGCAGGGCCTGCAGGATGGCGGCGGCGAAACCCTTGCGGCGCGCTTCCGGAAGCGTGGCCATGCAGTACAGGCCGCCCTGCCCACTGCCGTCCGGGAGGGCAAGGCGCCCGACGGCGGCTGGCCGCCCGTCGCCGTCACGCGCCAGCGCATACAAGGAGGGACAGCCCTTGAGGATTTCCGTTGCAGTCACCAGCGCATCGTTGCCGCCGCGGCCGTCCACGTCCCACCAGACCCGCAGCCACTCCCCTGACGGCTCTGTGGAGAGTTCCACCGCTGCCGCGGCGCCTGCGGGAATCCGGGCGTCCATTGCGCTGCGGGTCATGACCAGGGTCTCGGACTGGCGGGTGAAGCCCTCCGCGTCCAGCAGCCGGTGAAGCGCGGACGCTGCCGGGGTGTCGAAGAGCTGGAAGATGACCGGGAGGCGGCGGCTGCGGTACCAGGCCCTGGCCTCCCTGAGCAGGCCCGGGAGGTCGTCGCTGCACTGGTCGCCACCGAACTGTTCACTGCGTGGCCAGATGGAGTTGGACCGCTGGGTGACGCCTGCGGCCGCCCGAAGCATCCAGCCGCCGGCCTCATGGCGGTCCGGCGCTGGCCACGCTGCGTCCATGGCGGCTTCAAGGCCCAGGGGCACTGGCTGGACCGGGCTTGCTGTGGTCACCGCTGTTCCTTCCTTAACGGCAGGAGGCCCCCCGGCCGGACCGGGGAACCTCCAACGCATGCGACCGTTTACTACTGCTGGCCTTCAGGCTTCTTCACCTCGGGTTTTTTGGCCTCGGGCTTGAAGTCCACGCCCGCTTCCTTGCGCTGCTGCGGCGTGATCGGGGCCGGGGCCTCGGTGAGGGGGTCATGGCCGCCGCCGGACTTCGGGAAGGCGATAACGTCGCGGATGGACTCCACTCCTGCCAGCAACGACACCACGCGGTCCCACCCGAAGGCGATACCGCCGTGCGGGGGTGCGCCGTACTTGAAGCCTTCCAGCAGGAACCCGAACTTGGTCTGGGCGTCTTCCTTGTCCAGGCCCATCAGTTCGAAGACGCGTTCCTGCACTTCGCGCTGGTGGATACGGATGGAGCCGCCACCGATTTCGTTGCCATTGCAGACGATGTCGTAGGCGTAGGAGAGCGCCGATTCGGGATCCTTGTCGAACGTGTCAAGGAATTCAGGCTTGGGCGAGGTGAAAGCGTGGTGCACTGCAGTCCACTGGCCTCCACCGACGGCAACATCACCCGACGCGACGGCAGCGGCGGCGGGTTCGAACATGGGTGCATCCACCACCCAGCAGAAGGCCCAGTCAGTGGGATCGATCAGGCCGGTGCGGTGGCCGATTTCCACGCGGGCGGCACCCAGCAGGGCACGCGACGGAGTCTTTTCCCCGGCGGCGAAGAAGATGCAGTCGCCCGGTTTGGCGCCTACGGCGTCGGCGAGTCCCGCGCGTTCGAACTCGGTGAGGTTCTTCGCCACAGGGCCGGCGAGCTCGCCGTCTTCCTTGTACAGGACGTACGCGAGGCCCCTGGCGCCGCGCTGCTTGGCCCATTCCTGCCACGCGTCCAGGGCGCGGCGCGCCTGCGAAGCACCGCCGGGCATGACGACGGCGCCCACGTAGGGAGCCTTGAACACGCCGAAGTTGGTGTCCTTGAAGAATTCGGTGAGCTCGGTCAGCTCCAGCCCGAAGCGAAGGTCCGGCTTGTCGGAGCCGTACCGGGCCATCGCGTCCGCGTACGTGATGCGCTGGATGGGCGTGGGAATCTCCACCCCGATGAGTTGCCACACTGCCTTGACGATGTTCTCGCCCAGCCGGATGATGTCGTCCTGGTCAACGAAGCTCGCCTCGATGTCCAGCTGGGTGAATTCCGGCTGCCGGTCCGCGCGGAAGTCCTCGTCGCGGTAGCAGCGGGCGATTTGGTAGTACTTTTCGAACCCGCCCACCTGCAGCAGCTGCTTGAACAGCTGCGGGGACTGCGGCAGCGCGTACCAGGAACCCGGAGCCAGGCGTGCCGGAACCAGGAAGTCACGGGCGCCCTCCGGCGTCGAACGCGTGAGGGTGGGCGTCTCGATCTCCACGAAGCCCTCCTGGTGGAGCAGGTCGCGCGCCACCCGGTTGGCCTCGGAGCGGAGCCGCAGGTTGCGGCTGGGGCCGGGGCGGCGCAGGTCCAGGTAGCGGTGCTTGAGGCGGGCTTCCTCGCCGACTTCCACGTGTTCGTCAATCTGGAACGGCAGGGGGTCGGAGGTGTTGAGGATGGTGACGTCCTCGGCGATGACCTCGATCCCGCCGGTGGCCAGCGCCGGGTTCTCATTGCCTTCGGGGCGCTTGGACACGGTGCCCGTGACCTGCAGGACGTACTCGTTGCGCAGTCCGTGGAACACTTCCTCCTCGCGGACCACCACCTGGGCCACGCCGGAAGCGTCACGCAGGTCGACGAATGCCACACCACCGTGGTCACGACGGCGGCCCACCCAGCCGGCCAGGGTTACGGTTTGTCCAATGTGCTCGGAACGAAGGGATCCGAGGTCATGTGTGCGCAGCACAGCACGCCTTTCTGCGGGAAAACAGTGGGAAGTTCAATATGATCGTTGCGGGAACGATCCCGTCCGAGTTTACCCGCTGGAAGGGCAATGCCACCGCATGAGCGAACCGCAGCAGCTGCAGCGCAGGCTCGGGACCTTTGACGCCACCGCGATCGGACTCGGGTCCATGCTGGGCGCCGGGGTATTCGTGGTCTTCGCTCCGGCCGCCGCGCTGGCCGGAAACCTGCTGGTCCTCTCCGTACTCGTCGCGGGTGTGGTGGCGTACTGCAACGCCGTCGCGTCTGCCGCCCTTGCGGCCATTTACCCCACCAGCGGCGGGACCTACGTGTACGGCAGGAACCAGCTCGGCGAATGGCCGGGCTTCCTGGCCGGCTGGGGTTTCGTCACTGGCAAGACAGCCTCCTGCGCGGCCATGGCACTGACGTTCGGCAACTACGTGGCACGGGATTACGCGGTCCCGGTGGCGGTGGCCGCCGTCGTGGCGCTCACCGGAGTCAACCTGCTCGGCATAACCCGGACCGCCCTGCTGACGCGCATCCTGCTGTGCATGGTCGTCGCGACGCTGGTGTTCGTCGCGGTTGCTGCGTGGCTGGGCCCGCACGCCGGTGCCGGACCCGCCGGGGCGACGTCGGACAACCCGGCGGGGGTGCTGCCGGCGGCAGGCCTGGTGTTTTTCGCTTTTGCCGGCTACGCCCGGATCGCCACGCTGGGCGAAGAAGTCAAGGACCCCGCCCGGGCCATCCCCCGGGCCATCCTGGCAGCCCTGGCAGCCGCCTTCGCCATCTACCTGCTGCTGGCATTGCTCCTGCTTGCCCACCTCGGAGAGCGGCTCGGGACATCCGCGACACCGCTGCTGGACGCCGTACTCGATTCCCGTCTTGCCCCTGCCGCCCCGCTGGTGCAGGCCGGCGCTGCCGCCGCGTGCCTGGGCGCCCTCCTCGCACTGATTACCGGCGTGGGCCGGACCACCCTTGCCATGGCACGGGAACGCGATCTTCCGGGCCCGCTGGCAAAAGTGGGTGGCAGCCATACCGTTCCGTATGTGGCCGAACTCGCCGTGGCCGCCGTCGTGATCCTGCTCCTGGTGACCACCAACGTCATGACCGTGGTGGGCTTTTCAAGCTTCGGCGTGCTGGTCTATTACGCCGTTGCCAACGCCTCCGCCTTCACGCTGGCAACGCACCCCGGGTACGCCCCCCGCTGGCTGAATGTCCTCGGCTTCCTCGGCTGCGCCGTCCTGGCCTTCACCCTGCCCCGGGCTTCGGTCCTGGCTATGGCAGCGGTCCTGGCCGCGGGTGTGGCCGGGCGCGCGCTGGTGCTGCGTTTCCGGCAGCCCCAGCGCCAGCGTCCCGGGCCCTGAGGTCCTGGCTAAACGGAGGCAGCTGCCGGCGAGGTGGTTTCAACCTGCACCGTGAGGTCCCCGACGGGCGGCATCCAGGTTTCGGGAGCGGCCAGCACCTGTTCACCGGTGCGGATGTCCTTGACCTGGTGGGTGCCGTCCTCGTCGGTGAACCAGACGAAAGGGATCCCCCGGCGGTCCGCGAACTTGATCTGCTTGCCGAACTTCTCGGCCCTGGCCGCCACCTCGGTGGGAATTCCACGGCTGCGCAGCAGGGCGGCGACATCCTGGGCCGCGCCCCAGCTGTCGTCGTGGTTCAGGGCCACCAGCACGGCGGTGGGAACCGACCGGGAGGCTTTGGCCAGGTCCTGGCTGAGGATGCGCGACACCAGGCGGGTCACGCCGATGGACAACCCCACGCCCGGGAACTTGCGGTTGCCCTTGGACGCCAGGGCGTCGTACCGGCCGCCGGAGCAGATGGAACCCAGCTGTTCGTGGCCCACCAGCACGGTTTCCACTACGGTGCCGGTGTAGTAGTCCAGGCCGCGGGCGATGCTGAGGTCTGCCAGCACCTTGCCTGGAGCCCGCTGCACGGCGGCATCGATGACCTGCTCCAGTTCGTCCAGGCCTTCATCCAGGAGCTCGTTGCTGACGCCGAGGGCCCGGACCTGCGCCACGAAGGACGTGTCTTCCGTGCGGATGGCGGCTAGCTGGAGTGCCTTGGCGGCCTGGTCTTCGGTTGCGCCCAGTTCGGCCTTCAGCAGTTCCGCCACCTTGGCGGGACCGATCTTTTCAAGCTTGTCGATGCTGCGCAGCACCCCAGCGGTGTCATCAAGGCCGATGCCGCGGTAGAAGCCTTCGGCCAGCTTGCGGTTGTTGATGCGGAGGCGGAAGTCCGGGATGGGCAGCGCGCTCAGTGCCTCGGCGATGACCAGCGCAATTTCGACGTCGTAACGGAACGGAAGCTCGCCGTCGCCCACCACGTCGATGTCCGCCTGCGTGAATTCACGGGCCCGGCCCTCCTGGGGCCGCTCGCCGCGCCACACCTTCTGGATCTGGTAGCGGCGGAACGGGAAGGCAAGGTAACCGGCGTTTTCGACGACGTAGCGGGCAAACGGCACCGTCAGGTCAAAGTGCAGGGCAAGCGCGTTGGGGTCGGCCTTGCCGCCCTTGACCGGATTGTCGCCCTCGTCCTCCTGGAGCCGGCTCAGTCCATAGACTTCCTTGTCGATCTCCCCCTTGCGCAGGAGCTGGCCCACCGTCTCCACGGCGCGGGTTTCAATTGAGGCAAAACCATGGAGCTCAAAGACCCTGCGCAGGGTATCGAGCACATGCAGCTCCACCAGCCGCTCCTCTGGAAGCCACTCGGGGAATCCGGACAGGGAGGCGGTGCGTGCCATGGGGAAGGTTCTCCTTAGGGATGGAAGGCGCGGCGGCACCGGCGGCCACACCGCCCAGGCGGCGTACGGCGGCAGCACAGCCAGCCATGCATAAACTATGTGCGGCAGCCAGTTTATGCGTCATCCGTGTGCATCTCTAATGCAGCGGGCGCGTACAGCCTGGCCCCTTTACTTCCTGCGCCCCGCGGCTGCCCGCGGAACGCAGGAGCCCGACGATGAGGAGGACCCTTGGCGGCCAGTTCACGCAGTGCCCGCGAAACGAAACGGCGCATCCAGCAAATGGAAGCCAAGCGTGAGCTCCGGCGCGACCAGGAGAAGCGGCGGAAACGGGACAACCTCGTGGCCGCCGGTGCCGGAACCGCCGCCGTGGTGCTCGCCGTCGTCCTTCAACTCACCGCGTTCGCCGGGAACCCCACCGAGGACGAATATGCGGCAGCCAAGGCGGGGCTGACAGAGCCGTCCGCTTCCGCCAGCGCGTCCGCCACTCCGTCGGCTCCGGCAACCAACGGTCCGAACATTCCGGCGGCAGACACGGCGGCCGGAAAGACGTTCACCGGGCAATTGATGCTGAACGGCAGTCCCCTGGGCGTGGAGGTTGACGGAACCAAAGCTCCGCAGGCCGCCGCCGTCTTCAAGTCCCTCAGCGACGAAGGCTACTTCAACGGCAAGACGTGCCACCGGCTCACCACCGCAGACCAGTTCGGCGTGCTGCAGTGCGGTTCGCCCAACGGCGACGGCCAGGGCGATCCCAACTACACGTGGGGCCCACTGGAAAACACCCCCGCGGACAACATGTATCCCGCCGGGACCATTGCCGTTGCCCGTACCGGCAACAACGCCTACGGCAACGGGACGCAGTTCTTCATCGTCTACAAGGACACCGCCATTCCGGCAGATGCCGCGGGCGGCTACACCGTGGTGGGCAAGGTGACGTCGGGCCTGGATGTGGTGTCCGGCATCGCTGCCGCCGGCATCACGCCGGGTGCCAGCGACACGGACGGAGCGCCAAAACAACCAGTCACGATAGACTCGTTTTCTCTGAAGTAGGCCGGGCCCGCAGGGCTACGGTGCAGTACGTGAGTATTTCCCTCCAAGCGAAAGACTTTTAGCGGTGACAGACAGTCAGAAATCCGACGAAACAGCAACAGGCGCAAGCGACACCACGGCACCGGCCGCCGACGACGCTACCCTTCCTGCTGCAGATGCCGAGCAGGCACCCGTGACACCTGAAGCCACAGCTTCGGAGGAAGGCACCGCTGAAGTTGAGGCCGCCGCGGACGGTCCTTCAAAGCCCGAAGACCAGGCCGGCACGGGCACCGTCGCTGGCGCGGCCGCGCCGGCTCCCGGGCCCCGGCCGTCCGCACCGTCACCCGCTGCCTTTGCTTCGCGCCCCAAGCCGGCCGCCGCTGCCCCCGCTGCCGCACCGGCCCCCGCCGCACCCAGCACGTCCGTCGCCGAGGCCTCCAAGTGGGGCCGCGTGGAAGGCGACGGCCACGTTTACCTGACCATCGACGGCGGCGAACACCCCGTGGGCCAGTACCCCGGCGTGAGCGGCGATGAGGCGCTGATCTACTTCGCCCGGAAATACGACGACGTCGTGGCGCAGATTGTGCTCCTGGAACAGCGGGTCAGTTCCAAGGCTCCCAGCACCGACATGCAGAAGACGGTGACGCACCTGCGTGAACAGCTCGCCGAACGCAACATGGTGGGCGACCTGCGGGCCGCCGAGGCCCGCCTGGACCAGCTGGCCGGGCAGATCACCGAGCTGGAGAAAGCGGAGAAGGCCGAACACGATGCCGTCCGCGCCTCCGAGCTCGCAGCCCGCGAAGCCATTGTTGCCGAAGCAGAACAGATTTCCGGCCAGGACCCCGCGCAGACCCAGTGGAAGACCTCCAGCGCCCGGATGAACGAGTTGTTTGAGAACTGGAAAACTGCCCAGAAGAGCGGTGTGCGGCTGGGCCGGAGCAACGAGGATGCGCTGTGGAAGCGGTTCAGGGCTGCACGTACCGTCTTTGACAGGCACCGCCGGGCCTACTTCTCCCAGCTGGACAGCAACAACTCGGCGGCCAAGGCCGCCAAGGAGAAGCTGATCGCCGAGGCTGAGGCGCTGTCCACCTCAACGGACTGGGGCTTCGCCGCCGGCGAATACCGCCGGCTGATGGACCAGTGGAAGGCATCGCCACGCGCCAGCCGGAAGGACGATGACGCGCTCTGGGCCCGGTTCCGCGCCGCACAGGACGTGTTCTTCACCTCCCGGCAGGCTGCCAACGACGAGATCGACCAGGAGTACGCGGCGAACCTTACGGTAAAGGAGGAGCTGCTGGCGGAGGCCAACAGCATCCTGCCGGTGAAGGACCTGGCGGCAGCCAAGAAGGCACTCCAGTCCGTCCGCGACCGCTGGGAAGACGCCGGCAAGGTGCCCCGTGCTGACATGGGCCGGATCGAGGCCGGACTCCGCAAGGTGGAGGATGCCGTCCGCCACGCCGAGGAAGAACAGTGGCAGCGGTCCAACCCGGAGCGGAAGGCACGCACCAACAGCGCGCTCTCGCAGCTGGAATCGGCCATTGCCGGGCTCCAGGAAGACCTCGCCAATGCCGAAAAGACCGGCGACCAGCGCAAGATCAAGGCCGCCCAGGAGGCTCTCGAAGCCCGCCAGGCCTGGCTTGACCAGATCCAGCGTTCAGCAAGCGAGCTGTCCTGACCTTCCAGCCCTGAGCTGAGGCCACAGGCCCGGTACCGGTTATCCACATAACCCGGACCGGGCCTGTTCCCGTTAATCGTGGTCCGGGCAGGATGGAGCCATGGCCACACCTCCAGGTTCATCCTCCGCCGGCCCGGGCCGGGAAGTATCCGCGGCGCCCCCGCGGCAGGGATGCCCGACCGGCGGGACGGAAGGGGCTGCCCCGCCACGGTTTCCCGAACTCTATGCACCAGGGAAGCCCTTCGCCGGCCCCGAACTCCAATCATTGGCGGCCGACGGACTGCTGGCGCGCTTCCACCACAACGGCTACACCCTGCCCGGGCTTCCCCCGTCCCCGCAGCTGAGGGCACGGGCTGCGGCAGGGGCTGTTCCGGCGGCAATACGCCAGCGTGTGGTGGCGGGCCGGATGACGGCCGCCTGGATCTACGGCTGCGCGGCGGAGCCGGACAGGCTGGCGCTGCTGGTGGATGCCAAGCGGCGCGTCTCCAGCCTGCGGAATACCCGCGGCTGCACGCTGCACGAAGTGAAGCTCGGACCGTTCGATGTGGTCAGCCTGGGCGGACTGATGGTTTCCAGCCCCCTGCGGACTGCCCTCGACATCGCCCTCCACGTGGAAACGGAGCGTGCCGTGCCCGCCCTCACCGGTTTGCTGGCCAGGCCGCAACAGGACGTGCGGCTGCGGCTCCTGGTGCTCGCGATCGAGGCAACACCGCGGGTTCCGCACAAGCGGGCTGCCTTGGAGAAGCTGGCTTTGCTAGCTCCGGCGCTTGTTTCCGGTAGTACGGTAGACGTCGAACACCCCGTCGATCCTGCGGACGGCGCTGAGGACGTGGCTGAGGTACTTGGGGTCGCCCATCTCGAAAGCGAACTTTGAGATGGCCACCCGGTCCGTCGAGGTGTGGACGCTGGCAGCAAGGATATTGACGTGGTTGTCCGAGAGGACGCGTGTGACATCCGAGAGCAATGACTTGCGGTCCAGCGCCTCCACCTGGATTTCCACCAGGAAGACGCTGGACTGGGTGGGCGCCCAGTCCACATCCACGATCCGGTCCGGCTGGTCCTTAAGGTCCGAGATGTTGGTGCAGTCGGTGCGGTGCACGGAGACACCTGAACCCCTGGTCACGAAGCCAAGAATCGGGTCGGGGGGAACGGGCGTGCAGCAGCGTGCCAGCTTCACCCACACGTCACCAACGCCGCGGACCACCACACCGGAGTCGGAGAAGCGGGCCTTGGTGACCTGGGTGGGGATGCTGACCTCTTCGACGTCATCATCGGCACTCTCGTTGCCTCCCAGGCTTTCGATGAGCTTTTCCATGACGGACTGGGCAGATGTATGCCCGTCGCCGACGCCGGCGTACAGGCCGGAGATGTCCGCATATTTGAATTCCTCGGCCACTACGGCCAGGGCCTCGTGGGTCATCAACCGCTGCAGCGGCATGTTCTGTTTCCGCATGGCGCGGGTCAACAGTTCCTTGCCGCGGTCAATCGCTTCTTCGCGGCGTTCCTTGCTGAACCACTGGCGGATCTTGTTGCGGGCACGGGCGCTCTTGACGAAGTGCTGCCAGTCCTGGCTTGGTCCTGCCCCTTCTGCCTTGGAGGTGAAAATTTCCACCCAGTCGCCGTGGTTCAGTTCGCTGTTGAGCGGGACCAGCTTGCCGTTGACCCGTGCACCAATGGTGCGGTGGCCCACCTCGGTGTGCACGGCGTAGGCGAAGTCCACCGGGGTTGAACCGGCGGGCAGCGCCATGACCTCGCCCTTGGGGGTGAAGACGAACACTTCGCGGGCGTTGATCTCAAACCGCAGCGAATCCAGGAACTCCCCTGGATCGGACGTTTCCTGCTGCCAGTCCACCAGGGAGCGCAGCCATCCCATGTCGCCGTCGCGGGGGCTTCCGGGGCCCACCGCGGTGCGGTTGGGCTGGTCCTTGTACTTCCAGTGGGCCGCCACGCCGTACTCGGCCCGGCGGTGCATCTCATGGGTGCGGATCTGGATCTCCACCGGTTTGCCGCCAGGGCCGATCACGGTGGTGTGCAGGGACTGGTACATGTTGAATTTGGGCATCGCGATGTAGTCCTTGAACCTGCCGGGCAGGGGGTTCCAGCGCGAATGCATGATGCCCAGGGCGGCGTAACAGTCCCGGACGGAATCGACCAGCACACGGACGCCCATGAGGTCGTTGATGTCGTCGAAGTCCTTGTCCCGGACAATCATCTTTTGGTAGATGGAGTAGTAGTGCTTGGGCCGGCCGGTAATGGTGGCTTTGATTTTGGCGCCGCGCAGATCCTCGGTGATCTGGTCACGGATGACGCCCAGGCTCTTTTCCCGCTCGGGGGTCCGGTCCCCCACCATCCTGACGATTTCCTCGTACACCTTGGGATAGAGCGCAGCGAAGGACAGGTCCTCCAGCTCCCACTTGATGGTGTTCATGCCGAGGCGGTGCGCCAGCGGAGCGAAGATTTCCAGGGTTTCGCGGGCTTTGCGGGCGGACGATTCCGCGGACACGAAGCGCCAGGTGCGGGCGTTGTGCAACCGGTCCGCGAGCTTGATCATCAGGACGCGGATGTCCTTGGCCATGGCCACGACCATTTTGCGGACAGTCTCCGACTGGGCAGCCTCGCCGAAGCTGACCTTGTCCAGTTTGGTCACGCCGTCCACCAGCATTGCCACTTCCGGGCCAAAGTCCCGCTTCAGGTCAGCAAGGGTATAGGGGGTGTCCTCGACAGTGTCGTGCAGCAGTGCCGCAGCCAGGGTGGTGCCGCTGAGGCCGAGCTCGGCCAGGATGGTGGCCACCGCCACTGGGTGGGTGATGTACGGGTCGCCGCTCTTGCGCTTTTGCCCGCGGTGGCTGCGCTCGGCAACGTCGAAGGCGCGCTGGATGAGGTCGAAGTCCTCTTTGGGATTGTTGGCCCGGACCGTCCGCAGCAATGGCTCAAGGATGGGCGAATACGTGGCCGTTCCGCGGCCGGTCAGGCGGGCAAGCCGGGACCGGGTGCGCTCCCTGCGGCCGGGAAACGTGGCGCGTGAACCAGAGTTGTCCACGGGAACCAACGATCCAGGGCGCGCCGGGGATGCCATACCGGCCTGTACACCGGCAGGATTCTTTTCATCCTCCGCCGTAGGCACCGACGCCGATCGTTCGTCCAATGAAGCACCCCTCACCACCATTTAATTACCCCAGTCTATTCCCCAAGGCAGCGACTTTTATAACCGGTCCCGCATACGCGGGGACCGGGCAACGCAGAGTCTGCGTTGCCCGGTCCTGGAGGGAGCAGCCGGCGCCGTCGGGGGCGGGTCAGGCCTTGGCAGGCGAGGCGGGAACTGCGCGTTCCGCCGCGCCTGCGCGCCGTTGTTCGACGCGCCGTGCCTGCTTGACCAGGTCCGGTTCGCCCTGGCGGAGCCAGGCGTACAGCGGGGCTGCGACGAAGATTGTCGCAGCGGTGCCGATCAGGATCCCGACGAACAGGGCCAGGGACAGGTCGCGCAGGGTTCCGGCGCCGAGAAGCCCGGCGCCGATGAACAGGATGGCACCCACGGGGAGGATTGCCACCATCATGGTGTTGATGGAGCGCACCAGGGTCTGGTTGACGGCGAGGTTGACCTCCTCACCGAATGTCCGGCGGGTGGAGGCATCAATGCCGGAGGTGTTTTCCCGGATCTTGTCGAAGACCACCACCGTGTCGTACAGCGAGTAGCTGAGAACCGTGAGGAACCCGATGATGGCTGACGGCGTGACCTCAAAATCGCTGAGGGCATAAACGCCAGCCGTGATGAACATGGTCACGGCCATGCCGGCAAGCGCCGAGAGGGACATCTTCCAGGTGCGGAAGTAGAGGGCCATGAGCAGCGCCGCGAGGAGGACAAAAACCACCAGGCCAATGAGCGCCTGCTTGGTCACGTCGGCGCCCCAGGTGGGGCCAACGAACGTTGAGGTTACCTCGTTGTCAGTCACCCCGTAGGCGCCGGTGAGGCCCTGCTTGATCCGGAGGGTTTCGTCGTCGGTCAGCTTGTCCGTCTGGATGCGCATGGTGTTTCCGGCGACGTTGGCCACGCGGGGAACACTGCCGGCCACAACATCGGTCACGGCTTTCTCGCCGATTGTGGCGTCCGTGGTCTTGACGTTCGATACCGTGAATTCCGAGCCTCCGCGGAACTCGATACCGAGGTTGAAGCCACCCTTGGCCACCGGGACAATGATGGACAACGCCACTCCAACCAGGGCGATGATGAACCAGATCTTCTTGGCCCCTACGAAGTCGTAGGAACGCTTTCCGGTGTAGAGCTCGTTGCCGAATGTGGCGAAGCCTGACATTACTTGTCCTCCTTCGCGGACGTCTTGGAGGAGCCGGCAAGCTGTTCCTGCTTCTCAGCCAGGCGCCGTTCGGCGATGGTCATGCGGCGCTCGGCTTCGGCCGCCGCACCGGTGTTCTTGGTCCGGACCACCACAGGCCTGTCTTCGGGAGTACGGACACGCCCTGCGCCGCGGTACAGCGGTACGGCGCCCAGCCGTTCGGGGTCCAGGCCGGAGAACTTGTGGCCTTCACCGAAGAAGCGGGTTCGGGCCAGCAGCTGCAGCGTGGGGTGGGTGAACATGAACACCACGATGAGGTCGGCGATGGCCGTCAGGCCCAGCGTGAACGCAAAGCCGCGGACGTTGCCCACGGCCACGAAGTACAGGACCAGGGCGGCCAGGAGGTTGACGGCCTTGGAGGCAAGAACCGTCCGTTTGGCGCGCTTCCAGCCGTTTTCGACGGCGGACACCAGGCCGCGCCCTTCGCGCAGTTCATCGCGGATGCGCTCAAAGTAGACGATGAAGGAGTCGGCCGTCTGGCCGATGGCCACGATGATGCCGGCAACGCCTGCCAGGGACAGCCGGTAGTTCTCCGTCCAGCCCAGGATCGCGATGGCCAGGTACGTCAGGGCGCCGGCCACCACCAGCGAGGCAATGGTGACGAAACCCAGGGCGCGGTACTGGAACAGCGAGTAGACCACCACGAGCAGGAGCCCGATGAGGCCGGCCAGCAGGCCCATGCGCAACTGTTCACCACCGAGTGTCGCGGAGATCTGCTGTTCGCTCTGGATGTCGAAGCTGATGGGAAGGGCACCGAACTTCAGCTGGTCGGACAGCGCCTTGGCCGTCTGCTCGGTGAAGCCGCCGGTGATTTGCGGACGCCCGTCGGTGATCACAGCCAGCGATCGCGGGGCGGAAATGACCTGGTCGTCCAGCACAATGGCGAACTGGGACTTGGGGTCGGTGCCGGACTCGCCGCCGGCGGCCACGTAGAACTGGTTCAGGCGCTGGGTGACGTCCTTGAACTTGGCCGTGCCGTCAGCGTCGAACTGGATGTTGACGGCCCAGTCATTTGTGACGGCGCCCTGCGCACCCTGCTGCAGTTGGAAGGACGAGGTGACAATGTTCGTCCCCTTGACCTCTACCGGGCCAAGGATGTACTTGATCGCCGGGGACTTGTCAGTAGCAGGCTCGCAGGTCACGAGCGGCTTGGTGGGATCGGAGCGCTGGGACTTCTCGGGGGCGCTGTTGCAGTCAAGTGCTTCGAACTGCTTGTAGATCTCGGGAGTGATCCAGTTGGTATCGCTGCTGTTGGCCGGAGCGGCCGTCGGCTTGGGCAGCTGGTCCTCGGGTGTCTGTTGCTCCGGCGGCACCGCGGCGCCATCTCCGTTGAGGAGGACGGGACGGAAATTCATGTCCGCGGACGCCTGGATCAGGTTCCGGGTTTCCGCAGAGGGCGTTCCGGGAAGGCTGACCACCACGTTGCGCCCGGACTGGGTGCTGATCTCAGCTTCGGACACGCCGGAGCCGTCAACGCGCTGCCGGATGATCGCTACGGCCTGGTTGAGCTGCTGTTCGTTGATGTCCGAACCGCCCTCCACCTTGGGCGCCAGGATCATCTGGGTACCGCCCTCGAGGTCCAGCGCCAGTTTGGGGGCCCAGCTGGCCTGCCCCGCGACGGTGCCGCCTGCCAGGACGGCGGTCAGCGCAGCCAGGAGTACGCCAAGCCAGACCAGGACGCGGAGCCCTGGTTTCTTGCGGCCAGTTCGTGCCATTGTCGATCTTTCTCTTATTCGCGGAAGAACCGCCGGCGCGGGTTGTTACCTGCGCCGGCGGCGATCCGCAGCGGTAGAGGGAGGAAGCGGCCAGCGGGCCTAGCTGTCCTTCTTGCCCTCGTCGTTGAGGCGCTTCAGGGTTTCGTCCGGGGTCTCGGTACCTGTGGAGGTGCTCCCGGCTTCCGGGGCGGTCAGGGATGATGCGTCGTCCGGCACTACCGGCGAAGCAGCGGCGGGCTCGGCAGCAGCCTCCGCGGCAGGCTCGACGACCTTGGTGACCGCCTGGCGGTGGACGGTGGCCAGGTTGCCGGGGGAAAGTTCAAGGGTGACCTTGTTGTCGGCGTCGTCGATGTCCACGATCCGGCCGAAAAGGCCAAAGCTGGTCATGACCTCCACGCCCGGGCCAAACTTCGACTGGAGCTCTGCCTGCTGCTGCTGCGTCTTCTTGTTGCGGCGGAACATCATGAAGATGAACACGCCGAGCATGACGAACAGGAGAATTGACATTGGATCCAAGGGGAATTCCGTTCTTTTGCGTGGTGCTGCTGGTTTTCCAGCGACGTCGGCCTCGCTTCGGCCGGGGTGGTTGGCTCCGCAGGCAGAACGCCTGACATGTCCTTCCCCAAGCGACGGGGGCGTCAGGGCCACCCGCGAAACAAAGACCCGAGCGTGCCGGGCGTCATACCAGTCTAAAGGGAAAAGCTGAACAGAGCCTGCTATTGGCTCTCCGGGGCCCAGTCCCCGGCTGCTTCGGGGTCCCCGCCGGGCTCGAACAGGTCCAGCTGCTCCTGCGCGAAGACGCCGGACGGGATGGCATACCCCAGGTGGGTCCACGCCGGCGCCATGGCAATCCTGCCCCGGGGCGTACGTCCCAGCAGGCCTTCGCGGACCAGGAAGGGCTCCGCCACCGTCTCCACCGTTTCGGTTTCCTCACCCACCGCGATGGCAAGGGTGGACAGTCCCACGGGACCGCCGCCGAACTTGGTGATCAGGGCGTCGAGGACGGCGCGGTCCAGCCGGTCCAGCCCTTTCTTGTCCACTTCATACATGTCGAGGGCGGCGGATGCGGTCCTGGCGTCGATTTGCTCGACTCCGTGCACCAGCGCCCAGTCGCGGACCCGGCGCAGCAGGCGGTTGGCGATGCGGGGGGTGCCCCGGGAACGGCCGGCGATCTCGGCGAATCCTGCGGAGTTGACCTTGAGGTCCAGCAGCCCGGCAGACCGTCGGAGGACCAGTTCGAGCTCCGCTACGGAGTAGAACTCAAGGTGCCCGGTGAAGCCGAACCGGTCGCGCAGCGGGCCCGGGAGCAGCCCGGCACGGGTGGTGGCACCCACCAGGGTGAACGGCGGCAGCTCCAATGGGATGGCGGTGGCACCGGCGCCCTTGCCCACCACGATGTCGACGCGGAAGTCCTCCATGGCCATGTACAGCATTTCCTCGGCGGGCCGCGACATGCGGTGGATCTCGTCGAGGAACAGGACCTCACCCTCTGACAGCGAGGACAGGATGGCAGCGAGGTCTCCGGCATGCTGGATGGCCGGACCGCTGCTCAGGCGCAAGGGAGCGTTCATTTCCGCGGCCACAATCATGGCGAGTGTGGTCTTGCCCAGGCCCGGCGGACCGGAAAACAGGACGTGGTCCGCGGTACGTCCACGCATCCGGGAAGCCTGCAGCACCAGCGAGAGTTGCTTCCGCACCCGGTGCTGGCCTACGAAGTCATCAAGGTTCTTGGGCCGCAGGGCCGCCTCGATGGCCCGCTCCTCCGGCTCCTCCCCCGCCGCAACCAGTGACGGTTCAGCCACGGGTGCCTACGCGGTTGCCTGCCCGGGCCCCGTCCTGTCCCAGCCACCGAAGCGTGGTCCGCAGGATTTCCGGCACGTTGCCGCGGAACGATATTTCGGGATCATCGGCGAGGGCCTTGTCGATGCTTGCAGAGGCGTCTTTTTCGGACCAGCCCAGGCTGGTCATGGCGGCCACCACCTGGGGCTTCCAGGAGGCTTCGGCCGGGGTGGCCGCACCCTCGGCTGCAGGGGTTCCGTGCGGGACGAGCTTTCCGGCCAGCTCCAGCACGATCCGCCCCGCCACCTTGGGTCCGATTCCGGGAACCTTGGTGAAGGTCTTGCTGTCCCCGGTATGCGCCGCCACCCGGACTGCCTCGGGATCGTGGACGGCCAGCACTGCGAGGGCCAGCCGGGGGCCCACCCCGCTGACACTGAGCAGGACGTCGAAAACTTCGCGTTCGTCGTCGGAAGAGAAGCCGAAGAGCGTCAGCGAGTCCTCCCGGACAATCAAGGACGTGAACAGCTGGCCCTCTTCGCCCACGCGCAGCCGGCTGAGCGTCTGTGGTGTGGCGTTGACGCTCATCCCGGCACCGTTGAGGTCTATCACGGCCGTGGACAGGCCTACGTGCGCTACGGTTCCGCGGAGGAAACTGATCAAAGCCGGGCTCCCGTTGTACCGCCGGCCTCGTAACTGAGAACCCGGCTATCCGAACATATCTACGAATACCCTAGCAAGCGGCAGGGACAATCACCGTGCACGGCGCGCTTTTGCCTCTGCTTCCGCCCAAGCCCGCTGGGCCGGCGTCAGGGCCGAACTGCCGGGACCGGTAGTGGCCACCGCGGCCCCGCTCCCGGCCCGCCACGCGTGGGTGATGGCCAATGCCAGCGCATCGGCAGCGTCAGCCGGCCGTGGCGGGGCGTCAAGGCGGAGGATCTTGGTCACCAGCTTGGTCACGGCGTCCTTGTTCGAGGTTCCGCTCCCGGTCACCGCCGCTTTGACTTCGGACGGCGTATGCAGAGCCACCGGTATGCCCCGGCGGGCCGCCGCCGCGATCACCACGCCGGACGCCTGGGCCACACCCATCACCGTGCTGACGTTGAGCTGCGAGAAGACACGTTCGACGGCGAGGACCTCCGGTTCGTAACGGTCCAGCCACTCGTCGATGGCCGTGGCAATCACCAACAGGCGCCGGTCAAGGGTCTCGTCCGGGGAGGTGCCCACCACGCCTACCGCCACCATGCTGGCCCGGCGGTTGCGTTCAACATCCACCACGCCGATCCCGCACCGGGTGAGTCCGGGGTCAACGCCAAGGACGCGGAGCGTCACTTCCGGCCCGCCGCGGCCGGCAGACCGGGGCGGGCCTCGCGTGGTCTAGCTGACAAGGTAGGACGTCACTCTGATTCCAGGGCGGCCTGGACTTCGTCGCTGAGGTCGGCGTTGCTGTAGACATTCTGCACGTCGTCGAGTTCCTCCAGCGCGTCTGCCAGCTTCAGGAACTTCCGGGCGCCGTCGACATCCAGTTCCACCTGCATGGAGGGAACGAACTCAACTTCATCCGTGTCGTATTCAATGCCGGCCTCCGCCAGCGCTTCACGGATGGCCTGGAGGTCACCCGGTTCCGAGTGGATCTCGAAGGTCTCGCCGTTGTCCTTGACTTCCTCCGCGCCCGCATCCAGGACGGCCATCAGGACGTCGTCCTCGCTCAGGCCGTTCTTGGGGAGGTTCACCACGCCCTTGCGGGTGAAGAGGTAGCTGACCGAGCCGGGGTCGGCGATGGTTCCGCCATTGCGGGAAATGGCCAGGCGGACTTCGGAGGCCGCCCGGTTCTTGTTGTCGGTGAGGCACTCAATCAGCAGGGCAGAGCCCTGGGGGCCCCGGGCCTCGTACATGATTTCGGTGTAGTCCACCACTTCGCCGGTCAGGCCGGCGCCACGCTTGATGGCGCGGTCAATGTTGTCGTTGGGCACCGAGGTCTTCTTGGCCTTGGTCACGGCAAGTTCCAGGCCGGGGTTGCCGGCGAGGTCCGGTCCGCCCATGCGGGCGGCAACTTCGATGTTCTTGATCAGCTTGGCGAACGACTTGGCGCGGCGGCTGTCAATGATCGCCTTTTTGTGCTTGGTCGTTGCCCATTTGGAGTGGCCTGACATGGCTTTACGCTTCTCCTCTGATCATTCGGATAAAAAGTTCATGTACGCGTTTTTCGCCGGTCACTTCCGGATGGAAGGAGGTGGCCAGCAGCTGGCCGGAACGCACTGCGACAATTCTAGCCGCCCCGGGCAGCGATACGGCGTGCGACGCCTGTCCGGGGTCCGCCGGTTCCACCTGGGCCAGGACCTCCACGCCCGGCCCGGCCCGCTCCACCCAGGGGCCGCGGATGAAGACGGCGTGCACGGGTTCCACACCCGATGCGGTGGCGCTGAAGTCCAGTCCCTTAAAGTCCAGATCCGTTTCGAAGGACTCCCGCTGCCGGCCAAAAGCGTTGCGGCGGACGGTGATGTCCAGGCCCCCAAAGGTCTGCTGCGGGGCCCCGGAAAGGTCCGTGGCGGGATCGGCGATGTCCGCCGCGAGCAGGATCATTCCCGCGCAGGAGCCATAGACGGGAAGGCCCTCGGCAATGTATTTGCGCAGGGGGTCGGCGAGGTCGAAGGCGCGCGCCAGTTTGTCGATGGTGGTGGATTCGCCGCCGGGAATGATGAGGCCGTCCAGGCCATCCAGCTCAGCCGGCCGGCGGACAGCGATGCCCTGTGCGCCGGTGGCTTCCGCGGCGCGCAGGTGCTCGCGGAAGTCTCCCTGGAGGGCCAGGACGCCAATCCGCAGGCCCGAGCCCACGCGCGCAGGATCAGCAGAAGGGGGGTTTGTCATCCTTCCAGCATACGGTCCCGGCACTCCGGCTGCTGCCGGCAGGAGGCCGCCGTAAAGGGTTGCATGCCGCTGCTGGGATATATTCGGAACATGGTCTTCTTCACTGTTCCGCTCGGCAAGCTGGTCCGCAGGGTATCCCGGCTGCGCGGCGGCGGCTCCGCACTTCCAGGCCTGGTGGTGGAGAAAATCGACCCCGGCTTCATGCGCCGGACACTCACCACTCTGCCCCACGGCGTGGCAGTGGTCAGCGGTACCAACGGCAAGACCACCACCACCAAAATGGTGGTTGAACTGCTGGAAAGCCAGGGCCTGAAGGTGTTCACCAACCGGACGGGCAGCAACTTCACCAGGGGTGTGGCCGCAGCCCTCCTCGGCGAGGTCGACTGGCGCGGCAGGCTGGACGCAGACATTGCGGTCCTGGAACTTGACGAGGCCCACGCCGTGCATTTCGTCAACAGTGTCCCGCCCCGCTATTGCCTGCTGCTCAATGTGCTTCGCGACCAGCTGGACCGTTTTGGCGAGATCGACAAGACCGCACAACTCCTGCAGCACATCGCCGCCAAGACCACGGGAACGGTGGTCCTGAACCGCGAGGACCCGCGGGTTGCCAGGATCGCGGATACGCTGACCGGCCAGGACGTCAAGTACTTCGGCCTTGACGATTCCCTGCTGGGCACATTCCCCAACGACGATGACATGCGCGCCGCTCCGGGCAGCCCCGCCCCGGCGGCCCTGCCCGCAAAGCCGCAGGCCGACGTCGTACTCCGCAGGGTGGGCGCGGACAGCGCCGAATTTGAGTACGACGGCGGTACGGTCACCACGGCGATGAAGCTGCGCGGCGTGTACAACATCTTCAATGCGGCGGCGGCCCTCACCCTTGCCCGCAGCATCTGCGGCGGCGGCGCCGCCACGGCGAACCACGAAACCCTGCTGCAGGCGCTGTCCCAGGTGGCGCCCGCCTTCGGCCGCGGGGAAAGCCTCACCGTCGGCGGCCAGCCCCTGGACCTGGTACTGGTCAAGAACCCCAGCGGCTTCCGGCTGGGGCTGAAGTCCTTCCCCGCAAGCGGCTACGCCACCATGATCGCGATCAACGACAACTACGCCGACGGCCGGGACATGTCCTGGCTGTGGGATGTGGAATTCGATTCGCTCCGCGAAGGCGGGGTGGACCTGCTGACGGGGTCGCGCGCTTACGACATGGCACTGCGGCTGCAGTACGACGAAGTCCCGGTGGGCGCCGTGGACACCGACATTCCAGCCGCCCTTGCCGCCTTCATCCGGGAAGGCCAGGGCAAACCCAAGCGGATATTCTGCACCTACACCGCCATGCTCGCCATCCGCCGCGAGCTGTCCAAAGTCACCACCGTGGAGGTTGTCTCATGAGTCCGGCAGAAGCAGCGGAAACCGGCAACCAGTCCAAGGGCACCCTCCGCGTGGTCCAGTTGTACCCGCGGGACATGAACATTTATGGGGACTGGGGCAATGCCCTGGTCCTCCAGCGCCGCATCGCCTGGCACGGATACACGCCCGAACTGCTCGAGTACAACGTGGGCGACCCCTTCCCCGATGACGTGGACATCATCGTCGGCGGCGGCGGGCAGGACAGCGGGCAGCTGGTCATCCAGGACGACCTGCAGGCCCGGGCCGGCCGGCTGAAGGAACTGGCCGAGGACGGCACACCCATGCTGGTCATCTGCGGCCTGTACCAGCTTTTTGGCAGGTTCTTCAAGACACGCACCGGCGCCGTCATTCCGGGCATCAGCGTCCTGGACGTGGAAACGCGCGGCACGGAGGAGCGCCTGATCGGGAACGTCAAGGTCTCAACCACCGAATTCGGCGAGGTGCTCGGCTACGAAAACCACAGCGGGCAGACCACGCTGGGCAGCGGCGTGCGCCCGCTGGGAACCGTGGCCAAGGGGACGGGGAACAACAGCAACGACGGCCAGGAAGGGGCGCGGTACCGCAACATCGTCGCCAGCTACCTGCACGGTTCGCTGCTTCCCAAGAACCCGGCCATCGCCGACTTCCTCATCCGCACCGCCGCGGAGCGCAAATTCGGCAGCTTCTCCCCCGGCAGCCCTGACGACACCTATGCGGCCCTGGCGCGGGAGCACGCCGGCCGCCGGCCCCGCTAGGCTGCGACCACCGGGATCACCGCCACTGGAAGTACTCCCGGTGGATATTGGCCCGGCGGACACCCGCTGCCCGGAATGCCCTGCGGAACTGCCGCAGCATGGCATCGGGTCCTCCCATGAAGACGGACAGCATCCGTGGTTCCGTGTCCACCGCCGCAATGACCGCTTGCGGCGTCAGCCGCCCGTCCGTTTCGGTGTCAACCACATGGATGTGGAGCCTCGGGTGGTTCCTGGCGATGGCGAGGATCTCTTCGGCAAACGGCGAAGGGCCGGCCGACGTGACGAAGAAGTGCACCTCCTCAGGCAGGTCCCCGCCCGCAGCTTCCAGCGACCGGACCCAGCTGAGGAAGGGCGTGATCCCCACGCCGCCGGCGATCCAGACCTGGTGGGCAGTGCCCTTGTGCCGGTCAAAGCGGCCGTAGGGCCCGCCCACCACAGCAGGCATTCCCGCCTGGACAACGTCGGGAAGCCGCGAGGTGTGGTCGCCCAGCGCTTTCACCGTGATGCTGATACCACCTTCCGGTGCGGGACCCGAGATGGAAAAAGGGTGCCGCTGCCAGCCGTCCGCCGTTTCAAGGTAGACCATGGCGAACTGCCCGGGTTTGAACTCCAGCGGGCGGCCTAATGGCCGGAGCGCCACTTCCACCAGGTCCGCGGCAACCGGGCGGACACCGGCAACCTGGTAGTCATGATGGGGCAGGAACCGCCTCGCCAGCAGCTCCCGGTATACGTAGAACGCCAACCCGGTTCCGCCGATTGCCACGTAACTCCACCTCAGGCCCGGCGCCGCCTCGAACGCGCTGGCATCGAACAATCCGTGCAGGAAGCCGGCAGCAACGAACAGCCCTGTGAGGCGGTGGAAGCCGCGCCAGCGTTCATAGCCTCCCAGCAGCCGGACCACCAGGCGGACACCTTGTGCCTGCAGCGCCGCTACAACCAGGCGCCTTGCCGGGGCGGGGAGCATGGTCCGCCAACGCGGCAGCACCGCCCACACCACCAGGGCGGCCAGGCCGGAAATGGCCACCACCGCCAGCGTCTTTCCCACGCTTGTTGCCTCCGGGTTGGACGCGAGCTCTATGTGCGGCAGCAACAGGACAGTGGCCGTCATGGCCGCCCGGCGGTGCCAGATGGCAGCGTGGTCAATCCCGCCGAACACCGGCTCAACGTGTGGGAGGGTACTGACCAGGACCAGGGCGACGGAATACAGCAGTACGGATTCACCGCCGAAGAGCTGGCCCACATGCCTGGGCAGCGGCTCGGCCACCGGCCGCGCCAGGTACCAGAAAATGGCGTAAGCGGCCACGACGGCTGTTATTGCGCCCGGACCGATCCATCGGAGTGGGATACCCAGGAAGGCAGCTGCCGGCGTCGTTCCATGGTTGCCCATTGAGCTAGGTCCCTTCATCACTGCCAATCCCGTGCGCCTGCCTGCAGGACGCACAGAATGCGGTCCGGACCGGACCCCTAGCGGCCATTGTAGGTATGCCCGCTGGGAGCACACGCCCACGTGCATGTGATTGAGAAGCGCGTCCCGCTGTGAAAGGTTTAGCCCATGACCAACCCGCTCCTGGCTGCCAGTCCCCTGCCCTACGGCCTTCCCCCTTTCGAGGCCCTTAGCGCAGACATGTACGGCGCCGCCATTGAAGAAGGATTGGCAGCACACCTGGCCGAGATCCTGGCCATCACCGGCAACTCCCAGCCGGCAACCTTCGACAATACGGCCCTGGCCATGGAACGCTCCGGGCAGCTCCTCAACAGGGCAGCCGCAGCGTTTTTTACCCTGGTGTCAGCGGACGCCTCTGCGGAGATCCGGGAACTTGAGACCGGGCTTTCGCCGCGCTTCTCGGCCCACCAGGACGAGGTGTACCTCAATAGGGCGCTGTACGAGCGCTTCGCCGCCATCGATACTGTCAACCTGGAGGCTGAGTCGGCCCGGCTGGTGGAGGAGTACCTCAAGGAGTTCCGCCAATCCGGGATCCAGCTCGATGCACCGGGCCAGGAGCGGCTGCGGGCCATCAACGCGGACTTGGCCCGGCTGGGCACGGAGTTCGGCCAGCGGGTCAAGAAGGGGATGAAATCCGCGGCGCTGCTGGTGGAGGATGCCGCCGAACTCGCGGGCCTGCCGGCTGACGACGTCGCCAGTGCCGCTGAGGCAGCCCGCGCCGCCGGGCACGGGGGCAAGTACTTGGTCACGCTGATCCAGCCCGGCAACCAGCCTGCCCTGGCCTCGCTCGAGAACCGGGACGTCCGCCGTCGCCTGTTCGAGGCATCCGTGGGAAGGGGCAGTGGAGGCGGACACCTGGATGTCCTGGATCTCGCCAGGGACATGGCCGGGTTGCGGGCCGAAAAGGCCCAACTGCTGGGTTTCGCGAACTACGCCGAACTTGTGGCCGACCGACAGACGGCGCCGGATTTCGAGGCAGTGCAAACGATGCTGGGCCGGATGGCGCCGGCGGCTGTCCGCAATGCCGACGCCGAGGCCGCGGCCCTTGCGGACGTCGCAGGGCATCCACTGGAAGCCTGGGATTGGGCCTACTATTCGGCAAAGGTGCGGCGCGAAAAATACGACGTTAATGAACAGGCACTGCGTCCGTACTTCGAGCTGGACCGGGTCATCACGGATGGAGTGTTCTTTGCCGCCACCGCGCTGTACGGGATCACTTTCCACGAGCGGCCCGACCTCAAGGCCTACCACCCGGATGTCCGGATCTGGGAAGTCCGGGATGGTGACGGAACCGGGCTGGGGCTCTTCCTCGGCGACTACTACTCGCGTGAATCCAAGCGCGGCGGAGCGTGGATGAACTCGCTCGTGGACCAGTCGGGGCTGCTGGGCACCCGGCCCGTGGTGACCAATACGCTCAACATTTCCAAGCCGCCGGCAGGCGAACCGACACTCCTCACCCTGGATGAGCTGCGGACCCTGTTCCACGAGTTCGGCCACGCGCTGCACGGCCTGTTTTCCAACGTCACCTACCCCCGGTTCTCCGGCACCTCCGTGCCGCGGGACTTCGTGGAGTACCCCTCGCAGGTCAACGAAATGTGGATTATGTGGCCGGAGGTGCTGTCCAACTATGCCCGGCACCACGTCACCGGCGAACCGCTGCCGCAGGACGTGGTGGACCGGCTGGAGGAATCCCGGCTCTGGGGCGAAGGGTTTGCCACCACCGAGTACCTGGGCGCGGCCCTCCTGGACCTGGCGTGGCACACGCTGGAACCGGGCAACGTTCCGGATGATGCGCTGGAGTTTGAGGCGAAGGCCCTGGCTGCGGCGGGGATCTCGCACCCACTGATCCCGCCCCGCTACCGGACGGGCTACTTCCAGCACATCTTCTCCGGCGCCGGATACGCGGCGGGCTACTACTCCTACATCTGGAGCGAGGTGCTGGATGCCGAAACGGTCGACTGGTTCACGGAAAACGGCGGCCTGGCCAGAACCAACGGCGAACGCTTCCGGCAGGAGCTGCTCAGCCGTGGCAACAGCCGGGACCCGCTGGAATCCTTTCGGATCCTGAGGGGCCGCGAAGCGCGCCTGGACCCGCTGCTGAAGCGCCGCGGCCTGGAATAGCCACTACTGCTTAAAAGAACGACGCCGGTCCCCACCAAAAGAGGTGAGGAACCGGCGTCGTCATTACCTAGGCGAGGAGGGAATTACCAGCCGCGTTCTGCGAGGCGGTGGGGCTGGGGGATTTCGTCGACGTTGATGCCCACCATGGCTTCGCCGAGCCCGCGGGAGGCCTTGGCGATGACGTCGGGGTCGTCGAAGAAGGTAGTGGCCTTCACAACGGCGGCGGCGCGCTGGGCGGGGTTGCCGGACTTGAAGATGCCGGAGCCGACGAACACGCCGTCGGCGCCGAGCTGCATCATCATGGCAGCGTCAGCGGGGGTGGCGATGCCGCCGGCGGTGAACAGGACAACGGGCAGCTTGCCGGCCGCGGCGACTTCCTTGACCAGTTCGTACGGGGCCTGCAGTTCCTTGGCGGCGACGTACAGCTCGTCCTCGGGCAGGGAGGACAGCCGGGCGATCTCCGAGCGGATCTTGCGCATGTGGCCGGTGGCGTTGGAGACGTCGCCGGTGCCGGCTTCGCCCTTGGAGCGGATCATGGCCGCGCCCTCGTTGATGCGGCGCAGGGCCTCACCGAGGTTGGTGGCACCGCAGACGAAGGGAACCTTGAAGTTCCACTTGTCGATGTGGTTGACGTAGTCGGCCGGGGTCAGGACCTCGGACTCGTCGATGTAGTCGACACCGAGGGACTGCAGGACCTGGGCCTCGACGAAGTGGCCGATGCGGGCCTTGGCCATCACCGGGATGGACACGGCGTCAATGATCTGGTCGATCATGTCGGGATCGGACATGCGGGACACGCCGCCCTGGGCGCGGATATCGGCCGGAACACGCTCCAGCGCCATGACTGCCACGGCACCGGCGTCTTCGGCGATGCGGGCCTGCTCGACGTTGACGACGTCCATGATGACGCCGCCCTTGAGCATCTCGGCCATGCCACGCTTCACGCGGCTGCTGCCCGTGACGCTGTTCGCGGACGAACCGGCCTCGTTGCTTACATCAGGTGTAGACACAAAAACCCCTATGGGTAGACAGATGATCTTCGCCGGGCATGCGGCGGCAGCTGCCGGAAGTGCACGCACGGGTTGCCGGGTCGCTTGACCGGGCACTTATATACTAGTCCCCCGCCGCACGGCAGGCTTAATCATGCTTAATCAGCGGGCGTCGGCTCCGCCAGGGCCTGCCGGCGCACGGACAGTACGCGCTGTACCACGGTGACGAGGCTCGCTGCCGCCAGGAGGACCAGGGTAGCCAGGAGCACCACAGCCGGTAGCCCGAGTCCGGTCAGGCCGGTAACCACCAGCACCGAAACCAGGCGTTCGGCCCGTTCTGCGATGCCGACGTTGGCGGTGAACCCCAGCGACTCTGCCTTGGCACGGGCGTATGAGACAACCATGCCCAGCACCAGGCACAGCAGGGCGCAGACGGCGATGGCCCCATTGTTGCCACCGGTGAAGAACCAGACGGACACCCCGGCAAAGAGGGCGCCGTCGGCGATGCGGTCAAGGGTGGAGTCGAGGAAGTTTCCCCAGCGGCTCTTGACGTCCTGCATCCTGGCCATGATGCCGTCCAGGACATCGGAAAAGATGAAGGCGGTGATGAAGACTGTCCCCCAGAAAAGCTGGCCCAGCGGGTAGAAAACCAGGGCTCCGGCGGCAACTCCTGCGGTTCCGAGAATGGTTACTGTGTCCGGGGACACGCCGATCTTCAGGAGCCAGCGGGCCAGCGGGGTGAACAGCGCGGTGAAGAAACCGCGGGCATGCCTATTCAGCATCCGACTCCCCGGGCCAGGCATCAGCCACTTGCTGCCGGACCTCGTCAAGGGTCTGGGTAATGGCTTTGGTCTGGGCGATGATGGGGAAGAAGTTCCCGTCCCCGCCCCAGCGCGGCACAATGTGCTGGTGCAGGTGTGCGGAGATTCCCGCACCCCCAACCACGCCCTGGTTCATGCCAAGGTTGAAGCCGCCGGGATTGGAGACCTTTCGGAGGACCCGCATGGCAGTCTGGGTGAGTTCGCTGAACTCAGCTGTTTCCTCGACCGTGAGGTCCGTGTAATCCGGGATGTGCCGGTAGGGGCAAACCAGCAGGTGGCCCGGGTTATAGGGGAACAGGTTCAGCACCACGTAGCAGGTCCGGCCGCGGTAGACAATCAGCGCTTCCTCGTCAGTGCGGGCGGGGCCGACACAGAACGGGCAGTCGTCCTCATTCTTGAACTGGTGCTGGCCGCCCTTAATGTAGGCCATGCGGTGCGGAGTCCACAGGCGCTGGAAGGCGTCCGGGACACCGGCGAGGGCAAAGTCGTCGGTAACGCCGGCATCGCCCGGATATCCTGCGCTTGTGTTCTCCTGCACTGTGCTGCTTCCGTTCGGCTAGCTGGTCCGGTTGCGGACGGCTTCGGTGATCCGCTTGACCGCTTCCGCGACGGGCACACCGTTGTCCTGGCTTCCGTCGCGGAAGCGGAACGACACAGCGCCCGCCTCGGCGTCGTCCCCGCCGGCGATGAGAACGAACGGGATCTTGTCCTTGCTGGCGGTGCGGATCTTCTTGGGGAAGCGGTCCGAGGTGGTGTCCACCTCGGCACGGATACCCGCCGCCTTGAGCTGGCCTACGACGTCGAACATGTAGTCGTTGAACGCCTCCGCCACGGGGATGCCCACGACCTGGACCGGGGCCAACCACGCGGGGAAGGCCCCGGCGTAGTGCTCGGTGAGGACGCCCATGAAGCGTTCCACCGATCCGAAAAGTGCACGGTGGATCATCACCGGGCGCTGGCGGCTGCCATCGGCGGCCTGGTACTCGAGTTCGAAGCGCTCGGGCAGGTTGAAGTCCAGCTGGATGGTGGACATCTGCCAGGTGCGGCCCAGGGCATCCTTGGCCTGCACGGAAATCTTGGGACCGTAGAAGGCGGCTCCGCCCGGATCGGGCACCAGCTCCAGCCCGGACTCCTGGGCCACCTCGGCGAGGGTGGCGGTGGCTTCCTCCCAGGTGGCGTCGTCGCCGACGTACTTCTCGGGGTCCTTGGTGGACAGCTCCAGGTAGAAGTCGTTAAGCCCGTAGTCCTTGAGCAGGTCCAGGACGAAGGTAAGGGTCTTGGTGAGCTCGTCCTTCATCTGCCCGCGGGTGCAGTAGATGTGGGCGTCGTCCTGTGTCATGCCCCGGACACGGGTGAGGCCGTGCACCACACCGGACTTCTCGTACCGGTACACCGAACCGAATTCGAACAGCCGCAGCGGCAATTCGCGGTAGGACCGGCCGCGGGAACGGAAGATGAGGTTGTGCATGGGGCAGTTCATCGGCTTCAGGTAGTAGTCCTGGCCGGGCTTGCGGACGGTGCCGTCCTCGTTGAGTTCAGGGTCCACGTGCATCGGGGGGAACATGCCGTCCCTGTACCAGTCCAGGTGGCCCGAGACCTCGTACAGGTGTCCCTTGGTGATGTGCGGGGTGTAGACAAACTCGTAGCCGGCTTCGACGTGGCGCTGGCGCGAGTAATCCTCCATCTCCTTGCGGATGATCCCGCCCTTGGGGTGGAAAACGGGAAGGCCGGATCCCAGTTCGTCAGGGAAGGAAAACAGGTCCAGTTCGGAGCCGAGCTTGCGGTGGTCGCGGCGCTCGGCCTCGGCGATGCGCTCCTGGTACGCCTTCAGGGCGTCCTTGGTGGGCCACGCGGTCCCGTAGATGCGCTGGAGCTGCTGGTTCTTCTGGTTGCCCAGCCAGTAGGCCGACGACGAACGGGTCAGGGCAAAGGCGTTTGAGATGAGCTTGGTGTTGGGCAGGTGCGGGCCACGGCAGAGGTCGCACCACACCGTGGTGCCTTCCTTGCGCTCGACGTTGTCGTAGATGGTGATGTCCCCGGCGCCGACCTCGACGTTCACGCCCTCCCCGGCTTCGGCGGCCTCGTTCTTCTTGCCCAGGAGTTCGAGCTTGTAGGGCTCGTTCTTCATGGCTTCGCGGGCCTCTTCCTCGCTGACCACGCGGCGGACGAACTTCTGGTTCTGGTTGACGATTTTCAGCATCATCTTTTCGAGGGTCTTGAGATCCTCGGGGGTGAAAGGCTCGGCGACGTCGAAGTCGAAGTAGAAGCCGTCGGTGATGTAAGGGCCGATGCCGAGCTTGGCGTCGGGACGCAGCTGCTGCACTGCCTGCGCCATCACGTGGGCTGTGGAGTGGCGCAGGACGTTCAGGCCGTCGGGCGAATCAATGGTGACGCCCTCCACCTCGGCGCCTTCGGGCAGTTCCTGGTCAAGGTCCTTCAGCTCGCCGTTGACGCGGGCCACAACAACATCACGGCGCTCAAAGAAGAGTTCCGCACCGGTTGTCCCGGTAGTCACCTTGGTCTCTTCGCCATCGACGAGAAGGGTGATCTGCTGGGCATCTGACACGGGTGTCTCCTATTCAAAGTTAAGGCTTCATAGCTTGTGGCATACGGGGACCACAGCCAGCCACCGTCAATGCTATCGGTTCCGGTATGGGGCGACCAACGCGGCACACGGGGGCTGGGACAGAGCCCTCACCCGTTGAACCCGGTGATCGCCAGCGTCCTGGTGATGCCATCCAGCGGATGCGGCCCATCTTCGACGGCCTCATGGCCGGCCACAGGAGTGGGCTCTGTGGCGGATTCCGGGAAGGGCAGGCTCTCCGTACGGCTCAGGTCCCACGCCATGCTCGCGCTGATGCTGATGCCCCTGGGACCGGTCCTTCGGGTGGTTCCACGGATCAGCAGCAGGCGGGTACCAAACAAAAGCGGTCCGGCGCTTTCCTGTGCCTCGTGGAAGAACACCGAATCCACGCAGCCGGTGCCGTCGTCGATGCTGATGAACACCACCCGCCTTCCGCCGCGCATCGGCGGCGTCTGGGTGGCAACCCGAACCCCCGCCACCAGCACTTCGGTGCCGTTGCGAAAGCTGAGAAGCTTATCTGCCGTGGTGACCCCCAGCTTCTCCAGCAGGGGCCGGTGGCTGTCCATCAGGTGGGTACTGACATCCACCGCCATGAGATCAAGTTCCGCCCTGACATTTTCGACCAGGGTGGGGGCTGGAAGCCCAGGTTTGATATTCCGCAGTTCGATATCGCCCAGGGGAAGGGACAGCTGCCCATCCAGGACCTCAATGCCTTTCTTTCCTGTCTTTGCTGTCTGGAGCTGCTGCAGATGGTGCACCAGATCCGCGCGGTTGGCAGGGCCTCCGGCTTCCCGGTGCAGGGAATCAAAAGCCCCCAGTTGCGCAAGGCGCCTGATGCTGGGCTTGCTCAGCCGCGAGCGCGCCCGAAGGTCCGCCAGTGAGTCGTAAGGCTGGCCGGCGACGATCCGTTTCAGTTCTGCAGCAGACAGACCGTAGATTCCGTTCAGGCTGAGCCGGATTCCGAGCCGGCCGGCATCCGTGCCTGACGCGATCCGCTCCACGCGGTATTCTGCTTTGCTTCGGTTGATGTCCAGGGGAAGGATGGGAATACCCAGCCGGCGGGCTTCGGCCACCAGCAGCCGTTTGGGATACATGCCGGGGTCGTGCTCCCACAAGCCTGCGAGGAAAGCTTCGGGGTGGTGTGTCTTCAGCCAGGCGGACTGGTAGGTGGGGACGGCGAAGGCAGCACCGTGGGCCTTGCAAAAACCGAAACTGGCAAAAGACTTCAATGTCCCCCACACCTTGTCCACCACTTCAGGGGCATACCCCTTGGCTTTGGCATGGCGCCGGAAGTACTCTTCCACCCTGGCTTCACCGGCCTCGTTGCTCAACGCCCTGCGGAATTCATCGGCTTTGGCCAGCCCGCACCCGGTCATGACATCCAGGGTCTTCAGGATCTGCTCGTGGAAAACCGTGACCCCGTGCGTCTCCTGCAGCACTGGTTTGAGATCCGGGTGCGGGTAAACCTCGGGGGCGAACCCGTGCCGGTGTTCCAGGAAGGGCCGCACCATGTCCGATTTCATGGGCCCCGGGCGGAACAGGGAAATGTCGATGATGAGGTCGTTGAACTCCCGTGGTGCCATCTTGCCGATCAATTCACGCTGTCCGGGGGATTCGATCTGGAAGCAGCCAAGGGTGTGCGTGCTCCTGATCAGCTCATAGGTGGCTTCGTCGTCGAGGGGGACGGCGTTCAGGTCGATCCGGCCGTTGGCGGCAATGTAATCCGGCCCCGAACCAAAAGGTCCAATGGGGTGGTTCCCAGCCTCCACCACTTCTTCCTTTGAGGGGTGGATCCTGATGATTTCCCGGACGGCAAATGCCATGGCGCTTTGCATACGGACACCCAGGACATCGAGTTTGAGCATGCCCATGGGGTCCATGTCATGTTTGTCGAACTGGCTCATGGGCAGGCCAAGCCCGCTTGGCTGGACCGGTGTGCGGTCCAGCAGCGTGGCATCGCCCAGGATCACCCCACATGGGTGCATGGATATGTGGCGGGGCAGCCGGTCAAGGCGTTCGGTCAGGTCTACCAGCAGGTCAAGTTGCTGGTTTCCCTGCGCATCGGACTGCTCCACCCTTCCGGCAAATTCCCGCAGTTCGGGTTTTTCCTGCAGGGCTTCACGGAATTTCCGCGCTGAGAACCGCCACAGCTGCTTGGCAATCTCCCCCACCTCGCCATCGTCCATGCCCAGCGCCAGCCCGGCGTCGCGGACTGCACCACGGGCCCGGTATCCGTTCTGCATGCTCATGAGGGTTACGCGTTCGGAGCCGAAGCGCTCGAAGATCCTGTGGTAGACGTTGTGGCGCTCTGCACTTTCGACGTCGATGTCAATGTCCGGGAGGGTGGCGCGGTCGTTGGAGAGGAAGCGTTCAAAGATCAGGTCATGCTGGAGGGGGTTCACATGGCTGACGTCTATCAGGTAGTTGACCAGGCTTGATGCCCCCGATCCCCTGGCAGCCGCCCGGACTCCCATGTCCTGGATCATCCTGGAGACCTCCGCAACAGTGAGGAAATAGGAGGAGAAGCCCAGGTTCTGGATGATCCCCAGTTCATGGTCCAAACGGGCCATCATGTCCCGCTCCGCCGTACCGCCGATGCCCGGGAACCGCCTGCCGATTCCGGCATGGCAGCGCTGGAGGAGCTCCGTGTGGGGATCCTGGTTGATGCCGATGACGGCAGCTTCCGGCACCACTGGCTGTTTCCATCCCATATCAGTGGCGGGGTCGATCCGGCAGAGGTCGGCGAGCGCCTCGGTCTGCGCCATCAACTGCTTGAGGTCTGCGGCACCATAACCGGCGGCGGAGATGATTTCCTTACCAAGGCCCAGCATTTGATCCGCTGATTTCAGCCATCCCTGGCCCGTGGGTTGCAGGAGTGGCTCCCCTGCCAGTTCCGGGAGGGACTTCAAAGTCCGCGCGGAGTCAAGGACATCCGCGGTCGGTGCACCATCGGCTGCGCAATACCGGACGGCGTTGGTGAGGACTGCCGGAACATGGTGTTCCTCCGCGAGCCGTAGCATGCGCACAGCGTGCGCCGTGCTGAAAGGACTGCCCGGCGCACTGAGTTGGGAGACGATCTCCGCCACCACAGTTCCGGCGGGCATTGCGTCAAGCCATTGCTTGAACAGGGTCCTGGGACGCAGGTAGCGCCGGCCTCCCATGGCCCGGCCGACGTCCGAGTCCGGGCCGATCAGCACCGTCAGCACCGGTTTGAGGGTGTGGGGGTCGAGGGTTCGGGAGGCCAGCTCGGCACGGGTCACCGCGGCAGGTACCGCTCCCCCGGCTTTCCCGGAGGTCCTCGCGTGCGCATCGGAAACCAGCCGGCACAAGGCGCGGTACCCGGCACCGTTGTTCTGCCCCCTGGCCAGCACCACCACCCTGCCTGCTACCTGGGTGCGGTGATCGCCGTCGTCGTCAAATACCGCCAGGTCCACGCCTACGATGGGGTCGATCCCCGCCGCCATACAGGCTTTGAGGTGCTTGATGGTGCCGTACAGGCCGTCCCGGTCGGTGCAGGCGAGGGCCGTGGCGCCATCGGCAGCGGCAGCCATGGCCAGTTCCTCCGGCCAGGAAACTCCGTAATGGGCGCTGAATGCCGTGGAAACGTGCAGGTGGGTAAAGCTCATGGTGTTCCGGGTCAGGCAGTCTTGGGGTGAAGGGCGTCATGGATCCGCACCAGCCGCCACCGGTTGCTGCGGAGATGGCGGGAAAGGTCAAGGGTCAGGACTTCTGCCCCGGGCGGTTCCTGTGCCGCGGCGGAACGGGCGGCACCCCGGGCGGGCAGCACCTGGACCCGCCAGATTTCGTGGTCCACCACTCCGGGCCCGCTGCCCAGGGGAGCCCTGCTGTCCTCAGCCCACCACTGCCGGCGTTCGTACCAGCGGACGGGTTCTGCGCAGACGGTATAGGACACACCTGCCCATACCAAGGATTCCGGCTCACCTGTGGGGGCACACGCCACGTCAACAGATTCGCTGAACATGCCCATGCGCACCTCCCGGACCTAACCCATCACAACGTGATTCGAACATGTATTCGAATAAATTCAGTCTACGCCGGGTTCTCACCAAAACATAGGCGGGGGTGGACGGGGCGTGCGGCAGGGAGCAGGATGTTGGCATGAGTACCGATGACGCACTCCTGAAGCAGGCCAGCATCAAGACCCAGGACTCCACCCTGGTTGCCACGTTCGATATCGACGGCACCATTCCGGGCTCGGGCGCCTACGTGGTGGGTTTGATGGGAGCCTCGCCCGATTTTTCAGCGCAGCGCCGGCTGTGCATTGAGTTCATGAACGGGGAGGCCATAGCCTGCTACTCGTTCAACCGGGACCAGGGAATCGAGGAGGATTTCGACCTTTCCGGAGTGTCCCATTCCGAGAACAGCATCACCGGAAGCTTTCCCATGACGGCCTTGAATGGCCTCGGGAAGGGACATGTCCTGTCAGCCTTCAGCGAGGCGGACGGGCGGGAGTTCCAGCACGGGGTGCCGGTGGAGGAAGCGCTTTAGCCTTCCTCAGCTGTTTTCTTTGTGGATCCGCAGTTCAAGTTCAATGAATGCGGAGATCATGGCCCGGTAGGTTGCTTCAACGATGTCCGGGTCGATGTCCTTTTTCTCCGCAGCGGACCGCACATGTTCAATAATCCGCTCTACGCGGCCGGGGGCACGCACTTCCGCGTCATCGCCCTTCAGCGTGCCGGCGATCCTGATCAGCCGCTCGCGGCGGGCGATCAGGGTAACGATCTGGTCATCGACTTCGTCAACGGCCACCCGGACCGCAGCGAGCTGTTCCCTGTCGGCGCGGGCATCCCGGTCGTTTCCTTGAATTGTCGCCATCATCTGACACTATCGAAGCATGGAGCCCAGAGTCGACTTTATTTCCCTCGGTGTTCGCAGCGTCGAGGAGTCCCGTGCTTTCTACGTTGACGGCCTCGGCTGGCCGGTCCACCGCGAAGTCGCCGGGGAAGTGGTGTTCATCCAGGTGAACCACGGCCTGGTGCTTTCGCTCTGGGATGCCCGCCAGATGCAGGCCGAAGCTGTGACCGGCCGCCCGGACGGGATCCCCTGCATTACCCTGAGCCACAACCTGGGAAGCCCCGAAGAGGTGGACAGCGTCATGGAACAGGCCGCGGCCGCTGGTGCCGCCATTATTGCCGAGCCCGTCACCAAGGCCTGGGGCGGCTATACCGGGTACTTTGCCGATCCCGACGGTTTTCGCTGGGAAGTGGCATACAACCCCACCTGGACGGTGGACGACGCCGGTACGGTCACCGTTTGAGGGCAGTACACCCTGCGCCGGGCTGCTAGAACAGAGCTTCCACCGGGCGGATGAGTTCCGGGCCGTTGTTGCGGACGTTGCCCACGTCCTTGCCTACGGATTCCACGCGCCAGTCCGCAGCGGCGTCCTTAACCCCTGACCGCACCAAGTCAACCAGCGCGGCGGCATCATCCGCCTGCGGGTCCAGCCACGCTTCCATGGTGGACTTATCCATGGGCAGCGGCACTCTGTCGTGGAGTTCGGTCAGCTTCCCGAAAATGGTGGATTCCGCCCCGGGCGGAGGGGTGTCCGCCGTCAGGATCGAGGTGGACAGCAGCCAGCGGCCCGGCTCCCCCTCCGGTACGGACGGGTCCTTCCACCACTCATACAGGCCCGCGAAGGCCAAGCCACGGTCCCCACCGGGATGCACGTAGTACGGCTGCTTCGACTTCCCCGGGCCTTGCTTCCATTCGTAGTAGCCATCTGCCGGGACGGCACAGCGGCGGGACTGCACAGCCTTGCGGAAGGCAGGCTTCTCCAGCACCGATTCACTCCTGGCGTTGATCATGCGCGAGCCGATGCCCGGATCCTTGGCCCAGGACGGAACCAGGCCCCAGCGCGCCACACGCAGCTGGCGCACCTGGCGCGGCGCGGCACTGTCATCCACCAGCCGCTCCAGCACGATCGGGACGGCATCGGTGGGTGCAACATTCCACGACGGCGGGATGCTCACCTCGTCCTCGAGTTCGGCGTCGAACTCGGCCAGGAGGTCCCCCACGGCGCGTGCCATTACGTAGCGTCCACACATGGCACCAGCTTGCCACCGCGCGCCACAAACTGTCATCCGGGAACGGCAGCAGCCGCTCATCACCCGGGAATACCGGCCGCCGCGCTACGGTTGACAGTAAGGAAACCTTTTCAAGCGACACTTAGGAGATCCCTGTGGACTTCACTCCCGAATCCGGCACCATCACCATGTTTTCCACCACGTGGTGCGGCTACTGCAACCGGCTCAAGAAGCAGCTGGACGCCCAGGGAATCGGCTACACCGAAATCAACATCGAAGAGGTGGACGGCACTGCCGAACTCGTGGAGCAGCTGAACGGCGGCAACCGCACCGTCCCCACGGTCCTCTTCCCGGACGGCAGCGCGGCCACCAACCCGTCCGCCGCCGAGGTCAAGAGCCGCCTGGCCGCCTGACCGGCCGCGCACCAATTGATGCGGGTCATGCCCCCAGGCTGCTGAAGGAAGCAGTTTCCAGGGTGGCATGGCCCGCATACGTTTCCAGGAGGGCCTGCTCAACGGCGGCCACGTCCAAACCCGGCACCAGGTCATTGGCGGCGCCGGCGGTGGCAGGATCCCAGTCCAGGCCCAGCGCCGCGTAGCTGTCGGTAAGGACCTTGCGGATCGGGGCGGAGTCCTCCACCACGATCACCGAGCTGAAGAGCCATGCACCCGAGACCACCCGTTGGGCTGTGCCCACCAGTTTTATCCTGCGGGAACTGTCCATGGCATCGGTTCCGTGGACGCTGAACTCGCCGGGACAGTACTCGCCGGGGATCTCCCCCACCGCCGCCTGCACGCCTACGTTCTGCAGCGCCTCCGCAAACAGCCCTCCGAAGTACCCGAACCTGTCCTTGGATCCGGCGACGGCGTCCACGTCCGGCTCAATGTGGTCCACCACCAGGGTGCCCCGGTGGTAGGCGGCCGCGCGTCCGCCGGCCCTCCGGACCAGGGGTTCGAACCCATGATCGCGGCAGGCCTGGGCGGCGGCCCCGAATCCCGGCAGCCGGGTGTCCCGCTGCCCGAACGCCACCGTGGGCGCAGGCCGGTACAGCCGCAGGGTGGGCCCCAAACCGCCGCTTCGTGCCCTCGCCAGCAGCTCCAGCCCGAATTCGAGGTCACGGCCAGCGCCGAGCGACACATCCTGCCGCACCACGGTAAGCGCGCTGGATCCGGTACCGGTGTGGTGCATAGTGCGGGGCTCCCAGGCATTCAGCGTCGACAGCTACGGTGGCGACGGGTTCAACGCCTGCCAATAGGCAGGCCACCCCTAGGTTACGCCCGACGGCGGCGGCGGCCTTAACGCCCCCGGCGCCCCACCCACAGGGCGTGAAGCAGCGGAACGGCCGATGCGGTCATCAACACATTGCCCAGGGCAAGGTCGTCGGGCCGGACGACTGCCCCGGCGAGCAGCAGGGCTCCGAAGACCAGGGCGGACGCCGCGCGGCGCACGGCCCTGTCCAGCCGGGCAGCCTGACGTTCCAGGCGTGGTACGGCTACCTGCAGCGATCCCTCCTCCAGCCGTCCTGCCAGGGCGTCCAGCCGGCCGGGGAGGCGGAAGGCAACAGCGGCGGCGTCGATGGCCTGCCGGGCCGCGTCCTGCACCAGGTTGCCCCGCTCGCTCCGCAGCAGCCGGGCGGCGTACGGCTCCACCGAGTCCCAGAGGTTGAAACGCTCGTCCAACGCACTGCACACTCCGGAGGTGAGGGACATGGCCCGGATGATGAGCAGGAAGTTCTCCGGCAGCTGGAACGGCAACGAGCGGACCACGTCACCGAACTCCACCGCAAAGTCACGGAACTCGCGCGGGTCCACTTCCCGGAGTTCGGCGAAGCCCATGCCGCCAAAACGCGCAAAGAGCTGCGTCATGGCGCGCTCCAGTCCAACGCTGTCCGCGGACGGCATCAGGACGCCCACATCATTGATGGCCCCCACCAGGCCCTTCCCGTCCCGGGCTGCGGCCGCGATCAGCAGCTTCCGGAGCCCGCTGCGCGTGGAAGGGGTCACCTCTCCCATCATGCCGAAGTCGATGAACGTCAGCTTCCAGGGCAGTTCCCCTTCCCCTGGCGGGACCGGGGTGACAAAGATGTTCCCGGGATGCGGGTCGGCGTGGAAGAAGCCGTTGGTGAACAGCTGGTCGAACATGATGGACGCGAACACCGGCGCCACGGTTGCGGGATCGATCCCTGCGGCACGGAGGGACTGGACGTCCGTGATCTTGATGGCCGTGACGTCTTCCAGGGTAAGCACCCGGCGGGTGGTCCGCTCCCAGACCACGCCCGGAACCTCCACCCGGCCATCACCGGCGAAGTCCGCGGCAAAGCGCTCGGCATTGACGGCTTCGTGCAGGTAGTCGATTTCCAGCAGGCTGGTCTGGGCGAACTCCTCCACCAGCGCCGGCATGTCCGCCCGGCGGGAAACGAGCCGGATGTGGCTGAGCCAACCGGCAACCCTGCGCAGGGCGGCGAGGTCGACGTCGACGATCGCGCCGATGCCCGGCCGCTGCACCTTCAGGACCACGGCATCGAGGCCGGTGTCCCCGGCATCGAGGGTATCCAGGCGTGCCCGGTGCGCCTGGCCCAGGGAGGCAGCCGCGATGGGGGCGGGATCAACGGACGCGAAGACCCTCTCCAGCGGCGTCCCCAGTTCCTGGGCTGCAAGGGCGGAGATGGCCGGGAAGGCCACCGGGGGAACCTCGTCCTGCAGCCCCTCCAGCTCCTTAGTGATTTCCGGCGGCAGGACATCAAGCCGGGAGGACAGGAACTGGCCCACCTTGATCATGAGTCCCCCAAGTTCCACGGCCAGGTCGTGGAACCGCTGGGCGAAGCGCCGCATCCGCCGTGAACGGCTCCGCGCAGCCATCCAGCCGAGCCCCACCCGCGGCAGGAACAGCTCGAACCACCAGGTGGAGGCAAGGTTCCACGCTGCGAAGCGCAGGATCCTCCGGTAGCGCCCGCGGTGCTCCCGCAGGGGTGGCGGAGGGTTGGCCCCCGCCTGGACCGTGGACGCCACCCGGTTCAGTCCTGGGCGAGGATGGCGTACAGGCGGCGGCGGGCCTCATCCAGCACCGCAACGGCCTGGTGCACCTGGTCCTGGGATCCCGTACGGCCCACCTGCGCCGCGGCCTGGGCCAGTTCGATCCCGGCCTTGGGGAGGGAAGCAACGCCGCCGGACACGGGGCCGGCCGGATCCCAGGGCGCCGAGCCATGGTGGGCCGCCGCTTCCTCCCGGCCCGCTTCGGTCAGCGAATAGATTTTGCGGCCGTTCGATTCCTCGGCACTGATCGAACCTTCGTCCGCCAGCAGCTGCAGCGTCGGGTAGACCGAACCTGCGCTCGGCTTCCAGCTGCCGCCGCTGCGCTCCTCGATCTCCCGGATGATCTGGTAACCGTGCATGGGCTGCTCGGCGAGCAGTGCCAGGACCGCCGCCCGCACTTCGCCTTTTCCGGCCCGGGTACCGGCCCGCTTCTCAAACCGGGAACGCAGCTCCTCGACGGCCTGCCACATGCCGTCGAGGTTGTTCCCGCCAAATCCGCCTGCAGGGTGTGAAGCACGCATGATGAACTCCTTTGCCAATCGCGAACGATATACAACGATACTCAGCGATATATGGCCGCGCCATAGCCGGGAGGGGTCAGGATTTGCGCAGTGTCAGGATCTGTTCGGCCCGGCCGAACGGGCCCTGCAGGTCGTGGAGCACGGTGGATGTCAGCCCGATCCCGTCACTGCCGAAGGAAACGGCGTTGTCCAGTCCCAGCCATTCCCCCTGGGGGCGGCGGTACATGTGGATCTGCAGGTCCAGGTTGGGGAACGCGTAACTGCCCTTTCCCGGCGGAACCCGGGCGGCAATGCCGTTGGCTGTATCGACCAGGCCCGTGAGCCGGGCAAGGTCGCCGCTGTCGGCGGCGCTGGTCAGCGGGTGGTCGGTGCGGAGCCACACTTTGCCGGCTCCGGGGCGGTGTCCCTCGGCCACCCTCATTTCGAGGGAGCGGATGTAGCCACCGGGCCAGACGGCCGCGCCGTCGTACGGCTTGCATTCGTCCGGGCCGGGGATGGCGGCGTCCTCGACGGCCACAACGCCGGCGGTATCACTGGTCAGCATGCGCCACCCCGTGGCGCGGATGGCGGTGCGCCCGCCGGCCACCAGTTCCGCCTGGACCAGTTCGATGGTTTTGCCGGGACGCAGCGTGGTGGTGTCGATCCGGAACTCCCCGCCGGGAATCAGCCCGAGGATCTCGTAGCTGATGCGGGCCATCCGCATGTCGTCCCGCGGTTGGTGCCGTTCAAGCACGTCCGCCATGAGGCCCGATGCCGGGGCCATGTGCTGTTCGTGGGCGTTCCAGGCGCCCTGGGCGTGGATGGTGGACCGGAAGCGGGCGCCGCCCAGGTCCTGGTAGTAGAAATTGCCTTCGGCGAGTTCAGGCAGGTCTGCGGTCAAGGCTGGCCCCTTACGGAAATTCAGTGAATTGCCACTAACTCTATCTCCCGGGGACATGGCGCGGCACGGCGGCGCAGGCGGCGAAATGTTGGAGGGTGCAGGGAGCAATCGGACTAGAGTAAGGAACTGGTCCTGTCAGCAACCCTCAAAAGAGGTGTTTCATGCGCGTCATCAGCTACAACCTCCGCAAGCACAAGGCCAGCGGCGAGCTCCTCGCCCTGGCCCGGAACCATGACATCGATGCGCTGTGCCTCCAGGAAGTGGATGCCAGCGACCTCCCGGAAACCCTTGGGCCCCTGCACCTCGCGGATGCCACGAAAGGCAACCGGCTGGGGCTGGCCATCTACTACCGCACCAGCCGCTTCACCGCCCTGGACACGCAGTCCTTCGCGTTGAAGAAATCGATGCATGACAGGGTGCTGGCGCCGGCACACGAGCGGCTGATCGGCACCCGGGTGATGGACACCGAAACACAGCATGAACTGGTGATCGGCTCCTTTCATGCTGCCCCGTTGACGGCGTCGAACTCATTGCGGCGGAAGCAGATCCACGCCGCCCATGCGGAACTCCTGAGCATGGGAAGGGGCCTGATGACCCTGATGGTGGGCGACTTCAACTACCCGTTTTTCACCAAGAACCTGGACATGCACATGAAGAACTCCGGCTACGCCCTCTCCCTGAGCAACCGGCGGACCTACACCCGGTACAAGGTGTTCAAGGGCCATTTTGACTTCGCTACGTCGCTGGGCCTGGACATCGCCAGCGTGGAAACGCTGCCGCGCGGAAATTCCGACCACCTGCCCATCCTGGTCACCGCGGAGTACGGCGAGGGGTACTAGCCCCGGCTCCAGGCACGGGCCGCGCCGGCCTACCAGCGTCCGCCTGCCCAGGGTTCGTCGGCGTCCAGCCGCGCCAGCAGCTCCGGCCACGCCGCGGCGAAACCGGGGTGCAGGTCCAGTGCCCCCACCTCCGCCACCGGGATCCAGAGCAGCGCGATGCTTTCGGGGTCGCTGATCACCGGTTCAAAGGATTCCCGCACCCGCACCACCACCGTGGTGTAGGACCAGTAACCATGGTCCAGCACGGAAGTGAACAGCACCTCCACGCTCTCCGACGGGACGGCAGCTTCCTCGTAGGCCTCCCGGAGGGCACCGTCAACCGGCTCTTCGCCCTGGTGCAGGGCCCCGCCGGGCAGGCCCCAGGTTCCGCCGTTGTGGCTCCAAACCGCGCGGTGCTGCAGCAGGACTCCCCTGCCGGGATCCCAGGCCAGGACCCCGGCCGCTCCGAACCTGCCCCAGAACCGGCCGCGGTCCCCTTCCACCCAGGCATCGCCCGGGTCACGGGGGCCGGTCCGCGGCGGCGGAGTGGCGGACAGGCTGGAGGGCGGGAAATGATCCATTGCCCCAGTTTGACAGGTGAAGCGGCGGGACGTCAGGTGCCCTGCCCGTGGTCGACGGCGAAATCACCGCCGGGATACATGACTGTTTCGTGGCCGTCGTCGAAGCGGACGAGGTACGGCGGGTGCCCGCCCTCGCCACGCACCTCGAGGATCACACCGTGCCGGTCCGCGGATCCCACATTCCTGCCACGCACGACGATCCGGTCGCCTTGGGCTGCCTCCATGGCAATCACCTCCACGGCCCAAGGGTACGACCCGCAGGCGCACCGGAACAGGGCCGCATGGCAGGATTTCCGGTATGCCACTGAACCTCGTCCTGCTCGCTGACACCCATGTGCCAAAACGCGCCAAAGACCTGCCGGAACAGGTATGGGCCGCCGTCGAAAATGCCGACGTGGTGTTCCACGCGGGCGACTGGGTGGAGGCGGAGTTGCTCGACGAGTTCGAGCAACGGAGCAGGCGCCTCTTGGGTGTTTACGGCAACAATGACGGCCCCGACCTTCGCCGCCGGTTGCCCGGGCGCACCACCGCAGTCCTGGACGGGGTGCGTTTTGCGATGGTCCACGAGACCGGCCAGGCAAAGGGCCGCGAACTGCGGTGCGAGGCACTGTATCCGGACACGGACGTCCTGGTGTTCGGGCACAGCCACATTCCGTGGGATACGGTCTCGCCCGGGAGGCTCCGGCTGCTGAATCCCGGCTCGCCCACGGATCGGCGCCGCCAGCCGGCCTGCACTTACATGGAGGCCGTGGTGGACGGCGGCCGCCTGGCGGAGGTCAGGCTGGTGGAGGTCCAGCGCGGCTGACCGCGGCGCCGCTTGGCAGGGCGGGAGCTTTTGCCTAGGCTGGGAACCGTAAGCATGCTTAGCTTCTCGCGGCTGCCCTGCGCAGCATTGCTGCTTCATGATCCCGGGCGACGAACCAGCCCGTGTCCCGCACGAACAGGAGTACCACCATGACCGACCAGTACACCTTCCGTAATCCCGTGACTGCCTACGAAAAGATCTCCCCGCCCAAGCAGCACCAGCCGGAGCCGGGACTTGATGCGGAACTGGCGCCCAAGGCCGACCTCGGCGAAGAAACCTACCGGGGCACCGGCCGCCTCGACGGCCGCCGGGCCATCGTGACCGGCGCGGACTCAGGCATCGGGGCAGCAACGGCAATCGCCTTTGCCAGGGAGGGTGCCGACGTCGTCCTTTCCTACCTGCCGCAGGAAGAGGAGGACGCCGCGCGCATTGCCGGAATCATTGAGGCTGCCGGCCGCAAGGCCGTCAAGGTACCGGGGGACCTCAAGGACTCGGCCGCCTGCCGGGAACTGGTGGACACGGCGGTGGCCGTGCTGGGCGGGGTTGACATCCTGGTCAACAACGCCGGAAAGCAGGTTGCGCAGGAGGACCTGGAAGACATCAGCGATGAGCAATTCGACCACACCCTGAAAACCAACGTCTATGCCATGTTCTGGGTGACCAAGGCCGCGGTACCGCATATGCCGGCGGGCTCAACGATCATCAACACTACGTCCATCCAGGCCTACAACCCCTCGCCGACCCTTGTGGACTACGCCACCACGAAGGCCAGCATCAACAACTTCACCAAGGGCCTGGCCCAGCAGCTGGCCCCCAAGGGCATCCGGGTGAACGCCGTGGCGCCGGGCCCGATCTGGACCCCATTGCAGGTCAGCAGCGGCCAGCCCAAGGAGGAACTCCCGGAATTCGGCCAGTCCACTCCCCTGGGCCGGGCGGGCCAGCCTGCTGAACTTGCCCCCGCCTACGTGTTCCTTGCCTCGCCCGAATCCAGCTATGTGGTGGGCGAAACGCTCAACGTCAACGGCGGCAGTCCGACGCCGTAGCGACCCGGCCGCCTGGGCGGTGCGGCGCGTCCAGGCTGCCGCACCGCCTCCTCCGTGATCAGTCCGCCGCGTCCAGGCCGGCCAGGAGTTCGTCGGTAGCCGGGTCCGGTTCGCCATTGAAGAACTGGGCCAGGACGCTCTTGAACACTGTTTCTCCGGGCGCCGCCCGGAGGAACAGCGTCATGCAGGAGCGGAGCTTTTTGGCATCGACGCCACCGAAAATGTCTTCGGCGGACTGGTCGGCGTGGTTTGCCAGGACCAGTGAACACTCCAGGAGCCGTGGGCCCAGCAGCTCGTGGTCCAGGTACGCGCGAGCCTCAGCAAGGGACGAAATGGCGTACCTGCGGGATGTGGCGCTCTGTCCCAGCCCGGCAAGCTGGGGGAAGACAAACCACATCCAGTGGCCCGACTTCCGGCCCACCTGCAGCTCGCCCAGTGCCTGCTCATAGGTTCCGCCGGTGTTTTGGGCGGCAACAAAACGCTCAAGGTCAAACGGTTCATACATATGGATCTCCTCGGTACGTTTCACATGGACAAGTCTTTCTCAAGGGCGGCGGCTGCCGCCCGGAGCCCGGGGTCCGGGTCTTCCCGCCACCGCGCCAGGACAACGCCGGCCCGCTGCCGTTCACGCCCGCCCAGCCCCGCAAGCAGCGGGACCAGGACATCGGAGAGCAGGGGCGCCGCCAGGTCCCCTGCCCGGGCGGAACGGAGGAACCCTTCCAGCCGGGTCAGGTCGGAATGCCGGAGCAGCCGCACCCGCGACTGCAGCAGCACCACGGCGGCCAGGCGGCGCTCGAACACCGGCCGCGAACCGGGCCGCGGCTGTCCCCACAATGCGGAGGCCAGCATGACCGTGCCGTCATGGTCCAGGTCCTTGAATTTCCGCAGCGCGTCACGGACCGTCCCCCGGACGGCCCCCACCGACGATCCATACGAGGCCAGCTGCCCGCCCAGCCGGCTCCCGACGTCGTCGGCCCGGTACCAGGAGCCCTCATTCTGCAGCGTCCGGTCGACGAACTCCGCAGCCGCCGACACCACCTCCGAGGCCTCCGTCATCGCCCGCGGCCGGACGAGGCGTGCAGGATGCAGAACGGCGTCCATGGCCGGGCTTCCAGGCGGCCCTCGGCAATGGGCTCCCCGCACACCGCGCAGGTTCCGTAGGTTCCCGCGGCCAGTCGGTCAAGGGCCGCTTCGATCTGCCCAAGGCCGGCCGAGCTTTGTTTCAGGAGCGCTGAAGCCTGCGAGAGTTCGAAGGCAATGGTGGCACCTTCGGGATCGTGCTCGTCATCCACATTGGAGTCCTGGCGCGCCGAATTTGCGGACTCGATATCCGCCCGCAGCGCCGGCAGCAGTGCCACGCGCCGGGCCCGCTCCTCTTCGAGCAGCGCGCGGAACCGTTCGAAATCAGGCATGGGGACAGCCTAACGCGTCAATCAGTACCAGTTCAGGGCGGCGGAGTGGTTCCAGGCCGCGCACGGGGAACCATACCGGTCCTTGATGTAGCCAAGGCCCCAGTCGACCTGCGTGCGGTAGCTGGTGAGCCAGTCGCTGCCGGCACTGGCGTACTTGCCCGGCGGCAGCGCCTGGGCTATTCCATAGGCACCGGAGTAGGCGTTGGTGGCCGTGGTCAGCCAGCTGGACTCCTTGGTCCACAGCTGGGCAAGGCACAGGAACTGGTCCTGGCCCCACCCGTAGGCGGCCAGGCGCCCCGATGCATAGCTTTTCGCTCCGGCCGGATCGTTCACCGCACCGCCGGGAACGGAAGGAACGACGACGGCGGGCTGAGCCGGCGGGGCCGGCGCCTCCGGGGCGGCCGGCCCGGGATCGACAGCGGGAGGAGGGGCCGGAACGGGTTGGACACCGCCGGGCTGGACGGGACCTGCCGGGGCCGGGTTTGCCGCGGGCGCGGGTGCCTTCGGCTGCTGCGCCGCCGCGGCGGAGGCCCTGGCCTCGGCCTCCGCCTGCTGCCGGGCCTGCTCCTGCGCGGCGGCGCGCTTGGCCGCCTGGGCCGCCTCGTAGGCAGCCTGCGCCGCCTGGCCCTGGCGGTACTCACCCTCAAGGGCCGCCGTCGTGCCTTTCAGGGCTGCGAGCTGGGCTGTCAGCTCGCCGCCATGCCGCTGTTCCTCCGCCACCTGCCGGGCCAGCGAATCCTGGGCCGCGCGGGCGGACTCCAGCGTTGCCTTCGCCTCCGCGGCAAGCCGCTCCCGCTCGCTCCTGGCAACCTTCTCCTGGTCGGCAAGGGCGGCGGCTGCCTGTTCAGCGGCCGCCGCCTTGGTGACCAGGGCCGCAGTCTTGTCCCCCACGAGCTTGACCAGGTTGAGCCCCTGGACGCTGTTGGTTCCCAGGGCATCCAGCGCCACGAAGAACCCCGTGTTGGTTCCGCCGGTTTTGTAGGACTCGACAGCCAGGGCGCCGAGGTCTTTCCGGTAACGTGCCAACTCCTGGTTGGCGTGGGCGGACCGGGCGGAAAGGGTCTCGAGGCGGGAAGAAGCTGCCTGGAGCCCGGCGTCGGCGGCAGCGTACCCTGCCGCCGAGCGCACGGCGGCTTCCCCTGCCGCCTCAGACTCGGCTTCGAGGCGGGACAGCAGTCCGTTGATGATGGTGATCTCCCCCGCCTTCGAAGCTTCCGAGGACTGGGCCGCCTGCACGTCTGCCCACGAAGGATACCCGCCGGTTGGGGGCGGGTCGTCGGCAGTGGCCGGAAGGACAACGGTGGCGGCCAGGGCAACAGCCGCCAGGCCCCCCAGTACGGGGAACCTGGCGGTGGTCACGAACAGGGGCATAGTCCCGAAGCTTACCGGCGGATTGGAGGGGCACGCAGGAAGCCGTCTCCACATTGTTACTTGGACGGCAGCCACCGCCATCAGTCGAGGTCAGGCGGGAAGCAGGCTTATCGTCCACACGTTTGCGCAATTCGAGAGGGCAGCCTCGTATGTTACCTAAATGTGACAATCGCCGTGCCCATGGGTTAGGGTCGTCAGGTGTCCCTCTCAGACGGGACATTCCCGTCAGTATGCCGAGCCCTGCCGCTGACCATGGGATCCAACCGCTCCAGTTGGCAGGGACGGGGGAACCAAGTTTCCACGGCCACATGTGGCCTAGGGGTTAAGTCGGCAGCGCCTCCCTCCATCGCGGGGCCGCTCCCGGCCGGGTATCTCCAGCCCGAACCCGACAGCTCACCCCGCAGGCATGGGAGAGGCGATCAACCGTGTCAAAAAATTCCATTTCAGCCCGCCACCGCGCGACTCCGGCCCGCTCCATTGTGCTCGAGGGCCTCGCCGTAACAGCCAAGTCGCAGGCCCGCTCCCTGGGCCGCCCGGCGCTCGCTGTGGCAGCAGCGTCCGGCATTGCGTTCGGCGTGGGCGCTCCGGCCCACGCTGGCGTAACCGCACCGGACACTACTGAGCAGACCAGTGTGCAGGCCACCGCCGCAGCACCTGCTGCAGCCCCTGCCGCAGCAGCAGGGAACGTCCACACCGTGGTTTCCGGCGACACCCTCGGCGCCATCGCCGCGGCGTACGGCGTCAACCTCAATGACGTCCTGTCCGCCAACGGCCTGGGCCTGTCCTCGGTCATTTACCCGGGCGACCAGATCCAGATTCCCGGCGCCGGCTACACCGCAGCGCCGGCACCGGCCCCGGCTGCAGCACCCGTGCAGGCGGCAGCCGCCACCGCACCGGCCAACACCGGCATGAACATGTCCTACGCCTCGGCAACGCCTGTGGCTTCCACTACGGGCACCGGCACCGGCGCGGCGATCCTCGCCTCGGCCTACAGCCAGCTGGGTGTCCAGCAGGACTGCACCGCGATGGTTGAGAAGGCACTGCGCTCCGTCGGCAAGTCCGTAGGCGACCTGGCCCCCACCCAGTTCTTCCAGTACGGCACGGTGGTGGGCTCTCCCGCCCCCGGTGACCTGATCATCACCTCCGGCCACGTGGGCGTTTACGCAGGCAACGGCCAGGTTGTCAGCGGCGGCGTCAACGGCTTCGACACGCAGGTGCACTCCATCAGCTGGCTCGGCGGGTACTCCGCAGTGCGCGTAGCCTAGTCCCTGCCGGTCGGGCCCGCATGGCGGTGCCGACTGTGAAGGAGGGTGGCAGCCGGGAAACCGGCTGCCACCCTCCTGTCGTTAACGCACCCGCCGCGCCGCCGCGGTCAGGTCCCGCAGAACGTCATGTAGCTGCCGAAGTCCTCCGGCGGTCCCTGCATATAGCGTTCCAGGCCGGGCCGTTCAGTGAAGGGGTGGCTGACAGCTGCCAGCAGCTGCTGCAGCGGAGCCCGGTCCCCTCCGGTGGCTGCGGACAGCGCCTCCTCCACAAGGTGGTTCCGGGGAATGTACGCAGGATTCACGCTGTCCATCAGCTGAGCGTCCGGCTGGAGATCCTGCCACCGCACCACCCAGGAATCAAGGGCGGCAAGGTCAAGGACCATGCCGCGCACGGGGCGGCGGTCCCCTCGGGCGGCTTTACCCAGGTTGCGGAAGAACAGGGTGTAGTCCACGGGTCCGTCCTTCAGGATGTCGAGGACATCATCCACCAAGGCCCCGGCGGCGCCGCTTTCATCGACGCCGTCCAGACCCAGCTTGGCCGCCATCCCGCGGGTCCATGCCTTGCTGTACTGGCCCCGGAAACCGCCCAGGACCTCCACCGCCGGGGCCACGGCTTTCTCCTGGTCCTGGCCAATCAGCGGGAGCATGGCCTCGGCGAGCCGGGCCAGGTTCCATTCGGCCAGGACCGGCTGGTTGGCGTAGGCGTAGCGTCCACCGACGTCGATGGAGCTGTAGACGGCGGCTGGGTTGAAGGCGTCCATGAACGCGCAGGGCCCGTAGTCGATGGTCTCGCCCGAGATGGTCATGTTGTCCGTGTTCATGACCCCGTGCACGAAGCCAACGAGCATCCACCGGGCGACGAGCTCTGCCTGGGCGGAGACGACTGCCGCGAACAGCGCAAGGTAGGGGTTTGCGGCATCGGCCGCCTGCGGGTAGTGCCTGCCGATGGCGTGGTCCGCCAGCCGCTTCAGGAGGTCCATATTTTCGGTTGCGCGCGCGTACTGGAAGCTGCCAACGCGCAGGTGGCTGCCCGCAACCCGTGCCAGGACGGCGCCGGGCAGCATGTCATCGCGCCGAACCTGCCGCCCGGTGGCAACAACGGCGAGCGAACGGGTGGTGGGAATGTGCAGTGCGTGCATGGCCTCACTGACAATGTATTCACGCAGCATGGGCCCGACGACGGCGCGGCCATCCCCGGCGCGGGCGAATGGCGTCCGCCCCGAGCCTTTGAGGTGGACGTCCACGAGGCGGCCGCTCCGGTCAATGACCTCGCCCAGCAACAGCGCCCGTCCGTCACCGAGCAGGGGCGAGTACCCGCCGAACTGGTGTCCGGCATACGCCTGTGCCACAGGTGTGGCACCTGCTGGAACGTGGTTTCCCACCAAGAGCCGCACCCCCTCGGGGCTGCGCAGGTACTGCGGGTCAAGGCCCAGGTCCGCTGCCAGTTGGTCGTTCAGGACGAGGAGCTCCGGGCTGGGCGTTTCCTCGGCCCGCCAGGGCACGGCGAGTTCCGCCAGTTCCCGGGCGAATCGGCCATCGAACGTGACCGTGGATTCAGCTGCTGCCGTCATGGTTTAACCCTATCCCCGCAGTTGGACCGGCACCCTCCCGTGCCGGCTGCCGCCGCCGCGGAACGGGGATGCGGTCAAGGTCCTTGGCCGCGATCACGGTAACCCCCGGGGCCCGCGCCTGCGCTTGTCCTGCAAGCAGGGAGGCGTCGTCACCGTACCGTGCGGAGAAGTGGGTGAGCACCAGGGTGCGCGCCCGGGCGGACGCTGCCAGCTCTCCCGCTTGCCCCGCAGTGAGGTGGAGGTACTGCTGAGCCAGGGTACCGTCGTCGTCACTGAACGTTGACTCGGTGACCAGCAGGTCTGCCCCGTCCGCCAGCTCTTCTGCGCCGGGGCACGGCGCCGTATCCATGATGAAGGCGAAGCGCTGGCCCGGCCTCGGACTGCTCATCTCTTCCAGCCTGACTGCCCCCAGTGCGCCATCGCGCTGGAGCCGGCCCACGTCCGGGCCGGAAATGCCTGCCCCCTGGAGCCGCTCCGGCAACAGGGTTCGTCCGTCAGCTTCCCGGAGCAGGTAGCCGTAGGTCTCGATGCGGTGCTTCAGGGGCCGGACCTCCAGGCCTTCCGCCACGGGCCCGGGGCCCGAATGCGGATGGAGCCGAAGGTCGATGCCGGGTGAACTGACTGACACCAGCGCCCGGACCACCGGGTCGCCGGAGGCCGGGTAGTGCAAATGGACAGGGTGCGGCACGCGGTCCAGTGCCATTCGGGACAGCACCCCGGGGAGGCCGTAGCAGTGGTCTCCGTGCACGTGGGTGAGGCAGATCCTGGTGATGTGGCTGGCCGCCACACCCGCATGGATCATCTGGCGCTGGGTGCCCTCGCCGGGGTCGAAGAGCAGGCCCGCGCCGTCCCAGCGAAGAAAGCAACCGTTGTGGTTCCGGGTCCGGGTTGGGACCTGGGAAGCGGTGCCCAATACCACCAGTTCACGCACCGCGGGCGTCTGCCGTCCCTGGGTGCAGGCCCCGCGCGTATGCCGCCTGGCCGACGTGCTGGAGGCAGTCCCCCAGGATACTGACCAGCCGCACCCCGAGGGTCACCGGCGGGTCCCAGTGCCGGTCAACCACACGGTCCAGGTCGGAATCGACGAGGCCGTCGAGGACTCTGGCGGTCTGCCGGTGCACGGCATCGTAGTACTCCTGGAGCAGTTCCCGGGGCGCCGTGACGGCATCCACCTGCTGACTGGAGTGCCCATAACCTGTGTCACGCTCCCCGAGCGGAAGGCCAAAGCGGTCTACGAATCCTTCCGCCACCCAGACCTGTTCCAGGCCCGCGGCGGAGGCCACCTGCGCATCTTCAACCCGGCCCGTGTGCCAGATCAGCCAGGCAATTGAATTGCCCTGGCCGCCTGGGCGGTCCTGCAACTGCGCTGCCTCCATGCCGTCGAGTGCCTGCCGGACCAGGCCAGGGAGCCGGCCGAAGGCTTCCTGCAGCAGTTCCTTGGATTGCATGGTTCTCCTCCCCACTTCGGGCCGGGCCTGTTACCCGGCCGGGTTGCTAGCGTTCCAGGTCGTCAGGCTCGAACTCGCTCAGGGGCGAGCCGCCAAAGGTTTCCTCGTCGTCGCTGGCGTCGGCCTCAAGGCCGGTTGGGACTTCCCCAAAATCGACATCCGCGGCGGCTTCGCCGAGGGTGGGAGCGTCCGGCGGCACCTGCTCATCACCGGAGCGGTACCGCGCCTGGGCGCTTTCATCCCGCAGTGCCTGGTCGCTCAGGAAGTCTTCCTCCCCGCCCGTGCGGGCCTCGTCCTGCAGCAACGGGTCTTCCTGCCAGCGGTCCGGGTTGTTTTCGGCAGCGCCGGGGTAGTTGTCCGGCTCCCCCGCCACGGGGTCCAGTTCAAGGGACGACGCCGCGCCCGGGCTCCCATCCAGAAGGACGTCGTCTTCCTCCACAACTTCCAGTTCATCGTCGGGGACGTTTTGTTCAGCCATGGTGATGCCTTTCTGGTTGACTGTTGGGCAGACAATAGTAAGCATACTGACCACCAAATGCTGATGGAACCTCGGGTGCACACGGCAGGCAAGGAGAAGGCCATGGAACGGATTGTTCCCCCCAACGGGGACACGGCAGGCCCGTCCCGTCCGCAGTCCTTCACCGGCAGGATGTCGGTGCTGTGGACCGATGCCCTGGGCCGGGCAAGCATACGGGCCGTCCAGACGCTCGCCGTGCTGGCGCTCGCCTGGACGGTGGTGACGGCGGCTGTCCGGGTTCCGCTGGTCACCATCCCGGTCCTGGTGGCGCTGATCCTGGCCTCGGCGATGGCTCCCGCGGTCCGTTGGCTCGCGGCGCGCGGTTGGCCCCGCGCCCTGGCCGTCCTGTCGTCCTTCCTGCTGATCCTGGCCATTGCCGCAGGCGTGGTGGGCGGAATCATCGCCCTGGTCCGCCAGGAAGCCTCCGTGCTGGCGGCCCGGGCAGAAGCAGGAATCGGCCAGTTGCAGCAGTTCGTCACCACCGGCCCCGTCGCCCTGACAAACGACCAGATCGGGGCCGCCCGCGCCGAGTTCCAGAAGTTCCTGGCCGGCGGCACCCTGGGCGCCGACGCGCTGACCGGGTTGAGGACTGCGGGTGAGATTGCAGCAGGTACGGTCCTGACGGCCGTCATCCTGTTCTTCTTCCTCAAAGACGGGGAGAAGATCCGGGCCTTCCTGATCGGGTTCCTTCCCGGAAGGCGCCAAGGGAAGGCCCATCTCGCTGCCGACCGCAGCATCGTGGTGCTCGGCGGATATGTGCGGGGAACCCTTGTCATTGCTGCCATTGACGCCGTCATCGTCCTGATCGGGCTCCTGGTGCTGAGGGTTCCGCTGGCAGTCCCCCTGGCGGCGGTGGTTTTCCTGGGTGGCTTCATCCCCATTATTGGCGCAACCACCGCAGGCAGCCTGGCCGTGCTGGTCGCCCTGGTCGAAAATGGGCCTGTTCCCGCACTCATCGTCCTGGTGCTCCTGGTGGCTGCCAACCAGTTTGAGCACCACATCCTGCAGCCCCTCTTCATGGGCCGGGTACTGCGGATCCACGGATTGGTGATCATCCTGGCCCTGGCGGCAGGAGCCACCCTGGCAGGTGTCATCGGTGCCCTGCTGGCGGTCCCGCTCACCGCCGTCGGCTGGACCGTGTACAAGACCCTGGCGGAAGGCGATGCGCCCGGCCCGGAGCCCGTTGCCCCTGACGGATCCCGGCCTGCGGGGTCCTGACCCGCGCTTCGTGACCTTTGGCCCTACAACCCCGGGCGCACCGGGGACAGTCTTGACAGGCAGACCCGGATTACGAGGAGCAGGAAGTGCGGCCATGACATCCCAGAAACCCATCGCTGTGGGCACCAACGACTCAGCCCAGAGCCAGGCTGCCGTCCTGTGGGCAGCCCGCCGCGCCCACCGTGCGGGGCTGCCGCTGGTGGTCCTCCACGTGGTGGACGACCGCTGGGTTGCCGAGCCCTATCCATGGTTCGGGACGCTCCAGCAGGCGGGAGAGGAACTCCTCAAGACCGCCGTGGGACGCCTCGAAGGAGCCGTTCCCATCACCCCCGCAACTGAACTGCTCACCGGAAGCGTGGGCGGGTCACTGGCCAAGTACTCCAAGAAGACCTCGATGATGGTGATCGGTTCCGGCAGCGGGCACTTCGGCGGATCCCTGGCCGACCGCGCGCTCCAGGTCGCCACCGCCGCCAAGGTCCCTGTCGCCGTCGTCGGAACCCAGGACCTCGAGGGCAGGTCAGGGGTGGTGGTGGGCGTTGACGGATCGCCGGAGTCCACCCAGGCCGTGGCCTTCGCTGCCGCCGAGGCGGACCGGGAGGGAGACGAACTCACGGTGGTTTATGCGGTGAGCGTCCCCGACCCCATTGTCGACGCGGGCCTGACCCCGGCCACGCTCGCGGACCTCATTGTGGATGAGGACAGGGTGGTCCTTTCGGAAGCCGTCGCCGGGCTGAAGGAAGACTACCCCGACCTGACCGTGCACCAGCGGCTGGAAACCGACAGGGGCCCGGTGGACGCGCTTGTCGGCACGGCGGCCGGAGCCCGGCTCCTGGTCGTCGGCAGCCGGGGCCGCGGCGCCTTCAAGCGTCTGCTGCTCGGTTCCACGGCCCACGGTGTCCTCAAGCACCTGCCCTGCCCCACCATCATCACCCGGACGCAGGCCGCCAAGAACGCCATCTAGGCCGCAGCGCCGGCCGCCCCGCAACGCGGAAGGTCCAATGCCATGAAGAAGACCGCGGCCATCATCATGCTCATCCTCGGGATCCTGCTGACCCTCCCGGGCCTGGGCGCGCTGGCAGGCGGGGCCGTGGCGTCAGCCGTGGGAACCATCCAGGGAGATGGCTACCTCACGTCCGGCACGTCCCGTTTCTCCGTCAGTTCCTACGCCCTGACCTCCCCGCGCGCCGACGCCATCGGAGACGATGTTCCGGGCAGGCTGCCCTTCGACGTCGGCACCCTGCGGCTGCGCGTTGAACCGGTGGCCGCGGACAAACCGGTCTTCATCGGCATTGCCCCGCAGGCCGACGCCGAACAGTACCTCTCCGGGGTTCACCACTCGGAACTGCTCAACATCCGCCAACGGCCGTTCCGCGCCGAATACCGCGACGTACCGGGCGGCAACCCGGCTTCACCGCCCGCGGACCAGCGCATCTGGACCGCCTCCGCGTCAGGAACGGGAGCGCAGGAGCTCACCTGGAACATCACGCCCGGCACCTGGGAAGTGGTGGTAATGAACGCCGACGCCTCCGCCGGGATCGATGTGCAGGCGCAGGCCGGCTTCCGTTCCGACCTGATCCGGCCGGCCGCCACGGGACTGCTGGTGGGCGGCATCATCGCCCTGCTGATCGGTGTTCCCCTCCTTATTATTGGGGCCGCCGGGCTGGGCCGGCATACAGTTCCCCCAGCGCCATCCCCCGTAGGAACAGCCGCGGCCGGAGGGCTCCCCGGCTACCCGGCCCGGCTCTTCGGCGAGATTGATCCGGCCCTTACCCGGTGGATGTGGCTGGTCAAGTGGTTCCTTGCGATACCGCACTTCATCCTGCTCTTCTTCCTTTGGTTCGCATTCGCCATCACCACCATCGTGGCCGGATTCGCCATCCTGTTCACCGGCCGCTACCCGCGGGCACTCTTCGACTTCAACGTAGGCGTCCTGCGGTGGAACTGGCGTGTGGCCTTCTACGCTTACGCCGCCGTGGGGACTGACCTTTACCCGCCGTTCACGCTCAAACGGGCCAACTACCCCGCCGACTTCGACGTGGACTACCCACAACGGCTCTCGCGCGGACTGGTCCTGGTGAAGTGGTGGCTCCTGGCCCTCCCCCACCTGCTCCTGGTGGGCGCCTTCGCGGGGACCACGGGAGCTGTCTGGCGGTGGCAGGCCGACGACAACGTCTTCGGCAGCACCTACGAACGGGGTTCCGGCCTGTCCCTGCTCGGCCTGCTGGTGCTGGTCGCGGCAGTGATCCTGCTGTTCACCGGCCGGTACCAGCGCCCGCTATTCGATTTCATCCTCGGCATCGACCGCTGGATCTACCGTGTCCTGGTGTACACCGCGCTGATGCGGGACGAATATCCGCCCTTCCGGCTGGACCAGGGCGCCGCCGAACCCGGCTGGCCCGCCCCGCCCCTTCCCCCGGCCGTGCCGCCGCCCGCTGCGCCATGACCTTCGGCCCTAGCCCCAGCACGCATCCGCAGGCATGATGGGCGGGACAACGCGGGTCCGATGAGGGAGCAGACATGAGCATTGCCGGGGCACCAATAGCCAGGATCGTAGTGGGCGTCGACGGGTCGGAAGCGTCCGTGGAGGCACTTCGGCAGGCCCAGAGGATGGCCATGCCCCTCGGCGCCAAGGTCCAGGCCCTCGCCTGCTGGGAATACCCGCAAATGTACAGCGGCTACGTGATGATGGGCGTCGAGGGCTTCGAGGAGGGTGCCAGGAAGGTCCTCGACGACGCAGTGGAACAAGCCTTCGGAGGCGAGACACCGGCCAACGTCACGTCGACCCTGGTCCGCAGCCATCCCCGCGAAGCGCTGATCGACGCCAGCCGCGAGGCCGACATGGTCGTGGTGGGCCGGCGGGGGCACGGCGGGTTCGGCGGCCTGCTCCTGGGCTCGGTCAGCTCCGCCATCGTGGCGCACGCGCATTGCCCGGTGCTGGTAGTCCACACTCCGGAGACCGAACCCGGCGGCCCCAAAGGTTCCTGAACGGAACATCGGCGGCAAGGACGGCTGACTTCCAAGGCAGGTGATGGTGGTGCCGGCCGGTGAGGTACGACGACGGGCGGCCGCGATGGCGCTCGCCGCCGCCCTGGTGGCCCTCGCCATCATCCTGGCCCTGTTGCTTCCGGCACCCACGGCCGGACCGCCGTCGGCCGCTCCGTCCCCATCAGTGGCGCTTCCGCCGGCGCCGCCGGGATCACCCAGTCCGCCGGCTCCGGGCGGTTCCGCGCCGGCGCAGGAGCTGCAGGAAACCGACACCCCCGAGGCAGGCCAGGCTCCGGTCCTGCCACCCGTGACCGAGCCGCCGGTTCCAGCGCCACCGGTTCCCGAACCAGGGCCACCCGAAGCGCCGGACCAGCCTCCGGAACCGCCCCGGCCGGTGCAGCTTCCGGAGTCCCTCCGCGGCCAGGACCTGACGGTAATCCCCGGCGCCGGCCGCGTAGTGGCCCTCACCTTCGACGCGGGAGCCAACGCGGCAGGGCTGCCAAAAATCCTGTCCGCCCTTGCCGCCCGCGGCGTGCCCGGGACCTTCTTCCTGACCGGGAACTGGGCGGCGAACAACCCGCAGGCCGTGGCGCAGATCGCGGCCGCCGGGCACCGGGTGGCCAACCATTCAATGACCCATCCGGTGTTCACCGGGCTGGGCGATGACCAGATCGTCCAGCAGGTGCGCGGTGCAGAGCAGGCCATCCTGGCGGCCGGTGCCGACCCCAGGCCGCTGTTCCGCTTCCCCTACGGCGAACGCGACGCCCGCACCATCGCGGCGGTCAACGCACTGGGCTATGCGGCCGTGAGGTGGACCGTGGACACCCTGGGCTGGAAGGGGACCAGCGGCGGCGTGGACGTCCAAACGGTGGCAGACCGCGTCCAGGCGGGACTGCGGCCCGGCGAAATCGTCCTGATGCACATCGGGTCCAACCCCGACGACGGGACCACGCTCGATGCCGACGCCCTCCCCGCGGTCATCGACCGCGTCACGGCGGCGGGGTATGGTTTCGCCACGCTCGACGCCCTGCTGGGCCACTGACCCCGGGCCGGAACAGGACCAATGGCTCTCCCCCGCACCCCTGTGGGGCCAGATACTGGAACGGAAAGCGGGCGGCTGGCGTCCGCCTTCATGGGACCGGAGGTCGCGGAAGTGTACGGCTGGAACGATGGCATGGGCCTGTGGGGCTATGTCCTGATGAGCATCAGCATAGTGGTGGTCTGGGGTGCGATCATTACCGGCATCGTGCTGCTGGCCCGTTCCCTGCGGGCACCCTCCCCCTACGGCGCCCATCCACAGCCCCCTCGGACGGCCGAGGACGTACTGGCCGAGCGCTTCGCCCGCGGGGAGATCGACGCCGCGGAATACCAAAACAGGTTGGCCGTCCTGCGCGGCCACCCGGGTCCCTGAGACCGTCGTTCCCGCAGGCAAAAGGACAGTGGGCTGCAGCCATGCCACTCTCTGAATTCGAGAAACGCGAACTCGACCTGATCAGCAATGCCCTGGAGTCGGAAGACCCCAGGCTGGCTGCCCTGCTCAACAAGGATGCCTTTGCCGTTTCGCTGCGTACCCGCTTCCGGCGCGGACTGGCCCTGGTTGCCGCGGGCGCGGCCGTCCTGATCCTGGGGCTGGTGGTCCGGGTCCCGCTGCTGGGTATCGCGGGGTTCGCGGTCATGAACGGGGCAGCCTACTGGGCCATCAAGGACCTCCGCTGGTCCCTGCGCACCACCAACCGCCATGCCACCCAACTGGAAGGCAACAGCGAATAAGCGTCAGGGCGCGGCAGTGGAATGGGCCGCGCCGGCGTCAGCCTTGGCTCCGGCTTCCGGGGCGTGCACCACCAGCACCGGGCAGTAGGCATGGCTCACGCAGGCTGAACTGACCGAGCCGGGCACGAAGTTTCCGTGCCCCCGCCTCCCGACAATCAGCAGTGAGGCGTTTCGGCTCGCATCGATCAGTGCGGGGCCGGGCCTGCCGCGCACCAGGCGGGGGTGCACGAAGGACGGCACCTCACCGAAAGCGTCCGCCAGCGTCTGTTGGAGTACCTGGTCGGCGGCATACTTGAAGCCCTCGATCCCCACGGCGAGGTACACCCCGTAGCCCGCTGGAACGTCCCAGCATGCCCAGGCTTCCACCGGTGCTGAGAGGGGCTCCGCCATGGCCCGGGCCACCCGCAGCGCTGCGACGGATGCCTCGGATCCGTCCACTCCCACAATGATCCTGGGACGCTGGCCGGAGCCGGGCACCGCCGCCCCGTTCCCATGTTCTGCCACGTTGCCTCCTGTTTTCTCCCACCCCAGCGTGGACCGGAAGGGGTGCGGAGAACAGGGCCAAAGGTCATCACGGCGGAACGCTGCTGTGGTGCCGGCCGCAGCCGCGGCGGCGACCTGCGGGGCCGGCCGGACTTTGGTCCCTTCCCGCGCACCGCTGCGCAGGGAACAATGGGACCAGGCCCTTCCCGGGGGCCGCCCCGCGCAGGCGGGTTGAATCGTGGAGATTGTGGGAGCGTTCGGTGCAGATGCATGAGACTGGGGCTGATGAAGCGGCGGGATCTCCCGGGCAGGTCCGTGTGTTCATCCTTGATGACCACGAACTCGTCCGGCAGGGGCTGAAGGACCTGTTGGAGGGCGAAGGGTTCCTCGTGGTGGGCGAGAGCGGGTCCGCGGCAGAAGCCACGCGGCGCATCCCCGCGCTGCACCCGGACATCGCCATCCTCGACGGCCGGCTTCCGGACGGCACCGGGATCGAGGTCTGCCGGGATGTGCGCTCGCTTGATCCCCGCCTGCGCTGCCTGATCCTCACCAGCTACGACGACGAACAGGCCCTCCGGGGAGCGGTCCTGGCCGGCGCATCCGGGTACATCCTGAAGCAGATCAGGAGTGATGACCTCCTGGCCGGAATCCGGAGGGCTGCTGCCGGTGAGTCACTCTTCGATCCGGGAGTTGAGCAGCAGATCATTGCGGGCCTGTCCACGGCGCCTACCGACCCCCGGCTGGACGGCTTGAGCGCGCAGGAGAAGAAGGTCCTGGCCCTGATCGGCCAGGGGCTGACCAACCGCCAAATCGGCGATGACCTGTTCCTGGCCGAAAAAACCGTCAAGAACTACGTTTCGTCCATCCTGGCCAAACTGGGCTTCGAGCGCCGGACGCAGGCAGCAGTCTTCGTCACCAGGAGTTCCACGGACCCTGCCTGACGCCGCCGCCCGGGGCTACGCCAGCGGGACCGACCATTTCAGGCAGGTGCCCATGCCGGGTGCACTGTCAATGGTGCAACTGCCCTTCAGTTGGCCTGCGCGTTGGCGCATGTTCGCCAGGCCGCTTTCGTGGCCCGGTTCGGCGAAGCCCCGGCCGTTGTCGCTGATGAGGAGCTGCACATGGTCCCGGCCCACGGCCACCGACACCTGGATGTCTTCCGCCCCCGAGTGCCGCAGGGCATTGCTGAGTCCCTCCGACGCCACGGACAGCAGGTGGACGGCCACGTCTTCCCCCACCGAATCCACCGGCCCGTCCAGGGATACCTTGGGCGTCACCGCATAGCTGCGGGAGCTTTCCCTGACCACCCGCAGGATCCGGCCGGTCAACGGTTCGCGTTCCTCGTCAGCGGTCCTGAGCGAGTAGATGGTGTCCCGCAGCTTGCGGATGGTGTCATCGAGTTCGGTGGTCACGGCGGCAATCCGTTCGTGCGCTACCGGGTCAAGGGTGTAGCGGCGCAGGCTCTGGATGCTGAGTCCGGCTGCGAACAGGCGCTGGATCACCAGGTCATGCAGGTCCCGGGCAATCCGTTCCCGGTCGGTGAAAAGGAGGTTCTTTTCACGCAGTGCGTTCACGCGGGCCAGGTCCAGCGCCAGGCCGATGCGGCTTCCAAAAACGGCACTGGACTCCGCTTCCGCCTGCGTGAACACGGGGGCCCCGTGGGCGCGGGCCAGGAGGAGCACCCCGTTGTTGGCGGAACTGTGCCCCAGCGGGCACACCAGGACGGAGCCGAGCTTCTCCGCCACCCCGCCGTCGAAAACCTGCCGCGGGTCCCGCGCCACGAATGAGCCGCCGTCCTGGATGACGTTGGACACGGCACTGGAGGCCATCAGTTCCTGGCCCGACTGGAGGCCCTGGACACCAAGGCATGACCGGCATCTCAGGGCTCCGTCGCCGGCAGGAACGGCGATCACCGCAAGCACCGAGTCGGAGACCTTCAATGCGGTGCCGGCAACGAGGTCGAGGTTATCCGGGTCCCCCGGTTGGGAGGCCATGATCAGGCGGCTGCTCAGTTCCATGCCTGCCTCCAGCCATCGCTGCCGGCGGCTGCTGTTTTCAAAGAGGCGGGCATTCTGGATTGCCACGCCGGCCGCCGCCGCCAAGGCTACAGCGAGATCTTCATCCTCCGCGGTGAAGTCCTGGCCCCCCTGCTTCTCGGTCAGGTAGAGGTTTCCGAACACTTCGTCGCGGACGCGGACAGGGACGCCAAGGAAGGTCTTCATGGGCGGGTGGTTCGGCGGAAACCCGGAGGTGATGGGGTGCCGGCCCAGGTCGTGGAGGCGCAGGGGCTTCGGTACGCGGATGAGCAGGCCCAGGACGCCATGGCCGGTGGGCAGCTCGCCAATGGCACGGATACCTTGCTCATCGATGCCCACGGTTATGAAGTGGCTCAGCCTGCGGTCCTCGCCGATGACACCCAGCGCGCCGTACCCCGCCCCAACCAAGGCACAGGCCGAACGGACAAGGCGGTCCAAAACGGCCTCCAGGCTAAGGTCCTGGGCGAGCGCAACCACGGCCGCCAACAGTCCGTTGATCCGCTCCTGGTTGTCCGGCGGTTCGTCTCCCCGGACAGCGAAGTCCCGGAGCAGGTCCTCCACCGTGTCCCGCGTCGGGGAGCGCCACGGTTGCTCAGTGCCCACGTCCCACCTCCTGCGGAAGGAACCTGCGGCGCTGCGGATCCCTGGCGCGGTCTAAGTGTCCGAAACGGAAGTGCCGGCCTCCGCCCCCAATTCCGCCTTCACATGAGCATGAAGACGCTTCTCCTCCAATGGTAGGAGAGCAGGGCGAAAAATACCCTCAGTAGTCTTGGTATCGGCCCCCGGCCCGTTGGGCGGGACCTTCTTCCCTAGCCGCGGCGGCCCCACCGCCCTAGGCTACGCCCATGAACAGCGCAGCGACAGAACCGGAAATCAAGGAACTCGGCGTCCACGACTGCTGGCGGTACCTCCGATCCACGTCCCTTTGCAGGATCGCCTTCACCGACGGGGGCGGGGTGGAAAACTACCCCGTGAACTTTGTCCCCACTAACGGCACGCTGCTCATCCGTACCGGCGAAGGAACAAAGCTGGCCTCCCTTCCGGACCGGAAGGCGGTGGCCGTCGAAGCGGACGGAATGAACCAGTACGGCACCATCGCCTGGAGCGTCATCCTGAAGGGCCATGCCATGGTGGTGTCCGACGACGAGGAAATCAGGGATGCCATGGAGGCGGGCCTGTCCCCGTGGCAGCCGGGCCGGAAAAACGTCCTGGTCCGGATCACGCCGGAGGACATCAACGGCCGCCGGTTCGTCATCTCCGCCCCAACCCATTGGTGGCCGCCCCGGGAGCCCACCGCAGACTAGGCCATGCAGCCCCACCCCTCACCACTCACCGAACCAGCAAAGGATGGTCCCCATGGCACCTGCCAAGCCAATCGCCGTCGGCATCTCAGAAACTTCCGCGGCCAATGCTGCCCTAATGTGGGCAGCTGCCCGGGCCAACCGGCTCCACTGCCCGCTCGCCGTCGTGAACGTTGTTGACGACCGTTGGATGGCAGCAGAAGTCCTGCCCTACCTGGAAGTCCTGCGTGAATCCGGCCTTGGGCTGCTGAAGGAGGCCGGCGAAAAGGCCACCGCCGCCCAACCGGGCCTGGAGGTCTCGCTGCAGCTCCTCGAAGGCGGCGTGGGGGCTGCACTGGGTGATTATTCCAAGAATGCCTCCATGCTTGTCATCGGGACCAGCGGGCACAACCGCGGCGCCCTGACGGACCGGGCGCTCCAGGCGGCTGCAACGGCCGAGTGCCCCGTGGCCGTCATCGGCGACGGCCAGTCGGAGGGCCGCGGCATCCTGGTCGGCGTGGACGGGTCACGGGAGGCAACCCAGGCAGTAGCGTTTGCGGCCGCCGAAGCTGACGCGCTGGGCGAGGAGCTGACAATTCTCTACGCTTTCACCGGCCCCAACCGGTGGATCGCTGCAGGACTCCCGCAGAGCAGCTTCGCCACCCATGTGGTCGAGGAGGAACGGATCGTGCTGTCCGAAACAGAAGCCGGCCTCCGGCAGGACTATCCGGACCTCGCGGTACACACCGTCATGGAAACCGTGCTGGAACCGGCGGACGCCCTGCTGCGCGCTGCCGCCGGCGCCCGGCTGCTGGTCCTGGGAAGCCGCGGAAAAGGTGCCTTCGGGAGGTTCGTCCTGGGGTCCACGGCGCATGCCGTGCTCACCCAACCACCGTGCCCCACCGTGATCACCCGGATGCACAAGCAACACGACGGCTGACCGGGCCTGCCGCCTGGCCGCACGATGCCGATACCTGCGGACCCCAGTGCACCGCGCCCGGGAGTGGACATGCGCCGTTCCCGGGACGGGCTCTCCACCGCCGAAGTAGGTGAGCGGACCGCTGCCGGGCGCGTCAACAGTGTGCCGACGGCAACCAGCAGGAGTGCCGGCGAGATCATCCAGGCGAATGTGTTCACCCTCTTCAATGCGGTGGTGGGAGGGTGTTTCATCCTGCTGCTGGTTTTGGGCCAGTGGCGGGACGCGCTCTTCGGCCTGTCAGCAGTCAGCAACTCACTGATCGGCATTATCCAGGAGTACCGGGCCAAGCGGTCCCTCGACCAGCTGGCCATATTGCAGGCAGCCAGGAACATGGTGGTCCGGAACGGTGCCCGGGAAGTCATCTCCTCGGAAGATCTGGTTCCTGATGACCTCGTTTTGCTCAATGCCGGAGACCAGGTCACGGCAGACCTGTTGCTCATCGGCAACAGCCCGCTCGAAGTTGACGAGTCCCTGCTGACCGGCGAATCCGAGCCCGTCCCCAAACAGGACGGGGCCGTCCTGCTGTCCGGTTCACTGATCCTCGCGGGAAACGGGCAAGCCACCGTGCTCCGGGTTGGACCTGAAACGTCCGCTTACCGGCTGGCCGCCGAGGCACGGCGGTTCTCCCTGGTCACGTCGGAGATCCGCAGGAGCCTGGAGAAGGTCTTCACCGTCATCACCTGGCTGCTCCTGCCCGTTGCCTTGCTGCTCACTAATGCGCAGATGCAGGACCAGGGCGGTTGGGGCGGAGCGATGGGATCGGGACGGTGGGTACCGGCGGTCGTGGGAGCCGTCGCCGGCATCATGGCCATGATTCCCCTGGGGCTCCTCCTGATGACCAGCGTGGCGTTTGCCGTGGGCGGGCTTCGGCTTGCCCGCCAGAAAGTCCTGATCCAGGAACTCGCCGCCGTGGAAGTACTGGCACGGGTGGACGTCCTCTGCCTGGATAAAACGGGCACACTGTCCTCCGGCTCCATGGTCTTCGATGCCGTCCACCACACCGGGGACGTCTGCCCACCCGGGTGGCGGCGGGCGGTGGAATGGTTTGGCGCCAGCCCGGACGCGAGCAGTACCGCTGCGGCGATCGGGGCAGCCTTTCCTGCCGAGATTCCGCTCACGGAGCAGGATTCAGTCCCGTTCTCCTCCGCCCGGAAGTGGAGTTCGGTGACGTTCGCGCCGGAATCCGCCGCTCCCGGAACGTGGGTCCTCGGAGCCCCCGACTCGGTGCTCGGCTCCCCTGGCTGCGGCAAGGTGCACGGCATGGCGGTGGCCCTCGCATCCACCGGGCTGAGGACGCTGGCACTGGCACATCTCCCGGGACCGCTGCCGCCGGATGCCGCAGGGACTGACCTGCCGCCGGAGCTGGTGCCGGTCCTGCTGCTCACCTTCCGTGAGAGCATTCGTGCCGACGCCGCGGCAACGCTGGATTACTTCCGCCGGCAGGGGGTTACCGTCAAGATCATCTCCGGTGACGATCCCCGGACGGTGGCAGCGCTGGCCCGCGGGGTGGGCTTTGGAACCGGGACTGCCTACGACGCACGGACGCTTCCCGGCGATCCGCTCCTGCTGGAGGAAGTCGTCGAGTCCCAAGACCTCTTCGGAAGTGTGACGCCATCCCAGAAGCGGGACCTGGTCCAGGCCCTGAAGCGACGGGGACATACCGTGGCAATGACCGGGGACGGAGTGAACGACGTCCTGGCCCTCAAGGAGGCGGACCTGGGAATCGCCATGGACTCGGCGTCGCCTGCGACCAAGGCCGTGGCACGTATGGTCCTCCTCGACGGGCGTTTCGAAAGGCTGCCCGCTGTAGTGGACGAGGGACGCCGCGCCATCAGCAACATCGAACGCGTCTCCCTGGTCTTCCTGAGCAAGACCGTCTACGCAACGGTCATCTCCGTGGTCACCGGCATCCTGTTACTGGCCTTTCCGTTCCTGCCGCGCCAGCTTTCCGCCCTGGACGGCCTGACCATCGGCCTGCCGGCGTTCTTCCTGGCCCTGCAGCCAGGCGGCCAGCGCTACGCCGCCGGGTTCCTGCGGCGTTCCCTGACCTTCGCGGTCCCGGCAGGAACCTGCACGGCCCTGTGCGTCCTGGCGGTCAGCGCATATGGGCAGTTATGGGGCGGACACAGCCTTGCGTCCGCGCAGTCTGCGGCCACCATAACCCTGGGACTGGTGGCGGCGTGGATCCTGGTGATGGCATCGCGCCCCCTCAACTGGACCAAGGTGCTGATCCTCGCCGGGATGTACGCGGGACTGGTCCTGTTGTTCAGCCTCCCATTGACGCAGGACTTCTTCCGGGTGGAGTGGCCGCCCTCCGGACTCCTTGCCGTGTCCGTTGCGGTTGCGGTTGCCGGGTGCCTGGCCATCGAAATTGTTGGCCGTTTCACCCGCCGGCCGTCCACGCCTGCCCGCGGAACAGGGCTGGGACCTTTGGCTCTGGAACCGGATTCCCGGGAAGGGGATGGTGGAACTGCCGGGCAACGCGATGGACCGGCATCCACCTGAGCAGGAGACAACAATGAATGACCTGATGAAATGGTTCGACAACCGCCGCTCCCCCATGGACGTCATCGAACGCCTTTTTGAAGGCGATGTGGGGACGTCCGCCATCCGGGTTGAAGAGATGGTGGACGGCAATACGCTGGTGGTGCGCGCCGAACTGCCCGGCGTCGACCCGGAGAAGGACGTGGACGTGACGGTCACCGACGGCGTCCTGACGATCAAAGGCGAACGGCAGGAAAAGAAGGAACACAAGGACAAGGACAGCTACCGTTCCGAGTTCCGCTACGGTTCGTTTGTCCGGCGGATTCCCCTCCCAAGTGGAGTTCAGCAGGGCGACATAACGGCATCGTACAAGGATGGAGTCCTTGAAGTCCGGGCGCCAATGCCGGACCAGGGACAGGCAGCCGCGGCGTCGAAGATCCCCATCAGCCGGGGTTAGGAACAGCCAGGTTACGACGCCGGTGCCTGGCCCTGTGAGGGCCAGGCAGTTTATTGCCCCTTGGCCAGGGCTGCCTCCGCTGCCGCAATGACGGGCAGCGTCCTGACGTAGGTATCAGGATTCAGGGACACCGAGTCGATTCCCTCCCTGACCAGGAACTCCGCCAGGTCCGGATGGTTGCTGGGCCCCTGTCCGCAGATTCCGATTTTGATGCCGGCGGCGTGGGCCTTGCTGATCGCCTGGGCAATCATGGACATCACTGCCGGGTCCCGCTCATCGAACAATCCTGCAAGCTCCTCGGAGTCGCGGTCCACACCCAGCACCAGCTGGGTGAGATCGTTGGACCCGATGGAGAAGCCGTCAAAACGCTTGGCGAATTCCCCGGCCAGGACCACGTTGGACGGGATTTCGCACATCATGTAGAGCTGGAGCCCTTCCTGGCCGCGGACCAGCCCTTGCTCCTCCATCGCCTCGATGACCTGGTCCGCCTCGCGCACGGTGCGGCAGAACGGAACCATGACAATGACGTTGCCGAATCCAGCCCGTTCCCGCACGCGTTTGAGGGCCCTGCACTCCAGTGCGAACCCTTCACGGTAGTGGCTGCTGTAGTAGCGTGAGGCGCCGCGGAACCCCAGCATGGGATTTTCCTCCGCACGCTCGAAAGCACTGCCGCCAATGAGGTGGCTGTATTCGTTGCTCTTGAAGTCGCTGAGCCGGACGATCACCGGCTTTGGGGTGGAAGGGCGCCGCGATCTTGGCTATTCCGGTTGCCAGCACGTCGATAAAGTACTCCTGCGGATCCGGGTAGCCGCTGGTGAGCTGCCGTATCAGGGCCGCCTCTTCCGGATCCGACACCTTTTCGGGATGGACCAGTGCCATCGGGTGGATGCGGACCAGGTTGTTGATGATGAACTCCATGCGGGCCAGGCCCACGCCGGCGGCGGGTAAACGCCACCACTTGAAGGCTGCCGCCGGGCTCGCAATGTTGATCATCACGGCCGTGCGGGTGGCTGGCAGTGCGTGCATGTCCACGTCTTCCACGGAGAACTCCAACAGCCCCTCGTAGACGCGGCCCTCCTCGCCTTCCGCGCAGGACAAGGTGACCTCGACGCCGTCGGAAAGCACCTCGGTGGCGTTGCGGGACCCCACGACGGCGGGCACCCCCAATTCGCGGCTGACGATCGCTGCGTGGCTGGTTGGACCGCCGTGGTCGGTGATGATGCCCGCGGCCCGCTTCATGATGGGCACCCAGTCCGGGTCAGTCATCCGGGTGACCAGCACGGAGCCATCAACAAAGGACTCGATGTCCTTTGCATCCTGGACCACGCATGCCCGGCCTTTGGCGATGGAGTCACCGATTGCTGCCCCGGTGACGAGGACCCGGCCGGGCTTTGCCAGGTGGTACGTGCGGAAGCTGGACGTGCTCCGGCGCGCCTGCACCGTTTCCGGCCGGGCCTGCACCATGAAGAGTTCGCCGGTCACGCCGTCCTTGGCCCACTCCATATCCATCGCACGGCCGTAGTGGTCTTCTACGGCCACTGCCCACCGGGCCAGCAGGACCACTTCCGTGTCATTCAGCACCAGCGAGCGCTGCTCCCGCTCCGTAGTATCGACCATCCGGGTCCGGGCATCCCCGCCCTGGCTGTAGACCATCTTGCGTTCTTTGGCCCCGATCTCCCTCTCGATGACCGGGCTGAAGCGCTGGTCTGCGAGGAGCCCCTTGAAGACCTGGTACTTGTCCGGGTTGATGGTCCCCTGGACCACTGTCTCCCCCAGTCCCCAGGCCGCACTGATAACCACCACGCCGGGGAATCCGGATTCGGTATCGAGCGAGAACATCACGCCGGATGCGCCAACGTCCGAACGGACCATATGTTGCACGCCGACGGACAGGGCAACGTCCATGTGGCCGTACCCCTTCATTTCGCGGTAGCTGATGGCCCGGTCCGTAAACAGCGAGGCGTAGCAGCGCCGGCACGCGTCGAGGACCCCGCGCTCGCCGGCCACGTTAAGGAAGGTTTCCTGCTGCCCGGCAAAGCTGGCATCCGGCAGGTCTTCCGCTGTGGCGCTGCTGCGGACCGCAACGGAAACCGAGGGCTGCCCGGCCCGTTGGCAGAGGTTCCGGTAGTGCTCCTGGATGTCCGCGGCGATGCTTTCCGGGAAGGTTGCCTGCAGGAAGAGTTCGCGGATCGCGGCCCCCGCCTGGCGCAGCGTGAGGGTCCCGGCGCGCTGTTCCTCCATGTGCATCTTGATCCGGGGCTCCAGGTTATTGGCAGCAAGGAATGCCCGGTAGGCGGCCGCAGTGGTGGCGAACCCTTCGGGAACCCTGACTCCTGCGGATTGGAGGGCCCGGCTGAGCTCCCCGAGGGAGGCGTTCTTTCCTCCCACGGAGGGGATGTCCGCGATTCCGGTGTCCTCGATCCATACGACGTTCGCGACTGTAACGGAGGATTCTGCGGCGGCACTCATGGCTCGATTGTTGCCGGGGGCAGCAGGGGGCAGTCAGAGGCTTTGGTCCTTGGTGCGGCGCAGGCGCCCCCGGACGGATTTGTGGATCCAGTCCGCCAGCAGGACAGCGGGGGCTGCCAAGAGGGCGAGGAGGAGCCCTTCGGGGGGCGGCGGGGACTGGCCCAGCAGCGCAGCGAGCGACGGCAGGTACAGGCACGCCCCCAGGATGGCAGCTTCTGCGAGCACGGCCCAGACCAGGAGCCGGTTCGTTCCCCAGCCCAGTTTCCATGGGGGCACCGTTGCGCTCCGGCAGGCGAAGGCGTTGGCGAGTTGTCCCAGGACGACGGCGGTGAAGGCGGCCCCGGAAGCGGCCATCAGCAACGGCACCTGCGGGTCCCGTACCCGGGTCCAGCCGCCGCCTGCCAGGACAGCGGAGAACACGGCCATTTCGACTGCCGCTTCCACCGGGCCCAGGATGCAGAACACGCGGATGATCAGGCGCCGGTCCATGAGGTGCCGGCGTTCGGGCGGCCGGGTCAGCACGCGCCTCCCCGGCGGCTCGGCACCCAGGGCGAGCGCCGGCAGCAGGTCGGTGCCGATGTCCAGGGCGAGGATCTGGAGGACACCCAAGGCCAGCGGAAAGTGGCCGCCGGAGAGCGCCCAGATGACGAAAGGGGTCAGTTCGGCCACGTTGTCGGTGAGGTGGTAGGTGAGGAAACGGTGGATGTTGGCGTACGTTGCCCGGCCTTGTTCGATGGCGGCCACAATGGTGCCGAAGTGGTCATCGAGGAGGACCAGGTCCGCGGCTTCGCGCGCCACGTCGGTTCCGCTCAGGCCCATGGCCACCCCGATGTCGGCTTCACGCAGGGCCGGGCCGTCGTTGACGCCGTCGCCGGTCATGGCGACCACGTGCCCGCGGGACTGCAGGGCCCTGGCGACCCGAAGTTTTTGCTCGGGTGAGACCCTGCTGACCACCACTCCGTCACGGTCCAGGAGTGCTCCGAGCACCTGGTCGTCTTCCGGCAGTGCTGCGCCTTCCAGTACGTATTCCGGCGTTCCCGTCAAACCAATCTGCCGGGCGATCGCGGCGGCGGTGGCCGGATGGTCCCCGGTAATCATGGCCACCCTTAGACCTGCCTGCCGGGCTGTGCGGATCACGTCCCCAACGTCCGGCCGCGGCGGGTCCTGCAGCCCGATCAGGCCCAGCAGTTCCATGCCCGTTTCGAGCTCCGCTGCGGCCGCGGACTGCCATGTTCCAGGGGCGCCTCCTAGCCGCCGGCGGGCCACCGCAATGACGCGCAGGCCCCGGTTCGCCATCACGTCCAGCTGGTCCCTGACCGGGCCAGGAACGGACTCGCATACGGGAAGGACGGTTTCCGGGGCACCTTTACAGAAAAGGTCCTGCCCCACGATCGCTGACTCCCTGCGCCGGGCAGGATCGAACGGGAACCGCCGCGACGGCACGGGCCCGGACACTGTGCCCGTAAGCCTGCGTGCCAGGACGTCCATGGCCGCTTCCATCGGATCACCCTGGGCACGCCATTGTCCGTCGTGGAGCTCGGCACGGCCCTGGGAAGCGGTGCGGGCAGCGAGCGCGGCCTGGGCAGCTTTCTCGACGCCACGGCCTTCGATGTGCGCCTCAGGGGCGTAACCGTCCCCTGCCACGTGGATGGCGCCGTCGGCCGTGAAGACTTCGACGGCGTTCATCCGGTTCTGCGTCAGGGTCCCGGTTTTGTCCGTGCAAATAAAAGTGGTTGAGCCCAGGGTTTCCACTGCTTCGAGGTTGCGGACCAGTCCGTTGCGCGATGCCATGCGCTGGGCGCCCATGGCCAGGGACAGCGTGACGGTGGGCAGGAGTCCTTCCGGCACCAGCGCTACGGCAACGCCAATGGAGAACAGGAACGAATCGCGCCACTGGAATCCCACCAGCAGCGATGCCAGGAAGAAGACCGCCGCGATGCCCAATGCCATGCCCGCCGTAACCCGGACAATCCGCCGCAATTCCAGGGACAGGGGTGTTGGTGGCGGAACGGCAGCGCTGGTGAGGGCGGCGATCCCCGCGAGCCTGGTCTTGGCGCCTGTTGCGGCGACGGCGGCCTCCCCGTAACCGTTGACCAGGAAGGTGCCGCCCCAGGCCTGGTCCCCTGCGGTTTTGGGTACCGGGTCGCTTTCGCCCGTCAGCATCGATTCGTCCACCGCGCAGGCCTGGGCAGTCAAGAGGACCACATCTGCCGGTACGCGGTCGCCGGCAGACAGCAGCACCACATCTCCCACCACCAGTTCACTGGCGTGGACCTTTCGCACCTTTCCGTCCCGCCGGGCCAGTACGTCCGCCGGCAGCAGTCCCCGCAGTTTCGCGGCGGCGTGCTGGGCGCGTTCCTGCTGGATGTGGGCGAACACCCCGTTGACTATGACGACGACGATGATCGCCACTGCCAGTTGCGGCATGTCCGCGATGAAGGCCAGCGCGGCGGCGCACCACAGCATGAGGGCGAAGAAGTGCGTCATCTCGCCCCAGAGCTTCCGCCACTGGGATACGGGTTTCTCAGTGGGGAGCTGGTTGGGGCCTGCCTGTTTCAGGAGTTGCGCGGCCTCCGCTGAGCTCAGGCCCTCAGCGGTCCTCACACGGCGTCCGCCTCCTGCCCTACCAGGAGTACCGGGCAGTTGGAGTGGGCGGCGCAGGCCTTGCTGACCGAGCCCATGGCTGCCTTCAGCAGGCCGCCCTCGCCGTGCCGTCCCACCACCAGCATCTGCGCCCGCCGGCTCTCCTCCACCAGCACCTTTGCCGGTGGTCCAAACTTGATGGTGACGTCGATGTTTTCGGGCCGGTCGCCGGAGAAGGCCCGGCCCAGGGCGTCCTCGACCAGCCGGCCCGCCGCATCCTCAAGCCTGGCGGTGAATTGCCGGTCCGCCCCTTCGAGGCGTGACATCACCAGGTAGTCAGGCATCCCGACGCAGGAGATGACTTCGAGGCGGGTGCCTAGACGGGCTGCCAGCGTGCCCGCGTAGCGAAGCGCGGCGGAGGAGTATTCGGAACCGTCCACACCCACGATGACGGGCTTGGCCCCTGTTTCTGCGTTCATGGGAACCACGATCCCGGCCGGGCAATGCCGAGGGAAGGGCCAAAGGTCATGCCGGCGGCGCAGCCGGCTTCCGGTCAGCACCGTGGAGCGCGCGCAGCCCGTTCAGGATGGTGGCCAGGTCCACGAACTCCTGCAGGAGGGCACCGGCGACGGCGGGAATGTACCCCGTCATGGCTATTGCCATCAGGACCAGGCTGAGCCCTATCCCGGTCCAGATGCTCACCAAAGCCACCGAGACGGTCCGTTTGCCAATGGCCACGGCCTGCGCAACTTTCGAGACGTCGTCGAGCATGATGACAACGTCCGCCGATTCACTGGCCGCGGTGGCACCCTTGGCACCCATCGCGATCCCCACGTCCGCCGCTGCGAGGACAGGTGCATCATTGACGCCGTCCCCCACCATCAGCACCGGCCGTTCCATGATGGCGGCCACCGTGTTGACCTTGTCCTCGGGGAGGCAATCCGCCTGGACGCGGCCGATCCCCGCTTCCTCGGCAATATGGGCTGCCGTGGCCTGCGCGTCACCTGTCAGCAGCATGGTGTTCCGCACGCCCAGGCTGCGCAGGCGGGCCAAGGTGTCCACGGCATTGCGGCGCAGCGGGTCCTTCATGACCAGGGCACCGGCGTATCCGCCGTCCACGGCCACATGGACCGCCAGCTGCCCGCTGTGGACGGTGGCCTCCTGGAATCCGGTTGAGGAATTCCGCACCAGGCCGGCTTTGCCTACCACCACCCGCTGGCCGTCGCAGTCGGCTTCCACGCCGTGGGTTGCGTTTTCCGTGGCCTGCTGCACGGGAAGGAGTGTCAGGCCGGCGGCCGCGGCGGCTTCGATGACGGAGCCTGCCAGTACGTGCGAGGAGTACTGTTCGGCGGAGGCGGCCAGTTGCAGGATTCTCTGGCTGCCCAATGCCTCGCCCTGGCCCGGTGCCACCTGGATGCGGTCCAGGACCGGGCGCCCCGACGTGAGGGTTCCGGTCTTGTCGAAAACCGCTGTCTGGGCCTTCGCCAGCTGCTCGAGGGTGCGGGTGTTCTTGATGATGATGCCCTTGTGGGCGGCCTGGCTGGTACCGGCAAGGAAGGCCACCGGCGCCGCGATGAGGAGTGGGCAGGGTGTTGCCACCACCAGCACCTGGGCGAAGCGCAGGGGCTCGCCGGACAGGAGCCACGCGGTGCCAGCCATGGCCAGGGCCAGGATGGTGAAGGGAACGGCGTAGCGGTCAGCAAGCCGGACCACCGGCGCGCGGCTGTTGGACGCCTCTTCGACCAGCGCGATGATCCGGCTGTACTGGGAGTCCGCGGCGGTGGCTGACGTGCGCATGCGGATGGCGGCCACCCCGTTGACTGAGCCGCTGAGCAGGGTTTCCCCCATGGTGTGCTCCACCGGCAGGCTTTCCCCGGTCAATGATGACTCGTCGAGGCTGGCTGAGTCGGACAGGAGTTCGCCGTCCACGGGTACCAGTTCGGAGGGGCGGACCACCAGCACGTCCCCCTGGGCCACGTCGCCGATTGGGGTGTCCTCAAGGACCGCACCAGCTCCCTCGCGGTGGGCAAAACGCGGCGCCCGGTCCAGGAGGGACCGCAGTTCACGCGCGGCTCGTCCCTGGGCAAAGTCCTCCAGCGCCTCGCCGCCGGTAAGCATCAGGATGACCACCAGCGCAGCGAGGTATTCGCCCACCACCACCGTACTGACGATCGCCATCAGTGCCAGCAGGTCGATCCCCCAGCGTCCCTCCCGCAAGGACCGGACCATGCCGGCAGAACGTGCCACCACGATGACGGCAGCGTAGGCCGACGCGAGGACGCGGACCTGCAGTTCCAGGCCGAATTGGAGCAGCACCAGCACCGCTGCGAGCACCACGCAGGTCAGCGCGACGACGGGATACCGCCTCATGAAGCCCCAGGCCCTTTCGACGGGCGACCCAGCGGATCCCCCTGCGTCCAAGCTGCCCGGGCTCCCGCCGGTGGCCGCAGGCGGGGCGGCGGGCTTCCTCATCCAGGACACTTCGGCAGGTGCTTCTTACGGTCCTCACACATGAAGCCGAACCTACCCTGCCGTCGACAGCCGGGCTAGGGCATTTGGCCCCGGCAAGCTGGCATGACCTTTGGCCCTGCCCCAACATCCGGTCCGGGGCGAATGTTAAGGGGCCACCATCACCCCCCACTCCGGAGCCCACCATGAACGCCGTCGTCCTTTACGACACCGCCTATGGGAACACCCGCACAGTCGCCGAATCCATAGCGTCCGCGCTGGGACTGGGTGCCTCCGCCGTTCCGGTTGACGGTTTCGATCCAGCCACCCTCTGCCCGGGCGACCTGCTCGTCGTCGGGAGCCCCATCAATGGCTGGAAGCCTACTGCCCGCATTGCTGAATCCTTGGCCAACCTCGCCCGCCGCGGACTGAACGGTGTCCACGCCGCCGCATTCGATACGCGGGTGAGACTGTTCATCCACGGCGACGCCGCCAAGAAAATGACCAAATCCCTGGCGGAGGCCGGTGCCACCATCGTCTCCGGGCCCATGGCCTTCTATGTCAAGGGCAGCGAAGGTCCGCTCCTGGAACGTGAGGTGGAGCGGGCCGCAGCATGGGCGGCAGACCTGGCGGCCTCGTTGCAGGGCCATGCGTAGCCGGGGCCGAAGGCGTGAACCCGCTAACGGTGGAGCGGTTCTTCGACGGCGCACTGGACCACCCACGGCCTTTAGAGTCCTAAGGCCCTGTCGTGCCGGGGCATGGACCGCGAGGCTGGTGCCATGACTGAACCAGGCCCGCAGCCGCAAAAGATCCACATCACCGAACAGCCCGTGGCAGTGGTCCGCGAGCGGGTTCCCATGGACGCGCTCACCAGTTTCTTCGGCCGGGCCTTCGGTGCGGTGATGTCCGCGGTCCAGGTGCAGGGCGCCAGTCCGGCGGGTCCGCCGTTTGCGCGCTACCACGGAATGCCGGGCGAAACGGTGGATGTCGAAGCCGGGTTTCCTGTCGCCGGGAACTTCCACGGCACCGGCGAGGTGGCCAGCGCGGTACTCCCGGACGCAGATGCTTTCGAAGCCATCCACACCGGTCCCTACGACACGCTGGCTGCCACGTATGACGCCATCCGGCAGAGCATGGAAGCGGACGGAGCCACCCCGGCGGACTCCATGTGGGAGTACTACCTGACCGATCCTGAACAGCAGCCTGATCCAGCCACCTGGCAGACCAGGGTGGTCTGGCCACTCGCCTGAAGCTTCGGCAGGCCCGTCCCGAGGAGGGCACCATGGCCAGTCACCGCCCGGGCCCCCAGCCTGGGACTGCCGTTGCCGGCGCCGGGGACCAGCACGGCTGGGCGCTCCTCTACCTCGTGGCAGGGGCGTCGTCGATCCTTTTCGTGTTCCTGTTGATCGCCGCCCTGGTGCTCGACTTCATGGCGCCTCCCCCTGTGCACGGCGGGGCCGCGACACTTGGGTTCATCGCGTCGAACAAGGCCGGCTATGTTGCGGAGCAGATCCTGTGGATCCTGCCGAATGTCTTGCCAGTGCTGGTGTTCACGGCCCTTTTCGTGGCGTTGTCGACGGTGCGGAGAAGCCTGCCCCTGATAGCGCTGATCTTTGGTGCGCTGCCCTGGGCGCTGCTGCTTGCGGTACCGGTCAGCAGCCGGGGCTCCCTGAACCTGGTCTACCTCAGCGACCGCTTCATGGCTGCCGGGTCGGAGGACGAACAGCGGATTTACGCTACCGCGGCTGAAGCCATCATCGCCGAGAACAACACCCCGGCAATCGTTGGCGTGCTCTCCGCCCTCGGGATCCTGCTGATGGGCCTGGCGATGCTCAGGGCCGGACAGGCAATTTTCCCCCGCTCCCTGGCCTGGGTCGGCATCGCCACCGGGGCCCTGGGGGTGGTCAGTGAGGTCCTGCGCCACGCGGCCCCCAGCTTCTACTGGGGTTACGGAATTTTGCTGTGGGTATGGTTCGTCGCCACGGGCATTGCGCTGATCCGCCTGTCGCGCTCTGCTGCCCTGCGTCTCGGGGGCGCCTGACCTCCGGCGCCCCTGATCAAGGACCTTGGTCCCTAAAGCCGGTACGGGCCCTTTGAGATGGTGGTTGGGCCGGGAAGGTGCGCAACGCTGGAGTCGCGCCTTTTTTGGTGGCCGTGCCGGAAGCGGGCACGGCGTGCAGCCCCATCCACGGGGCATGATTTTGAGGAGGACACGGCTTATGGCAGGTACGTTCGAACTGTTTGTCGATGATGATTCACAGATTCGGTTCCGGCTTGTGATGCCCGATGGACACGTGCTGGCGGTTTCCGGACAATTCGCCGACAAGCAGGCGGCCGCCGCTGCCATCGAGGAGGTCCGCGAGTGCGCGGGCACGGGCCTGATCCAGGACGTGGTACCGCCGCGTCCCGGTGTTGTCCGCGCCTCCCCGCAGCACCCCCGCTATGCCGTGCACCGTGCGCCGCGGAGGCTCAATAACCTCGGGGCCGCCTGAGTCCGGCCGGCACGGAACCCGCATTTCGGGCAACGCATTCAGGTAGTGGGGCACGTCCAACGACGGGCCCCACTGCTTTGTCCGCGACGGCGTGCCTGCCCGCTGCGCTAGAAGCTTGAGGAACTGCCGGATCCGGAGAAGCTGCCGCCGCTGCTGCCGTATCCCGTGGTGCCACCACCACCCCTGGCTGAATTGACGCTGCTGACCCCCGTATTGAAGCCGGAGTTGAAGGTGGCCACGGAGAAGAACGTGTAGGACGGGTACACCGTGCCGAGGATGCTCGGTTCGTACGTCCGCTGCCTGCGGTGGTCCGTGCCGCCGTGGGCCGTTTCCATCTGTTCCCGCATCAGCCGTGCTTCGCGGTCTGTCCGGGCGAAGCCCTGGATCACGGTTCCGGCATGGTTCTCCAGCAGCTCCGAGAGCCGGGAACGGGCGCTGTACAGCCGGTCCAGGGCCTCCTCCGGCGTGATCCGCCGCTCGGCCAGTCCGGCCGTCCAGCGCTCAATGTCCCGCAGGCTTTCGTCACGGAAGGACCGGAGCGCCGTGGCAGTGGCCGAGTCCCCCTGCCCGTGGCGTTTGGCCAGGAGCTGCTCCAACCCGGCGAGGTCTTTGCGGAAGGGAGCAAGCTGCCGGTCCCAGGCCGTAGGCCAGGTATCGGCACGGTTCAGCAGGGCATTGCTGTCCGAGATGACGTCGTCCAGGGCGTCCAGCTCTGCGGCACTGTCGGCGAACCGGCGGGCCAGCTTGAGGTTCTTCCTGCTGCTCAACGCCCGCTTACCCAGTGCGTGCACCTGGTTGGACAGCTCCGTCGCTGCGGCATACTTGCTGAGGAACGTCCTGTGTTTCTCAAGGACCTGGCTTCCGTAGCGGGATGATTCCGGGATAGTGCCGGCATTCAGTTCCGTAACCTCCAGGTCCATGCTGACGTTGGAGTAGCTGCGGTCCCCGCGTTCAATCTGCTTTCGGCATCCGCTCCTGGTCACGGCACGCACAATCAGCCAAGCGGCTGCACCCAGGGCCGCGGTTCCGGCGAGAACCCAGGTCGTGACCAGGAACGCCGTCGAGCGGTACCAGGGCTGGTTGATGAGCTCTGCCCCGCGGCGGATTCCGGCAACTGTGCCGTCGGTCCACTGGGCGTCGCGGAACAGTTCCTTGGACGCATCCTGGATGTCGCTGCGCTGCTCGAGGGACACTTTCCGGTCCTCGCCCATGTACGTCCCCACGTGCCGGCCCACGGGGTCAAGGGCGAAAATGAACAGTCCGTCGGCCCATTTTTGGCCGTCCGGGCTGATCCACTCCGGGTGCGTGGACCGCGCGAATTTCAGGACTTGTTCGTTGAGGTTGTCCGCCGGGGTGCCGTTGTAGGTGAAGACAGCAACACGGGTGGGCTCATAGAACTGGATGCGTTCGACGGCGGGCACCAGCGTGTTCTGGTCAAGCACCCCTGCGGTGTCCGCCACGATGACGGCCACAGGCGCCACAGCGGTGCCGGGGGCCGCGGCGCCGACCAGCAGGGCGGCGAGGGCAAGCACCACCACGGCTATCCGGCGCATGATGCTGCCCATGTTCCTCCCCACTGTTTAGAATCAGGATGAAACCAGGGAGCAGGGCCGCCAAAGGGCCTAAGGTCCTGTGAAGATCGTGTTGGTCAGGAGCGCAGTGCCGTGGCGCAGGATGCAGGGTCCATTGTGGCCGGTTTTGACGGTTCGGAGGAGGCTGCGGCCGCCGTCCGCTGGGCGGCGCGCCACGCGCACGCCATCGGTTGCGCCATGCATGTTGTGCACTGTTCGCTGTGGCCACTCCTGACCCGGCACCTCGGTCCGGTTCCCGGTGTGTCAGGCAGTGGCCTGGAACAGTCCGCCCGGTCCATCCTCGAAGACGGCGTGGCGGTTGCCACCGCGGAAGTACCAGGGCTTCAGGTCAGGAGCACCCTGCTTCACGGATTGCCGGCGCAGCTGCTGGCCGAAATATCCGCGGGCGAACGCATGCTGGTGGTGGGCAGCCGCGGCCTGGGCGGCTTCCTTGGCCTCCTGGTCGGCTCGGTGAGCCTTGAACTGGCAGCCACTGCCGCCTGCCCTGTCGCCGTGATCCGGGAGGAACACCACCCGGCCGGACCCGTCGTCGCCGCCGTCGATGACTCGGGTTCCCCTGCCGCGCTGGATGACGCGTGTGCGCTGGCAGCTGTGTGGCACGCGCCCCTCAAAGTGGTCCATGTCCGGCACCAGCCTGCGGGCTACCGGCTGCTGGAAGGACAGGACGCGGCGGCCGGCGCCCAGGCCGTCCTGGCGTCGGCCTTGAACCGTGCAGCGGCTGTGGCGCCCGCGGTCCGGGTGGAGACAGAGTTGCTGACGGACAGCTCGGTCCCGAACGCGCTCCTCAAAGCCGCTGAATCGGCCCGGATGATTGTTGTGGGCACGCAGGGCCGCGGAGTGCTCAGGGCAACCATCGGTTCGACGGCCCACGCAGTATTGCATCACGCCCGCGGACCCGTCCTTGTCTCACGCCGCGGCGGATGACGCAGGGTACTCCGGGTGTCGGGCCGGTTGCCTGCCGGGGCTCCGCCTAAGCTGGTCACGTGACCCCTGTTCCCTCCCCCGGCCCGCTGGACGTTGTGGTTCATTCCGGACCGGCGGACTGGTGGGTCATCCTTGCCGGTTTGGGGCCTCTCGCGGTTCTCACAGCTGCCCTGCTGGCCTTTTACATCAACTGGCGCACGCTCAAGCAGCGCACCGCTGCGGACAAGACAGCGCTCGACCAGAAACGCGAGGCTGACGCCAACGCGCTGCAGCAAAAGACCGAGGCGGACAGCCGGGCGGAGTGGTGGCGCCGGACCCAGTGGGCGCTGGACCGGGCCCTGGATCCGGATGAAGGCACCAAGGCGCTGGGGCTGGCGACGCTGGAAGTCCTGGCCAGGAGCGAATTGGCGCGCACCGAGGAACTCGAGCTGTTCGACATCGCCTGGAAGAGCGTGTCCGGCGACGAGAACGGGGACGATGCCGCGCCCGAGCCCGGTTCCGGGCAGGAGGCGGCCTTCGTGGACGACCGCCACAACTTAGGCGAGAATGGAACAACGGATGAAGACAGCAGCAAGGAGGTTGGACCATGAGTGCAACGTCGCCTGAGCACCGGTATGTCCACGCTCCGCGGAACAGCGCTGCCAAACCCGCCCAAAAGAAGACCACCCCTGCCGAGCACCGTGTCCAGGTTGCCGCCGCGCGGCTGCGCGTCACGCTGGATGAACGGCTGGGACGCGAGACGCCGGCAAAGACCAAAGCGCTGGCCAAGGAACCGATCTAGCCCGCCTTGCCGGCACTTGGGGGTCGACGACGCGTGGCGGGTTTTGGTGGTCAGCTGTCCGATGGACAGCCGCACAGCGAGTACGGACCTGGTGACCAGTGGCCGCGGTAATTCTGAGATGTGACGCAGAGGTCCTGCGCCGCTGGAACTACCGTGCCGTCGTCGAACAAGTGGCCGGATCCGGGATATTCCTTGACCGCTGGCGCGCGGACTCTTGTCCCGGCGTTGATCCCGGCAGCGAGGCGTGGCTCGTCGTGGAGGGCAGCACTGAGGCTTCCAGTGGCTTGATCGGCCACGGGTTCGTGACGTCCCAGCCGTACCGAATTGCGGCCCCCGCCGATCCCGGACCCGCTCACTGGTTCTTCTGGGTGGCCTGGGATTCCCTTCTTCCGCTTGGCGAGCAGGTACGGCCCGGACTCCTGGGCGAGGCACTCACCGACGACCTTGCGTCGAGGGCGGACGGACCGTCCCTGGTGACCCTGCCGCCGTCGTCCGTCCCTGTACTGCGCCGGCTGTGGCGCGCCCACGCGCCGTCCACGGCGGATCCCCTCGAGGTGGCGGGTGGAACCTTTCCTCCGGAGACCCTCCGCACCGTCCGCGTGAACCGGTACGAGCGCGACCCCGACGGGCGCCGGGCGTGCATTGCGTTCCACGGCACGCAGTGCGCCGCGTGCGGCTTCTCCTTCGAGTCCGCTTACGGCGTGGCAGGGGTGGGAGCAATCGACGTCCACCATCTAGTGCCCCCGGAGATCCTGGACGGCGCTTATCAGCTTGACCCCATTGCGGACCTTGTCCCGCTCTGCCACAACTGCCATGCCATGGCACACACCGCGACCCCGCCGCTGACCGTGGGTGAACTCCGAAGCATTATGTCCGCGGCCGGCCACCTAAAGGGTGAGGTGGTCACGGAGGTGGCCCTCCAAGCGCAGGAAGATGCGCGGCGGATCCTCGATGGCGGCCGGATGTAGGCTGCTGGACTATCTTGGGACCATGGCGGAGCCGGGCCGGAAGGAATACGGGGTTGACCCCGAGGAATTCCGTTCTGCCCAGGTTGATGCGGCCGCCCTGCTGGATGCCGGATTGGGCGACGTCGATTGGTCGGTTCCACCACCGGGCGTCGTCCGGTTCACCATCGACGTTCCCAGTGGGAAGCTGGCCGCCATGGCCTTGGGCAAGCCGGATGATCCCAGCGTGGTGCTGGTGCCCGGCGCCACCGGGTCGAAAGAGGATTTCTCGCTGATGATGCCTGACCTCGCCGAGGCCGGCTACTACGCCCTGACGTACGATCTGGCGGGCCAGTACCAGTCGGCCGGCGCCGGCCCGGAGAACCTGGTGCCGCCCCGACAGCACTACGACTACAAGTTATTTGTGGACGATTTCCTGGCAGTCCTGGAAACCACAGCCACCCCGGCCCACGTGGTGGCCTATTCCTTCGCCGGCATTATCGCCCAGCTCGCCTACGTGCACCGGCCCGAACTGTTCCGGTCCATCACGTTCCTGGGCTGCCCGCCGGAACCCGGCCAGACCTTCCGGGGCGTGAGCCGTATTGGCCGGTTCAGCACATGGGTGAACGGGCGGGCTGGTGCAGCCCTCCTGATTTGGGGCATCCGGAGCGGCCGGGTGGCACATGTGCCGCCGGGACGGCAGCGGTTCGTCAACTACCGGTTCCGTTTCACCCGCCGCGCCTCCGTCCGCGATATCTACACCCTGATGCAGAACATCCCGGACCTTCGGGCGGAACTGGCAGAGGCGCCGCTGCCCAAATTCGTGGCCGTGGGCGAACATGACCTGTGGCCGCTCCAGTTGCACCGGCTGTTCGCCCAGGCAATCCGGGCCCGCATCGGGGTGTACCGGGGCGGGCACAGTCCGTGCGAAACATCCCCGCACGAGTTCAGCCGCGACCTCCTGGCCCTGTACGCCAGGGACGGGGACGCTTAGCACCCAGGCAGCCCGCCGCCGTCGTGCCTGGTCAACAAGGCGCCGCAGGGCGTCGAAGTTCCGTTGCAGCCCCGACTGGTCACCCCCGGCCAGCACCCTCCCCCTGCGTGCCGTTGAACTTACGACGCCGGCAGGCACCGTAGGAGATCCACCGCACCCACTTCCAGACACCGGGCCTCCAGGGCTACGATCTTCCGGCACGCTCCAACGCCAGGGTGGGGGCCAGCGGCAGAGGGAGGACACCGACGTGGCCGGACGAGCAGGAATGAACGGTCCGCATTGGCGGCGGGTGCTGGCAACGCTTGGCAACACGGACGCGAGGATTGCGTACGCGCAGATCGTACTGGGAGCCGCTCACGCCGACCTGCTGCCCGATGTGAAGCCGCAGCGGAGGCAGCGGGCCCTGGCGGCCCTGCTTGAGTCCGGGCTCGTGGGACGTCAGGCGTCGGGTGGGTTGGTGGCGCAGGACTCCATATTCCGGGACCTGCTCGCCCTGCAGCCGCGCCGGCAGCCGCAGACTGGGCTGGACAGATTCATGCGGCTGGGGCGGATCGAGCGATACCCCGCCAATGTGGCCGAGCGGCGGGCCCTGCTGGCAAGGATCGCCAATGAGATCATCGAACCCGGCAAGAAGCTCACGGAGAGGCAGATCAATGAGCGGCTGCTCAGCTATACCGACGACGTCGTCCTGCTTCGCCGCTACATGATCGACTTCGGCCTGCTGCAGCGCACGGCCACGGGCTCTTCGTATTCTTTGCCGGAATAACCAACTGCCGCCGTGTGATGGCGTGCAGTAGCTTGGACAGCATGGGCGAGACGCCGGGCTTGAGGCCTGCAGGCAGTCGGAAGGGGGCCATCGCTTTCGGCGCGGTGGCACTCATATGTGTTGTGGCAGGCGGGTTGGTCGCGGCAGTTACCGGGCCGCTGCACCTTGAGCATGGATCGTGGGCCGCTGCCTATCTGGTGCTCGTCGGAGGAGTAGCCCAGGGAGCGTTGGGCATCGCCCAGTACTTCCTGGCGGCGCAACGCTTTGGGGGGTGGAGAGTCATTGCGGAATTGGTGGCGTGGAACGGCGCGTCCGCGGCAGTCATTGGCGGGACGCTGGTTGGTAACCCGTGGGTTGTGGATGCCGGCGGCGCAATGCTGGTTGTTTCGCTGGCGTTGATGTTCCGGACTGTTCACTGGCGGAGCGCGATGTCTGGTTGGGTCCCCTGGGGATACCGGGCCCTGTTGCTGGTGATCGCCGTCAGCATACCCATCGGGCTGGTGCTGGCTCACTTTCGCGCTCCGTGAACTCTCCTGCGGCATGACAGGCCGCGCCGCCGATGGGATCTCGCCTAGAATTCTGACATGCCTACACTTGTCCACGAGTTCACCTGGCCGGATCGGGTCGTCATCGGCACCGTCGGAGCTCCTGGTGCGCGCACGTTCTACCTGCAGGTACGCGCCGGGGCGCAGCTGGTGAGCATCGCCATGGAGAAGCAGCAATCGGCTCTGCTTGCGGAGAAGATCGATGAAATACTCGACCAGCTCATCACCCTGGACGGTAACCCGTTCAGCGTTCCCACCGGCACGCCCGTCGAACTGGTTGACAACGATCCGCTGGAAGCCGTTGAGGAGCAATTCCGGACTGGCGCCATGGGCCTGGGTTGGGACCCGGCGACGGCTCAGGTGGTGATTGAGGCTTATCCCCTCACTGAAGCAGATGCTGATCCGGACGATGAAGCATTGGATCAGGACGGCGTCGAGGCCCCCGAAATGCTGTTGGTGCGGATGCCGGTGGGCACCGCCCGCGCGTTCACCAAGCGCACGCGTGAGGTTGTGGGCGCGGGCCGTCCGCTCTGTCCGCTCTGCGGATACCCGATGGACCCCGAGGGGCACGTCTGCACCCCGCCAGAACTTTAATCCAGGCGGCCTGCCGGCCAAAGACTACGAGGATTCGGACTCAATGGCCTGCTCGATTTTCTGGAGGGTAGCCGGTCCGGCTGCGATTTCAATGACGCCGCCGTCTGAGCCCAGGGTGATGATCCGGAAGTCCAGCGGCACGTCCTGTTGATTGTCGTGGCGGTTCGCTTTCCGCACCGGGACGTCCACAACCCCAACTCCAGTGAGAGTCCTCCCGCGGCCACTGGGGGTCAACGTGTCGTCGACGATAGGCTGGAATTCGATCCTCTCTGCGCCGGGGACAGCGATTCCCATCCGCCAGACGCTGTTCAAGGAGCCCGGCGATGATTGAGGGAATCGCAGGAAGACAACCAAGTCGCCGTGTTCATCGAGTCTCTCCGCGGCCGTCTGGAACCGCTTGGTCATGAAGAAGACGACGCCCCCGATCATCATCGCGTAAAAGATGGCGTTGGCCGCGGCGTCGTCGAGGCTTTGCCCGGCGATAAGGCTGGCCGCCAGGATGACAGCGCAGGCTATTGCGCCAACCAGGACGGCCCGGAGCGCGGGATGCATCTCGCCCCACTTCCTCATGGCGCCATCCTAGGGGCAGGATTTTCCCGCAGCTACGGCCGCATCGTTTGGAACGTCTAAGTGATGACGCGCCCACTCTTGAGCGAACCTTGCGCCCATCGTGGGTTGCCGTTCAGCAACGGGTCCTATCGTTGGGGCCAGGATCCGGCCGCTGGGGCAGGGTCTGGAGTTGGACAGGGCCGGCGGCTGGAGCATCCCGAGACCGGATGCAGCCCCCCAAACCGCCGCCGGCCCACACCGCCTTGGCTGCAGCCGCCGCAATTCGTCCCAACACAGGCGTGATAAGGATTTGCGGCAAAAAGTCGTGCCCCGTCCACCACCCGCCCGAAATGTCAGACCCTCCCTTCATGATGAGTACATGGGAAGCGGCACGGCAGCACGGGCGTTTGAGGCGATCGAGGCTGCCTTGTCCGTGCTCCGTGGCGAGGTAGCCAGAGCCGCAAACGGACCGCTCGCACAGAGCGATCCCTTGGCCGCCGTCGCCGATGAATGCCTGGACATCCTGGCCGGAGTGGCCCGCACCGAAGCCCGTATAGCGGCGCTGAAAGCCGCGGCTGCGGCTGCGTTCGCGGAGTCTGCGCGGCGTATGGCTCCCCCGGAGGTGCCGGTGCAGGCGCAGGAAATGGCTATCGCCGCAGAGGTGGGCTGCATTCTCGCCATCGGTGACCGCGCCGCCGGCGCACTTCTGGCACAGTCTTACGCTCTCACCACCTCTCTGCCCCGGACCTTGGAAGCGCTCACGGAGGGAACCATGTCGTGGCAGCACGCCCGCGTCATGGTGGACGAAACCGCCACCCTCAGCTCGAAGGCCGCGACCGCATTGGAAGCCCACTTCCTCGACCCGGATGCGCCGAACGCCGCCCGCGGGTGCCCCGCCGGGGAGATGCCGGCGTACCGATTCCGGCACAAAGCCCGCGTCTGGCGCGAACGTCACCACCCGGAGAGCATCGAGAAACGGCATGCAAAGGGCATCGAAGACAGGTGCCTCGAGTTCTCTCCGGAGCAGGACGGCATGGCGCGCTTGTCCGCACGCCTGCCGGCCGACCAGGCCATGGCCATCTGGAACCGCTACACTGCCATCGCCCGAGGGCTCCAGGGACCCAACGAGGAACGCACACTCACCCAGCTTCGCGCGGATCTGTTCGCCGCCACAGCCCTTCACCGGGGCACCGGTTGCTGCGGCCGGAACGGGGCCGGAGTGGACGAGGCCGGGGCCCCACCGAAGGGGCTCGCCGATGTGCCGGTTCCCCGCGCGGAAGTGCTGGTCACCGTCCCCGTGTTTTCCCTCCTCGGAGCCACCGACGAACCCGCCATGCTTGACGGCTATGGCCCCATCCCGGCTTCCATGGCACGGGACCTCGTAGCTAATGGAGCCGCTTCGTTCTACCGGGTGCTCGTGGACCCCCGCGACGGCGCGCCGCTGGAAATCGGACGCACCAGCTACCGCCCCGGGAAGGCCATGCGAAGGTGGCTGCGCTTGCGGGACGGTAAGTGCCCCTTCCCTGGGTGCAACAACAATTCCCTGGACAACGAAGCCGATCACCTGCTCGCCTGGCACCAAGGCGGGACCACCGGCATCAGCAACCTTGGCCAACCATGTCCAAAGCACCACCGGTTGCGGCACGTCAGCAGGTGGCGTCCAACGGCTGCATCGAAGAATGAGCCGCCCGGCTGGGTTTCGCCCTCAGGACGCAAATACAGGAGCGAGCACCAGGACTGGGAACCGCCAGAGTTGCCTCCGCCGCTTCAGGCGCGCGCTGGCATCCTGACTCAACCAGGCCGCGACGCAATGATGCCGAATAAAGGCACAGTGGACTACTTCCGCCTGCCAAGGTCCCACGTAGAAGAATGCCTGGCCGAGTACCTCGCGGCGCGGTGAGCGGTGGTGTTCTGGAGATTCGTCCCGGGAAACACAATGGACCCCGCACAGAACGTGCGGGGTCCATTGAAGCCGGCTGTAACAGAACAGGCCGTGCCGCCGGCGTACCGGCGAAACCGGTTAGAAGTCCCAGTCCTCGTCTTCCGTGTTCACGGCCTTGCCAATAACGTAGGAAGACCCGGACCCGGAGAAGAAGTCGTGGTTCTCGTCCGCATTCGGGGACAGGGCGGAGAGGATGGCCGGGTTCACGTCGGTGACGGAGGCCGGGAACATTGCCTCGTAGCCCAGGTTCATCAGGGCCTTGTTGGCGTTGTAGTGCAGGAACTTCTTGACGTCCTCGGCCAGGCCCACGCCGTCGTAAAGATCGTGCGTGTACTGGACCTCGTTCTCGTACAGCTCGAAGAGCAGTTCGAACGTGTAGTCCTTAATCTCCTGGCGGCGTTCCTCGGAGACCTTCTCCAGGCCCTTCTGGAACTTGTAGCCGATGTAGTAGCCGTGCACGGCCTCGTCGCGGATGATCAGGCGGATCAGGTCAGCCGTGTTCGTCAGCTTGGCGCGTGAGGACCAGTACATGGGGAGGTAGAAGCCCGAGTAGAACAGGAAGCTCTCCAGCAGGGTGGAGGCCACCTTGCGCTTCAGGGGGTCGTCGCCCTGGTAGTAGTCCATGACGATCTGCGCCTTCTTCTGAAGGTTCTCGTTCTCGGTGGACCAGCGGAATGCCTCGTCGATCTCCTTGGTGGAGGCCAGCGTGGAGAAGATGGAGGAGTAGCTCTTGGCATGCACCGACTCCATAAACGCAATGTTCGTGTAGACGGCTTCCTCATGCGGGGTGAGCGCATCCGGAATCAGTGAAACGGCGCCAACGGTGCCCTGGATGGTGTCCAGCAGGGTCAGGCCCGTAAATACGCGCATGGTGAGCTGCTGCTCGACGGGGGTCAGCGTGTTCCACGACTGGACGTCGTTGGACAGCGGCACCTTCTCCGGCAGCCAGAAGTTGTTAACCAGGCGGTTCCAGACATCCACGTCCTTGTCGTCCTGGATGCGGTTCCAGTTGATGGCCTCGACGTGGCTGAGCAGCTTGACCTTCTCGGTCATGTCATCCCCTATGCGTTGGGTGGTTTTCTCTAAGTTAAAGCGTACGACGGCGGGCGGGCACCCGCCGTCGTACTTGGCTATTTAGTTGAAGCTGCAACTACAGCATGCAGCTGACGCAGCCCTCAACCTCGGTCCCTTCCAGCGCGAGCTGGCGGAGACGGATGTAGTAGATGGTCTTGATGCCCTTCTTCCAGGCGTAGATCTGGGCCTTGTTGATGTCGCGCGTGGTGGCGGTGTCCTTGAAGAACAGCGTCAGCGAGAGGCCCTGGTCCACGTGCTGGGTGGCGGCGGCGTAGGTGTCGATGACCTTCTCATAGCCGATCTCGTACGCGTCCTGGTAGTACTCCAGGTTGTCGTTCGTCAGGTACGGCGCCGGGTAGTACACGCGGCCCAGCTTGCCTTCCTTGCGGATCTCGATCTTGGACGCCACCGGGTGGATCGAGGAGGTGGAGTTGTTGATGTAGGAGATCGAGCCGGTGGGCGGAACGGCCTGCAGGTTCTGGTTGTAGATGCCGTGCTCCATAACGGAGGCCTTCAGCTCGCGCCAGTCAGCCTGCGTGGGGATGTGCACGTTCTTGAAGAGCTCGCGGACCTTTTCGGTCTGCGGCACCCATTCCTGCTCCGTGTACTTGTCGAAGAACTCGCCCGACGCGTACTTGGACTTCTCGAAGCCGCCGAACGTTTGGCCGGTTTCGATGGCCAGCAGGTTGGAGGCGCGTACCGCGTGGTACACCACCGAGTAGAAGTAGATGTTGGTGAAGTCCAGGCCCTCTTCGGAGCCGTAGTGGACCCGCTCCCGCGCCAGGTAGCCGTGGAGGTTCATCTGGCCCAGGCCGATGGCGTGGCTCTGGTCGTTGCCCTTGGCGATGGACGGCACCGAGGTGATGTTGGACATGTCCGAGACGGCAGAGAGGGACCGGATGGCCGTCTCGATGGTCAGGCCGAAGTCCGGCGAGTCCATGGTCTTGGCGATGTTCAGCGAGCCCAGGTTGCAGGAGATGTCCTTGCCGGTGTCGGCGTAGGACAGGTCATCGTTATACGTGGTCGGCTGGGAAACCTGGAGGATCTCCGAGCACAGGTTGGACATGATGATCTTGCCGTCGATCGGGTTGGCCCGGTTCACGGTGTCTTCGAACATGATGTACGGGTAGCCGGATTCGAACTGGATCTCGGCGAGGGTCTGGAAGAACTCGCGCGCCTTGATCTTGGTCTTCTTGATCCGGGAATCGTCCACCATCTCGTAGTACTTCTCGGTGACCGAGACGTCGGAGAAGGGCATGCCGTAGACGCGCTCCACATCGTAGGGCGAGAACAGGTACATGTCCTCGTCCTTCTTGGCCAGCTCAAACGTGATGTCCGGGATGACGACGCCCAGGGACAGGGTCTTGATGCGGATCTTCTCGTCCGCGTTCTCGCGCTTGGTGTCCAGGAACCGGTAGATGTCCGGGTGGTGCGCGTGCAGGTACACGGCACCGGCACCCTGGCGGGCACCAAGCTGGTTGGCGTAGGAGAAGCTGTCTTCGAGGAGCTTCATCACGGGGATGACGCCGGAGGACTGGTTCTCGATCTGCTTGATGGGCGCACCCACCTCGCGGATGTTGGTCAGTGCGAACGCCACACCGCCGCCGCGCTTGGACAGCTGCAGTGCGGAGTTGATGGAGCGGCCGATCGACTCCATGTTGTCTTCGATGCGGAGCAGGAAGCAGGAGACCAGCTCGCCGCGCTGCTTCTTGCCGGCGTTCAGGAAGGTGGGGGTGGCCGGCTGGAAACGGCCGTCGATGATCTCGTCCACCATCTGCATGGCCAGCTGTTCGTTGCCGCGCGCCAGGTGCAGGGCCACCATGCAGACGCGGTCCTCGTAGCGCTCAAGGAAGCGCTTGCCGTCGAATGTCTTCAGCGTGTACGAAGTGTAGAACTTGAAGGCGCCCAGGAAAGTCTCGAAGCGGAACTTCTTCTTGTAGGCACGGTTGAACAGGTCACGGATGAAGTTCATCGTGTACTGGTCCAGCGTCTCGCGCTCGTAGTACTGGTTCTTCACCAGGTAATCGAGCTTCTCTTCCAGGTCGTGGAAGAACACGGTGTTGTTGTTAACGTGCTGCAGGAAGTACTGGTGGGCGGCCTCGCGGTCAGCCTCGAACTGGATTTCGCCATTGGGACCATAAAGGTTCAGCATGGCGTTCAGCTCGTGATAACCCAAGCCCTTGTAGGCAGCCGGCATCTCAGGCTTCTGGGCCCTGGTTACTTCTGTGTCTGCGACAGTCGTGTCCAAAACGTGTCCAATCCTTGGTTGACCCGGGTGACGTCTTCCGGCGTTCCCATGAGTTCGAATCGATAGAGGTGGGGTACCTGGCATTTGGCGGCGATGATGTCCGCGGCCATGCAGTAGTTTTCCCCGAAGTTTGTATTGCCGGCGCCGATGACGCCGCGGAGCAGTTGCCTGTTCTGCGGGTTGTTCAGGAACCGGATGACCTGCTTGGGAACGGACCCCTCTCCCCCGGTGCCGCCGTAGGTTGGCACCACCAGCACGAACGGCCGCGTGGCGAGGAGGGGTGCGTCCTTTGGATACAACGGGATCCGGGCCATCTCACGGCCAAGCTTCGCGACGAAGCGGCTGGTGTTCTCGGATGCCGAGGAAAAGTAGATGAGCTGGCTGTCCGTGACAACCTGCTCCGGCTGGTGGTGCGAAGTGGCCGGCGGGGACACCTCCACGCGCTGAGCCGCGTGGTGTTGCGAAGCGCTTCGCTGTGCTGTTGGTGCTGCCATGGGAGTCACCTCAGCTGGTTGATGGTTGCCGGCAGGAAAAGCGGAATTCCTAGGCCACGGAGGAAACGGCCGACAGCGCGAGTTCCTCGATCTTGTCGGGGCGGAAGCCGGACCAGTGGTCCTGGTCGGTGACCACAACGGGAGCCTGCATGTAGCCCAGTGCCTTCAGGCGCTCGAGTGCCTGAGCGTCCTGGGAGATGTCAACGCTCTGGTAGGTGATGCCCTTCTTGTCGAGCGCGCGGTAAGTGGCATTGCACTGAACACAAGCAGGCTTCGTGTATACCGTTACGGTCATTGTCCCTGTCCCCTTAGTTGAACTCTTTTGCTGGGCCGGTGTCCCCGTCCAGCTGTATGTAGATACTACATGTAGTGCAGACGCCTCTTTGGAACCCCAAGATGATGTATTACAAGTATGTCATTTAATGCACCGTTAATCCACAGGCGGGGACCGGAAAAATGCCCGTGATCCCGGGTTTTTTGCGGGCTGGGTCCACAACCTGTGGACGGGGTTGCACACTTTTGCACAGTGCGCGTGTCGTGATTTCCCGGCGTGTCGCGCTGCCTGCCCCGATGCCGAAGAAGGGTCCCTCATCACTACATGTAGTGATGAGGGACCCTTCGATCAAGCACCTCAGCCGACGTTTCCTTCGCTTCTACCTGCTGGCGGGGTTGAGCCGGGCGATGGCGGTGGACAACACAGTGGCGAAACTGCACCATGCCGCGTACGGAGCCAGCGATGCTCCGGCAACCCGGTTCAACCGGTACGTCCGCCGCACCAGGCCCGCGCTGCTGGCCGCCAGTACCGCCGCCTCGGCAGCGGCCAGCCACGGCCGGCGGGAGCGCCAGAAGAACCAGCTCCATGAAGCGTTGAGCAGCAGGTTGGCGGCCAGCGCACCACGGTAGGCGCGCAGTTCCCGGCTGTGGTCATTCCTGGCCGGCCCCGGACTGTCGGCACGGTCCAGTTCAGCAGCCCGGTCCAACGCCACGGCGGACGTCACGGCCAGGTCCGCGTACAGTGCCGTCCACACCACGGGAAAGGCAATCGCGGGCGGCTGCCAGTCCGGCTTGCGCAGCTTCAGGTACCAGCCACTCCGGGGGTCCGTCGCAACACCGCCCGCCGCGGCGGTGGCCACCGTCGCCGCGGTGGTCCATGCGAGTGTCTTCAGTTTCATGCGTCCTCCTGTCCCCGCTGGATACACGGTGAAACCTACAGCTGCGCCTCCCGGCGGTCCAGCACAATCTGCTGGACGTCCAGGTAGCCGGACTGGAACCCGGCGCGCGAGTAGCAGAGGTAGAACAGCCACATCCGCTGGAACACGGCGTCGAAGCCCAGGTCCCCTACCTCGCGGGAGCGGGCGACGAACCGTTCCTCCCACAGACGCAGGGTGGCTGCGTAGTGGTCGCCCATGCCCATCCGCTCCCGCACGCGCAGGGTGGTGTGCTGCTGGGTCACGCCCTCGATGGCCCGGACGGACGGCAGGAAGCCGCCGGGGAAGATGTATTTGTGCACCCACGTGTAGGCGTTGCGGGTGGCGAGCATGCGCCCGTGCGGCATGGTGATCGCCTGGATGGCCACCTTTCCGCCCGGGGCCAGGACGCGGTCGATCGTCTGGAAGTAGATGGGCCAGTACTCGTACCCCACGGCCTCGATCATCTCGACCGACACGACGGCGTCGTACTCCCCTTCCACGGCGCGGTAGTCCTGCAGGGCCACCGTCACGCGGTCCGCGAACCCGGCCGCCGCAATGCGTTCCTGCGCCAGCGCCTGCTGCTCGCTGGACAGCGTGACGCTGTAGACGGTGGCACCACGGGCAGCGGCACGCAGGGCAAGCTCGCCCCAGCCGGTACCAATTTCCAGCAGCCGGGTACCGTCGCCCACCCCGGCTTTGTCCAGCAACCGGTCGATCTTGGCCTGCTGGGCCTCCGCCAGGGAATCCCACGCCACCTCGGACAGCGGCCCGGCCCCGCCGGGAAAGAGCGCCGACGAGTAGCTCATGGTGGAGTCCAGGAATTTGGAAAACAAATCGTTGGACAGGTCGTAGTGCCGCGAAATGTTGCTGCGGGTGTTCTGCTCGGCGTTGCGCTCCTGTCGGGGCGTCCGCGGCAGGTACAGCGAGCGCAGCTTCTGCAGCGGCACGGGGATGAGCGTGTCCACGGAGGCGGCGAAGACTTCCAGCACCGCGGCCAAGTCGGAGGCTTCCCAGTCTCCGGCCATGAAGGACTCGCCCAGTCCGATCAGCCCGTTGTCGCCGATCCGGGCTTCGAATGCCGCGGGCCGCACCATGGTCATTACGGGAGCGTCCGGGCCGCCCATCCCCAGGACCGAACCGTCAGGGTATTCGACGCGCAGCGGCAGCCGCCTGACAGCGCCCTTGAACATCAGGCCTGCAGCCTTCCCTGCCACGTCGGCCTTAAGGCCCGACGGCGGCTGGGCAACACCGGGCCACAGGTCAGGATCGATGGTGGCCGGCGCAGCGGGGACACCACCGGCGGTCCAGGCTGCGGGCGAGTGGGTGGCGGCCGGCCCGTGGGTCTTGTTGTCGACGGAAGCTGAAGCAGTTCCGTTGTCGTCAGTCATTGTCATTGAACTGCCTCCTGTGAGGGGTGATGTGGTCTGGCAACGACGGGCAGGCGTCTTGCCCAGAGTTTAACGCCCTGGACCCGGATCAGGGCGGATACCAGCAGCGGCGCGGCAGGCACTGTCAGTGCCGCCGCAAGGATGTTGGGGACGGTGGCGGCCCGGCGCCTGCCGTCCATGGTGGCCACGAACGGACGGTGCCCTTCGCGCTCCAGGATGATGGACACCGCGAGCCTGTCCCCGGGCGCTGGGACTTTCATCCTGTACTGCCCGTCGACGTCATTGAACGGCGACACATAGAACGCCTTCGGCACCGAGGCGCGGCCGCCGGGATCGGTCCGCAGCAAATAGCAATGCCGCTCCCCGTAAGTGTTGTGGACCTCGGCCACCACGCACTGGAGTTCCCCGCTGGAGCGGTAGCACCAGAACAGGGTGAGCGGATTAAAGACGTACCCAAAAACCCTGGCGCTGGTTAGCATGTGGATGGCGCCGCCGTCGGGCTCCATGCCCTGGGTCCGCAGGAACCGCTCCACGTTGGAGCGGATGTCCGCGTCCGGATCCCCCAGGTGGTCACCGGCCCGGAACACCGCCAGGGGCCGGAGCAGGAAGGGAAGCCGCGGAAGGTGGTCCACGTCCACGAACCAGCTGTAGCTCCGGTAAGTGAAGGCATTCTTCAACGGGGTGCGCCGCACATGGGAAATGGAGGTGCGGTAGATCGAGGCGTCCATGGTCACACAGGTTCCGCGGACAGCAGTTCCCGCTCCCCCTCGCCGGTGGAGTCCGCGGAATCGGCGGCGCGGGCCACCGGCCAGGTGCGGCCCAGCTTCTCAGCAGCCCGCACCCCGGAGAGGGCGCCGTCCTCGTGGAAGCCCCAGCCAAGGTACGCCCCGGCGTACGCGATCCTGCCGTCGCTCAGCGCCGCGATAGCCTGCTGGGCCTTCAGGGATTCAGGGGTGTACTGCGGGTGTTCGTACACCATCCGATCCAGCACGGCGCTGTCGGAGATGAGCCCGGACTCGCCCAGGCTCACCAGGTAGGGCCTCCCGTCCACGGGCTCGAGCCGCTGCAGCCGGGTGAGGTCGTAGCTCACCAGGACCTTGTCCGGGCGGGCGTCGCACGCCGGAAGCCGGTAGTTCCAGGACGCCTTGGCGTTGTCCGCGGCCGGCAGGACAGCGGGGTCCTGGTGGAACACGGTGTGGTTCACCGAGTAGGGCATCCCACCCAGCGCCTCCTTCTCCTCCGGGGTGGCATCGGCCAGGAAGCCGAGTGCCTGGGCGGGATGGGTGGCGATCACGACTGCGTCGAAGTCTTCCAGCCCGCCTGCCGTCGCGAGCTCGACGCCCTCGGGCAGGCGCCGGATGGCGGTCACGGGAGTGTTGAGGCGCACGTCGGGGAGCGTGGCGGCAAGTTTTTCGACGTATCGTGCCGAGCCGCCTGTCACGGTGCGCCACTGCGGTGAGCCCTTGATGCCGAGCATCCCGTGGTGGCCGAGGAACGTGAAGAGGTAGCGCGCCGGATACGCGAGTGCGGTGGTGGGATCGCAGGACCAGACAGCGCTGACCACCGGGGTCATGAAGTGGGAAATGAAGTAACTGCTGAATTTTTCCCGCGCCAGGAACTCCCCCAGCGTCAGTTCGGGGACGTCAACTTCGCCGCTGACGGCCGACGGCGCCGCGGTCCTGAGCAGTTCCCTCGCCTTCCGGTAGAAACGGGTGACCTCAAGCAGCATCAGCAGGTAGCGGCCGCGCAGCAGGCTGGAGGGCTTGGCAATGATGCCGCGGGCGCCGTCGCGGGCGCCGGCGTATTCCAGGCCGCAGCCGTCGCAGCGGATGGACATGCTCATCTCCGAATCCTGGGTCTCGACGCCAAGTTCCGCGAAGAGCCGCAGCAGGGTGGGATACGTCCGTTCGTTGTGCACGATAAACCCGGTATCCACGCCGATGACGCTTCCGTCGGCCTGGGGCATGTCATGGGTGTGGGCATGGCCGCCCAGGCGTGAATCGGCCTCGAACAGGGTGACGTCGTCCTGCCTGTTCAGTACGTAGGCGGCGGTCAATCCGGCCACCCCGCTGCCGATCACGGCGACGCGCCGCCGGCCGCCTGCACTTACTGCTGGGTCAAGTGACACTTCAGGCTCCTCTGCTGAACATTGCCGCTGTTCTGGTTATACAGAGGGCTATTCGGCGCGGTCGCGGCGGCGGATGGGTGCAGTACTGTGAACTGGTGGTAAATCCCGTGCACCTGAAGACCCTCCTGGAGGTCACGCGGCTGGGCTCGTTCGCTGCGGCAGCCGCAACGCTTGGCTACACGGCCTCCGCCGTCTCGCAGCAGATGTCTGCGCTGGAGCGGGAAACGGGCGTCACCCTCTTCCAGCGGTCGGCGCGCGCGGTGATCCCTACGGAAGCCGCCGTCGTCATGACCCGGCACGCCGCCAAGGTGCTCACGGACATCGAAGCGCTGATGGCCGCCGCCTCACGGACGCAGGATACCGGGAGCCAGGAACTGCGGCTGGGCATCTTCCCCAGCCTGGCCACGTATGTCCTGCCGCGGATCCTGAAGAATCCGGCGTGGAAGAGGCTGGGGATCGACCTGCGGGTCTCCGTAGCGGAACCGGGCCAGACCATCCAGGGGCTGCGCACCGGTGGCGACCTGGACTTGGCGGTGGTGTTCCAGGTGGGCCAGACCGGCTTCGCGTGGCCCAACACGATCAACCGGCAATGGATCGGCGACGATGATTTCCGGGTGGTCCTGCCCGCCGGGTGGGGCTTCCGGGCCGATGCGAAGGTCGCGGCCGACCACCTGTCGGAGATGCCCTGGATCATGCATCATCCGGGCACCAGCGACGCCATGGTGATCGAGCGGCTGTTTGCCGGCTGCAACCTGCACCCCCGGGTGGTGGCGCACAGCGATGACTTCCACGCCAGCCTGGAGATGGCAGCCGCCGGCCTGGGCGCCGCCCTGGTTCCCGAACTGGCGCTCCGGAACAAACCCGCTGGCGTGGTGGTGCTGGACGTGCCGGAAATCCGGCTGGCCCGGAACGTCTTTGCGCTGCTGATCAATGACCGGAAAACCGCCAGGGTGCAGCTTTTCGTAGACCTGCTGGCCGAGACTCTCGCCGGGATGCGCACCGCGGTGAATTAGGCGCGAACGCTGGAATGGTCTGCCCTTCGGGTCTATGTTGAGACTATGAACAAGGTAGCGAGCCAGCACTTTGGGGAGATTGAGCTCAACCACGGCATGGATCATCTCTTCGCCGCCAAACATGAGCTGCGCGGCCATCCGCTGGAACTCGACCTGAAAATCAACGCCCACGACCACTTCGATGAAGCCGCACTGCGCAAGGTCGAATACCGGCTCCGCTTCCTGCCTGAACTGGTGGACGAGGTCCGGGGAATGATCGCCGAGGAGCTGGAGCAGGACGGCACCAGTCCGCAGGAATACCTGCACTTCCACTGCAACGCGCTCAAGGACGAACAACTGCATAAGGTCTTCGGCGTCCAGGACCGGAGCCAGCTCACCAACGAGGTGTTCCTCAAAGCCCTGAAGCTGGGGCATGTAGCCATCTACCCCGGGCAGCCGGAACGCTACTTCGTCCTGGACTTCACCCTCGGGGAGCACTTCACCGATGAGATCCTGGTGGCATCCGCTGACCAGGACGGCGTGGTGGACGACGAAATCGTCTGGGAGTCCTGAAGGGGATAATCTCCGGGGCGTTTGACCCTGGTGCTGCCCCGCGGCCGGTCCCAGCATAGGAGTTATGCAAGAGATCAGAACCGGTACGTGGCGGCTGGCTGCGTCGCTGATACTCGCCGGCGTGCTGGCATCAATATTCGCCGGCGTGTTCCACGCTGAGTCCCACGACGCCAACGACCACGTGGCCTCCTTCACTGCATACGCCAACAGCGGCATCTGGACCGCCGTGCATCTGGGCCAGTTCCTGGGGATGGCGTTGGTGTGCGCTGGACTCGTTTCCCTGTGGGCAGCAAGTGGCGCTCAGCGCCACGCCATGACCTGGGTTGCCCGGTTTGGCGCCCTTGCCGCCGCTGCCGCCCTGGCACTCTATGCCGCCCTGCAGGCAGTGGACGGCGTGGCCCTGAAGCAAGCGGTGGATGCATGGGCCGCAGCTCCGGAACCCGAAAAGGCAGCCCGATTCGCCACGGCCGAAGGAATCCGCTGGCTGGAGTGGGGAATGCGCAGCTACCACAGCTTCCTGCTGGGAGCCGCGCTGGTACTGCTGGGCGTTGTCGTGGTGGCCATGCACCGTGTTCCCCGGATCATCGGATTACTGATGGCGCTGTCCGGAATGGGCTATTTGGCGCAGGGGTGGATCATCGGCGAAACAGGGTTCTCGGGTGCCAACTCGGTGCCAACTTTGGTTGCTATCATGGCGATCGTCGCCGCGAGTGTATGGCTGTTCATCACCGCCGTGCGGATGAAGGATACGACGACGGCGGCGGCCCACCCAAGGTGACCCGCCGCCGTCGAGCGTTGCCTTACTTCGCCGTTTCCAGCAGGCCGGCGCGCACCGTCTGCGTGGCCTTGACCAGGTTCCGCAAGGACTCTTCAGTCTCGGCGTAGCCGCGGGTCTTCAGCCCGCAGTCAGGGTTGACCCAGAGCTGGCGGGACGGGACATGCCGGACGGCGGTGCTGAGCAGCTCCGTGACTTCCTGCTCGCCGGGAACGCGCGGGGAGTGGATGTCGTAGACGCCCGGGCCGACCCCGCGGCCAAAGCCGTGGGCCTCGAGGTCGTGGACCACCTCCATGCGGGAACGGGCGGCCTCGATGGAGGTCACGTCGGCGTCCAGGCCGTCGATCGCGTCGATGATCACGCCGAACTCGGAGTAGCAGAGGTGGGTGTGGATCTGGGTGGAATCGGCGGCACCGGCCGTGGCCAGGCGGAATGAGCCGACGGACCACTTCAGGTAGTCGGCCTGGTCGGCCTTGCGCAGCGGCAGCAGTTCGCGCAGGGCCGGCTCGTCCACCTGGATGACCTTGATGCCGGCGGCTTCGAGGTCGGCGATCTCGTCCCGCAGCGCCAGTCCCACCTGGTTGGCGGTTTCGCCCAGCGGCTGGTCGTCGCGGACGAAGGACCAGGCCAGGATGGTGACCGGGCCGGTGAGCATGCCCTTCATCGGCTTGCTGGTCAGGGACTGCGCGTACTCCGCCCATTTGACGGTTATGGGAGCACTGCGGGTGACATCTCCCCAGAGGATGGAGGGCCGGGTGCAGCGTGAACCGTAGGACTGGACCCAGCCGTGGACGGTGACGTCGAAGCCTTCCAGGTTTTCGGCGAAGTACTGCACCATGTCGTTGCGCTCGGGCTCACCGTGCACCAGGACGTCGTAGCCCAGCTCTTCCTGCAGGTCCACCACGCGCTTGATCTCGTCCTTCATGAGCCGCTCGTACTGTTCATCACTCAGCTCGCCCTTGGTGTTGCGCGCGCGGGCTGAGCGGATCTCTGACGTCTGCGGGAAGGAGCCGATGGTGGTGGTGGGCAGCGGCGGCAGGTGCAGCGACTCCTCCTGGGCCGCTTCGCGCACCGCGTAGTCGGACCGGGTGAAGTCCGCAGCGGTCAGGGCTTCGGTGCGGGCCCGGACGTCCGCGCGGTGGACGCCTTCTGCGGTGGCACGCGAGGTGATCACGGCGGTTGCCTGGTCGATGGCGGCTTTGGCGGAGGCGGGGTCTGCCAGGTAGGAGGCCAGCGTGGTGACCTCCGCGGCTTTCTGGTCCGCGAACGCAAGCCAGCTGCCGAGTTGCGCGGGCAGCCGGGTCTCCTCGTCAACGTCATGCGGGACGTGCTGGGTTGAGGTGGACGTGGAGACGGCGACCTTGGCAGCGGCGCCCTTCAGCTCGTCCAGCTTCGCCGCCGACGCCGCGAGGTCGTTGCGCCAGATGTTGTGGCCGTCCACGACGCCGGCAACCAGGGTCTTGTTGCCCAGGCCCGCCAGTGCTGCGGCGGAGGGAACAGAGCCCTTGAAGACGTCGATGTGCAGGGCGTCGATGTTGGTGGCGGCAAGCGTCCCCAGCTGGCCGCCGAGGGACCCGTAGGGGGTGGAGACGAGGATCTGCGGGCGGTTGGCCGCCGCGGTGAGGATGTCGTAGGCGCGGGCAACCGCTGCTTCGACCTCTGCAGCGGGGGTGTCCTGGTCGACCACCAGTGCGGGTTCGTCGAGCTGCACCCAGCCGGCGCCGGCGGCGGCCAGCTTTTCGAGCAGCTGGACGTACACCGGCAGGACGTCCTCGAGGCGGGACAGCGGCGCGAAGCCCGCCGGGGCGTCGTCGGAGGCCTTGGACAGGAGCAGGTAGGTAACCGGGCCGACGATATACGGGCGGGTTTCGATGCCGTTGGCCAGTGCGAAGGCGAACTCGTCGACCTTGGCGGTGGAGGCCAGGGTGAATTCGGTTTCGGGGCCGATCTCAGGGACCAGGTAGTGGTAGTTGGTGTCGAACCACTTGGTCATTTCCAGCGGCTGCTGGTCCTTGGTGCCGCGGGCCAGGGTGAAGTAGCCGTCGATGTCCAGCTGCCCGGCGGCGTTGAGGAGCCTGCCGAAGCGTGCGGGTACGGCACCCAGGTGGGCGGTGGTGTCCAGGACCTGGTCGTAGTAGGAGAACGTGCCGGGGACGGCTGCGGCCTCGGTCAGTCCCAGGTCATGGAGGCGCCTGGCGGTGGACAGCTGGATGTCCTTGGCGGCGGCGTCCAGCGCGGCGGCGTCGATTCGGCCGGCCCAGTAGGCTTCGACGGCCTTCTTGAGTTCGCGGCGGCGGCCGATCCTCGGGTAGCCGAGGATCGAGGCGGACGGGAAGGGCGTGTTGTTTTCAGGCATGGCAAAGGTCCTCAGGTCGGAGGTAGGTCAAAAAGGGCGTGGGTTAGCGCGGTGAAGCGTGAACGGTGCCGGGCCGGCGTTCAGCTGGCCAGCTGGGTCCGGGCAACGGCGGCCCGGGCGTGGCTGCTGCGGTTATGCCGCGGCAGGGCCAGCTTGTCCAGGACTTCCAGCGCGCTTTGGTGCTCGTTGAAGGTGTAGAGGTGGAGTCCGGGGGCTCCGGCGTCGAGGGCGGCATTGGCCAGGTCGACGGTGGCGTCGACGCCGATGTGGAGCCGTTCAATGTCGTTATCGGCAGCCGCGAGGCGATCCATCAGCCTGGGTGCCGGTTCCACTCCCGCCAACTCCCCCAGCCGCTTGAGGCGGCGGAGGCTGGTGAAAGGCATGACGCCGGGAATGATGGGAATGGTCACGCCGGCACGCCGGGCCCGGGTGAGCAGGTCCTCGTACTGCGAGGCTTCGAAGAACACCTGGGTGATGGCGAAATCGGCGCCGGAACGCTGCTTGGCGAGCAGCACTTCGACGTCGTGGTCTTCGCTGGGTGACTCCGGGTGGCGGGTGGGGTAGGCCGCCACGCCAACAGCGATCTTCCCGGCACAGAGCAGGGCCGAACGGCGCTGCTCCACCCGGCGGATGAGGTCGATGAGGTCCTGGGCGTACCGCAGGGACCCGGCCGCCGGCGGGGCGCCGTCCTGGGGGAGGTCGCCGCGCAGGGCGAGGATGCCACGCACCCCGATGTCCAGCAGGTCGCCGATGATCGCAGCGAGTTCCTGGGGGGTGTTGCCCACGCAGGTCAGGTGGGCCAATGGCCGCAGCGTAGTTTCGACCAGGAGCCGGTTGATGAGCTCGAGGGCGGTGTCCCGGTTCGATCCGCTGGCGCCGTAGGTGACGGAGACGTAGTCAGGCTCAGTAGTCTCCAACTCGCGGATTGTGGTCCAGAGGGTCTCCGCCGCCGCGGGCGAACGCGGCGGGAACAGCTCATAGGAGAGAGCCACCGGGGCGGTCTCGGATAACTGGGGATGTGCGTCAATAAGGCTTGGTGGTGACATTTGCGTCCTTGGCTTTTGGGCCATTGGGGCTGCCTGCCCAAAGGGCGGACAACCGGCAATGAATTTGAGTTTGGGAACACGGAGGGACTCCACGAGGACGCAGCCGCGACTGTTACGCCTGGAATGAAGTAGTCCGTGAGCAAATGTCAGGCCCACATGGGGGCACCCACACCCTCCGGAGCGGAGGATCGCTGACACGTTACCGCGGTAACTTGTCTAAGACTCTAGGGGGCCCGGCGGGCCGGGGACAAGTCGGTACCGAATTAAGACGCAGTTTTACGGGTTGTTTCTTGCGGCAACAGAATAATGTTCGTCCGTGGGCGCCCTACCACGGTCGCTCCGGGGCGGTGGCGTCCCCGCCGTCCAGGTATTCTTCCCGTTCGCGCCCGCTGTTCCGCTCCCGTTCCGCTTGCCGGGCACTGTCCTGCAATTGGTCCAGCTGACCCTGCCGGTTGTCACCGGACGGGTCCGGGGACGGCTCCCCCGCCTGCGCAGGTTCCTGCGCCGCTTTTTGTCCGGCGGCCCCCAGTTTGTCTTCCAGCCGGCCTTCAGCGTCCGATAACCGGCCGCCCGCTCCACCCTCCGCGTCGTTTGACCGGCAGCTTTGCGGCGCCTGCCCGGCAACGTCCAGCGCCTGCGTGAACAGTTGAACGGCCGACGCCGGGTCCCCGGCCTGGAGGCGCTGGTCACCCAGGCGTTCAATCACCAGGACGAGGTTCACGCGCACCGGGCATTCGTCACCGGATCCGTCCGGGACCATCGCCACCGACTGTTCGAACAAGGTCCGGGCACTCCGGTGGTCACCCGACAGCACGGCAGCATCGCCGGCGGCGAACGGCGCCTTGTGCGGCTCCACCAGGTTGGCTATTCCAAGGCCGCCGGCCGCACTGCCCACCGCGGACGTGTTTCCGGCCACGAAACCGGAGGCGGCCTGACGGGCGAGGACGCCCAGGCTGAGGAGCTTGGCGGCGACACACAGCGCCAGGAGCACCGGCAGGGCGGACCACAGCAGCAGGCGGCGCCTGCGGATGTTGGCCGTCACGGTTTGCCCCCATTGCGGGACGCGGGACGGAGCCCCTGGAGTTGACGGATGATGCCCACCGCTTCGGGCAGGGCCAGCAGGAAGGCACCGATGGAGAAGGCCCAGTAAAGCTCGCTGGCAGCTCCCAACGATCCGTCCTGGTCCGTTCGTTCGGCCCTGCCGGGGTGGGCCCGTTCCATCATGGCTGCCACAGGATCGCCGGCAGAGCGGTGGAGGTAGGGCACGCCCAGCTGGGAAGCGACGGTCCGCAGCCGCCCTTCGTCGATGACGGACAGCGCGTCCCCGGAGCTGCCGGGCCGGGTGTCCTGCACGTAGTCCGCCGGGGCACCGCTGCCGCCGCCGTCGGAAGCCTGGCCGGTGTTCGCTTTCATCCGGCCGCCGCCGGAGGTGCCGTACCCCAGCACCGCTCCCCCGGCCACCAGCCCGCCGTCGACCTTCATGGCCTCCGGCTCCTTGCCGCTGGTCTGTTCACCGTCCCCCAGGTAGTACACCAGCCGGGGCCGGTCCGGCCGGCTGTCCCGGGCAGCGGCCAGCCGTTCGGAAAGGACCTGCCTGGCCGCGGTGATGCTGCTGCCCCTGGCGTAGGCGGTCACCTGGGGTTCCATGACGTCCGTAATGGTTTCCAGCGCCAGGCCGTCGGTGCTGAGCGGCATCCGGACATGCGCCGTGGTGTCGAAGGTGATGACGGAGAAGCGGGCTCCCGGCAACTGTTCGGCGATGGCCATGATGTCCCCGCGGACGCCGTCCAGCCGCGGGGACCTGTTGCCGTAGTCCTCGGCCACCATGCTGGTGGTGGTGTCCACCACGAAGAACACGTTCAGGTCGGCGGTGGCGGCCTGCACCGAACCGCCGGGCATGGCGGGCCGGAGGGCAGCCACCAGGACCAGCAGGACAATCCCGCCCCGCCGCACCGCCACGCGGCTGCGCAGCGGTGTCCGCTGCAGGTGCCACAGGACCGCGGACAGTACGAGCCCGGACAGCAGCGCAACGCCCAGCGGCAGGCCCGGCACTTCCGAAAACACTGCCCGCGGTACTCCCTGGATCGCCGCCCTTTCGGTCTGCTCCACGGCGGTGACAATTTCCGGCACAGCATCGGGACTGCCGAGGGAGTAGTACGAACCGCCGGTAGACAAAGCAGCGGCGCGCAGCCGGGCACCGGGTTGGTCGGAATCGCCGCCGTAGTCCAGATCGCCCGGATTAAGAGCGTAGACATGCACCGACCGCTCCTTCGCCAGCAGGGCAGCCTGCTCCAAGGTCATGATCGGCTTGCCCGAAAGGAAGTTGTCCGTGGCCAGCACCACAGACCGCGAACGCGTGGGCATACTGCCGCCGCCTGCCGCGTTCCCGTCCTCACCGGAGGGTCCGCCGGTGGCTCCCGGGAAGCTGTTGAGGCAGGAGGCCAGGCCATCCCCGATAAGCGAGGATCCCCTGCTGCTCCAGGTGCCGTCCAGGAATCCGGAGCTTCCTGGTTTGCCGTCAAAGGCGTCCTTGGCAGCCTGCAGCTGCTCCTGGGCGTAGGCATAGTCATCGGTCAGCGGAAACACCTGGATGGCGCTGCTGTCGAAGATGGTCAGGCCGATCCGCTCGCCGCGGAAGTTCTTCGCCAGGCCGGCGAAGACCTCCACGACCGCAGCGTCGGCACCGCTCATGGAGCCGGAGGCGTCCAGGCAGAGCATGACGTCGCGGTTGTGCTGCTCCGGGCGGATGGTGGTCACGTCCGCCGGCCGCGCTGCCGCAACGGCCGTGGCTGCCAGCAGCACCGCGCAGGCGGTCGCGGCAGCGGCCAGCCAGCGGCGGTGCCGCCGGAGGGCTGCCTGGTATTCCGGGAGGGCGGTGAGCCTGTCGGCGTGCGCCACGGGCCGGCGCCCTACGTTGGAGCCCCGGCGCCCGCGCAGCGCAACCCAGGCCGCCGCACCGGCGGCCAGAGCGGCGAGCGGCAGCAGCCACCAGAAGATCAGTTCCATGCGCGCACCGCCTCGGAAGCTTTTGCTGCCGAGGCAGCCACGGAGGGCAGCGGTCCGGGGCCGAATTCGGCGGGATAGAGGGCCTCGATGACGTGTGCCGCAGCCGGGAGCGGGTGCCGGGCCAGGTCCTGGTGCGTCATCCTGGTGGCGTCGACTCCCGTTGCGTCCCGCACGAACCCGCGCAGCAGGAGGCTGACCTGCTGGTGCGCTGCGCGTGCGTCAAGGTTTCCCGCCGCCGCCTCCTGTTCCACATCGCGGATCCGCTGCAGGTACGCCGCCTTCAGCCCGGGCAGGTCCGTCAGGGCGGACCGGGAGCGGGCCCGGCCGGCCGTGGAGCGCACAGGAGGACGCGTGGTGGCAAACACGAAGACGTACCACCCTGCCACCAGGGCCAGGACTGCCGCGCCGCACCACATCCAGGCCGTGCTGTACTGCAGCGGGCCGTAGAACCCAGGGTCAGCCTGCACGCCGGTGCCTCTCCAGGAGGGCAAACAAGCCGGCGATGACATCCCCGCTGCCGGCCACCTCACCTTCGGTGATTCCGGCCGATTGCAGCATGGCTTTGCGGGCCGCGTCACGGTCCTTAGTGGCTGCGGCGTAGGCGGCCGCTACCACGGAGGACGTGGCCGGCTGCCTGGCCAGGAGGGAGGAATCTGCCACGCTGTAGGAGTCGCCGCTCCGGTGTAACCTTGCGTCGGCCAGGGGTGGAGGAACCAGTTCCGCATCCCTGACCGTCAGCCACAGGATCTCATGCTGGGCGCGCAGCCTGCGCAGGAGGCATCCGGTGGCATCGTCCGCAGCCAGTTCATCCGCGACGACGAACAGCAGGTGCCGTCCGCTGATGTTCCGCGCGATGTAGTCGAGCTGGTCCCGGATGCTGCTGCCAGGCGCGTCGAGGCCAGTGTGTGAGTCCACGTGCCGGAGCAGCCGTTCGAGATGCGCCTCTCCGCCCTTCGCCGGGAAGGACCGGGTTGCGGCCGAGTCACCGCACACCATTCCCACCACGTCGCCGTGCCGGAGGGCCAGGTAGCCCAGGACGCCGAGGGACAGCACGGCGATGTCCTTCTTCGCTTCCCCGGACCGCGCCTCCGCCGCCATGTTGCGTCCGGTATCGGTGACCAGGAGGACTGTCTGCCTGCGGACGGCCACGTAACGCCGGATCAAGGGCGAGCCGTGGCGCGCCGACGCTTTCCAGTCAATGTCGCGGACCTCGTCACCGGGGACGTAGGCGCGCAGGTCGTCGAAGTCCAGGCTGCGGCCCCTGAACACGGAACCGTATTCGCCGTCGAGCATGCCGCGGGCTTTGCGGTGCGCGAAGATGGCAATCTTCGATTTCACGCGCTGGAGGAGGGTGGCCATGCGGGGTCAGGGAGTCTGGACGGCGGCGACGATGGCGTCGATCACCGATTCCACGGGAACCTGCTCGGCCACCGCGTCAAAGTTCAGGATGAGCCGGTGCCGGAGCACCCGGTGGGCCAGCGACCTGACGTCCTCGGGGATAACGTGGTCCCTGCCGTTCAGCAGGGCCACCGCCCGGGCTGCCTGGCTGAAGGCAATGCTGGCCCGGGGGCTGGCGCCAAACTCGATGAACCCGGCAAGTTTCGCATCAATGTACGCGGACGCATTCCGGGTCACGTACACCAACCCCACGATGTAGTTGATCACCGCCGGATCGATGTAGATGCGGGCAGCCAGTTGCTGGATCCCGGTGACGGCGTCCAGGGAGGCGGCAGCGGCGGGCTTCTGCTCCGGGGTGTAGACGCCGGCGTCGATCCTGCGGATGATCTCGACCTCTTCGGCCGGGCTGGGGTAATCCAGGACGTCCTTGAGCATAAACCGGTCCATCTGCGCTTCTGGCAGCTGGTAGGTACCCTCCTGCTCGATGGGGTTCTGGGTGGCCAGGACAAGGAATGGCGAGGGCAGCCGGTAGTCCTGCCCGCCGATGGACGTCTGGCGTTCCTGCATCGCCTCGAGCATTGCGCTCTGGGTCTTGGCGCTGGAGCGGTTGATCTCGTCCAGCAGCACAATGTTGGCGTGGACCGGTCCGAGCTGGGTGTGGAAGCTTCCCTTGGCGGCGTCGTAGATCTGGGTTCCCACGATGTCGCTGGGCAACAGGTCCGGGGTGCACTGGATCCGGCGGAATTCACCGCTGACGGCGTCGGCAAGGGCCTGCGCGGCGGTGGTCTTCGCCAGCCCCGGGACGCTCTCCAGCAGGATGTGTCCACCGGTCAGCAGGCCCACCAGCAGCGATTCCCGCAGCCGGGACTGCCCCACCACCTTGGCATCGAAACTTCGCGAAATGTTGGCGGCCACCTGCTGCGCCCTGGCCAGCTCCGCAGGTTGGATTCGTGCGGGCACGCTGGTCGAAAGCACTGGATTCCCCCTGATGACGGTGTTGGGCGGACGGTCCGGGCCGGCCGCGTCCCGTCCGTCATCCTATCCAAGCCGGACAGCCCCGGCCCGGCAATGGGCACCCCTCCCCATGCGGGTCCGGCAGGTCTATCCTTTTGCCATGATTGAGCTCCCAGCCAGTTACAAGGAATATCTCGCCGACAAGAGCCAGGTGGTCATCGACACCGTCAGGCCCGTCCTGATGCAGTCCGCTGCCGATAAACTCCACGGCGTCCGCGTGGTGGACACCCACCATGGCCACCAGGCCCATCTGGATGACACCCTGCCGTTCGGTGTGGTGCTTGAGGACATCGATTAGCCCCTTACAGCTCCCGACAGGGCCAGTGAGTTGCCGGACCCGCGCGCCACGATGGCGTAGAGGGCCAGGACCGGAATCGAGTAGAGGATCGAGAATGCGGCCAGTTGGCCGTAGGCAACTGCCCCGTGCTGGCCGAAGAAGCTGAAGATCGATACTGCTGCCGGCTGCCTGCCCTCGGAGAGCAGCAGCACGAACGGGACGAAGAAGTTCCCCCAGGCCTGGATGAAGGCGAAGATGAATACCACGCCCAGCCCCGGGCCCATGAGCGGCAGCACGATTGCACGCAGGCCCGCCAGCCGGGAGGCACCGTCCACCCAGGCCGCCTCCTCCAGCGCCAGGGGCACGGCATCCATGAAGTTCCTGGTCATCCAGATGGCCATGGGCAGGCTGGTGGCTGCCAGGAACAGCACCGTGGCCGGGAGGGAATCCAGCAGCCGGAACTGCACGAACAGGCCATAGACGGGCACCATGATGGCCGTGACGGGCAGGCAGGTTCCGAAGAGGATGCCGGACATGAACGGGGTGGTGAAGCGGGAGCGGTAGCGGGACAGCGGGTAGGCGGCGAGAACGGCGGCGGCCAGCGTCACGATCCCCGTCCCGGCGGACAGCAGCAGGCTGTTCCACAGCGGCCGGAACAGCAGTTCCGGAGTGAGGACGGCGGCGAAATTGTCCAGGGCCGGCCGTTGCGGGACCTTGACCGCATGTCCCGCGGCAGGATCCAGCGAGCCGAGGACCAGCCAGAGCAGCGGCAGCAGGAAGCACCCCCCAATCAGCAGCAGGACCACATCCGCCAGGGTGCTGCGCCTGCCTTTTCGCCCGGCGGTCACGGCTTCTGTTCCTTCAGCAAACGAAGGTATGCTCCCCCGAATACTCCGCCGATGACGATCAGGACCGTAGCGACGGCCGTGCCATAGCCGATGTCTCCGAACTTGAAGGCCTCCTGGTAGGCCAGCACGGGCAGCGTGGTGCTGCCGTAGGCAGGACCGCCGGCGGTCATGACCCAGATCAGGGTGAAGACGGCCAGGGTCTGCAGCGTGACCAGCATCAGGTTGGTGGCTATGCTGCCCCGGATCACCGGAAGGGTAATGGACACCAGCCGCTGCCAGGCCCCGGCACCGTCCATCTGTGCAGCTTCGGTCAGCTCGCCGGGGACTCCGGCAAGCGCGGACCGGTAGACCAGCATGGAGAAGGCGGTCCCGCGCCACACGTTCGCCAGGATCACGGCCGCCATGGGAACCGCGTAGAGCCAGTCTGTCTCCGCCAGTCCCAGCCCGCCGAGCAGCTGGTTGAGTGTCCCGTCGCGGCTGAAGAAGGCGTAGGCTGCGAACGCCGCCACGATCTCCGGCAGGACCCAGGCGGCGACGACGGCGGTGCCGACAGTTGCGGAGACCACCGGCCGTGCACGCCGCATCAGGACCGCGAGGGCGAGCCCCAGCACATTTTGGCCCAGGATCGCCGAACCGGCGACGAAGAGGACGGTCAAGGCCAACGACAGCGGAAAGGTTTGGTCCTGCAGCAGCCGCTGGTAGTTGTCCAGGCCCACCCAGTCGGGGTTCCTGGCGTGGCGCCCGGTGAGTGCGGCGTTGGTCAGGGAGGCGTGGAAGGCCCACAGCACCGGGCCGGCGAGGAACACAAGCAGAAGCACGACGGCGGGCAGCACCGGCAGGTACCGGACCACGTGCCGTGTGCGGTGGCTGGCGGGCACCGCTTACTTCCGGATGGTTTTGTCGCCGCCCACAATGCCGGCCACGGCCGCGTCGTAATCGGCTGCCGACTGTTCCGGGGTCCTGTTACCGGTGATAACGGCTTCGGTGGCCTCCTGCACGGCAGCGGAGATCCGCGGATAGTCGGACGTCGCGGGGCGGTACCGGGTGACCGCGACCAGGCTGGACACGTCCTTCACGAACGGGTTGGCAGATTGGTAGCCGGGGTCGGCAGCAACGTCGGTGCGGACGGCGATCTGCGAGCTGTCCACCGTGAACCTGAGAGAGTTCTTTGCGTCCAGGGCGGTGGTCAGGAATTTGAACGCGAGGTCGGGCTGCTTGGTTTCCGCGCCCACGGCCAACGTCCATCCTCCGGACATGCTCACTGCGCCGGGCGGCGCGCCGGTCTGGGTTGGGAACGGGGCCACTGCCATGTCCTGCCCGTAGCCCGGCCAGGCGTAGCTGCCGCCGTCCTGCCAGAACGACGGCGCGTAGGAGCCTTCCACGATTGCGCCAAGTTTTGCCTTCGGGAACCATTCGCCGAACACCTTTTTCCAGACGTTCGGATCCAGCGCCTCGGCCGGAGGCACTGCGAGCTTTTCCCCATAGAGGGTTTTGAGGAAGGCCAGCGAATCCTTGAAGCCGGCCGAGCCCACAACCCACTTCTTCGAATCCTGGTCATAAAGGGCCGCCCCGGTGCCGTACAGGAGCTCGTAGAAACCCTGCATCACGCTTCCTTCACCGGTGCCCTTGCCGGCATACATGTTGAAGGGAATCACATCCGGCTGGGAGGCCTTGATCTTCCTGGCGGTGTCCAGGATCTCCTGCCAGCTTGACGGGCGCCACGGCAGGCCAATGCCGGCAGCCTCAAAAACCTTCTTGTTGTACCAGATGGCACGCGTGTCGGTGCCCAGCGGGACCGCGTACGTGCCGCCGTCGTCCGCTTTGCCTGCTTCCTTGGCGCCGGCATCGAACTTGCTCCAGTCCCCCCACCCGGACAGGCGGCTGTCCAGGTTCAGGAGGTAGCCGGCGTCCACGTCGGAGCGGACCTTGAACGTGTCCTCGTAGAAGACGTCCGGGGCGGTGGAGGGCGACCGCAGCGCCAGCGCCAGCTTGGTGCCGTAATCGTCGTCATTGGCCTGGATGGGCTGCAGCTCAATTGCCACACCCTGGTTGGCGGCCTCGAACTCCTTCTTCGCCTCCTGGAACATGGTGTCCAGTGCCGTGAACGAGTCTGTTTTCTGGTACGCCACCTTGATGGTCCGGTTTCCGCCGGCAGGATCGGCGGGGGTGCAGGCCGCGAGGACCAGGACTGCGGCGGCCGCCAGCGATGCGGCTTTGGATGCCCGGCGGAACACGGCCCCGTCAGCTTTCCAGCAGGAGCCGCTGGGCGCGCGGCGCGAGCGTATGTTCCAGGACCAGCGAGGCGGCGCCGATGGCGCCCACGTCCTCCCCCACCCCTGTACCCACGACTTCGATGGGGTGGATCAGGCGTGCGGCGCTGTTGGCGTCCAGCAGCGGCGGGACCAGTTCGAGGTAGCGCTGCGACAGGCAGGTCCAGAACGGGCCACCGAAGACCACCCGTTCAACATCCAGGGTGTTGGTGACCACCGAGACCGCCCGGGCAACCAGGACGGCGGACTTGTCCAGGATGGCGGCGGCGCCCTCGTCGCCGGCGTAGGCACGGGCGCACAGCTCGGAAAAGCTCTGCTGGATTTCGGCGGCACTCCCGGCCTGGGCCCCCTCCAGGACTCCCGCTGCCACAGCTTCCGCCACCAGGACCTGCGGTATGCAGGATGACTTCACGCAGCCGCGCTGGCCGCAATCGCAGGGCGGTCCGTCCGGGTCCACGATGATGTGGCCGATCTCGCCGGCGTTGCCGGATGTGCCGCGGACCACCTCATCGTTCAGGACGATCCCGCAGCCGATGCCGGTCCCCATGTACATGAACACGAAACTGCCGGCGCCGCTGGGGCCGCCCGCCCATGTTTCCGCCACGGCGGCGCTGGTGACGTCCTTGTCCACCAGCACGGAATAGCCGGTGGCCTTGGCCAGCGCGTTCCGCAGTTCCACCCTGTCCCATCCGGGAAGCAGTGGCGGGTCCACCACGGTGCCGTGGTCCAGGTCGATGGGACCTGGAGCGGCCACTCCGAGTCCTGCGATGCGGGCATGGTCCACGCCGGAATCCTCCACGAGCTGGGCCAGCTCCGCGGCGATGGTGGCGATCACGGCGGCGGGATCGTTTCCGCCCGGGGTCTTGATCCGGGAGTGCCGCACCACGGCTCCCACGAGGTCAAGCACCACGAATGTGGTCACGGCCGGGTCCAGGTGGACACCGAGGGCGTACATGCCGCCGGGGTTCAGGCGCAGGATGGTGCGGGGCTTGCCGGGGCCGCTGCCCTCCTTGCCGGCTTCGACGATCAGGTTCTGGTCCAGCAGGCGGCGGGATATGTTCGAGATGGTCTGCGGCGACAGGCCAACGATCTGGGCGAGTTCCACCCGGCTCAGTCCCCCGGAGGTCCTGCGGATTGCGTCGAGGATGACCGTGAGGTTGAAGTCCCCCATCCTGGGCAAGTTGGTTCCGCGCCTCGGAGAGGATTGGCGGATCTCAGACACGGTGTCCCCTAAACGTCTTCGGCTACCTGGCGGTGGTGATGCTTTGAATCGTACGTTAAGCGTCCGCCACCGCCCACATGTCCTGCCAGCGGCGCGGCGGATGTCGTGGCCGGTGAGGGGAGGGAAGGGGTCAGTGGGACCTGCGGGTGCTGCGGGTGACGGTGAACTTCGGGTTACGGCCCTCCACCGCGGTGGGCCCGACGGACCGCTCCAGGGCGGGCAGGTAGTCCAGGTGCCGGTTGTACACCGTCCACAGCTCGCCCCCCGGAGCCAGGACCCGTCCCGCGGCTTCGATCATCTTCACCCCGGCGCCGGCGTGCACCCCGGCACCAACATGGAACGGCGGGTTCAGGAGTACGGCGTCCACCGAGCCGTCCGCGAAGGTGCTGAGCGCATCGTCCTGCAGCACCGTGATCCGGTTCCCAAGACCATTCAGGCAGGCGGTGGCCAGGGCGGACTGGACGGCCGCCGCGGACTGGTCGGTTGCCGTCACCGCGGCCTCCGGGAACTGCCTGGCATACATTGCGGCGAGGATACCGGTGCCGCATCCGAGGTCGACGGCGTGGCGTGCCGGCTTCATGGCGGGCAGGAACGTCAGCAGGAAGCGCGTGCCGATGTCCAGCCTGGCGCCGGCGAAGACAGCGCCGTGCGCGGCAACGTCCAGGTCCAGTTCCGCAAGGTGTTCAACCACCGGAAAACGCGGGGATGCGGCGGCGGTTTTGGGACCGGCCGCGAGGAGGATCCGCGATTTTTGCCGCGCCAGCTGCGGCTGCACGGACACGAAATACCGTTCAAGGACGGCGTTCATGCCCAGTGACATGTGCTTCACCCGCCCACCTGCGAGCAGCCGGACATCCGGTGCGGCGTACCTGGCAACGGCGGCAGCGATCTCCTCAAGCTCGGCGAGGGTCTTGGGGAGTTGCAGCAGGACGGTGTCCGCTCCGGCCAGCAGTTCGGGCCCCAGGGGCAGCTGCATGAAACTGGACCCGGCGCTGTCCGCCGGAAGCCCGGCAGCCTCCCGCCTCGCTGACAGTTCGGCCGCGTTCAGCCGCAGGGCCCGCTCCCCGGTGACCAGGTCCTGGTGCACGCGAAGCGACGCCGGGGCCAAGGTCTCGGCGGTGCCAAGAGTGAGTGCTCCGTAGCGGTCTCCAATAACCGCCAAGCCACCGCCCGCCCGTCCCAGGGCGACAGCTGTTTCAAGCAAGAGCCGGTCGGTGGCATCCCAGGCCTGCAGATTGGGGGCTTCCACATCAGGCCGCCGTCGCAGCCCGTCGAAGATGCCCGCCAGGGTGTTTGCTGCCACCGGTGTGCTGCCGCCTTCTGTCGCCTCTGCCGGCCCCGGGACCCGGGGCATCACCCCCACGTTACCGGTTCCGCCGCCGTCGCCATCGCCGGCAGCTTAAGGATCGCTGCCACTGCTGCCCGTCCGGCACGGTTGGCGCCGATGGTGGACGACGACGGGCCGTACCCGACCAGGTGGACGCGCGGCTCGGCCGCCACCTGCGTTCCGTCCATGGCGATCCCGCCGCCCGGTCCCCGCAGGTGGAGCGGCGCCAGGTGTTCCAGTTCCGCCCTGAACCCTGTGGCCCACAGGATGACATCGGCCTTGAGCAGGGTGCCGTCGGCGAGGCGGACCCCCTCGGGTTCAATGGCGGTAAACATGGGCTGCCGGTCCAGCGCGCCCCGTTCCTTCGCTGCACGAAGGGCGGGCGTCCAGATCAGGCCCGTCACCGATACGACGCTTTGCGGTGGGAGCCCCATGCGGACGCGCTCCTCCACGAGTGCCACGGCGTCATGGCCCGCCCTGGCATCAAACGCTTCGTCGCGCCACACCGGCTCCCGGCGCGTGAACCAGCTGGTGGAAGTGACGCGGGAAATCTCCTCCAGCAGCCCCACGGCAGAAATCCCGCCGCCCACCACGATCACGTGCCGGCCGCGGAACTCATCCGCGGACACGTAGTCGGCCACATGCAGTTGCCTGCCGCGGAACGAGGAACGGCCGGGATAGATGGGCCAAAACGGGCGGGTCCACGTGCCCGTGGCGTTGATGAGTGCCTTGGCGCGCCAGTCGCCGTCGGACGTTTCGATCCGCAGCCGCCCGGCCGGATTGCTGTCCTCGCGCCGCACGGCCCGCACCTTCACCGGCCGGTGGACGGCAAGCCCCAGCTCCGCCTCATAGCCGGCGAAATAGCGGGTCAGGAATTCCGAGCTTGGTTCCGCGGGGTCCACCTCCGGCTTGGCGATCCCGGGAAGGTCGCTGATCCCGTTGACGGTGGCCATGCGCAGGCTCTTCCAGCGGTGCCGCCACGCGCCGCCGGGACCTTCCTCGGCGTCGAGCACGGCGAAGCTGAGCCCGCGGCGCTGGAGATGGTACGCCGCCGACAGGCCTGCCTGGCCGGCCCCGATGACCACCACATCGGTTGGGTCAGGAATCACTCCCCCATGATAGTCGCGGAGGGCTGCCGGGCCTTAGGGTGGGCGCATGGACACTGAAGACGCCGGACAGAGCGGAACCGGAGCGTGCGGGCACGCCGCCAGGCTGGAGAAGGCGCTGGGGGTGGTTTTGGGCACCAGCGAAGTCCCGCTGAGGCTGCGGGCATGGGACGGCTCGGAAGCAGGCCCCGCCAACGCACCGGTCCTGGAGTTCAAGTCCCGGAAGGCTTTGCGGCGGATGCTCTGGTCACCGGGGCAGCTTGGCCTGAGCCGGGCGTACGTGGCAGGCGACATCGACGCCCCCGGTGACATCTTCGAAGCCTTCGCTGCGTTGAGTTCGGCCGGGAAGTTCGCCGAGCCCGGACCCTTCCGGCCGCTTTCCGCCAGCGAACTCTGGCTGCTGGTGCGTACCGCGGTCCGGCTGGGCGCTGTTGGACCCAGCCCTGCCCCTCCGCCCGAAGAGGCGCGGATCGCCAGGAAGGGCAGGATGCACTCCCGTGGACGGGATTCGGCCGCCATCTCGCATCACTACGACGTCGGCAACGATTTTTACGCCTTGGTGCTGGGACCCTCAATGGTCTACTCCTGCGCTGTGTGGCCGGACGAAGGCGCCCCTCCCGGCGGCGGGCCGGACAATGGACTGGACTCGGCGCAGGAAGCCAAGCTGGACCTTGTCTGCCGCAAGCTGGGCCTCCAGCCCGGGATGCGGGTCCTCGATGTTGGCTGCGGGTGGGGCAGCTTCGCCCTCCATGCCGCGGCAAGGTACGGCGCCAGGGTGGTGGGCGTGACGCTGTCAATGGAGCAGGCCATCCTGGCACGCAAGCGCGCAGCCGACGCCGGCCTCACCGACAGGGTGGAGATCCGGGTCCAGGACTACCGGGACGTCAACGACGGGCCCTACGATGCCATCAGCTCCATCGGCATGTCCGAGCACGTGGGACGGCCCCAGACCCCTGCCTATGCCGCAGCGCTCTTCGGGCTGCTCCGCCCCGGCGGCCGGCTGCTGAACCATGCCATCTCCTGGAACGCCGGCCCCACCGCCCCTGATCCCGACTCATTCATCCCCCGGTACGTCTTCCCGGACGGCGAGATGATCAGCCTGGGCGAAATGGTGTCCGCCCTGGAGACTGCCCGGTTCGAAGTCCTCGACGTGGAAGCACTGCGCCCCCACTACGCGCTGACCCTCCGGGCGTGGGTCAGGCGGCTGGAGCAGAACTGGGCGGAAGCGGTGCAATTGGCCGGAGAAGGGCGCGCGCGGGTGTGGCGGCTGTATATGGCGGCCAGCGCCATCGGATTCGAAAACGGACTCACTGGAGTCAACCAGGTCCTGGTGCGCCGTCCGGGCGGGGAGGAACCGCCGTTGCGCCGCACAGCCTGGCTGTGACGCAAGCGCCTTCCTGCCGGGACGCAACCTGGCAGGAAGGCGGCTTGGCGACCCCGCGGTCAGGCCCCAGTCCGGCTAGGCCACCGGGGAAGGTCCGCCCGGCTGGGTGAAGTGCTGGGTCTTTTCGATCTGCACCACTTTGGGATCCGTTTCATCGGCGGCGTAGTCCGTGGGGCGGGTAAGGTCTTCGCCGGTCCGGACCTTGAGGGCCCGCATCACCAGGGTCAGCACGGCGGCGACCACCAGGTTCAGCGCGAACGCCGACACGGCAATGTAGACGCTGAAGTCCGTGCCGGGAATGGGGGCCACCGAACCACCAAAGTGTGCCTTGGTCACGGGGTTGACCACGTTGTAGGCGGAGACGGTACCGAAGATGATGCCCACCGCCCAGCCGATCAGCAGGGCCCAGCGGTCGAACCAGCGTGTGTAGAGGCCGGCCACCACTGCGGGGAAGGTCTGCAGGATCCAGATGCCGCCCAGCAGCTGCATGTTGATGGCCGCCGACTGGTCCATGGCGATCACGAAAACCAGGGCGCCCACCTTCACCACCAGGGAGACAATCTTGGACACCTTCGCCTCCGTCTTTGGATCGACGTCCGGGCGGATGAAGTCGCGGTAGATGTTCCGGGTGAACATGTTGGCGGCGGCAATGGACATGATCGCTGCAGGCACCAGGGCCCCGATGGCAATCGCGGCCAGTGCGATCCCGGCGAACCAGGCCGGGAAGTGGTCAAGGAACAGCTGCGGGACCACCAGCTGCGGATTGACCGATCCGTCCAGGTCGATTGGCTTGGTGCCCGCCTTAATGGCCACGAAACCCAGCAGGGCCAGGAATCCGAGCATCAGGGAGTACAGCGGCAGGATGGCGGCATTGCGGCGGATGGTGTTGCGTGCCTTCGAGGCCAGCACCGCGGTCACCGAGTGCGGATACATGAACAGCGCCATGGCCGAGCCCAGCGCCAGCGACCAGTAGGCGGAGTAGTTTGCCGCCCCGGGGACGAAGACACCCGCCGGCTTGCCCGTGGCCTGGTTCACCGCGCCCAGCTTGGTCTGCGCCGCCCCGAAAATGGTGTCCCAGCCGCCGAACTTGATGGGCAGGTAGATCACGGCGACAATCACCGCAAGGTAGATCAGGAGGTCCTTCACGACGGCGATCATCGCCGGGGCGCGCAGGCCCGAGGTGTAGGTGTAGGCGGCCAGGACCACGAAGGCCAGGATCAGCGGCAGGTCGGTCAGCAGCACGTTGCCGGAGCTCCCCAGGCCAAGGACGGTAAGGACTGCCTTGATACCCACCAGCTGCAGCGCAATGTAGGGCATGGTGGCGACGATGCCCGTCACGGCCACGGCCAGGGAGAGCCAGCGGCTGCCATAGCGGCCGCCCACGAAGTCCGCCGAGGTGACGTAGCCGTGGCGGTGCGATACGGACCACAGCCGGCTCATGATGATGAAGATGATCGGATACAGGACGATCGTGTACGGAACCGCGAAGAAGCCGCTTACCGCGCCGGTGGCCCACATGGCTGCCGGCACCGCCACGAAGGTGTACGCGGTGTAGAGGTCCCCGCCCAGGAGGAACCAGGTGATCCAGGTGCCGAAGCCGCGGCCGCCCAGTCCCCACTCGTCCAGGCTGTGCAGCCCTTCCACTTCGGTGCTGCGGCGCCACTTGGCGGCGAGGAAGCCCATCACGGCCACGATGACGAACAGCAGCACCACAATGATCAGGGCAGTCCAGTTGATCTCGCGCGTGTTCATGGCCGGCCACCTCCCAACCCGGCCCCGGCGGAGCCACTGCCTGCCTGGGGCGGGCCACCTGCGCGCGCCTCGGCCCGCCGTCGTCGGTCTTCCTTGGTGACCAGCCAGTACGCACTGCCGGTCAGGATCGCAGAGATTGGCACCCACAGCAGCTGGTACCAGTAGAAGAAGGGCATCCCTGCCAGCCGCGGCGCGTCAAAGGAGTAGAGCTGCGGCATCAATGGGAAAAGGATGGCGGCGGCCAGCAGGATACCGGCGCCGATATAGGGTGCGGGCCTGGCCGGTCCGCGGATAGCGGTGTCCCGGGTCAGGCGCGGTTCATCGGGAAAAGCCCCGCCGTTGCGGTCGTAGCCGTCTGCGTGGGACATCTGTGACCTCCTCGTCAGCCTGTCCCGCGGCCGCCGCTTTGGATGAAAGCTGTCCGGAGGCGGGACGATGTGCCCTCAACCACAGTTGTACCGCGCTTTGACCTGCGCCGGAAGGGTTTCGGCCCAGTATCGGTTGCCGGTGGCAACAAAAAAGGGAACCATCACGGGTGATGGTTCCCTTTCCGTACTGGTGGAGCTGAGGGGACTCGAACCCCTGACCCCCTGCATGCCATGCAGGTGCGCTACCAGCTGCGCCACAGCCCCGTACGTTTGTTTTCCGGTGGAATTCCCCGGAGCAACCTGACCAGAGTAATGCACTTTTCCGCTGGACGCCAATCGGCGGTAATCAGGCGTTTGGGCACCCCAACACGACGCCTTGACGCGACAAAAAAGTCCGCCGGAACCACATGGTTCCGGCGGACTTTCCGGTGGAGCTGAGGGGACTCGAACCCCTGACCCCCTGCATGCCATGCAGGTGCGCTACCAGCTGCGCCACAGCCCCGGATTGTTGCTGCCCTTGCGAGCTATCTTCAGGGTCTCCCCCGAAGCAACTCAAATATCTTAGAACAGCATTTCCGAAAATTCCAAATTGGGAATATTCGCCGCCAGGCGTGGCCTACTCGCTGTCGGAAACAGCGCCGGCTTTGGCTGACGCGTCATCACCGAGCTCCAGGTCGACGACGGGGCAATCCTTCCAGAGACGCTCAAGGGCGTAGAACACGCGGTCCTCCTCGTGCTGGACGTGGATCACGACGTCGGCGTAGTCCAACAGGACCCAGCGGCCGCCGGACCGGCCCTCGCGGCGCACCGGCCGCAGGTCCTGCTTGGCGAGCTCTTCCTCGATGCCGTCCACGATGGCGTTGACCTGGCGTTCGCTGGGCGCCGAGGCGATGAGGAAGACATCGGCGAGGGCCAAACGTTCGCTGACGTCCATGGCGACGATGTCCTGGGCGATCTTGTCCGCGGCGGCCTTGGCGGCCGTGCGGGCTATAGCGATGGACGATGATGTTGCAGTCACAAGACTCCTTGTTTTGGTTAAGTGTTGGTGCCGGCTGGCAGGTCAGCGGGACATGCCGCTGACGATCAGGATGATCCCGGCGATGAGGGCCAGGATCCCGAAGGCGAGGATGCAGAACTGGAGAATGCGGTTCCGGCGGGCCCTGGTGAGGCCGGCGGTGGCGGCATCCAGGGGATCGAGCCCGTAGGCGGAGCGGGCGGGAACCCGGGGAAGGTCTTCGAAAAGATCCTCCGACTGGTCTTCCGGCCGCGAAACCGGCTTGGGACGGCTGGCGGCTTTGGCAGCCGCCTCGGCGCGGGCGATGACCTGTGAGCGGCCGGTTGCCGCATCCGGGGCTGGCGCTTTGGGCCGTGCGGCGGGCCTCCGTTTTCCAGCGCCCGGTACTTTCGTGCCGGGCACCTTGGTACCGGGCCGTGTGGTCACCGGAACGTGGGAGGTGGCCGGCGGTTTCATGACCGGCCGCTCCACGCCCGGCACCTGGACGAACTCCAGGGGCGTCACCATCGCGAGGTTGCTGGCCGTTGACGGGCCCGCGGTGTCCTTTTGCGCCGGAGCGTTGCCGGGGGCGCCGGCGGGATTGCCGGCCTGCTCGGCAAGTTTCTGCCGGGCCATGGCGCGGCGGTTCAAGACGGCGGCCCGTTCGGCCAACGCAATTTGCTCAGCCAGGATTTCGGGATCCACGGCTTCCGGATCCAGGGAAGCGATGTGCTCCATCTTGGCAATCTGGTTCCTGGCCTGCGCGGCGATGAGTGCGCGCGCTTCCAGGGCCTGTTCCACCGTCATGCCCTCCGGGGCGCCGGCGGGGGCATGGGCAGGGTTGATTGCGTTGGTATTGTCCGCGCCCTCTCCTGCCCCGCCGGTATCTTTGCCTGGTGTGGCAGGCTTGGGGGTACCTGGCGTGGCCGCCTTGCCCGCACGAGGAGGGGACGCCGGAACGATGGGGTTGGCGGACGTCAGGGCCTGCTCCTTGAGCTGCTGCAAGCGCAGCTGGCGCCGTGTGGGGGGCCCGCCGGCAGCAAGCTGCCCTTCCTTTTCCTCAAGCTCCTTGATGGTGCGCAGTGCGGCACGGTCGCGGGCGCGGATCTGGGAGGAGCGTTGCATGGCGGCCTGGTCCGACGGCGCCTGGGTGTGGGCTGCCGGGGCGGCTCCCCCTGCGGAACCGGAGGCGGGCGCCGAATCCTGGCCGTCCTGCGCGGGCGCGCTGTCAGCCGGCCGGTTAGCGGCCGGTGGGCGCTGCTCCGTGGCAGGCGAGGTGGCCTGCTGGGCGTCCCTGGCCTTCCGGAGTTCCCGGCGGCTGCGGATTGGGGGCTGTTCCTGACTCATTGAGAACTCATTCAGTACTGGCTGGTTCGCGTGCTTCGGACGTTGCGTCATCCGCGCCTGCCGGTGCCTCCGAGTACAGACCGTACTTGGCGATGTACTGGACCACCCCGTCCGGGACGAGGTACCAGACCGGGCTGTTGGAGGCTACCCGGGCGCGGCAGTCCGTCGACGAGATGGCCATGGCGGGCACTTCCAGAAGGCTGACGTCGTCCCGGCCCATGCCGTCCAGAACGTGCCCGGGCCGGGTCACGCCAACGAAGTGGGCGAGCGACCAGAGTTCGTCGATGTCCTTCCACGACAGGATCTGCGCCAGCGCATCCGCGCCGGTGATGAAGAACAGGTCGGCGTCCGGGCGCTGCGCCCTGAGGTCGCGCAGGGTGTCGATGGTGTACGTGGGACCGGGGCGGTCGACGTCGACACGGCTGACGGTGAAGCGTGGATTGGAGGCCGTGGCGATGACGGTCATCAGGTAGCGGTGTTCGGGCTCGCTGACCTGTTTATGGGACTTCTGCCATGGCTGCCCGGTGGGAACGAAGACCACCTCGTCAAGGTCGAACTCCGCTGCGACTTCGCTGGCCGCCACAAGGTGGCCGTGGTGGATGGGATCGAAAGTCCCGCCCATCACGCCCAGCCGCAGCCTCCCCCGGGCCCCATTGCGTTGCAGGTTGTGGGAAATGTTAGTGGCCCTGCCCGCGATCGTGCTTGTTGGGGTGCTGGCGGTGCGGATCCGCGTGCTCATCCGTGGCAGCGTGCCGGTTGCCCAGGTTGTTGTAGGACCAGGCAATGAGCATCAGCACCACCAGGATGCCGAACATGGACACGCCGAAGACCCACGGCTCGGCCCACAGGGGCGCGAGCTCCTCGTGGCCTGATTCGCCTGCAGCGGCGACGGACGTGGCAATCTGCTGGAGCAGCATTTTCTCCCCTTGTTCAAGGATTTACAGGCAGCGGAACCTTCCGCTGCTTTCCGGGTTCTGGTCTATGTTACCGCGTTGCTACCCGCGGACCTGGCCTTCGCCCTGGACGATCCACTTCGTGGTGGTGAGTTCGGTCAGGCCCATGGGACCGCGGGCATGCAGCTTCTGCGTGGAGATGCCAACCTCCGCACCCAGGCCCAGTTCCCCGCCGTCGGTGAACCGGGTGGAGGCGTTGACGATTACCGCAGCGGAGTCAACCTCGGCGATGAAACGCTCGGCATTGGCGAGGCTGTTGGTGAGGATCGCCTCGGTGTGGCCGGTGGACCAGGTCCGGATGTGCTGGACGGCTTCGTCCAGGCTGTCCACCATTGCCACGGCCAGGTCCAGGTCCATGTACTCCGTTTCCCAGTCCGCGTCCGTCGCCGGTTCGGTTTCGACCGTGGCGGGCAGTGCGGCACTGATGCGCCCGTCCACGTGGAGCCGGACACCGGCGCTGCGGAGGGCGGAGGCGACGGCGGGAAGCACCGTTGAGCCGGAATGGACCAGCAGTGTCTCCACGGTATTGCAGACACTGGGCCGCTGGGTCTTGGCGTTGAGCAGGATCTCCACGGCCATGTTCTCGTCGGCGGACTCATCGATGAAGATGTGGACGTTTCCCTCCCCTGTTTCGATGACCGGCACGGCGGAGTTGGTGACCACGGTCTGGATCAGGTCCCGGCCGCCGCGGGGAATCAGGACATCCACCCTTCCGCGGGCTTTCATCAGGACGGTGGCGCCTGCACGGCCGTACTGGTCCACGGTCTGGACTGCGTCAGCCGGCAGGCCAACGGATTCCAGGGCTTCGCGGAGGATCCGGACCAGCACCTGGTTGGTGGCTTCTGCCGCGCTGCCGCCGCGGAGGATGACGGCGTTGCCACTCTTGAGGGCAAGTCCTGCTATGTCAACAGTGACATTGGGCCGTGCCTCGTAGATGGCAGCAACCACCCCCATGGGCACATTGACCTGGCGGAGGCGCAGCCCGTTGGGGAGGGTCTGCCCGCGCACCACGTTGCCCACGGGGTCCGGAAGGCCGGCCAGGTTTTCCAGGGCCGCCACCAGCCCGGCGACGCGGGATTCGGTGAGGGTGAGCCGGTCCAGGAGGGCAGCGGAGGTCCCGTTGGCCTTGCCCCGCTGCACATCCATGGCGTTGGCAGCGAGGATGGCCGGGACATTCTCCTGCAGGGCGGCGCCCACGGCACGGAGGGCACGGTCTTTCCAGGCCCGGTTGGCGGTGGCCATTCGACGGGCGGCCAGGCGGGCGCGGTCGGTGATGGCGTGGACGGCCGACTCCACCCCGGCAGCGGACAAGGGTGCCTCGGCCGATTCCGGTTCTGCTGCGGGAACCGGCTGCTCCTGCGCAGCGGTGGTTCCGGAATGTTCAGCAGCGTGGATCAGGGCGTCAGTCATGATCCAAGTTTAGGCGAGGAGGCAGCTCAGACCAGCACCAGGTCATCAACATGAACAACTTCACGGTTGTAGCCGCTGCCCATTTCCTCCCCCAGCTCATGCGTTGACCGTCCCAGCATCCGCGGCAGCTCCTCGGAGGAGTAGTTCACCAGGCCGCGGGCAATAATGGTGCCGTCGGCTCCGGCCAGCTCAACGGCGTCGCCGGCTTCAAATTCGCCATGCACGGCGGAGATGCCAGCCGGCAGCAGGGACGTGCGGTGGTGCCGCACAGCGCGGACTGCCCCCTCGTCCAGGACCAGCCGGCCCTGGACCGACGCAACGTGCGCCAGCCACAGGAGGCGGACCGGTTTGCGGGAGCCGTTGACGGCGAACCACGTGCCCACGTCCTCGCCGTTCAAGGCCGCTGCGGCATTGGGTGTGGACGTCACCAAGGCGTGGATTCCCGATCCTGCCGCCATGCCGGCGGCCTCCACTTTGGTCATCATGCCCCCGGTGCCCACGCCCGCCTTGCCCGCCTTGCCAATGGATACGCCCTCGAGGTCGTGGGCGCCGGTGACCAGCGGGATTCGCCTGGCACCCTGGGAAGGTGGGCCGTCATAGAGGGAGTCGACGTCGGACAGCAGCACGAGTGCGTCGGCGCGCACCAGGTGGGCCACCAGGGCGGCCAGCCGGTCGTTGTCGCCGAAGCGGATCTCATGGGTGGCCACGGTGTCGTTTTCGTTGACCACCGGGACTACCCCAAGGTTCAGCAGCCGGTCCATGGCGCGGAGGGCGTTGGTGTGCTGGCTGCGGCGCATCAGGTCCTCGGCGGTCAGCAGGACCTGGCTGACGGTGACCCCATGGGCACCGAAGGCCTGGGTGTACCGGGCCATCAGGAGCCCCTGGCCCACGCTGGCAGCGGCCTGCTGGGTGGCCAGGTCGCGGGGCCGTTTGGCCAGACCAAGCGGCGCCAGGCCTGCGGCGATGGCGCCCGAGGACACCAGGATGATCTCGGCGCCCGCATTGCGCTTGGCCGCCAGGGCGTCAGCGAGGGCGGTCAGTGATTCCTCCGAGATGCCGCCCTTGATGCTGGTCAGCGACGAGGAGCCTACCTTGACCACGATCCGGCGGGCCCCGGCCAGCGCGCTCCTGTCCCCCGCGGGCACGGCGGGTACTGCAGTCATGCCCCTAGAGGTCATCGTCCGCTTCCAGTCCGCTTTCCTTGACGGGCTGGGCGGCACGGCGGCCGCTGACGGACTCGGTCCAGATCCCGGCTTTCCGCTCTGCCTCGAGCTCCGCCCGGGCGGCAGCCTTGGCGTCGCGGCGCTCCTGCTGCTCTTCGCGCTTCTGGCTGCGGGTGGGGCGGTCGCCGATATCGGCGAACCGGACGTCGGTGCCGCGCGGCGACGCCAGGAGCTCAGCCCCTGCCATCATGGTGGGCTCCCAGTCGAACACCACGCCGTCGTCCTCGCCAATGACCACGGTGTCACCGGGCTTGGCGCCCTGCTTGAACAGTTCGGTTTCAACACCGAGCCGGGCGAGCCGGTCCGCCAGGTAGCCGATGGCCTCTTCGTTGGTGAAGTCGGTCTGCTTGACCCAGCGCACGGGCTTTTCGCCCAGGACGCGGAACAGCGGTTCCAGGTTCTTTTCCTCGCGGCGGATCTTGAACCCGGCTTCGTTGACTGCACGCGGCCGCAGCACCGCGGGCTGCACCTTGGGCGGTGCGGCAGCCACCGCATCCCGGGCTGCCTTGACGATCTCCGCCATGGCGAAACCGAGCTGGCGCAGGCCCTCATGGCTGGTGGCGGATACTTCGAACACACGGTAGCCGCGCGACTCGAGTTCCGGACGCACGAATTCCGCCATGTCCTTGCCGTCGGGCAGGTCCACCTTGTTCAGCGCGACCAGCCGTGGGCGGTGGTTCAGGGGAACCACTTCACCGTCCTGGCCGGCATAGCTCATGTCGACGGCGTACTTCTCCAGCTCAACCTCGATGATGGCGAGGTCCGTGAGCGGGTCCCGGTCCGATTCAAGGGTGCCGCAGTCCAGCACGTGGACCAGGGCCGCACAGCGCTCGACGTGGCGGAGGAAGTTGTGGCCCAGGCCCCGCCCCTCACTGGCGCCCTCGATGAGGCCGGGTACGTCGGCGATGGTGAACCGTACGTCGCCGGCCTGCACCACGCCGAGGTTGGGAACCAGGGTGGTGAACGGGTAGTCGGCGATCTTGGGCCGGGCGGCGGACATGGCTGCAATCAAGCTGGACTTGCCCGCTGACGGGAAGCCCACCAGCGCGATGTCGGCAATGCTCTTGAGTTCCAGGACGATGTCCCGGGAATCCCCCTCGATGCCGAGCAGCGCGAAGCCGGGGGCGCGGCGCTTTTGTGAGGACAGGGCAGCGTTGCCGAGCCCGCCCAGGCCGCCGGCGGCTGCCACGAACTCGGCGCCTTCCCCCACGAGATCGGCCAGGACTTCGCCGTCCTTGGTCTTGACCACCGTGCCGTCCGGAACGGGGAGGATCAGGGTCTCGCCGTTCTTGCCGCCGCGCCAGTCGCCCATGCCGGGACCGCCGTTGCTCGCGTGCCGGTGCGGTGCGTGGTGGTAGTCGAGGAGCGTAGTGGTCTGGTGGTCCACGCGCAGGATCACGTCGCCGCCGTTGCCGCCGTTCCCGCCGTCGGGACCGCCGAGTGGCTTGAACTTCTCGCGGTGGACGGAGACGCAACCATGGCCGCCGGTTCCGCCGGATACATGCAGTACTACCCGGTCTACAAAGCTGGCCACGTGGATCTCCTCAGGTGCTGTTTATGGGGCGCCCGGGGACGCCACATCGATTGTAATGCTGTTAAAAGAACAGTGGAGCGGACCCTCAGGCCCGCTCCACCGCTTCAGAACTGGTTGTTACTCTGCAGCTGCAGCAGCAACGATGTTGACTACGCGACGACCGCGGCGGGTGCCGAATTCAACGGCGCCCGGGGTCAGTGCGAACAGGGTGTCGTCACCGCCACGGCCAACGCCGGCGCCGGGGTGGAAGTGGGTGCCACGCTGGCGGACGATGATCTCGCCGGCGGAAACAACCTGGCCGCCGAAGCGCTTGACGCCGAGGTACTGAGCGTTGGAATCGCGACCGTTGCGAGTGGAGCTCGCGCCCTTTTTATGTGCCATCTGAAATGCCTGCCTCTAAATTCTGGGGAATCTGTTGAAATACCTGAACAGTAACCGGTGGTTACTTGATGCCGGTGATCTTGACCTTGGTCAGTTCCTGGCGGTGACCCTGGCGCTTCTTGTAGCCGGTCTTGTTCTTGAACTTCTGGATGACAATCTTAGGACCACGCAGGTCCTGGAGGATTTCAGCCGTAACAGTTACCTTGGCCAGGTCAGCGGCGGCGGAGGTGACCTTGTCACCATCAACCAGGAGCAGTGCGGGCAGCTCAATGGTGCTGCCGGCTCCACCGGCGACGCGGTTCAGGGTAACGAAGTCTCCAACGGAAACCTTCTCTTGGCGGCCGCCTGCGCGGACAATCGCGTACACCACTTGGGAACTCACTTCTCTCGACGTTTATTACAAAATTTGCGTGCGGAACCGACTCAAAAAAGCCAGGGTTCGCGCTGTGCCTCAACGCCGTGGGGTCATAACCCAAGTGTTGGCGTAAGCACCGAAGATCCAGAATACGCTAAATCCATCTACGGCCGCAAATGAGGCTGGTTCCGGCGGCCCGGGTGTGGTAGTAACCACACTCCGACAGGCAGCACCGCAACCATGGACTCCATCATAGCGGCGGCGCTGCCCACAGGGTTCAGGAATGCAACCTCGGCGCGTCGAAGAATTCCACTTCCAGGCGGCAGGACTGCTTGAACGCAGTCACCATCGCCGCGCGTTCGTGGTCGGAGGCCCTCCGCCCTGCTGCGTCCACGATGGCGATGGCGCGGCGGGTGGCCTCGGCGAAGCCCTCGTCCGCGTAGGTCCGGAGCCATGCTGCGTAGGCGTGGCCGCCCGGCTCTCCCGAGGCAAGGAACCGGGCGTGCAGCTTTTCCCCGACTTCGGCGTAAAGCCAGAAGCAGGGCAGGACGGCGGCGGCCAGGACGGCGTAGCTTCCCGACGCCGATGCTGCGGTGAGGTGGTCCACGTAGGCCTTGGTGACGGGGCCGAGTCCGCCCTGGGCGGGGCGGGTGCTGAGCCACGAGCGGTGCAGCTCCGACTCCACTTCCAGGCATTGCTGCGATGATCCGGCCCAGAACAGCTGCTCCCCTTCTGACGGGGCCAGGGCACTCGCCCGGGCAAGGACCCGGGAGTAGCCGTTCAGGTACAGGGCATCCTGCGCCAGGTAGTAGGCGAAATCCTTCTCGGCCAGGTCCCCGGTGGCCAGGCCGTGGATGAAGTCCAGGGCGTAGATGTCGGCCAGGTCCTGCTGGGCTTCCGTCCACAGCCGGGCAGCGAAAGCGCCTTCCGCGAGGGCCGGCCGCACGTGGTGGAAATGGTGCACGGGGCCGTTTCCCCGGCCCACTTCAAGCTGCTCCGACTTCTCAAGGGCGCCGGCAAGCCATGGCTTGACCGTTCGGAGCGATGCCTCCCAGTCGCCAAGGCGTGCCTGGACGGTGGCTATCGCGGAGGACAGGGAACAGCCGGTGCCGTGGCTGTTGCGCGTGTCGATGCGGTTTCCCTGCACCTCCACCACTTCCCCTGGCAGGAGGCCTGCCGTATTGACCAGCGCATCCGGGCAGTCCGCACCCGCCAGGTGCCCGCCCTTGACAAGGATGGTGGCGCCGGTGGCATCCGCCAGGCGCCTCCCCTGCTCCAGCGCTGCCGCCCAGCTGTCTGCTGGATCCGCGCCCACCAGCATGGCAAGCTCCGGCAGGTTGGGCGTAATGAGGTGGGCCAGGGGCAAGATGTCCCGGAGGGCGGCCTCGGCGGACTCTTTCAGCAGCCGGTCGCCGCTGGTGGCCACCATCACCGGGTCCAGGACAACGACGGCGGGACGGACCTTCTCCAGCCAGTGCCGGACAGTGCGGATCACGGCCTCGTCCCCCAGCATGCCGATCTTGACGGCGTCAATGGAGATATCATCGCTGACCGCGTCCAGCTGCTGTGCCAGGAAGGCTGCGGGAGGAACGTGGACTGCCTGTACACCGCACGTGTTCTGCGCCGTCAGCGCCGTGATGGCAGCCATGCCGTAACCGCCGTGGGCGGCAATGCTTTTCAGGTCGGCCTGGATGCCTGCGCCCCCGGACGGGTCGGAGCCGGCGATGGACAGGACCCGCGGGACTTCCCGGCCGGTTGGCAGCCCGGTGCCGGCGGCGGAGGAAGCTGGCAGGGGCATGGAAAGGGTCGAAGACAAGAGACATCCCTTCGCCGGTACTAGCCGGACAGGTTCAACGGGTCTGGATCTCAGCCGGCCTGCTGCGCGGCACCCCGTGTCGGTTCCTACCCTAGCCCGTGCGCCGCACCCGGAAAAAGGTAACAACGGCCGCCGCAAAAATGGGCCATCCCGCAACGGCAGGAATCCCCGCCCCGCACGGTACCCCCGGTAATCCGGGTGGACCGATGCGCAGGACGGGGATTCCTGGCTGGAAGCTCCTGTGCCTAGAGTTCCGAGGCAGGCACCCCGACGCCGAGGATGATGGGTTCCTCGGCCGCCTTCCGCGGTTCCGGCTGGTCCTTCGCGGGTTCGGGGGCCTTCGCTGCGTGCGAGTGCCCACCGGCATCAGCCTGGACGTTTTCATGGTGCTGGACGGCGGTCTCGTTGGCGGCACCCTGGGCACGGCTGGCGGCCCGGTGGCGCCGGGGGCGGCGCTGCCGGGACTGCTCCAGCGTGTGGTCCGAATAGTCCTTTTCAGGGGACGCCTCAGGAGCGGCACCGGCGCGGGCTCCCGCCGCCCCTGCGCCGGCCGGCTGCTCCGGTGCTGCCTCTTCTGCTGCCTGCAGAGCCTCTGCCTGATTGGCAGGCGCATGCCCCACAGGGGAAGCCGGCTGGCCCAGGTGTGCGAATGCTTCCGCAAGCCGGTCCAGCGTCAGGGCAGGCTTCGGATGCTGTTCCCCGGCGTGCTCCACGAACGGAAGCGGGACTTCCTCGCCGCCGAACGTGAGGACGGCTGCGGGACGTGCCGGGGCATCGGCGTCGTGCTTCTCCTCAACGGGTACCTGCGCAGGCTCCGCGGCCGGCACCTGCCGGGCAGCCGCTACCTCGTCGTCGTGCAGGTGGGCCGCATGGGCGGCAGCGGCGATGTTCGCCAGGGCAAGCCTGGTTGCCTCCGCCTTGGCGTGCCGCTCGGCGTCGGACGGGTCCGGCTGGACGGTGTGGACATGGACGGCAGGTGCCGGGGCAGCCTCGGGCTGCTGGCCGCCGCGTCCCCGCCGCCGCTTGCGTTCGGACCGGACGCCGGGCTGGGCGTCGTTCCGCTGCGCTTCCGGGCGGGCCTCCGCACGGGTTTCGGGCCGGTTGTCGGTGCGCTGGACGTGGTGCTCGGCCGCCACCGTGTTGGCCCGGCGGTGCTCCACGGGGTCGTCGTGGGTCACGACGCCCCGGCCGGCGCAGGCCTCGCACTGCTCGCCGAACACCTCCAGCAGGCCGGTGCCCATGCGCTTGCGCGTCATCTGGACCAGTCCGAGTGAGGTCACTTCGGCAACCTGGTGCTTGGTCCGGTCGCGGCCCAGGCACTCAACCAGGCGGCGCAGGACCAGGTCGCGGTTGGATTCGAGCACCATGTCGATGAAGTCGATCACGATGATGCCGCCGATGTCGCGCAGCCGCAGCTGGCGCACCACTTCCTCGGCCGCTTCGAGGTTGTTCTTGGTGACGGTTTCCTCGAGGTTGCCGCCGCTGCCGGTGAACTTGCCCGTGTTGACGTCCACCACGGTCATGGCCTCGGTGCGGTCGATCACCAGGGAGCCGCCGGAGGGCAGGAAGACCTTCCGTTCGAGGGCTTTGTGGATCTGTTCGTCGATTCGCCAGGCGGAGAAGATGTCCTGGTCCTTGGTCCACTTCTCGAGCCGGCCCACAAGGTCCGGCGCCACGTAGGTGACGTAGGCCTCGATGGTGTCCCAGGCCTCCTCGCCGGAAACGATGAGCTTGGAGAAGTCCTCGTTGAAGACGTCACGGACCACCTTGATGGTCAGGTCGGGTTCGCCGTAGAGGAGCTCGGGGGCCAGGATCTTGGTGGAGGTGGACTGGCTTTCGATGCCTTCCCACTGGGCGCGCAGCCGGTTGATGTCGTGCGTGAGCTCTTCCTCGGAAGCGCCCTCGGCGGCGGTGCGGACAATGACGCCGGCGTGCTCGGGAAGGCGGTCCTTGAGGATGCGCTTGAGCCGGTTGCGTTCGACGTCGGGCAGCTTCCGGGAGATGCCCGTCATGGAACCGCCGGGGACGTACACCAGGTAGCGGCCGGGCAGCGAGATCTGGCTGGTGAGGCGGGCACCCTTGTGGCCCACCGGGTCCTTGGTGACCTGGACCAGCACGGTGTCGCCGGACTTGAGCGCGTTCTCAATGCGCCGCTGCTTGCCCTCAAGGTTGACGGCTTCCCAGTTGACCTCGCCGGCGTACAGGACGGCATTGCGGCCGCGCCCGATGTCCACGAACGCCGCTTCCATGGATGGCAGCACGTTCTGGACCTTGCCCAGGTACACGTTGCCGATCAAGGAATCCTGCTGGGTCTTGGACACGAAGTGCTCTGCCAGGACGCCGTCTTCGAGGACGCCGATCTGGATTCTGTCATCGCGCTGGCGCACGATCATCTGGCGGTCCACGGATTCGCGGCGGGCCAGGAACTCGGCTTCGGTGATCACCGTGCGGCGGCGGCCGGTGTCGCGGGATTCGCGGCGGCGCTGCTTCTTGGCCTCAAGGCGGGTGGAGCCCTTGACGCTGGTGACCCGGTTGTTGACCGGCGCTTCACTGACCGCGCGCGGCGCACGGACCCTCGTCACCGTGTTGGGCGGATCGTCGTCTTCCCCACCGGTCAGCTCAAGGTCCTGGTCACCGCGGCGGCGGCGACGGCGGCGGCGGGACGTCACGCCGTCTTCCACCTGGCCTGCGTTGTCCTCGTCGGACTCGTCCTCAGCATCGGAACCGCTGTCCTCGTTGTCCTCCTCCGCCGTACCACCGATGCGGCTGCGGCCCCTGCGGCCACGGCTGCGGCGACGGCGGCGGCTGGAGGAATCCTCGGCGTCTTCGGATTCTTCTTCCTCAGGCTCCGCGGCGGCCGGCGCTGCGGGCCGGACTACGGTGCTGAGGTCCGGGGCCTGGAAGAGTACTGAGGTGGGGGAAGCGGGTTCCAGGAACAGCGAGCCGAAGGGGCTGGCGGCAGCGGCGGCCTCGCCGTCTTCCACTGCCGGCGCTTCCGTGGGCTGCTCCGGTGCCGGGGCCCCTTCCGTTGCAGGAACGGCTTCCTGCCCGGCGGGCACGTTCGCCTGCTCCACGTCCTGTTCCGCGATCTGGTCAGCGGCCTCCGGCAGCACTGCCTCCGGGGCTGCGGCGGCAGGTGTTTCACCAGCCGTTCCCGCGGAGTCGGCTGCGGGGGCGGCGGCTGGAGAGGCAGCCTTGCGGGTGGCTACCCGACGGCGGCGGACCGGCTTGGTTTCGGGATCTGCCGTTGCCTCCTGGGCAGGAACGGCAGGGCCGTCGGCGCCGGGGTCCGGAACTGCGGCCGGCGCGTCAACGGTCGCCACTTCGGCAGCACGCTCCGCGTCAGCGGCGAAGGCAGGCAGGGGTTCCGCGGTGTCGGCCTTCTTCCGGGCCCGGGTGCGCCGGGCGGGCGCCTTCTGCGCAGTGCCGGCTTCTTCGGCAGCGGTTGCGTCCACAGTGGTTGCTTCAACCGCGGTTTCTTGACCGGCCGGGTCTCCACCGGGGGCCGAATCGGCATCCGGTGCGCTGGTCACGGCATCCGCAGGGGCATGCCCGGTTTTGGGTGCCGCCTTGCGGCGGGTCCGCGGTGCCCTCTTGGGCGCGGCAGCCGCTGCTTCATCGTTAACGGCGAGTTCCTGGTCATTCTCCATATGTGGCAACACTCCTGCCCCTGACGTACCGCCACATCCGGCACCCATTGGGGCACATATTGTCAACACCCGCAGGCATTGACAGAAGTCAAGTGGATACTCCCAGGTTCGCACCGTCGTTGGGGTGCGGCAGCCCGTGGGAGCCGGCGGATGTTCTGAAAACCCGTTGTTCTGCGTGCTACAACCAGGTGCCGCCCAATGGAGTCGCGGGTGTGCCGGAAGAATCCGAAGCCTGCCCTGCTCATCATTGGCGGTCTTGGGAACAAACCACCGGACCGGAGTCCGAATGTGGATCGGCTTCCAGCCATGTTCATTCTCTCATACCCGCGCCGGATCGCAGCGGAAGCGGGCGTTGCTGTTCCTTTGCCTGTGTGGGGGCTCCAGCCGGCGGCGTTACAATCAGGCACAGGAGCACCGGACGAAAAGGACGCCATACCCATGCCCAGCATCTCTCCCGTCAGCGCCCACCAGCAGGAACGGGCCGCCGAGCCGCAGACCAGCGCCGCGGGAAGCCTTCCGCGGATGGCGCGTAACCGGCCCTTTGGTTGGTTGCTGGTCATCACCGGAATCGTCGGCTGGCTCGCTTCCGGAACCCTGGTCCTGGAAAAACTCGAGGTACTCAAGGACCCCAACCACACCACCGTGTGCGACGTGAATCCGTGGATCTCCTGCGGTCAGGTCATGCAGACCTGGCAAAGTTCCCTCTTCGGCTTCCCCAACATGTTTATCGGCATCGTGGCCTTCGCCATCACCATCACGGTGGGCATGGCCCTGCTGTCCGGAGCGACCTTTGCCCGCTGGTACTGGCTCGGGCTGCAGGCAGGAGTCACACTCGGCTTCGCGTTCGTCGTCTGGCTGTGGTCCCAGGCCCTGTACTCCATCCACATCCTGTGCCCGTTCTGCATGATCGTCTGGGCGGCCATGATCCCGCTCTTCGTGTGGACCACCATCCGGAACATCACGGCCGGCGTCATCCCCCTGCCCGCCCGGGCAACCCGCATCCTTGGCGATTCCGGCTGGATCATCACGGCGCTGCTGTATGTTGCCGTCATCGCCACCATCTTCTTCGCGTTCATCCAGGTGTTCGCGGGTACCTCGGGCTTTTAGGCCGCAGACGACAGAAGCCCTTGGTTCCGAAGAACCAAGGGCTTCTTGCTGTTCCGGGGCCGCTCAGCCCTGGAACCAGATCTTGATCTCCCGGTCGGCTGACTCAGTCGAGTCGGAGCCGTGGACCAGGTTCTGCTGCACCTTCAGGCCCCAGTCCCGGCCGAAGTCGCCGCGGATGGTGCCGGGGGCCGCCGTCGTGGGGTCCGTGGTGCCCGCCAGGGAGCGGAAGCCTTCGATGACACGGTGGCCTTCGAAAATGGCCGCCACCACGGGGCCGCTGAGCATGAATTCCACCAGGGGCTCGTAGAACGGCTTGCCCACGTGCTCCTCGTAGTGCTGCTCCAGGAGCTCACGGGTGGCGTCAACCTTCTTCAGCTCAACAAGGCTGTAGCCCTTGGCTTCGATGCGGGCCAGGATGGCCCCGGTCAGGTTACGGGCGACGCCGTCGGGCTTGATCAGGACGAGGGTGCGCTCAGTGGTCACAACTGCTCCAATGCGTTGGTGGGGTTTCGGGACAAGTCTACGGGGGCTGGCTTACGGGGTCTGCGGTTGGGCGGGACCCGCGGCCTGGTCGGGGTGCGTGGCTTCCCATTCGGCCTGTTCGCGGGCGCGCTGGGCGGCTTCCCGGTCCAGCCGGATGCCGGTGCGGATGCCGTACCACCAGGCCACCGCAAAGAGGGCGCCCACCAGGAACATGGCCGGCTCGAAAATGCCGGTCAGGATCAGGACGATCTGCAGGACCCATCCAAGGCCGATGCCCCAGGGCTTGTTGAGGACCGCGCAGGCGAAGACCATGACCACGCTGAGGGCAATGCCGACGCCGAGGATCAGGGCGGGCGGGAATTCCCCGCGGCGCAGCCCAAACACCACCAGCGTGGCAAAGAACATGACAAACGCTTCGAGCAGCAGCACGGTGGAGGCGAACATGACCTTGGTGGAACGCCGCTTCCTGGGCATGCCGGGCCGCCACTCGCGCTGCGCTTTTGTCAGTCTGGCCATGGTCATGCCTCCGTTTTTCCGAGCAGGATCCGCGCCTCGGCCACCAGGGTGATCGAGCCTGTGACCAGCACGCCGCCGGAAAGGTCGTCGTTGGCCTCGGCCCGTTCCACAGCCCATTCCAGTGCATCGTCCAGTTTCTCGGCGACGTGGACGTTGTCCTCGCCGAAGCCCAGGTCGATGGCCAGCTCCGCCAGGTCCGCCGCGGGAACGGCGCGCGGGGAGTTGGACTGGGTGAAGCAGTATTCCCCAGCCACGCCCCCCAGGGATTCCTTGAGCTGGCGAAGGATCTCCTCTGCGTCTTTCTCCTTGAGCACTCCCACCACCGGAACCAGCCGGGTGAAGGTGAACGCTTCCTGCAGCGCGGCGGCCGAGGCCTTGATGCCGTCGGGGTTGTGGGCGGCGTCCACGATGATGGTGGGCGCGGTGCGGACCACTTCGAGGCGCCCGGGTGACGTCACCGCGGCGAACCCTTCCTGCAGGACCTCGAAGTCGAGTTCCTTTTCGCCCCCGAAGAATGCTTCCAGGGCTGCCACGGCCACGGCGGCGTTCTGCGCCTGGTGGGCGCCGTGCAGCGGTACCAGCAGGTCCGGGTAGCGGCCGGCGATGCCCTGGATGGTGACCATCTGCCCGCCCACGGCCACTGCCCGTGACTCGACGCCGAACTCAACGCCCTCGAAGCGGAAAGGCACACCCACTTCCTTGGCCTTTTCCAGCAGAACCTGGGCCGCGTCAAGGGGTTGCGCTGCGCTGATGAGGTAGCCGCCGGGCTTGATGATGCCGGCCTTTTCGTAGGCGATGTCCTCGGTGGTGTCGCCCAGCAGGTCCGTGTGGTCCAGCGAAATCGGCGTCACCACCGATACCTGGCCGTCGCCCACGTTGGTGGCGTCGGTGATGCCGCCAAGGCCCACTTCGATGATGGCCACGTTGACGGGCTGGTCGGCGAAGATGGCGAAGCCCAGGATGGTGAGGCACTCGAAGTAGGTCAGGCGGGGCTGGCCCTCGGCTTCCAGTTCGGAGTCCACGATCTGCAGGTAGGGCCTGATCTCGTCCCAGATCCGAACGAACGTCTCATCGGACACGGGGTGGCCGTCGATGCTGATCCGTTCGGTGACCTTGGACAGGTGCGGGCTGGTGTACCGCCCAGTACTCAGGCCATGGGCGCGGAGCACGGATTCGATCATCCGCGAGGTGGAGGTCTTGCCGTTGGTTCCGGTGACGTGGATGATCGGGTACGCCTTGTTGGGCTCGCCGAGCACGTCCATGGCGCGGAACAGCGGAGCAAGCCGGGGTTCCATCTTGTTTTCCGGCGCACGTCCCAGGAGTTCGGCGTAGACGCTTTCCACGGAGAATTCGTCGGTCATGTCCTAGGCCTCCACTTTTTCGACTGCGACGGCGGGTTCGGACACGTCGCCCGGCCCTGCGGCCAGCTCTACCGTCAGCGTCTCGCCCTTGACCAGTTCAGCGTTGGCCAGCAGGGCATCCACCACGTGCTGCGCGGCTGTGACCGTTGTCCGGATCCGGTCGCTGACGTTGAGCCCGGCGTCCTTCCGGGCCTGCTGGATGGCGCGGACCATGTCGCGTGCCAGGCCTTCGGCCTCCAGTTCGGGGGTGACCTCCGTGTTCAGGACCACGAACCCGCCTCCGGGCAGCACGGCAACAGCGGCAGACCCGCCCTCGGACTCAGCCACCACCGTCTCCAGCGTGTACTCCTGGGGCTCCAGTTGCAGCCCACCCGCGGTGACCACACCGGCGTCGTCCACGGACCAGTCGCCGGACTTGGATCCCTTGATGGCCACCTGGACGTTCTTGCCCAGGCGCGGGCCCGCGGCACGGGCGTTCACCACCAGCTTCTGCTGGATGCCGAACTCTTCAGGGGAAGCGGTGGCCGCGTCGAGCAGGCGCACGGAGCGCAGGTTGAGTTCATCGGCGACGACGGCGGCGAAGCCTTCCAGCACATCCGCCCCGGGTGCCACGACGGTGAGTTCCTGGAGGGGAAGGCGGACCCGCAGGTTGGCTGCCTTGCGGAGCGAGGACCCGGTGGAGCAGATCTGCTGGACCCGGTCCATGGCCTCCACCAGCGCGGGGTTGGCGGGGAAGAGGTCCGCGTCCGGCCAGTCGGCCAGGTGCACGGAGCGGCCGCCGGTCAGGCCGCGCCAGATCTCCTCGGAGACCAGCGGGAGCAGCGGGGCTGCGGCGCGGGTGACGGTCTCCAGCGCGGTGAACAGGGCGTCAAAGGCGTCCTGGTCCTCGTCGAAGAACCTCTGCCGGCTGCGGCGGACGTACCAGTTGGTGAGCATGTCCAGGTAGCTGCGGAGCGAGTCGCAGGCACCGGAGATGTCATAGGTGTCCAGCTGCACGGTCATGTTTCGCACCAGGTCGCCGGTGTTGGCCAGCAGGTACTGGTCCAGGGTGTCCGCATAGCCGTCGTAGCGCAGCTTCGCATCGTAGCCCTGTCCTGCGGCGGCAGCGTTGGTGTAGAGCGTGAAGAAGCTGTACACGTTCCAGAGCGGCAGGATCACCTGGCGCACGCCGTCGCGGATGCCTTGTTCGGTGACGATCAGGTTGCCGCCGCGCAGGATGGGGCTGGACATCAGGAACCAGCGCATGGCGTCGGAGCCGTCGCGGTCCAGGACCTCGGAGACGTCCGGGTAGTTGCGCAGGCTCTTGGACATCTTCTGCCCGTCCGAGCCCAGCACGATGCCGTGGCTGATGACGTTCCGGAACGCCGGCCGGTCGAACAGCGCTGTGGACAGGATGTGCAGCATGTAGAACCAGCCGCGTGTCTGACCGATGTATTCGACGATGAAGTCAGCAGGGTTATGCGTGTTGAACCAGGCCTCGTTCTCAAATGGGTAGTGCACCTGGCCGTACGGCATCGAGCCGGAGTCGAACCACACATCCAGGACGTCTTCCACCCGGCGCATCACGGACTGGCCCTCTTCGGGCGTGCGGGGATCGTCCGGGTTGGGCCTGGTGAGCTCGTCGATGAACGGGCGGTGCAGGTCCACCTGTCCGTCCTTGTTCAGCGGCAGCCGGCCAAAGTCGGCTTCGATTTCCGCCAGGGAGCCATAAACGTCCGTGCGCGGGTAGTCGGGGTCCGTGGACTGCCAGACGGGGATGGGGCTGCCCCAGAAGCGGTTGCGGCTGATGGACCAGTCGCGCGCGTTCTCGAGCCACTTGCCGAACTGGCCGTCCTTGACATTGCCGGGGATCCAGTTGATCTCCTGGTTCAGTTCGGACATCCGGTCCTTGAACTTGGTGACCTCCACGTACCAGGAGGACACGGCACGGTAGATCAGTGGGTTGCGGCAGCGCCAGCAGTGCGGGTAGCTGTGCTCGTAGCTGGCCTGGCGGACCAGGCGGCCCTGGGCACGGAGCACCTGGGTGATGGGCTTGTTGGCCTCGAAGACCTGCAGCCCAACGATGTCGTGGAGGTCGCCGTGCTTGAACAACGGCAGGAACTTTGCGCCCTCGTCCACGGAGAGCACCACGGGGATGCCTGCCTCCTCGCAGACTTTCTGGTCATCTTCACCGTAGGCGGGCGCCTGGTGCACGATGCCGGTGCCATCCGTGGTGGTGACGTAGTCGGCCACCACGAAGCGCCAGGCGTTCTCCATGCCGTATTTCTCGTTGTCGGCGAAGTCGTCCCAGAGGCGCTGGTATTCCAGACCCTCCAGCTCGGCGCCGGTGTGGGTGGATACGACGGCGGCTTCAGCATCCTCGAAGCTGTCATAGCCAAGGTCCTTGGCGTAGCTGCCCAGCAGGTCCGCTGCAAGCATGAAGCTCCCGGTAACCGGGGCGTCGGCGGAGGCCGCCTTGATGCCGTTGGGGCCTGCCGGCAGCACGGCGTAGGTGATGGAAGGCCCGACGGCGAGCGCGGCGTTGGTGGGCAGCGTCCAGGGGGTGGTGGTCCAGGCGAGGGCCTGCACGCCGTCGAGCTGCTTGGACAGCGCGGAGTCGCCGGCCAGGATGGGGAACGTGACGGTGACGGTCTGGTCCTGGCGGTTCTTGTAGACGTCGTCGTCCATGCGCAGCTCGTGGTTGGACAGCGGCGTTTCGTCCTTCCAGCAGTAGGGCAGGACCCGGTAGCCGTTGTAGGTCAGCCCTTTGTCGTGCAGCTGCTTGAACGCCCAGAGGACCGACTCCATGTACTCGACGTTGAGGGTCTTGTAGTCGTTGTCGAAGTCCACCCAGCGTGCCTGGCGGGTGACGTAGCTGCGCCATTCGTCGGCGTACTTCATCACGGACGCGCGGCAGGCGTCGTTGAACTTGTCGATGCCCATGGCCTCGATCTGGGTCTTGTCCGTCATCCCCAGCTGTTTCATGGCCTCGAGCTCGGCAGGCAGGCCGTGGGTGTCCCAGCCGAAGCGGCGCTCCACGCGCTTGCCGCGCTGGGTCTGGTAGCGGCCCACCAAGTCCTTGGCGTAGCCGGTGAGGAGGTGGCCGTAGTGGGGCAGGCCGTTGGCGAAGGGCGGGCCGTCGTAGAAGACGAATTCGTTGCTGCCGGGCTCGCCGCCGGGGGCGTCGGCACTGCGCTGGTCGATGCTGGCCTGGAAGGTGCCGTCCTGGTCCCAGTACTTCAGGATGCGCTCTTCGATCTCCGGGAACTTCACGGAGGCGGAAACGCCGGCGCTGCCGTTGGAACCGGTGCTGGAGGCTGAGGCCTTGGGGTAAAACGTCATGTTCGACATCCTGGGTTGAGCGTGGTGAACCCCGGCAGGACCGGATGTTCCGTTCAGGATGCGAGGACGGCTGCCGTGCCGTCTTTGAAAGACTTCACGCCCACCGCGGTACCACCTCACTTACCGGCGCCGCGTGTCTTCCGCAAGGAACACGCGCTGCCCCGGCCTCTCATTACTGCTGTGACGGGCTTACCCGTCCGGTTCTACTGGCGCGGCCACCCTTTACCTGGGCCGCGTGTTCTTCCGGAAGCTCACCGGTGATTGCCGGGTCATCGCCAACCCAGATTCTACTATCGCCATGGCGTCCCGTGCCATTCCGGTCCGTCGCACCGCATCCCGTTCCCGGTCCGGAGGCTCCGGGACCCGGTGCCTCCCGGGGAACCAGTGCAGGGAACTGGTGGTGACGGGGTGCGGAATTAGGGAGGCAGTTACGGGCAGCGACCGCTGTCCGGCCCGGACCGGGCCGCGAATAATGGACAGATGCAAGCGGTGCAGCCATCCGTGCCGGGCATGCGGCCCAGCCTTTTGCGCCGGGCGGGTTCGTGGACCTGCTGGTCAATCGCGGCCGTCCTGTGGCTGCCCGCAGCAGGACTGACCATCGTGCGCCTTGCCGGCGGGTCCGGCACTCCGTGGGTCCAGTTGCTGTCCCTGTTCCCCGCCAGTTTGTTCGCGTCCCTTGCCGCGGCGGCAGCCGCACTGGCCGCCGTTGCCCTGGAACTCCGGGGTGCGCGCATTGTGCTGGCCGTGCTGGCCACCTGTCTCCTGCTAGGCCAGATGTCGATAGTGGCGCCGCGCATCGTCCCGGCGTCCGCGGCCCCGGGCACACTCTTTGAGCGGCCGGCCCACGCCGGTGCGGCCGCAAGCCATGCCGGTGTCCACCCACTGACCGTGATGGCATTGAACGTGGGATCCACGGGCGTGGATCCCACCGTCCTGCTGGGGCAGGCCCGGGCACAGGACGTGGACATTCTCGCCCTTCCTGAACTGGCACTGGAAGGCCTGGCAGGCCTTGAGGCGGCGGGAATTGGCGTGGACTTTCCGTACCGGGTCATCGACGTTGACGGAGCCGGCACCGGCAACGCCATCTTCTCCCGCTATCCACTCGTGCCGATGCCGCGGGTGCCCGGTACGTCCTTCTACCAGACCCGCGCCGTCGCCGATGTCCCGGGCACCGCCGGCGGCATCCGGCTGACCTCGGTGCACGTTGACTCCCCCCGCCCTGGACATACGCCATCCTGGCGGGCGGAACTCGACCAGCTGGCAGGCCTGCAGCAGGGACTACCGGCGGACGGGAGCTCAGTCCTGCTGGGCGACTTCAACGCCGGGCAGGACCATGCAGAGTTCCGGAAGCTGCTCACCACCGGCCTTACCGATGCCGCCGGGACCGTAGGAATGGGCCTGGTCCCCACCTGGCCCATGAATGCGCCGGTCCCCGCCTTTACTGCGATCGACCACATCCTTGTGAGCCGCGGCATCAGGGTGGCGGGTTTCAGCACCGTCGGATTCCCCGGGACGGACCACGCCGCCGTCGTCGGCATACTGGACACCTGGCCTTGAACCGCGCCCCTGTCCCGTGCCGGAGGAGGGCGGCCACCGTGTGCCGGTGGCTGTTCGTACCGGTTGCGTTGCCGGTGGCTGCCGTGTCGGCCGTCCGCGCCATACCGGTGGAATGGCCCGTCCTGGGGGTGCAGCTGGTGGCGTTCATGCCCTGGGTTGCCGCGCCTGCCGCGGCAGCCTTGCTCCTCGCATTACTGGGGCGTAGCCGGTGGCAGCGGGTCCTGGCTGCATCGCTGATGGGCTGCCAGGCCTTCTGGCTGCTTCCGCTGGATGTCCGCGGGCCCACCGCCGAGGCGGCCGGACGGCCGGTCACCCTGGTGGCCATGAGCATCAACGCGGAACTGGGCGGCGCGGACGCAGGGAAGATCGTGGACCTGGTCCGTGAACGGCGCGTGGGCCTGCTGGCAGTGCAGGAGTACACGCCCCAGCTCTCGCTGAAGCTGACGGCGGCGGGGCTGGACGGACTGCTTCCGCACCGGATTGCCCACGCCAGGGAAGGCGCCGGGGGAACTGCGGTCTACTCGTCGTCCATGCTCGAGGACGCCGGGGCGCTTCCGGACACCCGGTTCAGCATGCCGGTTGTACGGCTCGACCTGGGCGGTGGCGGGGGTGCAACCCTTCGTGTCGTGGCCGTGCACACCCTGGCGCCGGTGGGCAGCGCCGTGAACCAATGGCGCAAGGAACTGGCCACAGTGGCCGGGGCCGGCACCGGCTCCGGTCCCCTGCTGTTGGCCGGAGACTTCAACGCAACCTATGACCACCGGGAATTCCGCTCGCTGCTGGCCGGGGCTGGAGGCGCCCGGACCCTGGTGGACGTGGCGGCGTCAGCGGGCAGCAGGCTGGTGCCCACCTGGCCCATGCGCGGCTACCACCTGCCGGGCATTGCCCTGGACCACCTGGTGACCACCCGCGACATCACCGGCTCCGGCTACTCGGTCCTCCCGATCGCTGGGACGGACCACGCCGCCGTGGTGGCCACCCTACACGTGCAGGTCCCTAGCCCTTCCGGATCAGCTTGTGCGTGGCTGCCTGCGCCACCGGCCGGACGACGATCTGGTCAAGGTTGACGTGGTGTGGGGCGCTGACGGCGTAACGGACGACGTCGGCCACGTCTTCTGCGGTAAGCGGCTTCTCCACGCCCTGGTAGACCTTTTCTGCGGACTGCGCATTCCCGAGCCGGTTGAGGGCGAACTCCTCGGTCTGCACCAGCCCCGGCGCCACCTCGATGACCCGCACATTGTGCTCAGCCTCTTCCAGCCGGAGGGCGTTGGTCATGGCGTGCTGCCCGAACTTGGCAGCGTTGTAGCCGCCCCCGCCTTCGTAGGCGTCCAATCCGGCGGTGGAGGTGAGGTTCAGGACGGTGCCATCACCGGTGGACCGCAGCATCGGAAGGAACGCGCGGGTGAGCTTGAGGGTTCCCAGGACGTTGACCCGGTACATCCACTCCCAGTCGGCGGTGTTGGCATCGCCCACCTTGTCGGCACCCCTGGCACCACCGGCGATGTTGATCAGCGTGTCAATGCCGCCTGCTTCGGTGACCTGGGCGAGGAGCCGGGACACGTCGTCGTCCTCTGCGATATCGGCCGGGATCGCCACGGCGCCTGTCTCCCTTTCCAGTACCGCCAGCCGCTCCGCCCGGCGTGCCACCGCGAAGACCGTCCACCCGCCGGCGCGAAGCGCACGCACCGTTGCCTCTCCGATTCCGCTGCTCGCGCCGGTCACCAATGCTGCCTTTTTCTGCAAGTCCTCAGTCATGGCACCACCCTAGCGGGATCAACCGCCGGGCCGTCCCATGAGGTAATCAAGCAGGACCCGCGCGTGGTTGGCGTCAGTATCACCGGCGGGCGCAGGTCGACGGCGGCGTTTTCCCTGGCCATCCCCCGCGGCCCGGGCCGGTCCACCAGCACCCGGAAGCCGTCGTCGCCGTCCGCCGGGGTGACGGGTTGGGTGGGATGGAGCCAGCATGAAAGAATTGCCCAATGGCTGAAGACACGCAGGGTACAGACACGCCCACCACCGCCCCCATCAATGTTCCGGACAAGCCGGCCCTCGAAGGCCTCGAAGCCGCGCTCACCCGGCGCTGGCTGTCCGAAGGAACCTACAAGTTCAACCCCGACACCACCCGGGAGCAGGTCTACTCGATCGACACTCCCCCGCCCACCGCGTCGGGATCGCTGCATGTGGGGCACATGTTCTCCTTCACCCAGACTGACGTCCAGGCACGCTACATGCGCATGACCGGCAGGAACGTCTTCTACCCCATGGGCTGGGATGACAACGGCCTGCCCACCGAACGCCGGGTCCAGAACTACTACGGTGTCCGCTGCGATCCGGCCATCCCGTACAACGCCGACTACCAGCCGCCCGCGCAGCCGGCCAAGAACCAGCGCGATTTCGACGTCGTGTCCCGGCAGAACTTCATCGAACTGTGCGAAGAACTGGCCGTTGAGGACGAGAAGGTCTTCGAAAACCTGTTCCAGACCCTGGGCCTGTCCGTTGACTGGGACCTGACCTACCGCACCATCGATGACACTTCCCGCGCAGTGTCCCAGCGCGCCTTCCTGGCCAACCTGGCGGCCGGGGACGCCTACATGGCCGAAGCTCCCACACTGTGGGACGTCACCTTCCGCACGGCCGTGGCGCAGGCCGAGCTTGAGGACCGCGAAGTCGCCGGGGCCTACTACCGCTACCCTTTCTTCACCGAAGACGGGGACAAGGTTTTCATTGAGACCACCCGTCCGGAGCTGCTGGCGGCGTGTGCCGCACTGGTGGCGAACCCCGACGACGAGCGGTACCAGCCGCTGTTCGGCAAGACCGTGAAGTCCCCGCTGTTCGATGTTGAACTCGAGGTCAAGGCCCACCCCCTGGCAAAGGCGGACAAGGGCTCCGGCATCGCCATGGTCTGCACCTTCGGTGACCTGACCGACGTCACCTGGTGGCGCGAACTGCAGCTTCCCACCCGTGCCATCATGGGCCGCGACGGCCGCATCATCGCCGAAACGCCCGAGTGGATCACCAGCGGAGCCGGCAAGGAGGCGTACGCCGCCATCGCCGGGAAGACTGCTTTTTCCGCCAAGGAAGCCGTGGTGGAACTGCTCAAGGAAGCCGGCCTGCTGGACGGTGAGCCCAAGAAGATCACGCATCCGGTGAACTTCTTCGAAAAGGGCGACAAGCCCCTGGAAGTGGTTACGTCCCGCCAGTGGTACATCCGCAACGGCGGCCGTGACGAGGACCGCCGCGAACGCCTCATTGGCCGGGGCAAGGACATCGACTTCCACCCGTCGTTCATGCGTTCCCGCTATGAAAACTGGATCGCCGGCCTGAACGGTGACTGGCTGGTCTCCCGCCAGCGGTTCTTCGGCGTGCCCATTCCCGTCTGGTACCCGCTCGACGCGCAGGGAAACCCGGACTACGACAACCCCATCCTGCCCTCCGACGAGCTCCTGCCCGTCGACCCTGCCGCCGACGCCGCCCCGGGCTTCGACGAGGCACAGCGCGACCAGCCCAACGGCTTCACCGGCGACGCCGACGTCCTGGACACCTGGGCGACGTCCTCCCTGACCCCGCAGATCGTGGGTGGCTGGAGCCGGGACGAGGACCTGTTCGCCAAGGTCTATCCGTTCGACCTGCGCCCCCAGGGCCACGACATCATCCGCACCTGGCTGTTCTCCTCGGTGGTCCGCGCGGACTCCCTGCAGGACTGTGCCCCCTGGAAGCACGCCGCCATCTCCGGCTGGATCCTTGACCCGGACCGCAAGAAGATGTCCAAGTCCAAGGGCAACGTGGTGGTCCCCACGGACGTCCTGAACGAGTACGGCTCCGACGCCGTCCGCTACTGGGCCGCCTCTGCACGGCTGGGCGCAGACACCGCCTACGAGATCGCGCAGATGAAAATCGGCCGCCGGCTCGCCATCAAGCTCCTGAACGCCTCCAAGTTCGTCCTGAACCTGGGCGCCACCGAGAACTCGGTGCTTTCGGGCGATCTCGCCGTGCTGACGAACCCCTTGGACCGTGCGCTCCTGGCCCAGCTGGCCGACGTCGTGGCCCAGTCCACCAAGGCATTCGACAACTATGACTACGCCCGGGCGCTGCAGCTCACGGAGTCGTTCTTCTGGCAGTTCACGGATGACTACGTGGAGCTGATCAAGGACCGCGCCTACGGAGCTTCGGGGGATCCCGAGCAGGCCTCGGTTCTCGCCGCCCTGGCCACCACACTGGACACCCTGCTGCGGCTGTTCGCCCCGTTCCTGCCGTTCGCCACGGAGGAAGTGTGGAGCTGGTGGCGCAACGGGTCCGTGCACCGGGCCGAATGGCCGGCTGCACTGGAGATCCCGGACGGCGACACCACCATGCTGGCAACGGTGGGGGTGGCACTCAGCGGTGTCCGCAAGGCCAAGTCCGAGGCCAAGGTCAAGCAGCGCACCGAGGTGCTGTCCGCCACGATCACTGCGCCGGAAGCGCTGACAGCGCAGCTGCAGGCCGGGCTGGCGGATTTGAAGGCTGCGTCCAACGCCCGGGAGATCACCCTGGCGGTGGGCAGCGGCGACCTCACGGTCTCCGACGTTGCTTTGGCACCCAGCGACGAGCCGGCCAAGGCCTGACGCCGGACCACAGCCAGGTCAGCCTTTTCGAGGCAAAGGGGAAGCCCCATCAGCGTTTTGCCGTTGGTGGGGCTTCGACTTTTCGGCCATCCGGTGACGTGCTCTGATGGTCTGGCAGGATCCGCTGATCTTCAGGTCTTACTACCCCGTCACTGGTAGCTTGCATTCAACTTTGCCGATGGCTGCGTTAACTGACAAATCACTGAATCTTTGGTTCCTGCGTCCCCTTCTTTCGAAGTGGTAGGAACTATTGTTCTCCTGCGCCGGACCACGTGCAAGGGCCCCGGGATAACTACATTCAGGTAGTTTTCCCGGGGCCCTCCCAGAGTGTCAGTGCCCGGCGTTCAGTCGAATTCCGGGCTCTCGGTGCGGCTGCGCTTCAACTCGAAGAAGTGCGGGTAGGCAGCGATGGCCGTGGTGGCGTCCCAGATCCTGCCGGCCTCCTCACCGCGGGGGATACGCGTCAGCACCGGGCCGAAGAACGCGGTGCCATTGAAGGCGACCACCGGGGTGCCGACGTCCTGGCCCACCAGCGAGATACCTTCCTCGTGGCTGGCCCGGAGCTTCTGGTCGTACGCGTCGGAGGTGGCGGCATCGGCCAGGGAGGCGGGGAGCCCGCACTCCGCAAGGGCTTTGGTGATGACCTCCGTGCGGTCTTTTTCGCCCTGGTTGTGGATCAGCGTGCCCATGGCATCGTAGAGCGGCTTGATGACCTGCGGTCCATGCTCTTCACGGGCGGCGATGATCACCCGGACCATTCCCCAGGCGTTGTCCATGGATTCACGGTAGCCGGGGTCCAGGTCCCGTCCCTCGTTCAGGACTGCCAGGCTCATGACGTGCCACTCGGTCTCGATGTCCCGCACGGTTTCCACTTCCCCGATCCAGCGGGAGGTCACCCATGCGAACGGGCAGAGGGGGTCGAACCAGAAATCGGCTTTGTTCTTGGCGGGTACAGTCACGGAGGTCCTCTCGGTCAGGCAGACTTACGGCGCTTGGCCACGTGCGGAATCATGGTGGGTTCGGCCCCTCGCAGGACCACGTCCTCGGTGATCACCACGCTGGCCACGTCCTCGCGGCTGGGAAGGTCGAACATCACGGGAAGCAGGACTTCCTCCAGGATCGCGCGCAGGCCGCGGGCGCCGGTGCCCCGTTCCAGGGCCTGGTCGGCAATGGCATCCAGGGCGGTGTCGTCGAACACCAGCTCCACGCCGTCGATCTGGAACATCTTCTGGTACTGCTTCACCAGGGCGTTCTTGGGTGTGGAAAGGATTTGGATCAGGGCATCGCGGTCCAGGTTGGACACGGTGGTGATGACGGGGAGCCGGCCGATGAATTCGGGGATCAGGCCGAACTTCAGCAGGTCCTCCGGCATGACTTCACCGTAGGAGTCCACCTTCTTGCTGGCCTCGTTCAGTGGAGCGCCGAAACCGATGCCCTTGCGGCCGGAGCGGGAGCCAATGATCTCTTCCAGGCCGGCAAAAGCGCCGGCCACGATGAACAGGACGTTGGTGGTGTCGATCTGGATGAATTCCTGGTGCGGGTGCTTCCGTCCGCCCTGCGGCGGCACGGATGCGACGGTACCTTCGAGGATCTTCAGGAGGGCCTGCTGCACGCCCTCGCCGGACACGTCGCGGGTGATGGACGGGTTCTCGCTCTTGCGGGAGATCTTGTCGATCTCGTCGATGTAGATGATGCCCTGTTCGGCCTTCTTGACGTCGTAGTCAGCGGCCTGGATGAGCTTGAGGAGGATGTTCTCCACGTCTTCGCCCACGTATCCGGCCTCGGTCAGGGCAGTGGCGTCGGCGACGGCGAACGGGACGTTCAGCCGGCGGGCGAGGGTCTGCGCAAGGTAGGTCTTGCCGCAGCCGGTGGGACCAATGAGGAGGATGTTCGACTTGGCGATCTCGACGTCGTCGTGGTGGGCGCCGTCCCCGAGGTTCCCGGACTTGGGCGCGTGGCCGGCCTGGATGCGCTTGTAGTGGTTGTACACCGCGACGGCGAGGGACCGCTTGGCGGGCTCCTGGCCGATCACGTATTCCTGCAGGAAGTCGAAGATTTCGCGCGGTTTGGGAAGCTCGAAGCTGCCGAGGTCGGCGACCTCCGCGAGCTCTTCCTCAATGATTTCGTTGCACAACTCGATGCATTCATCGCAGATGTAGACACCGGGGCCGGCAATCAGCTTGCGCACCTGCTTCTGGCTCTTTCCGCAGAAAGAGCACTTCAGCAGATCCGTGCTCTCGCCAATCCGAGCCATATGTGAACCCCTTAGTATCCTGCTGCCTGGCAGCCTTGCACCATTGCTGAAATCTCTCCCGGGCCGCACGGCCCGGTTTGTGACAACATCCACTCTAGGTCACATTGGGCCCCAAGGGTGGAATGAAAAGGCCGGTGCGGCCAAATGAACTGGACCGCACCGGCTTCCGGTACTGCTACCTCGTGATTGCCTGGGGCTTGATCTTGCGGGAGTCAAGAACCTGGTCGATGAGGCCGTATGCCTGGGCTTCTTCGGCGGTAAGGATCTTGTCGCGCTCGATGTCGTTGTTGACCTGCTCCGACGTGCGTCCGGAGTGGTGGGCCAGGGTGTCCTCCAGCCAGGAGCGCATGCGCATGACCTCTGCGGCCTGGATCTCCAGGTCGGAGGCCTGTCCGCCCTGGCCGCCGGACAATGCGGGCTGGTGGATGAGGACGCGGGCGTTGGGCAGCGCCAGCCGCTTGCCGGGCGTGCCCGCAGCGAGCAGGACGGCAGCCGCGCTGGCGGCCTGGCCGAGGCAGACGGTCTGGATCTCGGGGCGGATGTACTGCATGGTGTCGTAGATCGCCGTCATGGCCGTGAAGGAGCCGCCCGGCGAGTTGATGTAGAGGGTGATGTCGCGGTCCGGGTCCGTGGACTCCAGGACCAGCAGCTGGGCCATGATGTCGTCAGCGGAAGCGTCGTCCACCTGCACGCCGAGGAAGATGATGCGGTCCTCGAAGAGCTTGGTGTAGGGGTCCTGGCGCTTGAAGCCGTAGGGGGTGCGTTCCTCGAACTGCGGCAGGACGTAGCGGCTGGACGGAAGATTACCGGCTGACCACCCGAAGTTGTAGTTCATTGTGTTTGCTCCTGATCGAAAGGGGTTCTGGATGCCGGTTAGTTCTGGGAGGCTGATTCGCCGGAGGAACCGTTGGACGTTCCGCCGCCGCCTGAGACGGAGCCGGCGTGCGCGGCGATCTTGTCGAAGAAACCGTATTCGAGGGCTTCGGTGGCTGTGAACCACTTGTCGCGGTCGTTGTCCTTGAGGATGGTTTCAACGGTCTGGCCGGTCTGCTCGGCGGTGAGTTCCGCCATGACCTTCTTCATGTGCAGGATGAGCTCGGCCTGGATCTTGATATCGGAAGCGGTGCCGCCGATGCCACCGGACGGCTGGTGCATCAGCACGCGGGCGTTGGGCGTGGCGTAGCGCTTGCCCTTGGTGCCGGAGGAGAGCAGGAACTGTCCCATGGATGCGGCGAGGCCGGTGGCGACGGTAACGACGTCGTTCGGGATGAACTGCATGGTGTCGTAGATGGCCATGCCTGCGGTGACGGAGCCGCCGGGAGAGTTGATGTAGAGGTAGATGTCCTTTTCCGGGTTTTCGGCCGAGAGCAGGAGCAGCTGCGAGCAGATCGCGTTGGCGTTGTCATCACGCACCTCCGAGCCCAGCCAGATGATCCGCTCCTTGAGGAGGCGGTTGTAAATGTAGTTGTCCTGGGCTGCAGGATCGACGGTCGCCATCCGGGGGGCCTCTGAGTGCTGTGACATGTTTACTTACCTCTCACTGGTGACGGTGACATCACTGAAAATCACTACTTGGACACTAACCGGTTTCACGGGTGTTTTGTTCGCTCACCGACGGCTGTTCGCTGACGGCGCACGATCACCGAACGGGCAGCGGGCTGCTTCCCGCAGAACGCGAACGGCCCCCGGATCGAAGGGATCCGGGGGCCGTTGCTGCGGGTCAGGAAGGACTATGCCTTGGCGTCAGCCGTCGTGTCCCCGGCTTCGACAACCTCTGCCTCGGCAGCCTCGGCCTCAACACCCTCGGCGTCGGCGGCGGGAGCCTCTTCACCGGCGGGGCGGACGAAGTCGCTGAGGTCAACGGTGTTGCCCTCGGTGTCGGTCACGGTGGCCTGGCCCAGGACGACGGCCAGTGCCTTGCGGCGGCGCACCTCGGAAACCATCATGGGGACCTGGCCGCTCTGGTCGATGATCTGGGCGAACTGGTTGGGGTCCATGCCGTACTGGCTGGCGGTGGTGACGATGTAGTCGATCAGCTCGCTCTGGCTGACGTTGACTTCTTCCTTCTCCGCGATGGCGTCGAGGATGATTTCGTTCTGGAAGGCGCGGGCCGTGTTGGCGCGGACCTCTTCGCGGTGCTCTTCGGTGTCGTGCTCGCCGTCACCGTGGCCGTTGCCCTCCTGGAAGTGGGCTTCGAGCTGCTCTTCGACGACGGAGTCCGGAACGGGAACCTCTACGAGTTCAACCAGCTTGTCCAGGACCTTGTCGCGGGCTTCAACACCCTGCTCAACGATCTTGGACTCGGCGGCCTGCTTTGCCAGGTCTTCGCGCAGTTCGGCGAGGGTGTCGAACTCGGAGGCCAGCTGGGCGAAGTCATCGTTCGCCTCAGGCAGTTCGCGTTCCTTGACGGCCTTGACCACTACCTTGACCTGGGCGGCTTCGCCGGCGTGGTCGCCGCCCACCAGGGTGGTGTCGAAGATGGCGTCTTCGTCGGCGCTGAGGCCGGTTACGGCTTCGTCCATACCCTCGAGCATGGTGCCGGCGCCTACCTGGTAGGACAGGCCGGCCGCGGAGTCGACCTCTTCGCCGTCGATCGTGGCGGTGATGTCGATGGTGAGGAAGTCGCCGTCGGCAGCGGGGCGGTCAACGGACTTCAGGGTGCCGAAGCGGCCGCGCAGTTCGTCCAGGGCCTTGTCCACGTCGGCGTCGGAGGATTCCGCAGCGGCAACCTGGACCTCGAGGCCGGCGTAGTCCGGGAGTTCGATCTCGGGGCGGACGTCGACCTCGGCGGCGAACTTCAGGCCACCGTCGGTGGCGGTGGGGTCGGGAACCTCGGTGATTTCCACCTCGGGCCGGCTCAGCGGGCGGATGCCGGATTCCTGCACGGCAGCCTGGTACCAGCCGTTGAGGCCGTCATTGATAGCGGTCTCCAGGACGTAGCCACGGCCGACGCGCTGGTCGATGAGCTTGGCGGGAACCTTGCCCTTGCGGAACCCGGGAACCTGGATCTGCGACGCGACGGTCTTGTAGGCCGAGTCGATGCTGGGTTTCAGTTCCTCAAAGGGGACCTCAACATTGAGCTTGACCCGCGTGGGGGTGAGGTTCTCGACAGCGCTCTTCACGGTCTAAGTACTCCTGGGTTGTGGGATGGGTTTCTGCAACGCAATGTGTGTCCAGGCCGGCTGGTCCTGGCCGCAGAGTCGGGGTGACAGGATTTGAACCTGCGACTTCCTGCTCCCAAAGCAGGCGCTCTAGCCAAGCTGAGCTACACCCCGTAAGTGCACAGGCAAGTCTACGGTGATACGCGTCGCGAATGCACATTTGACACGTAGGCCATGGATTAGGTTTAGTTGTATCCGGCTTGGACAGCCAGCCCGGAGTTTCCGCGAAAAACGGATCTTCCTTCGGGGACGTAGCTTAATGGTAAAGCCTCAGTCTTCCAAACTGATTACGCGGGTTCGATTCCCGTCGTCCCCTCCATGACAAAAGGACCCCTCGGTTGAGGGGTCCTTTTGTGCGTTTGCCCCTAGGCCTGCGGCTGCTGGCAGTAGGGGCACCAGTAGAGGTTCCGCCCGGCGAGGTCGGCCATGAGCACGATGGTGCGGCATACCCGGCAGGGCAGACCGTGCCGTTTGTACACGAAATGGACGTCGTCACGGTGCGGGAAGTGGGCGCTCCTGGCCGGCACCGGTTCCCCTGCCGCGGCCGCCTTGGCCGCCGTGGTGCCGTTGAGCGTCCAGTATTTCGGCGGGGTGGTGATGATCCGCCCATCGGCGACGCCGTCGTTCATGACGGTAACGACGTCGCGCCACAGCCTGCGGGCGTCGGCCTCCGGCAACTCAGCCCCGGGAAGGAGCGGATCGAGGCGGCGGCGGAACAGGACTTCGGCGCGGTACACGTTTCCGACGCCGGCAATCACCTTCTGGTCCATGAGCAGGGCCGCCAGCGGGGTCTTCCGGGTCCGGACATTGGCGGCGAACCGCCCGGCGTCGCCGCGAAGGTTCCGCAGCGGATCAGGTCCCAGCCGCGCGAGGACCGCGTCGGCCTCTGCTGCGGTGATGGTTTCGCAGGTGGTGGCCCCGCGCAGGTCCGCCCAGCCGTGGCTCCCGGCGAGCCGGACCCGGACGGCCCCGACGGGCGCCGGCGGACCTGCGTAGGCGGCGCCGCCGTCGTCGTCGTCAGTGAAGGCCTCCCGCTCCCCTACCCGCCGCGGCGCACCGATGCTTGACGCGCCGGTGAAGGTGCTGTCGCCGCCGAAGCTCCAGGCCCCGTAAAGGCCGAGGTGGACGTGCAGCACCAGCGAGTTGTCGAAGTGCAGGAACAGGTGTTTGCCGTGCGCCTCTGCGGCGACCATGGCGTGGCCGTCCAACAGCGCCGCTCCCCCGCTGAACCTGCCCTGGGGACTGGAGACAGCAAGTACTTCGCCGGTGAAGACGTCCCCGAACTGGCGGGCGAGCCGGCGGACGGAATGGCCCTCGGGCACTACTCGATGACCTCGCCGGTCGCTTCGTAGGCCGCGATCTTGCCGATCCTGCGCACGTGCCGTTCGTCATTGCTGAACGGTTCGGACAGGAACGCCTCGATCAGTTCGGTGGCTTCCTCCACCGTGTGCTGGCGTCCGCCCACCGCCACGACATTCGCGTCATTGTGCTCGCGGGCAAGGGTGGCGGTGGAGAGGTTCCAGGCCAGCGCGGCGCGCACGCCCTTGACCTTGTTGGCGGCTATCTGCTCGCCGTTGCCGGACCCGCCCAGCACGATGCCCAGGGCGTGTACGCCCGCCTGCTGGTCTGCGACCACGGCGAGGGCGGCGTTGATGCAGAACGAGGGGTAGTCGTCCTGGGCATCGTAAGCCTTGGGCCCGTGATCCACCACCTCGTATCCCTTCCCGGTCAGGTGGGACACAAGGTGGGCGCTGAGCTCCATGCCTGCGTGGTCGGTGGCAATGTGGACCCGCGGGAAGGCAGGGGTAGTGGTCACGTGCTGATTCCGTTCGTTGGTGGGGCTGGCAGGCCGCCGGTGGGGGCCGGAACGACACCGATAAGGATACTAGGGCGGCGGTGGGGTCAGGGGTTCCGGACATCCGGTGGCGGCGGACCACCGCCACGGGCCCTGGCCGCCACCCGGGTGAGCACTTCGGCAAGCCGCGCGGCCGAGGCCTGGCTGCCGCCGCTGACGGCAAGGCGCTGGCCGTCGGTCTTGCTGACGACGACGGCGGGCCCGCTGCCGACGAGCATGGCGGCGGTTCCGCCGTGGTGCCGGTAGCCCCACCCGCCGTAATCGGCGGCCCTCACGTCGGCCGCGCTGGCGTCGGAAATGGCACCGGCGGGTACGTCCATCACCGGCACCACGCCGGCGAGCAGGACCTTCAGCCCACGCCGGTCCGCGCGGACGCGGGCGAAAAGGAACGCCGCACCCAGGAGGGCCAGGATCACCAGGAGGATCCCCAGCCAGGGCACCACGACGGCGATCAGGGCCGCCGGGAACAGGGAGGCGATGGCGATCATCACGAACACCGAACTGCGGGCGTGGACCCAGAGCCTGATGCTGTCCCGGGCAAGGTCCGGGTCCAGTTCCCTGGCGATGGCGACCTGGAGCGCGCGGTCATCATCAGGGGACCACTGCCGGTCGGCCTTGTACACCATAGCCATGGTCACGCCGAGGGAAACCGCCGCACCGCTCCCCAGGGCGAGGACCGTCATGTCCACGTGCGACTGCCGGGCGTCAGCCAGCCCCGTTTGGCCGATCAGGCCTGCGGCGAGCGCGGAGGTGATGAACAAGCTAAGGAAAAGCCCGGCACCCATCATGATCCTGCGCATCAGGACGGGCCGGCTTAGCGGCGCGGCCTGGAGCAGGACCAGCCACCCGGACACGATGATTCCCGCGGCGCCGGCCCCCACGTAGGCGCCGAAGGGCGCGAAGGCGGCGCCGCCGCTGTCCGTCCACTGGACCGCAAGCGGCTCCGGCAGATCCGGGCGCAGCAGGAACGCGCAGTAAACAAAGGCGGCAGCCAGGACGACAGGAAACCCGACGGCGAACCGCAGGGCCCTGGCATCCACCGAATCCAGCAGCTTTCCCATGCATCCAACGCTACCCCCGCGGCTGCCGGGGCCGCCGCCCGGGCCTGCCCCGCCCCCGCTGTGGGCTGCGCTACTTGCCATGGGAGGCAAGGGTGGAAGAATGCATCACAGTGCCGGCACCGGAACCACCGGCCGGCAGCCGAAAATTCTTTGGAGGACCTCCTTTGCCAGGCATGAACCTGACGCGCGCCGAAGCCTGTGAGCGCGCCGAACTGATTTCCGTCGAGTCCTACGACGTCAGCCTTGACCTGACCCGCGGCGGAGAGGTCTTTGGCAGCACCACCACCGTGAAATTCACGGCGGTTCCCGGAACGTCCAGTTTCATTGACGCCGTCACCCGCACGGTACACAGCGTGACCCTCAACGGCCGCGCCCTTGATCCGGACACCGTGGCCGACGGTGTGCGGATCCAGCTGGCGGACCTGGCGGAGCACAACGAGCTGACTGTGGTGGCGGACATGCCCTACATGAACACCGGCGAAGGCCTCCACCGGTTCGTGGACCCCGTGGACAACGAGGTCTACCTCTACACCCAGTTCGAGGTTCCGGATTCCCGCAGGATGTTCACCGTCTTCGAGCAGCCCGACCTGAAGGCGACGTTCGCCTTCACCGTTACGGCTCCGTCCCACTGGGATGTTGTGTCCAACTCCCCCACTCCCGAACCGGCGCAGGCACCGGCCGCCGAAGACGGCGCCGCCCGGTCCGTCTGGACGTTTGCCCCCACGCCGCGGCTGTCCTCGTACGTCACTGCCCTGGTCGCCGGCCCGTACCAGTCCGTCCGCAGCGAGGTCACCAGCTCGGATGGCCGCGTGATCCCGCTCGGGGTCTTCGCACGGAAGTCGCTGATGCAGTACCTGGACGCAGACAACATCTTCGAGCTCACGCGGCAGGGCTTCGGGTTCTTCGAGGAACAGTTCGGCTGCCCCTACCCGTTCGAGAAGTACGACCAGCTGTTCGTGCCGGAGTTCAACGCCGGTGCGATGGAAAATGCCGGTGCGGTGACCATCCTGGACGGCTACGTTTTCCGCAGCAAGGTCACCGGCGCGCAGATCGAGCGGCGCGCCATTACCGTGCTCCACGAACTGGCGCACATGTGGTTCGGCGACCTGGTGACCATGCGCTGGTGGAACGACCTGTGGCTCAACGAGTCCTTCGCCGAGTACATGTCCCACCTGGCCGCGGTGGAGGCCACGTCCTTCACCAGCGCCTGGACTACATTCGCCTCCGTGGAAAAGTCCTGGGCGTACCGCCAGGACCAGCTGCCCACCACGCACCCGATCTTCGCAGAGATCAACGACCTGCAGGACGTTGAGGTCAACTTCGACGGCATCACCTACGCCAAGGGGGCCTCGGTGCTCCGGCAGCTGGTCGCCTGGGTCGGACCCGAGCAGTTCATGGCCGGCGTCCGGGAGTACTTCGCCAAGCACTCCTGGCGCAATACCGAGCTGCAGGACCTGCTGGTTGAGCTGGAGAAGGCAAGTGGCCGCGACCTGGACCACTGGGGCCGGCAGTGGCTGGAGACCGCCGGGGTTAACACCCTGGCTCCCGAGCTGGACGTGGACTCCGACGGGAGGCTGCGGTCCTTTGCCATCCTGCAGTCCGCGGTTCCGGAGTGGCCCACCATCCGGCCGCACCGGCTCGCCGTGGGCTTCTACAACCTGGACGACGCCGGCAAGCTCACCCGGGTGCACCGCGAGGAGCTTGACGTCGACGGCGAACGTACCGACGTCCCGGCGCTTGCGGGCGTGGCCCGGCCGGACCTGATCCTCATCAACGACGACGACCTTGCCTATGCCAAGGTGCGCCTGGATCCGGTGTCCCTGGCCACGGCCACGGCACACCTCAAGGACTTTGCCGAAAGCCTGCCGCGGACCCTGGTCTGGAACTCCGCGTGGGACGCTGCGCGCGACGGCGAAACACCGGCCCGGCAGTACGTGGACCTGATCCTGTCCAACGTGGCCGCGGAGACTGATTCCTCCGTGATCCTGGTCCAGCTCCGGCAGCTGGCAACCACCCTGAACTTCTATGTGGCCGAGGAACACCGCGAAGCCACCACCGTTGCGGCCGTGGACCGGTTGTGGGATTTGGTCTCGGCCGTTCCGGGCGGCTCCGACGGCCAGTTGCAGTTCATCAAGTCCTTCGCGCTCCTGGCCCGCAGCGCGTCCCAGCTGGACCGGGTGTCCGGCCTGCTGGACGGGTCAGTGGTCCTGGACGGCCTGGCCGTGGACCAGGACCTCCGCTGGGAGCTGGTGGCTTCGCTGGTGGCCGGCGGCCGGATGGGGCAGGACGGCATCGACGCCGAACTGGAGCGGGACAACACCTCCAGCGGGCAGAACGCAGCCGCCCTGGCCAAGGCTGCCATCCCCACCCCCGAGGCAAAGGCTGCGGCCTGGGAAGCCATTGTGGTCAACGGAGAGCTGTCCAACGCGCTGCAGGGCTCCGCGGTGGCCGGTTTCATGCGGGTGCTGGACCGTTCCCTCCTGGAGCCGTACTCCGAAAAGTATTTCGCGGCCGTGCCGGGGATCGTGGCAACCCGCACCCACGCACTCGCCCAGCAAATCGTCGTCGGCCTCTACCCGGCGCTGCTTACCACGCAGGCCACCATCGACCGGACGGACGGATTCCTGGCCTCATTGCCGGCGGAAAGCGCGGCGCTGCGGCGGATGATGCTGGAAAACCGTGACGGCGTCGCCCGCGCCCTGCGTGCCCGTGCCGCCGACGTCCTGCCGGCGGGCGGCCCGGAGTGAACCTCCACGAACACCAGTACGCACTGACGGTCCAGTGGACCGGCAACCTGGGGGCGGGCACGTCGTCCTACCGGGGTTACTCCCGGGACCATGACGTCGCCATTCCCGGCCTGCCGGTCCTGAAGGGTTCGGCGGATCCGACTTTCCACGGCGACCGCGGGCGCTACAACCCCGAACAGCTCCTCCTGGCTGCGCTGGCGCAGTGCCACATGCTGTCCTACCTGCACGTGGCGGTGAAGCACGGCGTGGTGGTCACTGGCTACCGGGACGAGGCCACCGGACTGATGCGGCTGAACCGGGACGGCAGCGGACAGTTCGAGCGGGTGGTCCTGAACCCGCATGTGACGGTGGCCGACGCGGCGCAGGCGGATCTGGCGGCCTCGCTGCACCGTGAGGCCAACCAGGTCTGCTTTATTGCCCGGAGCGTGAACTTCCCGGTGGAGCACCAGCCGGTGACGGTGGCCGCCTAGTCCCTCCCGCCTGCCGCCGCCCTGTGGCGGCGGCAGGCCGGCCTTCCGGTGCCAGGAAATTTCCCGGGAGCGGAAGGCGGTTCCGCCGAGGATGGGGATGCGGATTGCTCCACGCTGCAGCGCTAGGGTTGAAAGAGAACAGAGCAATATCCCAAGGAGCTATTTCCACCCATGGTCAGCATGTTGTCCATCCTTCCCCCTGCCACCAGCCAGCCGAGCGGCGTGAGCCTGCCCGGCATCGTGATCAGCCTCGGCGTCGGCGTTGCCGTCTGGCTCGTGGCCACGTTCATCATTTCCCGCATCACCAGGCGGGTGGCGTCGGGCAGCAACTTCTTCAAGAAGCCCACGTTCAAGTGGGCTGCCCCGGCCTTCCGGGCCCTCGACCACGAACGCCGCGTCCAGCGTGCCGAAACCATCGGTTCGCTGCTCAACAGTGTGGTGGGCGTGCTGGTGGTGATCATTACCGGCATGTATGTGCTGCAGAACCTGGACATCAACATTGCCCCGCTGCTGACCAGCGTGGGCATCCTCGGTGTAGCCATCGGCTTCGGCGCCCAGCAGCTGATCCGCGACTTCCTGGCGGGGATCTTCATTACCATTGAAGACCAGTACGGAATTGGCGACGTCATTGAAACCAGCGAAGTGGTGGGCGTTGTGGAGTCCATGGGGCTGCGGATCACCCGCGTCCGCTCCGACGACGGCGCGATCTGGTACCTGCGCAACGGCGAGATCCTGCGCGTGGGCAACCGGTCCCAGGGACGCTACGTTCCGCTGCACGAGACCGACGACGGCACCACCGACCAGGGCTCGGCGCACGTTGAGACCAAGAAGACTGACCAGAAAGCCGGGGACTAGCATGTCGCTTCCCATTGAGCCGGGCCCGGGGCAGCGGCCCCAGTTGATGCAGAACGATCCGTTCAGCAAGCCGGACTACACCGACAGCTTCTATGACGCCGTGGGCGGCCACGGCACCTTCGTAAAGCTCATTGACGTCTTTTACGACGGCGTGGCCACCGATCCCGTGCTGCGGCCCATGTATCCGGAAGAGGACCTGGCCCCGGCGAAACGCCGGTTCCTGATGTTCCTTGAGCAGTACTGGGGCGGTCCGACAACGTACGGCGAGGAGCGCGGCCACCCGCGCCTGCGGATGCGGCACATGCCTTTCAAGGTCACGCCCGAGGCAAAGGACCGGTGGTTGTTCCACATGCGCACCGCCGTGGATGCCCTGGAGCTGCCTCCGCTTTACGAGGGCACGCTGTGGGACTACATGGAGCGGGCGGCGCTGTCCATGGTGAACAGCCCTTCCGGCTCCTGAGAACCTGTCCGGCAGGCGCCCTGCAGTCCGGCCTAGGGCAGGCCGCTGCCGGTCCGCGCCAGGACGTGGCCGCGGGGTCCGGTAAGCCGGAACCAGCGGCCCGCCCGGTAAAGCTTCTGGTCCCCGTCCCCCAGGAACCCCAGCGCGAAGGCAGCGAACGCCGCACCGGAGGGCAGGCCGGCGTCGTCCAGTTCCCGTCCCCAAACCGCGGCCCGGGCGTTGTTGACGATCAGCGCCCCCGGCTTGTCCGGCACGATGCCGGCCACCTCGGCGATACCCGCCTCCGCTGCCGCACGGAGTCGGGCGTCGCTGACGGACCCCAACAGCTCCCAACCGCCCCGCGGGGCGCCAACACCCGTCCAGGACTCGGTCACCGTGGTGGGCGGAACCGGCAACTCGACGTCGGCCTCCCCCGCACGTGCCAGCCTGTCCAGGACAGATGACAACGCCACGGTGACATCCGTTCCGGAAGGCTCCGCCAGCGCCATGGTGCGCAGGCCCAGGATGGTGGGGGTCGCTTCGCCCAGGAGCCGGGGCCGCAGGACGCACACGGAGGCGGCCAGGACGGAGCCGGCAGCCTGCAGGCGGATGGCACCGTCGTCAATGGCTCTGGCCCGGGTGGCGAAGGTCTTCAGGTCGGCCAGATCGCGTGGATCGGCGAAACGGAAGGACGAAGTGAGTAGTTCAGACACACCTAGAACACTACCGGCTGCACTCCGGTTGAGTGGTTTGCGGGGCGCCGTCTAGAGTCGGACCATGACTGAAGCCGAAGCCGGACTGCTGGCGCCGCCCAGCGGCGACCCCACCTCATCGCTGATCGAACTGCTGGACCTTGGTGAGCTTGAGGGCGCCCGCACGGATGAGGATATTTTCCTGGGCCCGTCGCAGAAGCAGCCGCACCACAGGGTGTTTGGCGGACAGGTGCTGGCCCAGTCGCTCGTGGCCTCGATCCGGACGGTGGATCCGGACCGGTTTGTCCATTCCATGCACGGATACTTCCTGCGGCCCGGTGACGCCAACAAGCCGATCACCTTTGGGGTGCAGCGGCTCCGCGACGGCCGGTCGTTTTCCGCCCGGCGCGTCCACGCCTACCAGGACGGCGTGCCCATCCTGTCCATGATCGCCTCCTTCCAGGGCGACGACGAAGGAATCGAACACTCCTCGGAAATGCCGGCCGGAATCCCGGACCCCGAATCCCTGCCCAGCACGGCGGACCTGCTCGGCCGGTTCGACCATCCGGTGGCACGCCACTGGGCCTACGAGCGGCCCTTCGACATCCGGCATGTCAACCCCGCCCTGTATGTTTCGGCGGCCGGTCCGCGGGAGGCCAGCAACGCCGTGTGGATGAAGACGTTCGGGCCGATGCCGGATGACGCCAACCTGCACCGCGCCGCCCTGGCGTACGCCAGCGACTACACGCTGCTCGAATCCATCCTCCGGCGGCACGGACTGAGCTGGATCACTCCGGGCATGAACGTTGCGAGCCTGGACCATGCCATGTGGTGGCACCGGCCGGCGCGGGTTGATGAGTGGCTGCTCTATGTCCAGGAATCCCCCAGCGCCCACGGGGCACGCGGCCTGGCAACGGGCAAGATCTTCAACCGCGAGGGCCAGCACGTCGCCACGGTGGCGCAGGAGGGGATGGTGCGCATTCCCACCGGTCCCGGGGGCGCCTGACATCCCGGGCACCGTGAAGTACCGGGCACGCAGAAGGCCGGCACCCTCGAATTCCTTCGGGTGCCGGCCTTCTGCGTGCCGCGCGGGGTTCCGCGCTGTTAGTCGCGGGTCAGGCGGCGGTGGGTGACGCGGTGCGGCTTGGCAGCGTCGGGGCCCAAGCGCTCCACCTTGTTCTCCTCGTAGGACTCGAAGTTTCCTTCGAACCAGTACCACTTGGAGGGGTTCTCCTCGTCACCTTCGTAGGCCAGGATGTGGGTGGCCACCCGGTCCAGGAACCAGCGGTCGTGCGAGACCACCACGGCGCAGCCGGGGAACTCGAGCAGCGCGTTTTCCAGGCTGCTGAGGGTTTCGACGTCGAGGTCGTTGGTGGGTTCGTCGAGGAGCAGCAGGTTTCCGCCCTGCTTGAGGGTCAGGGCCAGGTTCAGGCGGTTGCGCTCACCGCCGGAGAGCACGCCCGCCTTTTTCTGCTGGTCCGGGCCCTTGAACCCGAAGGCTGCCACGTAGGCGCGGGACGGCATCTCCACGTTGCCCACCTGGATGAAGTCGAGTCCGTCGGAAACGACCTCCCACAGGGTCTTGTTGGGGTCGATGCCGCCGCGGCTCTGGTCCGCGTAGGAGATCTTGACCGAGTCACCGATCTTCAGCTCGCCGCCGTCGAGCGGTTCCAGGCCCACGATGGTCTTGAAGAGGGTGGACTTGCCCACACCGTTGGGACCAATGACGCCGACGATGCCGTTGCGCGGCAGGCTGAAGGACAATCCCTCGATCAGGACACGGTCCTCGAAGCCCTTCTGGAGGTTCTTCGCCTCCAGGACCAGTCCGCCGAGGCGCGGTCCCGGCGGGATCTGGATTTCCTCGAAGTCAAGCTTGCGGGTGCGGTCCGCTTCCGCGGCCATTTCCTCGTACCGGGCCAAGCGGGCCTTCGACTTGGTCTGCCGGCCCTTGGCGTTGGAGCGGACCCACTCAAGTTCCTCCGCGAGGCGCTTGGCCTGCTTGGCATCTTTCTTGCCCTGGATCTCGAGGCGGGCGCGCTTCTTCTCCAGGTAGGTGGAGTAGTTGCCTTCGTACGGGTACAGGTGGCCGCGGTCAACTTCGGCAATCCATTCCGCCACGTGGTCCAGGAAGTACCGGTCGTGGGTGACGGCGAGGACGGCGCCGGGGTAGCTCGACAGGTGCTGCTCGAGCCACAGGACACTCTCGGCATCCAGGTGGTTGGTGGGCTCGTCGAGGAGCAGCAGGTCCGGCTTCTGCAGGAGGAGCTTGCAGAGGGCCACACGGCGGCGCTCACCACCGGAAAGGTTGGTGACATCGGCGTCGGCCGGGGGGCAGCGGAGGGCATCCATGGCCTGCTCCAGCTGGGAGTCGAGGTCCCAGGCATCGGCGGCGTCGATGGCTTCCTGCAGCTTGCCCATTTCCTCGAGGAGGGTGTCATAGTCAGCATCGGGGCTGGCCATTTCCTCGGAGATCTCGTTAAATCGCTGGATCTTCCCGTAGATCTCGCCCACGCCCTCCTGGACGTTGCCCAGGACGGTCTTTTCCTCGTTGAGGGGCGGTTCCTGGAGCAGGATTCCCACGCTGTAGCCGGGGCTCAGCCTGGCTTCACCGTTGGAGGGCGTGTCCAGCCCGGCCATGATCTTGAGGATGGTGGACTTACCGGCACCGTTTGGGCCCACAACACCAATCTTGGCGCCCGGGAAGAAGGACATGCTTACGTCATCAAGAATGAGTTTTTCGCCAACGGCCTTACGGGCCTTGGTCATTGTGTAGATAAATTCCGCCATGGTCTCAAATCTAGTGGGTTGGCGGGCAGATCTCACATTTGCGGCCGGAATGCCGGCGGGATCAGGAGCCCACGAAGCACTTGCCGCTGGCCAGGACCGGAAGCACTGTGACGGTCACGGCACCTTCGCGCACCTGGCCGATGACACAGTCTTTCCCCTGCAGCACCGCAGCCTCAATGGCATCCGCCTCCAATCCGGTGGGCGTGCGGCTCTGCGAGACCTGAAGCGCCGCCGGCGCGATGCCCGCTCCCGTCAACGCGTCGCTGACCTGCGCCGTAGCCGGTTTTGGCGTCCCTGTTGCAAGTTTCGCCAACGTATCGGTGACAGTCCGCTTGACGTTGTCGGTGGCCGCGGTGCCTGCAGCGGACGTCGCACCGCCGGACGTGTTGGCCATCGCTTCCCCTGCGGGCGTACTGCCCTCCCGGGCTGCACCCGACGGCTGTGCGGGCGCTGCCGCCGTCGGCGTCAAGGATCCTTCACTGCCGCCAACTAAAGGGCTGTTTGCGGCAGGACCTGCGGCACACCCTGCCAAGAGTGCGGCCAGGGCGGCGCACGTCAGCGCTGCACCGGCCCGGTATATCTGCCGGCGGTAAGGGGTGGGACGCATGGTGCCATTGTTCCACGACCGGGGTGGCGCGGCCGCCGCGACCGGCCGTGGCCATCCACGGCACAGGACGGGGCAGTATGTCCTGGCGGGCGGACGGACGGCAGCCGGGGGGTGCTGCCAATCCGTCCGCCCGGGACTGAACGGGGAACGTCGATAGCTGATGCGTGTTCCTAGACTTCGGCGAGTTCCCCGGTTTCCAGGTCAAGGGACGCGAGGCCGCCGTCGTTGTCCTCGATGACCACCGCCGCGACGCCGTGCTCTTCGGGATGCCCGTCCTCGCGGTCCTCCGGTTCGTCAAGGCCAGGGTCCACCACAGGGCCATCCTCCGGGGACTGGGGCTGCTCCACGAGGGACAGCGCAGGCCTGGACGCGGTCCGGATGAAGTTCGCCGACCCGAAGGCAAGGTCGTGCCCCACGGCCTCGGCATCGATGATGGTGGAGTGGTAGACCCGGCCTTCCTTCTCCCAGGTGCGGATCTTCAGCTTGCCCACGACGATGACCGGCTGGCCCTTCCGGATACTGCAGCCCAGGGTCCCGGCCAGGTTGCGGTAGCCCTGCACGGTGAACCAGTTGGTGTGCCCGTCGCCCCAGGTTTTGGATTCCCGGTCAAACCGGCGCGTGGTGGAACCGAGCCGGAAGGAGGCTGTTGCCACTCCCCCTGGCGTGGTGGAACTCGTGATCTCGGTGGCAACAAAGCCCCGGATGGAAATCGTTTCGCTCATGTCTACGTCCTGTCTGGATGGTGGCGCCTGTAGCAGGCATGACCAGCATCACCCCGGACGCCGGCGGCGGGGAGGCACGGGTTCCCGTATGTGGACAACAGGCCCCAGCCCGCCACGTGGGGAGGAACAGTGGAGGCCGGATGACGCCGCCGGCAGCCGGGGCAATGTAAACTTTTTGAGGCGCCGGCCTGCAGGCCGGAAGCTGATGCCTCAGTAGCTCAGGGGATAGAGCAGCGGCCTTCTAATCCGCCGGTCGGGGGTTCGATTCCCTCCTGGGGCACCCTGGTGGCCGATGCCCCGGTCTTTGGACCGGGGCATCGTGCATCTGCTGCTAAGCGCTCAGCCGGTGCGGGGCTTCCACCAGGGACCGGATCACGCTGCCGGCGGCCCCCAGCAGGGCGCCATACTCCCCCACTGCGGACATCGTGATGGCCTCCGGCGCATACTTGCCCGGCGCGTAGGTCTTTACACTCTCCAGCAAGGGTTCCCGCAACCAGGGGTCCAGGACCGCGAAGTGGCCACCGAGGACCACCGAATCGATATCGACCACCCGGGCCGTTGAAGCCAGTGCGATCCCCAGGCAGCGGCCCGCATGCTCGACGGCGGCTACCGCCCCGGGCTCCGCGGCTTCCAGCGCCCGCAGGAGTGCGGCCATGGCGGCCGAGCGGGAGCCGCCGTCAGCTGCCAGGCCGGCGGCGGAGAGGATGGCGTCCTGTCCCGCCGCCGTCTCAAGGCAACCGGTGCCTCCGCACGAACAGCGGCCGCCGTCCGGGTCCACCACAATGTGCCCCACTTCGCCGGCGTGGCCGCCGGGGCCAGTAAACAGCTCAGAACCAATGACGATCCCGCCGCCTACGCCCACCTCGCCGGAGACGAAGAGGAAGTTTGATGCACCGTCCGGGCGGTGCCGCAGTTCGGCCAGGGCGGCAGCATCGGCCTCGTTGAACAGCGCAACTCCCAGTGCGGTTTCCGGCAACAGGGCGTCCAGGTCGAGGTCCACATCGATCCAGCCCAGGTTGGGAGCGGCCAACACCCGCGCAGCGGCCGGGTCCACCAGGCCGGGCACTGCCAGCCCTCCGCCCAGGACCTCGACCCCCCGCTCCCCTGCGGCGCTGCGCACCCTTGCGGCGAGGACTGCGAGCGCGGCGAGGACCGGCCGGTCCGGGCTGTTCCGGTTGTCACGTTCCTGCACCTCGCGGAGCAGCACCGTTCCGGCAAGGTCCACCACGGCTGCAGAGATGTAGTCAACGTTGACCTCCATACCCATGACCGCACGGGCAGGGCTCAGTTCCAGCCCAACCCCCGGCCGACCGCGGCCCTGCGGGTTCAGGCCGATTTCACGGATGATCCCGGCCTCCAGGAGATCCAGCACCAGGCTGGACACAGAGGCCTTGGTCAATCCGGTGGCTCCGGCCACCTGGGCGCGGCTGGGGCGGGCGCCGGGCGGGAACTCGGCAATCGCCCCCAGCACCAGCGCCAGGTTGCTGCGGCGCACATCCCCCACGTTTCCGGGGGCAGACCCTCCGGGTCCGGGCATTGCCGGCGCCGGCATCACCATCACACAGCTCCTCGGTCCGGCGCTTCCGCCAAATTTTTCCGGCGGCCTGCCTGCCGGACTATTGACCCCACCCTACGTCCGTCCATATAGTTCAGGCAATGAACTAATGCCTCGCAATTCCGCAGGCACCTGATCGCAAGGACGCATCATGACTCTTTCCCCCACCCCCGCTGACAAGTTCACTTTCGGTCTCTGGACCGTCGGCTGGACCGGTGCCGACCCGTTCGGCGTGGCCACCCGGTCCGCCCTGGATCCGGTGGAGGCCGTACACCGCCTGGCCGAACTGGGCGCCTATGGCCTTACGTTCCACGACAACGACCTGGTCCCGTTCGATGCCTCCGCTTCGGAGCGGGAGCTGATCCTGAAGAACTTCCGTGCAGCCCTGGCTGAGACCGGACTGAAGGTTCCGATGGTCACCACCAACCTGTTCAGCCACCCCGTCTTCAAAGATGGCGGCTTCACCTCCAACGACCGTTCCATCCGCCGCTTCGCCCTGTCCAAGGTCCTGCGGAACATCGACCTTGCTGCTGAACTTGGTGCCGAAACGTTCGTCATGTGGGGCGGCCGCGAAGGCAGCGAGTACGACGGTTCCAAGGACCTCGCTGCCGCCCTGGACCGGATGAAGGAAGGCGTGGACACCGCTGCCGGCTACATCAAGGAGAAGGGCTACAACCTGCGCATTGCGCTTGAGCCCAAGCCGAACGAGCCACGGGGCGATATCTTCCTGCCCACGGTCGGCCACGGCCTGGCCTTCATCGCCCAGCTCGAGCACGGCGACATCGTTGGACTGAACCCCGAAACCGGCCACGAGCAGATGGCTGGGCTGAACTTCACCCACGGGATTGCGCAGGCCCTCTGGGCAGGCAAGCTCTTCCACATCGACCTCAACGGCCAGCGCGGCATCAAGTACGACCAGGACCTCGTCTTCGGCCACGGCGACCTCACGAGCGCCTTCTTCACGGTGGACCTGCTGGAGAACGGCTTCCCGGGTGGCGGCCCCACGTACGACGGCCCGCGCCATTTCGACTACAAGCCCTCCCGCACCGACGGCTACGACGGCGTATGGGAGTCCGCGAAGGCGAACATGGCCATGTACCTGCTCCTTAAGGAACGTGCACTGGCGTTCCGCGCTGACCCGCAGGTACAGGAAGCCCTCAAAACCTCCGGCGTCTTCGAACTTGGCGAGCCCACCCTCAAGGCCGGCGAAACGACCGCCGACCTGCTGGCCGACGCCGCCGCCTTCGAGGACTTCGACGCCGACAAGGCCGCCGAGCGCTCCTTCGCCTTCGTGCGCCTCAACCAGCTCGCCATCGAACACCTCCTGGGCGCCCGCTAGGCCATGGTGCTTGTCGCAGGCATCGACAGCTCCACCCAGTCGTGCAAGGTGGTCATCCGCGATGCCCATACCGGGGAACTGGTCCGGGAGGGCAGGGCGGGGCACCCGGAAGGCACCGAGGTCCACCCCGACCACTGGTGGACGGCGCTGCTCAAGGCCGCCGCGGATGCCGGTGGCCTGGATGACGTGGCCGCCATCTCCGTCGGCGGCCAACAGCACGGGATGGTCTGCCTGGACGCGGACGGGACGGTGGTCCGGCCGGCACTGCTGTGGAACGACACCCGCAGCGCGGGCGCAGCCGCGGAACTCATCGCACAAGCCGGCGGCGGGGACCCTGCCGTTGGCGCGGCTTATTGGGCCCGGGCGACGGGGACCGTCCCCGTCGCCTCGCTGACGGTGACCAAGCTGCGCTGGCTCGCGGAGAACGAACCGGAGAACGCCGCCCAGGTCGCTGCCGTGTGCCTGCCGCATGACTGGCTCACCTGGCGGCTCGCAGGCCACGGTCCAGGCAGTGGCAGGGAAGGACTGGCGGCACTGGCCACCGACCGTTCGGATGCGTCGGGCACCGGGTATTACTCGACGGCGGAGGACCGGTACCTTCCCGATGTCCTTTCCGCCGCGCTCGGCCACCTTCCAGTCCTTCCGCGGGTGCTGGGCCCACTGGAGGCGGCCGGAAGGACGCCGGCAGGTGCCCTGCTGGGGGCAGGCGCCGGGGACAATGCGGCCGCCGCCCTGGGGGCAGGTGCCGGGCTGGGCGACGTGGTGATGTCGCTGGGCACCTCCGGCACCGTGTTCGCGGTTTCCGCTTCGCCGGCGGCAGATGCCTCAGGGCTGGTGGCCGGGTTCGCCGATGCAGACGGGCACTACCTTCCGCTGGTGTGCACGTTGAACGCCACGCGCGTTTTCGATGCCACCGCCGCCCTGCTGGGCGTCGACCTGGCGGAGTTCAACAGGCTGGCACTCTCCGCCGAACCGGGCGCCGGAGGCCTGACCCTGGTCCCGTACTTCGACGGGGAACGGACGCCCAACCTCCCGGACGCCACCGGCTCCCTGCACGGCATTACGCGGGCGAACTACACCGCCGCCAACCTGGCGCGCGCCGCCGTCGAAGGCGTGGTCTGTTCACTGGCGGACGGCCTGGCAGCCCTGCAGGAGCAGGGGGTGTCCGCCCAGCGGATCCTCCTGGTGGGCGGGGGCGCCCAGTCCGCCGCTGTGCAGGATGTAGCTGCACGCCTGCTGGGTAACGGCATCACGGTGCCGCAGCCGGGCGAATACGTGGCTGACGGCGCCGCGCGCCAGGCCGCGGCGGCACTCACCGGACATTTCCCCACCTGGGCGGCAGGCGCCGTCGACCTCCCAGAGAAAAAGGACGACGGCGCTGTGCTGGCAAGGTACCGCCGGTTCGCCTCGTTGTCCGCCTGAGGCCACAGCGCAGAGGAGGCCCGGACCGTCTGCGGTCCGGGCCTCCTCTGCGCTGGCGCGGAATTATTCCGGGTCAGGCGAACGGGAGGACAAGCTCCGCGTAGCGCTCCTTGACCGTGGCCAGGACGGTGTTGCCGTCCGTGTCCCAGATCTCCTGGTTGAAAATCTCCACCTCGATGTCCCCGGTGTAGCCGGCGTCCCGTACCCAGGTGCCGATCGTGGCGAAGTCCACCACGCCGTCGCCCATGTACCCGCGGGACAGCAGCGGGTCCGCGGCGATCGGCATGTTGAAGTCGCACACCTGGTAGGAGGCGATGCGCTTCTCCCGGCCTGCGCGCCCGATCTGCGCCTTCAGGTCCGGGTCCCACCAGACATGGAAGGTGTCCACGGCGACGCCCACGGTTGAGGCATCGAACGGCGCTGCAAGGTCCAGCGCCTGCCCCAGCGTGGAGATCAGGGCACGGTCGGCCGCATACATCGGGTGCAGCGGCTCCAGGACCAGGCGGACGCCATGTTCGGCGGCGAAGGGAACCAGGTCGGCGAGCCTGTCGGCAACGCGCTGCCGGGCGGCCACGACGTCCTTCTCCCCCGGTGCAAGCCCGCCGACCACCAGGAACAGTTCCCGGGTGTCCAGGGCCACGGCTTCAAGGATCGCTGCGCGGTTGTCCGCGAGCGCGGCCGCCTGGCCTTCGGCGTCTGCGGCGGTGAGGAACCCGCCGCGGCACAGTGAGGACACGCGCAGGCCGGCGTCCTTGATCAGGCGCGCCGCCTTGTCCAGGCCGGCTTCCTCCACGCGGTCCCGCCACGGGCCGATCGAGGGAATGCCAGCGTTGACGCACCCCTCCACGACCTGGGCGAGCGTCCACTTTTTGGTAGTGGCGCTGTTGATGGACAGGCGCGCGAAGTCGCTCATACTCCCACCCCGTTGATGCGCAGGTAGTCGGACATCCGGAAGGCCGCCAGCGCGGGGTCTTTCAGCAGTCCGGCCTGGTCCGCAAGCTCAAAGGTTCTGGCCAGGTGGCAGACCGAGCGGCCCGAATGCAGGCCGCCCACCATCTGGAAACCGGGCTGCTTGCCGTTGAGCCAGGACAGGAAGGCGATTCCTGTCTTGTAGTAGAACGTAGGGGCACTGAAGATGTGCTTGCCCAGTTCCCGGGTGGAGTCGAGGATTTCGCGGGCCTTGGCGGCGTTGCCGGCGTCGTAGTTCTGCAGGGCAACCGAAGCGGCGGGGTAGATTGCCGCGAAGATTCCCAGCAGGGCGTCGGAGTGGTGGCTGCCATCGCCGTCGATGAGTTCCGGGTAGTTGAAGTCGTCGCCGGTGTAGAGCCGGACGCCGTCGGGCAGGGCCGCCCGCAGGGCCACCTCGTGGCCGGCATCGAGCAGCGAGACCTTGACACCGTCCACCTTGACGGCGTTGTCCTTGATGAGGCCGAGGAACGTTTCGGTGGCCGTGGCGACGTCGTCCGATCCCCAGTAGCCGGCGAGGGCGGGATCGAACATGGTGCCCAGCCAGTGCAGGATGACCGGCTGGTCCACTTCCCGCAGGAGGGTGGAGTACACCGTCAGGTAGTCTTCGGGGCCCCGTGCCACCTTTGCCAGGGCGCGGGAGGCCATGAGGATGACCTTGGGCCCGGCCTCGGTGACGACGGCGATCTGCTCGCGGTAGGCCTCAAGGACGGCCTTGATTCCGGCCTCACCTGCAGGAAGCGAATCAGTCTCCAGCTGGTCGGTGCCGGCGCCGCAGGAGACGAGGTCGCGAACGGACTTGCCGGCAGTCGCGGGATTGGTGGCGGCGACCACCGAGGCTGCTTCGACACCGGTGCGCTTGATGAGCTGCTGGGTGGCAGCCCAGTCAAGGCCCATGCCGCGCTGGGCGGTGTCCATCGCATCGGCCACGCCCAGGCCATAGGACCAGAGCTCGTGGCGGTACGCCATGGTGGCGTCCCAGTCGAGGCGTGCAGGGGCCCCGGGGGTGTTGTCCGCGAGTACTTCGGGAATGACGTGGGCCGCTGCATATGCCCGCCGGGCTGTCAGTGGCGCGGTGGGGCGGGCCCAGGTGGTGCCACCCTGCAGGCGGTACTCCCTGGTGCCCCCGTCGGAGGAGGGAAGGATGAGGGAAGTCATTAGACGGTGATCTCCGGGATGTCGATGGTGCGGCGTTCGTCGTTGGACTGCAGGCCCAGTTCCGCGAGCTGCACGCCGCGGGCGGCGGAGAGCAGGCCAAAGCGGTGTTCGCGGCCGGCCACGACGTCGCGGAGGAATTCCTCCCACTGCAGCTTGAAGCCGTTGTCCAGCTCGGCATTGGCCGGAACCTCCTGCCACTGGTCGCGGAAGGATTCGGTGACGGGCAGGTCCGGGTTCCAGACGGGCTTGGGCGTATGCGCCCGCTGCTGGGCGACGCACTTGTTCAGGCCGGCCACAGCGGAACCGTGGGTGCCATCCACCTGGAATTCCACCAGTTCGTCGCGGTATACGCGCACCGCCCAGGACGAGTTGATCTGGCCGACGACCTCGTCGCCGCCCGGCGTTTCAAGTTCGAAGATGCCGTAGGAGGCGTCATCGGCGGTGGCCTTGTATTCCCTGCCCTCCTCGTCCCAGCGGGCAGGGATGTGGGTGGCGGTCTTGGCATTGACGCTTTTGACCTTGCCGATGATTCCCTCCAGGACGTAGTTCCAGTGGCAGAACATGTCAGTGGTCATTCCGCCGCCGTCTTCCTTGCGGTAGTTCCAGGACGGGCGCTGGGCGGCCTGGATGTCGCCTTCGAAGACCCAGTAGCCGAACTCGCCGCGGATGGAAAGGATCCGGCCGAAGAATCCCTCGTCCACCAGCCGGCGGAGCTTGACCAGGCCCGGCAGGTAGAGCTTGTCGTGGACAACACCGGCCGTCACCCCTGCCTGCTTGCCGATCCGGGCAAGCTCGATGGCCTCTTCAAGGGTTTCGGCCGTGGGCTTCTCGGTGAAGATGTGCTTCCCGGCCAGCATGGCCTTCTTCAGGGTGGCCGCGCGGAGGCTGGTCATCGAGGCATCGAACACGACGTCGACAGTGGGGTCGTTGATCACGGCGTCCAGGTCGGTGGTCCATTCCGAAACCTTGTGCTGCTCTGCCAATTCCCGGATTTTCGCCTCATTGCGCCCCACGAGGATGGGTTCAACCTGGACGCGGGTGCCGTCCTCGAGGGTGAATCCGCCGGCGTCGCGGATGGGCAGGATGGAGCGCAGCAGGTGCTGGCGGTAGCCCATCCGGCCGGTGATGCCGTTCATGGCGATGCGGATCGTCTTTGTTTCGAAGCCCATGTGTCCTCCACGGTGAGTGAGCAATGTACTCAAGCCAACTGGGAAAGCGCATTCCCACTGCATCCATGATGCATCGCGCCCTTTCTCTTGGCAAGCGCTTTCCGGAAGAAGTTTGAACTGCCATAATGTGCTTAGCCTTCGAGCCCGTACCGAGACCAGGAGATGCTGTGGCTGCAAGTACCCTTACCGAGGTGGCCCGCCTTGCCGGCGTTTCCCCCGCTACGGCCTCCCGCGTGCTTAACGGTTCCGCCCGGAAGCCGGGCGAGGACATCGCCGAACGGGTCAGGCAGGCGGCGGAGTCGCTGGGTTACGTGCCCAACGCCCAGGCCCAGGGGCTGGCGAAGTCCAGCTCCGGCCTCATCGGCCTGATTGTCCACGACATCGCGGACCCCTACTTCGCGGCCGTGGCCCGGGGCGTGCAGGCAGCCGCGCGGGAACAGCACCGGATGGTGCTGCTGGCCACTACCGGGGGCGGGCCCGCGGAAGAAAGGGAAGCAGTGGCAGCCTTTGCCGCCCGCCGGGCGGACTCGATTGTCATCGCAGGTTCCCGCTCGTGCCGGGATGAAGACAAGGAAGGCAACGCAGAGCTGGCAGCCGAACTCGACCGGTACTGCCGCAACGGCGGACAGGTGGCAGTGGTGGGCCACCCGGTGGTCGGCGCAACGGCTCCGGAGGGATACCACGTGGTGAAAGTCCCCAACCAGGAGCTCGCCGGCCGCCTCGCCGCGGAGCTTGCGCGCAGCTGGGACGGGGACTTCGTCATCGTCGGCGGCCCGGAAGGCCTCCTGACTTCCGATGACCGGGTCCGCGGCTTCCAGGAGGGACTGGACAAGGCCGGACGCCGTCCGGCCGAAGTGCTCCGCAGCGCGTTCAATCGGTCCGGCGGATATGACGCAGGCCTGGAACTGGCGGCCCGGATCAAGGCAGCCCAATCCGGCGACGCGCACGCCACCGCAAAACTCTGTATTTTCGCCGTCAACGACGTCATGGCCATCGGCGCCGCAGCGGCCCTGCGGTCCGAAGGGCTCCGCATCCCCCGCGACGCCGCCATCGCCGGTTTCGACGACATTGAAACCCTCCGGGACTTCCGGCCCGCCCTGTCCACGGTCCGCCTGCCGCTGGAGGACATCGGCCGGCTCGCCACGCTTGCCACCGGACCGAGGTCCGCCGGCGACGCTGCGGAAGCCGCCTCCCCCGGTGGCATCACAGGCGAGGTCACGCTGCGGCGCAGCACCGAAGCTGCCGCCTGATGGCGTTGCCGGCACTGACGGCAGTTCCGGCCCGCCCGGGGGGTGCCGGCTACCGCCCCGCCATCCTGGTCCTGCCCGGAGGAGGTTATGCCAGGCAGGCCGATCACGAAGCGGAGCCCGTGGCGGAATGGCTGGCAGCGCTGGGCATCCACGCCTTCGTGCTCCGCTACAGGGTTGCCCCTGACCGGCACCCGGCGCCCCTGGAGGACGCAAAGGAAGCCATGCTCCACATCAGGGGTGGACAACGTGGGTTGGCCGTCGACCCGGGGCGTGTCGGCGTCCTGGGCTTCTCCGCCGGCGGCCACCTGGCAGCCACCCTGAGCACGGCAGCTGCCACCGGGAATCCGGATCTGGACGTGCGCGCAGCCGTCCCCGACCTTTCGGTTCTTTGCTACCCCGTAGCATCACTGACCCACGAAGCCCACCCGGGATCGGTGGCGAACCTCCTTGGCGACGCACCGCCGTCGGCCCTTCTCAGGGCACTCTCGCCGGAGCTGAACGTCACGCCCCTGGCACCGCCGGCATTCCTCTGGCATACCGCCGACGACGATGCCGTCCCGGTGAGCAACAGCCTGAACTACGCCAGGGCGCTCTTTGCCGCCGGCGTTCCGGCGGAGCTGCATGTCTTCCCGGAGGGGCGGCACGGGCTAGGGCTTGCCGCAGACCAACCAGGACCCGGGCAGTGGACCGGGCTGTGCGCGGCCTGGCTGCAGCGAGCCGGGTGGACGGATACCCCCGCCGCAGCCCCTGCGACCGGCCGCAGTTAGTCCACTGCCCGAATGGTCCAGCTTGCCGAATGTGCCTGGCCAGGCTGCAGATGCACCAGGTCCGTCCCTGAACGCAGGGCATCCGGCGGGCAGGTCATGGGTTCAACGGCCAGGCCCAGCCGGTCCGGGCCGACGGGCTTGTCGCCGGTGTGCACCTGCACCCAGGGCCACTCGGTGCCCCACTCGAGTTCCACACCCGTACCGGACGGGTCCAGCACCCGTACCCGGGCAAGGCCCTCTCCGTCCCGGGCGATGTCCGTAAACGCATGGTCGATCTTCACCGGTCCCAGCCGCCGCGCTGACCGGAAGTCGAAGGCGGCCCCCGCCACCGGCCGCATGCCCACGGGCAGCAGCCGGTCAGGGGTTACCTCCAGGTAGGAGCCGGCCGGAAGTTCCAGCGACCAGTCATCCAGCGGGGACGGGCCGGCCACCAGATAGGGGTGGGGGCATACCCCGTACGGCGCGGGCGAGGTGCCGGCGTTGACCGCCCGCACCTCGCCGCGGAGCCCGTCTTCGGAGAGGGAGTAGCTGACGGCCAGTTCCAGGTCTGTGGGGTAATCGGGGCCGGCAGGAATGCGGCATCCCAGGACCGCCCGGCCCGCGGCTGTTTCCAGTACTTCCCAAGGCCTGTGGATGGCCAGGCCGTGCAAAGCCGAGCCACGCTCCGGCTCGTTAACGGCGGCGGTATAGCCAATGCCCGCGTAGGAGTAGCTGCCGTCCGCCAGCCGGTTGGGCCAGGGCGCGCAGATGACGCCCCGGTAGTCGGGCACGGGACCGTCCGGCCCAAATCCCACCACCAGGTCCCTGTCCCCGTGGCGCAGTGCGCGGAGCGCCCCGCCCCGAAGGGTGACGACGGCGGAGTAGGGTCCGTGGGCGAGGTGGACTTCGGTTCCGGGCATGGTTCCCTCTTCGTCGCGGGGTGTTAGCGCTCACCAGCCTACCGCACCGCACGCACTTTCCACCGGTTAAAGTTGCCCAATGGACTCCGCCCCCGACCAGGACCTCATCGCCTCCGTCAGGGCCGCCCTCCGGGCAATGGCCGATCCGGTGCGGGCCGCGGGAGCCCAGGCCTACATGAAGTCCCTGCTTCCATCGCTCGGCGTCCGGGTTCCCGACGTGCGGCGGATCACGGCGGACGCTGCGCGGACGTATCCCCCGGCGTCCGCGGCGCAGCTTCGCGCCACGGTGCTCGACCTGTGGCGCGCCGCTATGTTCCGCGAGGAAAAGTACGCGGCCATCGACCTGACAGCACACCGGCTGGTGACCGCCGACCTGGACATGCTTCCTGTCTACGAGGAGATTATCCGGACAGGGGCGTGGTGGGATTTTGCCGACGGCGTGTCCGGCCGGATCTGCTCCCTGCTGCTGGCGCACCCTGAAGAAATGGCCACCCTCCTTCGGCAGTGGAGCCGGGACCCGGACCTCTGGATCCGGAGGGCTGCCATCACGTCGCAGCTTCGCGCGGGAACAGCCACGGACACGGAGCTGCTCGCCGCCGTCATTGAGCCGAACCTGGCGGATCCGGAGTTCTTTATCCGGAAAGCCATCGGTTGGGCACTGCGCGAGTACGCCAAGAGGGCGCCGGACTGGGTTGAGGCGTTTGCGGCCCGGCACCGGGAGGCCATGAGCCCGCTGTCACGCCGGGAGGCCCTGCGCAGGATCAGCTCCGCGGCCCCGGACGGGTAGCGGCCGCTAGATCACAGGACGTTCGACGACGGGCTCGTGCGACTTCCGGAACAGCCTGCGGGTGCCACGGTCCCAGAAGATCAGGTAAAGCCCAAAGAGCAGGGCGGTCAGGGCCGCCGCAATCCTGGCCAGCAGGAGGGCGAAGCCCAGGTCCTGGGTCTGGAGGTAGGGAAAGACGTCCAGCTGGTCCGAGATAGCGTAGATCATGAAGAACGACACCACGAAGTAGAGGGCCTTGACCTGCCAGTCGTTACGAATACCCGTCACGGCGAACAGCGGAATCAGCCACACCACGTACCAGGCCTGGATGATGGGGGCCAGCAGCACCACGGCAGCCAGGCCGAGCGTGAGGCGGCGCATCAGGCGGTCATGGTCGCCCTTGAGGATCTGCCAGGCAAGGATGGCCACGGCTAGAAGCTTGCCGGCGTCGAACACCCAGCCTGCGGGCACGGACCCGTCAAAACCGAAGGCGCCGGCCAGCGACCCAACCACCATGCCGATCAGGCCCACCGGGGCGTACCAGATGGAGATGCTGCCCGGCGCGGAAAGCCCGTTGATCCAGCCGAAGCCGAACCCGTTGACCATGCTCATTGCTGCCAGCAGCGCCAGGCTCAGGCCCGCCGTCAGCGCCCAAAATGCCACTTTCCGCAGCCATCCCGCATTCCTTCCCGCCCAGAGGAGTCCAACGAACGGCAGGAAGACAATGGTGATGGGCTTCACCGCGATGGACAGGGTCACCAGGACGATGCCGCGGACCTGGCGCCGGGTCGCGGAGTAGTACAGGCCCGCCAGGGCCAGCCCGATCATCAGGGAGTCGTTGTGGACGCTGGCAATGAAGTTGGTCAGGAAAAGCGGATTGGCCACCGTCAGCCAGAGGGCCCGGTGCGGATTCACGCCGTGCAGTTCAGCGAGCCGGGGAACATAGATGACGCAGAGCAGCACGCCCGCCAATGCCACCAGCCGGAAGAGCATGACGCAGGCCTCCGGCTGGACGTTGGTCACCCAGACGACGAACTGCTCGATCCAGAGGAACAGCTGGCCGTAGGGAACCGGGGCTTCGGTCCACTGCTTGTCGGCTCCCAGCTGGAAGTAGTTGGACAGGGCGGAGATGCCGTTTTCGTACGGGTTGAAGCCTTCCACCATCAGCCTCCCCTGGCCAATGTATGCATACACGTCACGGCTGAACAGCGGCACGCTGAACATCATGGGAAGTCCCCACGCCACCACCGCGGCCAGGGTTGCCCGCCGGGCCTGTTCGCCCCACACGCGGACTTTCTGCCCGAGCCGCAGCCAGGCGCGCACCAGGAGCATGCCCCCCACGGCCACCAGGACAATGGACAGCGCCACCCCCGGGGCTTCGGTCCGCATCCAGATGAACACGGGCATACGGCGCAGCTCCGAAACGGGAGCCAGCCAGCCCACGCCAATCGAGCCGATCATCATGGACAAGGAGCCCAGGAAGCCGGCAAGCAGGGGTGAGCGTGGATTGTCCACCTCGGCACTGCCCGCTCCGGCAACGCCGTCCGCCGCCATCTCCCCCGCTGCGGGCACAGGCGCCGTCATCTCAGGATCGTCCAATCTTCATGCGTTTTTCCGCGGTTCACCCGGCGGCCGCGCGGGCCCGCCGGAACAGGATTCAGGGCGGAAGGGCGACCCGCCGCGTACCCGAAATCCTAGCATCGGCAGGGTGCCCGGAGGTGTAACGGTAGGCTGGTCCGGTGCCTATATCTAACGAACGAATCGTCTGGATCGACTGCGAAATGACCGGCCTGGACATCAAAAACGACGCCCTGATCGAGGTGGCAGCACTGGTCACGGACTCGGAGCTCAACATCCTTGGCGACGGCGTCGACGTCGTCATCAAACCCGACGATGCTGCCGTGGCCCAGATGTCCGACTTCGTCCGGGACATGCACACCAGGTCCGGGCTGCTGGCGGAACTGCCGCACGGCAAGACGATGGCAGAAGCAGAGGCAGCGGTCATGGAGTACATCTCCGCCTGGGTCCCGGACCCGCGCAAAGCACCCCTGGGCGGGAACTCGGTGGGAACCGACCGCGTGTTCCTGTCCCGCGACATGCCCGCGGTAGTGGAGCACCTCCACTACCGGGTCATCGACGTCAGCACTATCAAGGAGCTTTCGCGCCGCTGGTACGCCCGGGCCTACTTCCAGTCGCCGGCGAAGAAGGGCGGCCACCGCGCATTGGGAGACATCAAAGATTCCATCGATGAGCTCAGGTACTACCGCGAAGCCGTATTCGTCCCCGCCCCGGGACCTGACAGCGCCACCGCCCAGAAGATTGCCAGGGGAATCGCCAATGCCGCTGACGAAAGCAGCTCCGGAGAGTAATCTGCGCCACGTTTGGTGAAATTTTGCCCCAAATCGCAGAAAGTGGACAAAGCACCCCTTCCGAGCAGGTAAGCTATTTGAGTTGCGTTTCCAGGGAGCCGCTACGGCGGAATTCCCTTGAGGCACATGGTGGGCGTAGCTCAGTTGGCAGAGCGCCTGGTTGTGGTCCAGGAGGTCGCGGGTTCAACCCCCGTCGCTCACCCTCACGGGGCGGCACATGCAGCCGTCAACAAAGGAGGCCGCACCGGATATCCGGTGCGGCCTCCTTTGTCGTGCCCCACCGGGTACATGCATTGCAGCCGGGGACACCGAGAAGCCGAAGGACAACTGATATGACTGTTCTGCCTATCACCATCTGGGGCGAGCCTGTGCTGCACCGCCGCGCCGCCGAGGTGGAGGTTTTCGACGACGAACTGCGCACCCTGATTGCCGACATGTTTGAAACCAACGACGCAGCCAACGGAGTGGGCCTCGCCGCCCCGCAGATCGGCGTCGGCAAACGGATCTTCGTCTACAAGTACGCGAACGACGACGGCGCTCCCCCAAGCGGCGTCCTGGTGAATCCCGTCCTGACCCTGTCCAAGGTCTCCGGCGCTGCTCCCGACCCCGACGAGGAGGAAGAGGGCTGCCTTTCCTTCCCGGGCGAACAGTACCCGCTCAAACGGGCGGAATGGGCCCGCGTGGAAGGCTTCGACGGATTCGGGGAACCCGTCCGGTTCGAGGCCACGGGCTGGTTTGCCAGGGTCATCCAGCATGAATACGACCACCTCGACGGCAAGCTGTACGTCAACCGGCTGATGGACCGGTATTCGCGCAAAGCCATGAAGCAGGCCAAGAAGAACGGCTGGGGCGTGCCGGGGCTCACCTGGATGCCCGGGGTGGACCCTGACCCCTTTGGCCACTGACCGTGTCCGGGCGGCGTCCGGTCAGCCTGCGGCGATGGTGGGCTGCTGGGGGCAGGAGGATAGGACCCGCCGCATGGCGTCTTTCTCTGCCGCCGTCACCCACAAGCCGTAGGCGGCTTTCACGGAGATCTGCCGGGCCACGTAATGGCAGCGGATTGCCGTGTTCTTTGGAAGCCAGGTAGCGGCGTCACCCGCACTCTTTTGCTGGTTGGCGGCGCCGTCCGCTGCGACGAGGTTCAGCGGATCATTGGCCAGGCTCTGGCGTTCCTTGGCCGTGAGCCGCTGGGCTCCCTTTTGCCAGGCGTCACCCAGGGCCACCACATGGTCGATCTGGACGGCGCGGCTGCTCTCGGATCCGCGCCGGAAGTCCACGTCCTGGCCCGTGTAGGGTTCCCGGAAGTGCCCGGCCGTCACTTTGCAGGAGGACCCCTCGGAGAACACAACGCCGGCAAGGTCCCTGCGAAGGATGTCGTTCCGCGTGTCGCAGCCGTTCCGGTCGACATCAAGCCAAGCCTGGCCGAAGGCCTCACGGCTGTAGCCGGTGTTGGGCGCCCTGCCTTTCACGGCCAGGCCGTCGAGGGCTGCGAGGGCGCTGCCGGAGGGCACCGGGTTGGGCTCCTGGACCGGTTTCATCCAGGCGGCGTCGAAGACCGGCGCCTCAGTGGGGCCATCTGCCGCCGGTCCGGCTGCCGCGAACTGGCCGGTGGTGAAGAACCAGACCAGGGCCACGAATATGGCTGCGGCGGCGGCGGCGAGGAGCACCCAGGCCTGCCGCGAACGGCGCCGCGCGCGGCGGTACGCAGACCAGCTGATGGTCACGGGGCTGACGCCGGGAAGGGAAAGTCGGGCACCCCAAGAGCCTAGGACAAAGGGCGCGCCCGGCCACTGATATCCACACTGTTGGGGAAGAGTGATGGGTCACAGCGCCCGGGGCTGCCCCGGGTTACTGTTCCCTGGTGACGCGCCGAAGGTCTTCTTCCGCCACGGCCAGCAGGCTCTCGAGCTGGCGCACCCGGTCATCGCTGACGTCCCCGGTCTTATGGGCGTCCCTGGCGCGTTCCAGCAGGCGCAAGGCTTCCTTATGGTTGGCCTTGGCCACGTCGAGTGCGTGCTCGAGGGTGGTTTCGTGCTGAAGTGTCGATTCGTTGTCCATGCCACCAGTGTGGTCCGCTTTCCCGGCTGATTCCAGTGAACCAGCCGGGAAAGACCTGAGCGTTACTAGACTGCGATGGCTGCCAGGGCGGCAGCGCTTTCCTTGGCGGGGAAGGACGGCGGGTTCACGCCTGCCATCTCTTCCATGACGCGGACCACCTGGCAGCTGTAGCCGAACTCGTTGTCGTACCAGACGTAGAGGACCAGGTTCTTGTCCGTGGAAACGGTGGCCAGGCCGTCCACGATGCCGGCACGGCGGGAGCCCACGAAGTCGGTGGAGACGACCTCGGGTGAATCGATGTAGTCGATCTGCTTGCGCAGGTCCGAGTGCAGCGACATTTCGCGGAGGTAGTTGTTGACCTCGTCCTTGGTGGTGCCGTTCTCAAGGGTGAGGTTCAGGATGGCCAGCGAAACGTCCGGGGTGGGGACGCGGATGGAGCTGCCGGTGAGCTTGCCCAGGAGTTCGGGCAGGGCCTTGGCCACGGCCTTGGCGGCACCGGTTTCGGTGATCACCATGTTCAGCGCTGCCGAACGGCCGCGGCGGTCGCCCTTGTGGAAGTTGTCGATCAGGTTCTGGTCGTTGGTGAAGGAGTGGACGGTTTCGACGTGGCCGTGCACCACGCCGAACTTGTCGTTGATGGCCTTCAGGACCGGGGTGATGGCATTGGTGGTGCAGGATGCCGCGGATACGATCTTGTCCGAGTCCGTGATGTCGCTGTGGTTGATGCCGTGGACGATGTTCTTCAGTTCACCCTTGCCCGGTGCGGTCAGCAGGACGCGGGCCACGCCCTTGCTTTGCAGGTGCTGGGACAGGCCCTCGGCGTCGCGCCAGCGGCCGGTGTTGTCCACTACCAGGGCGTTGCTGATCCCGTAGGCGGTGTAGTCGATCGTGGCGGGGTCGTTCGAGTAGATGACCTGGATCTGGACGCCGTTGGCCGTGATGGTGTTGGCGGCTTCATCCACGCGGATGGTGCCTTCGAAGGAGCCGTGGACGGAGTCGCGGCGCAGCAGGCTGGCGCGCTTGGAGAGGTCGTTGTCGGAGCCGCGCCGCACCACGATGGCGCGCAGGCGCAGGCCGTGGCCACCGCCTGCCTTTTCGATGAGGAGGCGTGCAAGGAGACGGCCGATCCGGCCAAAGCCGTAGAGGACGACGTCGGTGCTGGTGCGGTCATCGCCGCCCCGCTTGCCCACAATCTCGGCGAGTTCTGCGCGGAGGAATTCCTCAAGGGTGGCGCCGTTGCCCTCTTCCTTGAATTTTTGGTTCAGCCGGGCGATGTCGATCGCGGCGGCACCGAGCTCGAGTCCGGCCAGCGTGTTCAGCAGGGGCGCCGTGTCCTCCAGGAGCAGTTCGTCCTTGCTCATCCGGCGCGCAAAGCGGTGCGCCTTGAGGATGTTCATGGTGGACTTGTTGATCAGGCTCCGGCCGTGGATGCTGGTCACCACGTTGTTTTCGCGGTACAGCCTGCCGATCACGGGGATCATGGCCTCGGCGAGGGCCTCCCGGCCCATCCACGTATCAAGACAAGAATCAGACGTCTGGCTCACAGAAATACCTTCCTCGGTTCAGCCGTGTACGTCTTCGTACACGGATGTAGGCCACCTGATGATGTCCAGGGGCACCGGCACCTGCAGGGATGGCCCCCAGGCACCTGGATCGCGTGCAAAGAAAAACCGCCGGTTGCGGACGCAATTTTCGGCGGTAGAACTCCTGCGTCCGGGATCCATTCTAATTTGGCGCGGTCCAGGGAACACGCCCGCGCTGCGTGAAATCACTCACATGGCGGGACGGCGCCGGAAGGATACCGTGACGGGCGCCTCAGTTGTGGATGGCGGAGTACAGGTTCAGGCTGGCGCAGTAAACCAGCCACGAGAAGTACGGCAGCACCAGGCAGCCGGCGGTGGCGTCCACCGGGCCGAACCTCAGGATCAGGAACGCGAGGGTTGCGGCCAGGGCACAGATGACTGCAAAGGCCGCCCACAGGGCCACGGCTCCGAGCGCTGGGTACAGGGCGAAGAAGGTCACGGGCCAGGCGGCGTTGAGCAGCAACTGGGCTACGTACCAGGAGCGGGTGCCGCCGGCAAGGCGGCCTTTGCGCCAGACCAGCCACGCCGCGGTGGCCACGCCCGCATACAGCAGCATCCACGTGCCTCGGAACATCCACGACGGCGGCATCCACGGCGCTTTCACGGAGCCTGCGTACCAGCCGCCGGAGTTGAGGATGATCGGGACCGAGGAGAGCAGCCAGGCCAGCGCCGAAAGGGCCAGGAATCCGGCGAGCGCCAGGCCTTGTGAACGGATGCCGGGAACGCCCGCTGCGGGTGCGGTACGGGTTTCAGGAATTGCGGGCACGGTTCAGGATCCCCGACGCATCGCGCGTGGTCAAACGCGGTTTATGGATGGGACAGCCGATACGCCGGGTTCTGTTCTCCCCTGCCGTTGCCGGCGAGGGAGCGACGGCCATCCATCTACGAGTACCGTTGCCGGCACCCTCCAGCGGCCTACCCGGACACTCGGGCGGGCAGCCCTCGAACGTGTCCTGTCTGGCCTTGCTCCGGGTGGGGTTTACCTAGCCTTCCCGGTCACCCGGGAAGCTGGTGGTCTCTTACACCACCGTTTCACCCTTACCTGCCCTCCCTGGCCGGGGCCGGAAATGCAGGCGGTCTGTTTTCTGTGGCACTGGCCTGCGGGTTACCCCGAGTGGGTGTTACCCACCACCCTGCCCTGCGGAGCCCGGACGTTCCTCGAGCCACTTGCGTGGCGCGCGGCCGTCTGGCTGTCCCATCCGGCTCCCAGTCTACCGGCGCCACCGGCCGCTTTTGTCGCCGGTAGGATCGGACGGTGCTGATTCTGCTTCCCCCTTCCGAAGGCAAGACGCCGGCGCTCCGCGGTCCCGCCGTCGACTGGACCGCCCTGGGCTTCCCGGAGCTCAACCCGTACCGCGCGAAGGTCCTCGAGGCGCTTGGTACGGTCAGCGCCCACCAGGACGCCCTCGCCCTGCTGGGCGTAGGGGCATCGCTGCGGGACGACGTCGAGCGCAATACCCGGCTGCACGCCGAGCCGGCGGCCCCTGCCCACAGCATCTACTCGGGTGTCCTGTACGACGCCCTGGGGTACCGGAGCCTGACGCCGGTGCAGCGCCGCAAGGCCGATGAGTCCGTCCTGGTGATCTCGGCGTTGTGGGGAGCCCTCCGCTTTGGCGACAGCGTTCCCGCCTACCGGTTGTCAATGGGCACTTCCCTGCCCGACGTCGGGCGGCTGGCTCCGTTTTGGAAGGAACAGCTTGGGGATACCCTCAGCGCCGCAGCGCAGGGGCACTTGCTGGTGGACTGCCGGTCCAGCACCTATGCGGCAGCGTGGGCTCCGCCGGCGCAGCAGACCGTCACGGTCAACGTCTTCACCGAAAGTGGAGGAGTCCGGAAGGTGGTGAGCCACTTCGCCAAGCACACCCGCGGCGAACTGGCGCGGCACCTGCTGGTGCGCCGTGGAAAGGCCCCCGGGGCGCCGTCGGACCTTCTGAAGGCTGCCCGCGAAAAGTGGGAGGCGGAGCTGGTGCCCGGCACCGCACGCAAACCGCACGCCTTGAACATCATCCTGCCGGGCTGACCGTCCGGCCGGTTGCCTTGCAGTCCGGTCAGGACCACTCGTCCGAACGGACCAGGATGGCGCCGGAGTCCGGGCAGAACACGATGTCGTCGGCAGCGGCTGCCTTGATCTCGGCGAGGTCGCCCGGGCTGAGCTTCATGCCCGAGGCTTCCGAGGTGCCGTGGAAGAGCCGCGCGGCGCCCACCCCGCGCTTCGCGAGCGTTTTTTCGTAAATTGCCAGCAGGCCTGCGTCCAGGCCTTGGGCAAAAACGCCCCGTTGGGTACGAAGCCCTGCCGCTTCTGTTTCCACGTCCGCCAGGGCCGCATCGAGCTCGGCCCTGATGGTTCCAAAGGACCCCTGGATGTCGTCGACAATCTGCTGCTGGGCCGCCTGCCGTTCCCGCAGCGAGTCCAGCCGCTCCATGACTTCCAGTTCCACGTCTTCAAGGTCGGAGCGCCGCTTGTTCAGCGACGCAATGTCCTTTTGCAGTGCCACCAGGTCCTTGGACAGGCCGGTGCCGCTGTTGAGCCGCGCTTCGTCACGCTGGATCCGGGAGGCAACCTGTTCGACGTCGGCCTCGGCCCGCTTCAGCGCAGCCTCGGCGTCGTGCACGGCCACCTTGGCCGCGCCCAGTTCACCGTTGGCGACGGACAGGGCGGCCTCGAGGTCCTTGATGCGGGGATCGTTTTCGAGCGTGCGGCGGCGGTTGGTGAGGCCTTTCAACCTGGCGTCAAGGCCCTGCAGTTCGAGCAACTTCAACTGTTCCGCCGGTGCTGCCTTGGCCACGTTTACCTCCGCTGGATTCTTCCGGCCTTGGCCGGGCACCGAACCGGCGCTTCCTAGACTCTAGCCGGGAGTGAGGATGAAGTCCCACGGATCGCTGTTGGTGGTGCTGACCAGGATCTCCACGTCATGGCCCTGGTCGGCCAGGACGTTGCCCAGGGCCGCGGCCGCGGCTGGCAGCCAGAGCCATTCGCTCGCAAAGTGCGACACGTCCACCAGGTACGGCCGTCCGTTGGCGGCGGCCTCCCGCGCCTCCGACGCCGGGTGGTGGCGGAGGTCAGCGGTGACGTAGACGTCGGCGTTGCTGGCACGCACCTCGTTGAACAGCGAATCCCCCGCACCACCGCAGACCGCGATGCGCCGCACCAGCCCGTCCTTGTCGCCGGACACCCGCACTCCCCCGGCAACCGACGGCAGGATCCCGAACACCCGTGCGGCAAAGTCGCCAAGGCTCATGGCATCCGCAAGGTCCCCCACCCGCCCAATGCCCTCCTCCGGCAGCCCGTTGGCCGCCACGGTCAGGGGGGCGACATCCTGGAGTCCCAGGGCGTCGGCCAGGACATCGGAGACACCTCCTACGGCGGAGTCGCCGTTGGTGTGCACGGTCAGCAGTGCCGTCCCCGACTCGATAAGCCGGTGGACCGCCCTGCCCTTTGCCGACGTGGCTGCCACGGACGTGACGCCCTTCAGCAGCAGCGGGTGGTGGGTGATGAGCAGCTCCGCTCCCCACTCAACCGCTTCCTCAATGACTTCCAGGGTGGGATCGACCGCGAACATCACCTTCGTGACCGGTGCCGAGGGATGGCCCGCCACGAGCCCCACCTCGTCCCAGTTCTCCGCCAGGGATTCAGGCCACAGCTCCTCAACCGCAAGCAGCAGTTCGGCCAATGTGGGGGCGTCCGCGGAACCGGCCGCGGCCGGCGTGCCGGAAGAGGCGTCGCCGTCGTGATCTGCCTGGCCGCTAACGTCGGTGTCCACAGGTTCCATAGTCTTAGTTTTACCCCATTGGCCCCGCGCCGCCGCAGTTTGCGGCACTGGGCCGGGGTGCCGGGGAATCTTCCGGCACCGTCAACCATTGAAGAGGTCATGAAAACTTTTGTTTTGGGCGGAGGGTGCTTCTGGTGCCTGGACGCCGTCTACCAGAGGACCAAGGGCGTCACCTCAGTGGTGTCCGGCTACACCGGCGGCCACGATCCGCAGCCGGATTACTACTCGGTCTGCAGTGGAACCACCGGCCACGCCGAAGTTGTGGCCGTGACCTTCGATGAGGACATCATCCCCGCGGAGGTGGTCCTGGACATGTTCTTCGCCCTGCATGATCCCACCACGCTGAACCGCCAGGGATACGACGTCGGCACCCAGTACCGCTCCTCGATGTTCTACGAGACCACAGAGGAGAAGATCCTCTTCGAAGAGGCGATCGACCGCAACCAGGCATTATGGGCGCACCCCATCGTCACCGAGGTCAGCCGGCTCCCGCGGTTCCATGTGGCGGAGGAATTCCACCAGAATTACTACGCCAAGCACCCGGAGCAGGGGTACTGCCAGGTGATCATCAACCCTAAGCTGGCCAAGGCCCGGAAATATTACTCTGCATGGCTTAACGCTTAGCCCACCGTTACGCGGCCTCGTTAGGCTGACCTCAGTATCCACCCCTTAGAGATAGGCGTATGTACATGGCACGGATCTATGACGATGTAACGCAGCTGGTCGGCGGGACCCCGCTGGTTCGGTTGAACCGGCTCAGCGAGGGACTGGACGCCACCGTTGCCGTGAAGCTGGAGTTCTACAACCCCGCCAACAGCGTCAAGGACCGCATCGGTGTGGCCATCATCGACGCCGCGGAAAAGTCCGGTGCCCTGAAGCCCGGCGGCACCATCGTCGAAGGCACTTCCGGCAACACGGGCATCGCCCTGGCCATGGTGGGTGCTGCCCGCGGGTACAAGGTCATCCTCACCATGCCGGAGACCATGTCCACGGAGCGCCGGGTCATGCTGCGCGCATTCGGCGCCGAAATTGTGCTGACCCCCGGTTCAGAGGGCATGCGCGGCGCCGTGGAAAAGGCCCAGGAAATCGTGGCCAACACCGAGAACTCCATCTGGGCACAGCAGTTCGCCAACGAGGCCAACCCCGAGGTGCACCGCAGGACCACCGCCGAGGAAGTCTGGGCCGACACTGACGGCGCGGTAGACATCTTCGTGGCGGGCATCGGCACCGGTGGAACCATCACCGGCGTCGGACAGGTCCTGAAGGAGCGCAAGCCCGGCGTCCAGATCGTGGCTGTGGAACCCAAGGACTCCCCCATCCTGAACGGCGGCGCTCCCGGCCCGCACAAGATCCAGGGCCTGGGCGCCAACTTCATCCCCGAACTGCTCGACACCAACATCTACGACGAGGTCATCGACGCCACCCTTGAGGATTCGGTCCGGGTAGCCCGCGAATTGGGCATCAAGGAAGGCATCCTCGGCGGCATCTCCTCGGGCGCGATTGTCTGGGCCGCCCTGGAGCTGGCCAAGCGGCCGGAAAACGCAGGCAAGCTGATTGTTGCCGTAGTGTGCGACTTCGGTGAGCGTTACATCTCCACCGTGCTCTATGACGACATCCGCGGCTGATCAGTCCGCTGTCCGCCCGTTTCCTGTAGAAAGAACTTTGTGGGCTTTTTCGCAAGACTGAAGGAAGACCTCGACGCCGCCCGGTCCCACGACCCGGCGGCTCGAGGTTCTTTTGAGAACTTTTTCGCCTATTCCGGCCTCCATGCCATCTGGATCCACCGGCTGACGCACCGCATGTGGCAGAACCCGTCGCTTCGCTTCCCGGCGCGCCTGCTGTCCCAGCTGGGCCGGTCCTGGACCGGTATCGAGATCCATCCGGGTGCCACGATCGGCCGCCGCTTCTTCATTGACCATGGCATGGGTGTGGTGATCGGCGAGACGGCAGAGATCGGCGAGGACGTGATGATCTACCACGGTGTGACCCTGGGCGGACGTTCCCTGGCCCGGATCAAGCGGCATCCCACCATCGGCGACCGCGTGACCATCGGCGCCGGTGCCAAGATCCTGGGGCCAATCACCATTGGACGGGACAGCGCCGTGGGCGCCAACGCGGTGGTGGTCAAGGACGCGCCGCCGGAGTCGATCATCACCGGAGTTCCCGCCAAATGGCGGCACCGGGATGCGCAGCGGGAAACCAAGCCCGCCGTTGACCCGGCCGAATACGACATCGAGTACCGGATCTAGCGGACGCAATTCGGGCGGGGCCTGGTGCGTTGCTAACCGGGGAAACGCCTGTAGATGGCCCACAGAACGGTATCGAAGGCACGGTCCCGGAGCAGCCGGCGCAGCAGCAGGATGGCCCGCGCGCCCTTGCCCACCGGATACCGGGTCCTGGGCCGCGGCGACGTGGCTGCATGGACAATCGCCTCCGCGATAACTTCCGGATGCGAGGACATTGCCGAACCGTCGGTGGAGGCCAGCGCGGCTGCCACGACCTTGGCCTGCGCTGCATATGGTCCCGAGCCCGAATTGGCCAGCAGGCCTTCGGCGGAGATGGTGCCCCATTCGGACTGGGTACCGCCCGGTTCGATAATGGATACGTCGATTCCGTGTGGCTTGAGCTCCACCCGGAGCGAATCGCTAAGGCCCTCCACAGCGAACTTCGTGGCGTGGTACCAGGCACCCAGCGGCTCGTACATCTTTCCGCCGATCGATGAAATATTGATGATCCGGCCCCTCCCGGCGGCACGCATGGCCGGCAGCACGAGCTGCGTCATCCGGGCCAGCCCGAAAAGGTTGACCTCGAACTGCCGCCGGCCTTCAGCCAACTCCACTTCCTCCAGCGACCCGTAGGACCCGTACCCGGCGTTGTTGACCAGGATGTCGATCCTGCCGTGGGCTGCGAGAACTTCCCCCACGGCCGCACCCATTGACTCCTCGTCTGTCACGTCCAGCGGCAGGATCCGGACGCCGTCAGCCCTGAGCGGCTCCATTTTCTCCACCCGGCGGGCGCCGGCATAGACCGTGAAACCGTGGGCAGCGAGCTTCCTTGCGGCTTCAAAGCCGATTCCCGTGGACGCGCCGGTGACAAAAACGACGGGCTGGCTCATGGGTGGGACTCCTTGGGACGGGGCGACGGGACGGGCAGGCAGCGCGGATCGACGGACGGTCCGGCCGGAAACACCAGCGGCCGGCGCCCCCAGAGTATCTGGTCGCGCCGGCCGCCAGGCTGGAAATGGTGCTGACTAGTGCGTGTCCACCGCTGCAACCTCGGACTTGTCCTCGCCCCAGAGGGTGTGGAACGTCCCTTCGGTGTCGACGCGGCCGTACGTGTGGGCGCCGAACAGGTCGCGCTGGCCCTGGATCAGGGCGGCGGCCACGCGCTTGCGGCGCAGTCCGTCGTAGTACGCCAGCGAGGACGAGAACACCGGTACCGGGATGCCGAGCTGTACGGCGGTGGCAACAACGCGGCGCCAGGCGGGCAGGGCGTCTGCGATGGCCTTGGTGAACGCCGGGGCGAAAAGCAGGTTGGCCGGCTTTTCGTCGGCGGCGTAGGCCTTGGTGATGTCCTTGAGGAGCTCGGCGCGGATGATGCAGCCTGCCCGCCACAGGGACGCGATTTCGTCAAGCTTCAGGTCCCAGCCGTATTCCTTGGCTGCGGAGGTGAGCATGTCCAGTCCCTGGGCATAGGAGACCAGCTTGGAGGCGTAGAGCGCCTGGCGGACGTCCTCGACAAACGTCTCGGGGACCTCCACGGTGGCTTCGTTGCCGGCCAGCAGTTCCTGGCCCAGCTTGCGCTGTGCGGCCTGGGAGGAGAGTGCGCGGGCAAAAACGGACTCGGCGATGCCCGAGACCGGTGAACCCAGTTCCAGGGCAGAGATGACCGTCCAGCGGCCAGTGCCCTTCTGGCCGGCAGCGTCAACGACGACGTCGACGAACGGCTTGCCGGTCTTGGCGTCAACGTGGCCCAGGACCTCGGCGGAGATCTCGATCAGGAACGACGAAAGATCACCCTTGTTCCACTCGGAGAAGATCTTTGCCTGCTCGGCCGGCTCGATGCCTGCACCGGAGCGGAGCAGGTCGAAGGCCTCGCCGATGACCTGCATGTCGGCGTATTCGATGCCGTTGTGGACCATCTTGACGAAGTGGCCCGCACCGTCGGTGCCGATCCAGGCACAGCAGGGCTCGCCGTCGACCTTTGCGGAGATTTTTTCCAGCAGCGGGCCCAGGGCCTTGTAGGACTCCTTGGAACCGCCGGGCATGATGGAGGGGCCGTTCAGGGCACCCTCCTCGCCGCCGGACACGCCGACGCCCACGAAGTGCAGGTCCTTCTTGGCCAGGGCCGCTTCCCGGCGGCGGGTGTCCTCGTAGTGGGAGTTGCCGGCGTCAATGATGATGTCGCCCGGCTCCAGCAGCGGCTCCAGCTGCTCGATTACCGAATCGACCGGCTTGCCGGCCTTGACCATGATGAGTACCCGGCGCGGCTTCTCCAGGGAATCGACCAGTTCCTGCAGGGTTTCGGTCCGGATGAAGTCACCTTCCGAGCCGTGTTTTTCCAGCAGCGCATCCGTCTTCTCCACGGACCTGTTGTGCAGGGCAACGGTGAATCCGTTGCGTGCCAGGTTGCGTGCGAGGTTGGCGCCCATGACGGCGAGGCCGGTGACACCGATGTGTGCAGACATCAATAACTCCAATTCATTGTTCGCCTCGGCTGCCGGCTTCCGCAGGCGGAAGTCACCGGGGCAGATCAGGGGGTCGGAATAAAGCATATATATTCTCGGAGTGGCGCGAAAGTGGCGGCCGCGAACTGGGACCGATTATGTCGGCGCCCGTCCGGTACGCTGCCGGCCACATGGTTGCCAACAACTAGGCTTACAGCATGACCAGCAGCCTCCACCACCGTGCCATCGAGAACCTGGGCACCCGGATCGTCACGGGGAAACTCCCCGCAGGCCATGTCATGCTCGCGGAGCAGCTGGAGGATGAACTGAAGGTGTCCCGGTCCGTGATCCGGGAAGCGGTGCGGGTCCTGCAGTCCCTGGGCCTGGTGGAGACCACCAAGCGGGTGGGGATCCGGGTGATGCCGGCCAGCCACTGGAATCCCTTCGATCCGCAGGTCATCCGGTGGCGCCTGGCCAGCGATGCACGCGGCGCCCAGCTGCGCTCACTGGCTGAGCTGCGCGCGGCCGTGGAGCCTGCCGCTGCCGAGTTGGCAGCGCAGAATGCTCCGGCGGCCCTGCGGATGGAACTCGTGGACGTTGCCCGTGCCATGCGCGAAGCCGGCAACAACGGCGAGGTGGCGCGGTTTCTGGAGCTGGACATCCGCTTCCATTCACTGCTGCTCTCGGGCTCCGGTAACGAGATGTTCGCCAACCTCATGGGCCAGGTGGCAGAAACCCTGACAGGCCGTACGGTGCACGGCCTGATGCCCGACCACCCGCACCAGGCTGCCTTGCAATGGCATGAGGATGTGGCGGAGGCGATCGCCCGGGGTGACGCCGCATCAGCACGTGATGCGTCGGACCGGATCATGCGGCGCACGATGTCCCAGATGGCCGATACCTGGACCGAACAGCCACGGGTATTTATCCCCGTCCGGCAGTAAGCACGGCCCGGCAGCCGGGGACCTCCGGAAATATGACGAGGCGTGACTTTTTGTTTCCGGAAGTTCACGGTATATTCATCGCAGGCCCTCCACCGCGGCATCCCCCAATAGTCGCGGTGGAGGGTTTTCCAATGCCCGGGGGACGTAGCCCGCCTCCTAGGCTGCCCCCGCCACCGGCTCCCTTAATCTCCAACCGCCGCCCAGCCCGTCCCGCTGGAGATACATGGTGGTAAGTGCCGACCTGTCATTGTGCCCCAGCCTCACCTGGACCTGCAGGACTTCGACGTCGACGCCGCCGGCGCCTTTTGGCATCCTTCGGGTGGTTTCCCACCAGTTGATCCGCTCGAACCACCTCGTCGGCTCGGCGCCGACTGCCCATTCCCTCCCCCGGCTCAGCACCGCAGTGGGCATCCCTTCGCTGTCCGTATGCACTATGACGTGTTCCATGCCTGCAAGCTACGGCAAGGCACTGACAATCACGCCCGGCAGGAGGGATCAACAAAAAACCCCGCCGCCTCCGCCATCAGGCGGGGCAACGGGGTTTCCCTGGTGGGTCCTACCGGGATCGAACCGATGACATCCACGGTGTAAACGTGGCGCTCTACCAGCTGAGCTAAAGACCCGAATTGCGCTGTTTCCGACCGTTCCGCCGTAACCAACGAACATAGACTCTACCCGACCGGGGACCGGAAACGCGAATCCGTGGAAGAAAGGGACGGCCTACAGTGGCGGTAGTTCCGCGGCGAGGTAATCCAGCGCCTGGCTGACCCCGGCTTCAAGCTTGATGGTTGCCTTGTCATCGCCGCGGGTGGCGCCCCGGTTGATGATGACCACGGGCTTGGATTCCTTGGCAGCGTGCCTGACGAACCGCAGGCCGCTCATGACTGTCAGCGACGAGCCGGCCACCAGCAAGGCTGCGGCCTCGTCCACCATTGCGTAGGAGCGCTCCACCCGGTCCTTGGGCACGTTTTCCCCAAAGTAGACGAAGTCCGGCTTCAGGGTGCCACCGCAGGCAGGACAGACTGCCACCACAAAGCTTTTGATCAGGGCCTGGTCCTCTACGGTGGCGTCAGCGTCCGGTGCCATTTCCACCAGGCCGCCCGCCGCTGCCCGTTCCAGGAAGCCGGGGTTCAGTTCCTCGAAAACACCAGCCAGCAAGCGCCGGGAGTAAGTGCGCCCGCAGTCCAGGCAGACCACCTGGTCATACCTGCCGTGGAGGTCCACGACGTTGGAACTGCCGGCGTCCTGGTGCAGCCGGTCGACGTTCTGGGTGATGAGGCCGGTGAGGTAGCCGCGCCGTTCCAGCTCAGCGGCGGAGTAGTGCCCTTGGTTCGGGTCCGCGTGCCGCATGTGGGACCAGCCGATGTGGTTCCGGGCCCAGTACCGTTGCCGGTTGGCTGCGTCCCGGACGAACTCCTGGTAGGTCATGGGCGAACGCGGTGGCGAATCCGGGCCGCGGTAATCCGGTATGCCGGAATCGGTGCTCAGTCCGGCACCCGTCAGCAGGGCGAAGGGGGCGCCCGCGAGGAGGTCGCGGATGCGGGCCAGGACATCGAGGTCATTTCCCGACGGCGGGGCAGGGGCCACCGGCGGCATGCTGGCGAACCCGGTAAGGCCTGTCCCCCGCCGCTGCCCGGCCATGGCTTCCTAGTCCCGCTTAAGGTCCGCGAGGGCGGAGCGGTATTCGCTGAAGTCCCGGGCCTGTCCGCGGGGGTTCACCACGCTGTAGCGGATCCTGCCGTCGCCGTCGATGATGAACGTGGCCCTCTTTGCCATGCCGCTGCCGGCGTCGAACACACCGTACGCGCTGGCGACAGCCCCATGCGGCCAGAAATCGGCCAGGAGATCGAAGCTGTAACCCTCCTGCGCCGCGTAGGCGCGGAGGCTGAACTTGCTGTCCACGGACACGCCCAGGACAACAGTGTCCGAATCCTCGAACATGCCCAGGTTGTCCCGAATTTCGCATAGCTCGCCGGTGCAGATACCGGAGAAGGCAAAGGGGTAGAAGACCACAGCAACGTTCCGGCCCCGGAAGGAGGACAGTTTCACCGGCTCACCGTATTGGTTGGCCAGCTCGAAATCGGGAGCTTCGGCGCCCAGCGAGGGTATGGCTGCGGCGACGGGCTGGACCGCTGCCGTCACTTGTTCTTCCTGCTGACCAGGCGGACAGCGCTCCAGTCCTTTGAGACTCCGGCGGAGGTGGTGACGTGCAGGCCGGCGGTGGGGGCAGCTTCCTGGATTTCCGCAGGCGAAACGTAGCCGTCCCGGCCGGACTTGGGAGTGAGGACCCAGACAACGCCGTTTTCGCTGAGCGTTGTGAGGGAATCCATCAGGCTGTCCACCAGGTCCCCGTCGCCGTCACGCCACCAGAGGATGACGGCGTCCGCCACCTCATGGTCGTCCTCGTCGAGCATTTCGGAACCGGTGAGGTCCTCAATATCGTCACGCAAGTCGAAATCGACGTCGTCGTCGTAACCGAACTCCTGAATCAGATCCCCGTTCTTGAAACCCAATTTTTCCGCCACATTTACCGAAGTGGCGGCGTCGGCCTCGCTCACGTGTTCCTCCAATACCTCATATATGCGGTGCGCATAGTGATTTCCATTACTCCCAAGCCAACACCCTTTGTGCCTGCGCTTCAAGCTGCCGCCCCCTGGACTGCGCATATTCTGCGTCACATCCGGCCGCGGCATCCCCGTCGCAGGGGCTTTTCGTCACACAACCAGTATGACGAACGAAATACAACTGCAGCACCGGGCCGCGGCTACGCATCGTGTTCCGGTCAGGGCTAGAGTGGCTGGTGACAACTATGCCTGCGGGACGACTACCTTGTGACTCCGTGCAGACATAGGAGCGCTAGGAAGCTGCCCGGCACACATGCCCGGGCTGTTGTAACCGATACGTCGCACACGGCGTATGTACGCCGGGCAGTCATCCTGCCTGGCCTGAGTGCGCCGATTCATGCGCGCAAAGAGAGGTTGGACGTGGCTGCAGGAGAAGATACCTCCCATATCCTCAGCGGGTTGACTAACCAGCTGCCTGATCGTGATCCGGAAGAGACTGCCGAGTGGGTTGAGTCCCTGGACGCGTTGATCAGGGAACAGGGTACCGAGCGTGCCCAATACATCATGCGGAGCCTGCTGCAGCGCGCGGGCGCGCAGAGCGTGGGGGTGCCGATGGTGACCACCACCGATTACGTGAACACCATCCCGGTGGACCAGGAAGCGGCGTTCCCGGGCAACGAGGAGTTCGAGCGCCGCTACCGGGCGTATATGCGGTGGAACGCCGCGGTCATGGTGCACCGGGCGCAGCGGCCCGATATCGGGGTCGGCGGGCACATCTCCACCTATGCCGGGGCCGCGACCCTGTACGAGGTCGGGTTCAACCACTTCTTCCGCGGCAAGGACCACCCCGGCGGCGGGGACCAGGTCTTCTTCCAGGGCCACGCTTCCCCCGGCATGTACGCCCGGGCGTTCATGGAAGGCCGCCTCTCCGAGGAGGACCTGGACGGGTTCCGGCAGGAAAAGTCCCGCGAGGGCCACGCCCTCTCCTCCTACCCGCACCCGCGCCTGATGCCGCAGTTCTGGGAATTCCCCACCGTGTCCATGGGCATCGGGCCGATGAACGCGATCTACCAGGCGCAGAACAACCGCTACCTGCACAACCGGGGCCTGAAGGACACCTCGGACCAGCAGGTCTGGGCGTTCCTGGGCGACGGTGAAATGGACGAGCCCGAGTCCCGGGGCCTGCTCCAGCTCGCAGCGAACGAGAACCTGGACAACCTGAACTTCGTGATCAACTGCAACCTCCAGCGCCTGGACGGCCCGGTCCGCGGCAACGGCAAGATCATGCAGGAACTCGAAGCGTTCTTCCGCGGCGCGGGCTGGAACGTGATCAAGGTCGTCTGGGGCCGGGAATGGGATGACCTGCTCACCCGCGACACCGACGGGTCGCTTGTGAAGATCATGAACGAAACCGTCGACGGGGACTACCAGACCTACAAGGCCGAGTCAGGCGGGTTCGTCCGCGAACACTTCTTCGGCAAGACCCCGCAGACCAAGGACCTCGTCGCGGACCTCACCGACGACCAGATCTGGAACCTCAAACGCGGCGGCCACGACTACCGCAAGGTCTACGCCGCCTACAAAGCCGCCACCGAATTCAAGGGCAAACCCACCGTCATCCTCGCCCACACCGTCAAGGGCTACGGCCTCGGCCCGCACTTCGAGGGCCGCAACGCGACCCACCAAATGAAGAAGCTCACCCTCGATGACCTGAAGAAGTTCCGCGACCACCTGCGGATCCCGGTCACCGACGAGCAGCTGGAGAAGGATTCCTACCGGCCGCCGTACTACCACCCCGGTAACGACGCCCCGGAAATCAAGTACATGATGGAGCGCCGGGCGGCCCTGGGCGGATCCGTCCCGGAGCGCCGCGACACCCACGCCGAGATCGTGCTGCCGGAGGCCAAGTCCTACGAGGTGGCCAAGCGTGGCTCGGGCAAGCAGATGGCCGCGACCACCATGGCGTTCGTCAGGCTCCTGAAAGACCTGATGCGGGATAAGAACTTCGGCAAGCACATCGCCCCGATCATCCCGGACGAAGCCCGCACGTTTGGCATGGATGCGTTCTTCCCCACCGCGAAGATCTACAACCCCAAGGGGCAGAACTACCTGTCGGTGGACCGGGACCTGGTCCTGGCCTACAAGGAATCCCCCGCCGGGCAGCTGATCCACCCCGGCATCAACGAAGCCGGCGCCGTAGCAGCCTTCACCGCCGCCGGAACCTCCTACGCCACCCACGGCGTCCCCCTGGTCCCGGTCTACGTGTTCTACTCCATGTTCGGCTTCCAACGCACCGGCGACGCCTTCTGGGCCGCCGGCGACCAAATGACCCGCGGCTTCATCATCGGCGCCACCGCAGGACGGACCAC